>DASVVQ010000039.1:0-60839 GCA_036386475.1 Allosphingosinicella sp. | reverse complement strand
GTGAGCGATGAAGCGGCCGTCGGACTAGGCGGCCAGAGCGAGGCCGCCGCCGGCGGGGTCGGAGTAGGTGAGGGTCACCCTGGCGAAGGGCGCCGTGCCGCTGCGGACGGCGATCCCGCCGGAGCCGAGATCGAGCCGCCCGCGCCCGGTCCCGATCGCGGACTCGGCCGCCTTCAACAGCGCGGCGAGGCCGTTCAGGTCGAGGTGGATGAAGAGCTCGTCGTCGGGAGGGGGCTGATGGGGCATCGGTCTGCCTTCGAAATTGGTTACTCTCCTGGTCCAGGTCAGGAAATTAGTACTGTCCCGGATTTTAGTACGGTATCCCCGGAATTCGACGGCTCGTCACGGATGAGAGAGCGCGTCTTTTAACTTGGTGACTGCCGAATCGGCCGCCACCTGTAAGCCAAGTCGTCGCCCTCGTTCGGATGCGCAGAGTGGGTACGCGAACAGCATGACCCCTTCTCCGCGCAACCTGCTGACGGACACCCTTATATCATCTCGGAACAGCTCGATGCTGAAATCCAGCATTCCTTGGGGGCGCGTTGCTTGTTCCTGTACCGCGAAGTTATTCTCGCGCGAGAACTTCCAGATCGCCGGTCTCAAGGCATCATAACTAGCCGCGGTTTCCAGGTGCGCCTGTGCCATAGGTGGGTTGCCATCTGAAGCGGCCCGACCATTCCCGCACGATCCCAGCATCAGGGCGCAGCATAGCAACGGCAACCAAGACGCTCTGCTCATCTTCCACTCCATCACCTGCGTATCCTGCTTCGTACGACCATAACATAAGATCCCAGCATTCCACTGAAAATTCCTGGACCGAAAAACTGGTTCAGCGTGCCCATGAAAGGCAGGTTGTTCCCATAACCGCGGGCTCCGACGTACCACGACCCTCCAACCAGGCGGTTCGAGATATCTACTTGCCCGTGCCTGAGCATGTGGTCGGACATCGTAACGTTAGTAGCAGACAGCCCGTCATTAGAGATGAAAGTTCGAACGTGTCCTACTAGAAACCATCCTTCCGGAAATCGATAAATCGGGCTGACTTTACCGTTAACAACGGCTTCACCCAAGTTTGGAACAATATATGATGGAAACACATCGAGTATTGCTTGGCGACATCCAGAACTATCAGGGCAAATAAAGAAAGGGCCCACTTGAAAGTCATGTGAATCCCACCACCCCCCACCCGCCAAATGAAAATTCGAGCTACCCCACGACCCGGGGTTGATCGACTGGCCGGGCGACTTGCCTGTGACGATGATCGTATTGCCGCCCGAAGAAACCGAGCCCGGACTTCCTGGTACAAAGATCGCGCCGGAGAGGCCATCATTGCCATTCCCTCCCAATGCCAAAGATGAGCCTGGGCTTCGTGAGGAGGCTATTCCACCGCTGCCGCCGCCGCAAATCCGCGAGCCGGTGGGTGCAGAGACGGACTTGCCTGCTCCATCCTTGCAAAGGCCGCTCGGGTCCGCGAAGTTGACCGGATCCCCGCCAACATAGGCGTACATGTTCATCCCATCGCCATATCCGATCGGGTCCGGCTGCAGGAACCGGCCGAGGCCGGTGTCGTACATCCTCGATTTGTAATAATAGAGATTGCCGCTGAGGTGCATCTGGCCGGTGAAGCCGAAGCGGAACGCGGCGGGGCTGCGCCCATATTCGTCATAGGTGACGACCCACGGAGCCGCGCCCGTCGAGTCCGAGCGCGCGACCACCGACCCGCGCTCGTCGGCGTGGAGCCAGGTGCGCGTGCCGTCCCGGCCGACGATCAGCATCGGCTCGTCGACGCCCGGGCCGTGAACGAAACGGCCGACGACGTTGCCGCTGTGATATTCGCCGATCAGCTCGTCCCCGAACCAGAGGAATTGGGTGGGAGCCCGTCCGCCGGTCGCGTAGGTGCTCGATAACCGGTTCAGGGGATCGTAGGTGCGAGTGATGGTCGAACCGCCGCTGATCTGAGTCAGTGCCAGATTCTCGGAGCTGTAGCCGAAGCTGCGCGTGCCGTCGGACTCCAGATTGCCCTTGGGGTCGTGCGTGAACGTCACCCCGCCCTGGGCGGCGAGCCGGTTGAGCCCGTCGACGCTCGAGCCCGTGCTCCCCGAGCCGTGGCCCGTCCAGCTGTACGAGTCGTTGGAGCGTGTCGCCGAAACGAGCTGGCCTGCAGGATTGTAGCTGAAGCCGAGCATCAGGTCGCGGGTCGTGCCGGCAAAGTCGTGGCTGAGCGAAGAGAGGCGGGACGAGGCGTCGAAAGCGTAGCCGGTCGAGGCGCCGTTGCCGCGGGAGATTCCGACACGCCGTCCGAGATCGTCATAGGCGAAGCTTGCGTCGAGCGGCCCCGTCAGCGGCGCCCCCTCCCTCATGACGCTCACCTCGCCGGTAACGAGCCGCTCGTAAACCGCCTTGTGCCCGAGCGGGAAGGTCGGGTCCGCCGGCCATTTCAGGAGGGTGCGGCGGCCGGCGAGGTCGTACTCGGCGGTCACCGTCCCGATCGGGTTGGTCTGCGCGACGAGCCGCCCGAGCGAGTCCCACTCGAAGCCGATCGAATGGCCGGTCTGCGAAGCGCCGGTCATCCGGCCGAGCAGGTCGTAGGTGTAGGTGACGTCCGGCTCCGACCCGGGAAGGTCCTTGTGCGTCACCCGGTCGAGCGCGTCATGGCCGAAGCCGATCGACTGGCCCGCGCGGTTGCGGAAGGTGACGACGTTGCCGTTGGCATCGTAGCCGAGCTGCTCGAAATCGGCGGTCGGTCCGCTGGTCGGAGCGCTGGCCAGGGCGCCTTTCGTCGAGACCGGATAGCGGGTGTTCAAAAGCCGGTCGTGGCCGTCATATTCGTAGGTCGTCTTGTTGTTCTCGGCGTCGGTGACGGTCTCGAGCTGGCCGTTGGCGGTAAAGGTGGCGGTGATTTCGGTCGCCTCCTCGGCGGTGCCGACCGCGACCTTAGTCTGGTATACACGCCCGGCGGCGTCGTAGACCGCCTTTGCAATCCGGTCGGGGCCGTAATCGTTCGCGCCTGTGCCCTGAGTGCCTAGGGTGCAGGCGGCGGGAAGGGTCGAGTCGAACAGCGCCGGATTCATCCGCTGCGCCGAGCATTCGGGCCGGCCGAGCGCGTCGTAGCCGGTCTGGCTGAGAGCGTGGACGGTGGAGCCGGAGACGAGCTTGCTGACCACCGGCCTCGCATTGGAGTCGTAGCTTGTCTCCACGGCGTGGGCCGGGGCGAAGGCCGCCCAGTCGGAGTCCGACGGGCCGTTCACATTGCCCTGCTCGACCTTGGTCAGGAGCCCCGTCGAGCTGTCGTGGCTGTTGCGCACCGCGCGGTGCTTGAGGGGGCCGGCGCCGTCCGGATCGGGCGAGACGATTCCGATCGCCTGCCGGGCCGCATCGTAGCGAACCCGGCCGGTGTCCGCCGAGCCCGGCAGCGGCCCGTCCACCGTCACCAGATTGCCGAGCGCGTCGTAGCTCATCGTGCTCGCCGCGACGAGCGTCCCGGCGCCGTCGCCGCTCGCGGTCCAGTAGAGATTGCCGTTCGAATCGTAGGCGAGGGCGGTCTTAACCTCGTCCGCGGCTCCGGCGCAGAAGCTCGCCGTGCGGCATTGCGAGACGCCGGTCAGATGATATTCGCCGTTGGTAAGCGTGTAGGTGTAGCGGGTCTGCGGCCGGACCCCGCCGACAGCCGGCGCCGTGACGGTGAGTACTCCGCCATGGGTGGGATCGTAGGTGTAGTCGGTGACGCTGCCTCGGGCGTCGGTGGTGCTGTTGGGTTGGTTGCAGGTCACCGGGTTGGAGCAGGTCGAGTCGAAGCTGGCGGAGGTGACGATGGTCGGGCCGACGCCGCCCTTGGGCACAGCCACCGTCTGGATCACGTTGCCCCGCGCGTCGTAGCTTTGCTCAACGTAATTGCCTTCAGGGGCGGTGGTTCGGGTCGGCCGGTCGTTGCCGTCATAGGCGAAGCCGGTCGTGCGGCCGAGCGGATCGGTGACCGAGGTCGGGCGACCGCTGGTCAGGTTGGAGACGATCGTCGTCGCCTGGCTGAGCGCGTTGGTGACGACCATCGTCGCGACGCTTCCCGAGACGCTTCGCGAATAATTGGTGGTGACGCCGTCCTTGACCACCGACGTGACCACGCCGCCGCCGAGGGTAGCGCTAGTCGTGTCGGCGGGCGCGCCGGGGCGCCGGATGGCGTAATTGGTGGAAGCGCTCGTCACCCGCCATATTCGGCCGCCCTGGTCGGTGACGTCGGTGACCCCGGTGGACGGATAGGAATAGGAGACGCTGGCCAGGGGGGTGCTGCTCGCCTGGTTGTTATAGAAGCTCGCGCCGGTGCGCCGGTGGAAGGTCGCCGGAGGATTGGTGGTGGCTCCGCTGCTCGCCGCGGAGGCGTAAGCGAAGCGGATCTCGTAGCCGTAGCTGTTGATCACCGACGCGATGCGCGGCGTGTATTGGCAGTCGATCGTGGACGGTTCGCCCTCCGCCGGCAAATAATAAGGCGGGCCGCTCGTGGCGGCCGTTTCGATGCACAGGGTCCAGAATTCGTAATTGATGCTGACCACCTTCCCGTCGGGCGAGGTGACCGAGGTCGGGATCAGCATGCAGGATGGCTTGGTCGTGCCGTCGCAGAAATTGGTGGCATCGCCGTTTGGAGTGGAATCACCGAAGGCGATAATCGTGCCGTCGGGCGAGCGATATTGGTAGGAATTGCCGCTGCCCGACAGGGTCGCGCCCCGGGTTTCGGCGCCAGGGAATTTGTCGCTGTGCGAGCCGAAGTCGATCCAGGTGCCGGACGAGACGAGGTTCAGCGCGATATGGTCCCACTGGCTCGATCCCTCGGTGCCGCTGCCGCCGGTGGCGCCGAGCATCCGAAGCAGAGCCAGCTCCGCCTCGCCCGAGCCGATCGAGCCTTCCGGGAAGCCGGTCAGGAAATCGCCCCGGACCAGGTCGACTCCGTTCGCGTCGAGGTTGCGGAAGGTGGGGCTGGTCTGCGCCGCCGCGGGGGCGGAGGCGAGGCCGCAAAGCGCGGTTCCGCCGAGCAGGGCGCACGAAAGGGCTCGCGCCCGAATGGACGTCGTCTTCATCTATCTTCTCCGAAAGCCTGTCCGGGACCCGATCCGGCATCGATGTGGCCCTAGGCGCCTCGATCTTTTGCCCGGGTCAAAGCATCACTTTGACCCGCTCCCCCTCACGGAGGCGGTGGGTTGGGCGACCCCGTGGTGGTCTTCACCGTGCGGTTGTCCGCCTTGTCGAGCGTGTAATGGGTGACGACGTTGCTGTTCACGCTGTCGCTGCGCTCGACTTTAACCAGCCGGCCGCGCGCGTCGTAGCGGTAGACGATCGTCTCGGCGGCCATGCCCGCCGAGGCCGCGACCGCCGCCGCTGCCCCAAGGACAGCCCACCTATTCGACCGCCTCATATCCAATCCCCGATTCGCTGGAACACAAATAGAACATAGGAATTTCGCTTATGCAAATCCTATTTTAGGTAGGAACCTGCCTATTTGATCCGAAATGGCGGAAATTTGGCGCCGACCGGGCGGTGATCGATTTTCCCGCTCAATCTAAGCGTTTTTCCTCGCTTCCTCCGATGACGCCGAGCGCCTAGGCGTTGCCGCAAACCCGTGCAGAGGAGAGGTGAGGCTATGGACGCGAAGACTGGTGAGATGGGCGGCTGCCCCGTGGAGAAGCCGACGACGGTGCGCTCGCTGCTCGGCCGCACCAACCGCGACTGGTGGCCGGAATCGCTCCCGCTCGAGATCCTCAACCAGGGCGGCCTCTCGCCCGACCCGATGGGCGCGGACTTCGATTATGCCGAGGCTTTCTCGAGGCTCGACTACCAGGCCCTGAAGGCCGACCTCGCCGCGATGCTGACCGACAGCAAGCCCTGGTGGCCGGCCGATTACGGCAATTACGGCGGGCTGATGATCCGGATGGCCTGGCACGCCGCCGGCACCTACCGGACGGCCGACGGGCGGGGCGGCGCCAACAGCGGCCAGCAGCGCTTCGCGCCGTTGAACAGCTGGCCGGACAACGGCAATCTCGACAAGGCGCGGCGCCTGCTCTGGCCGATCAAGCGCAAATACGGCAAGAGCATCAGCTGGGCCGACCTCTTCATCCTCGCCGGCAACGTCGCGATCGAATCGATGGGCGGGCCGGTCTTCGGCTTCGGCGGCGGACGCCAGGACGTGTTCGAGCCGGAGCGCGACATCTACTGGGGCTCCGAGGAGCAGTTCGTCGGCCATCCCGACAACAAGACCCGGATCCTGCCTGAGGAGGAGCTCGAGCTGGAGCACCCGCTGGCGGCGATCCAGATGGGCCTCATCTACGTCAATCCGGAAGGCCCGGGCGGCGTCCCCGATCCGCTCCAGTCCGCGCGCGACATCAAGATCACCTTCGAGCGGATGGCGATGAACCACGAGGAGACGGTCGCGCTCACCGCCGGCGGACATACGTTCGGCAAGGCGCATGGCGCCGGCGACCCGAGCCTGGTCGACGCTGCTCCAGAGGCCGCCGACATCGCCCTCCAGGGCCTCGGCTGGGCGAGCGCCCACGAAAGCGGCTTCGGCGAGCATACGATCACCAGCGGCATCGAGGGCAGCTGGGTGAACACGCCGACGCAGTGGTCGGAAAATTATTTCCGGCTGCTTCTCGACTACGAATATGAGCTGGTGCGGTCTCCCGCCGGCGCCCAGCAGTGGCAGCCCGTGGGCCAGCGCGAGGAGGACATGGCGCCGGCCGCGCACGATCCCTCCAAGCGCGTGCCGACGATGATGACGACGGCCGACATGGCGCTGAGGGAGGACCCCGAGTTCCGCGCGATCTCGGAGAAGTTCCGCAACGACTACGAGGCGTTCAAGGACGCCTTCGCCCGCGCCTGGTTCAAGCTCACCCATCGCGACATGGGCCCCAAGGTCCGCTATCTCGGCCCGGAAGTGCCGGAGGAGGATCTGATCTGGCAGGACCCGGTCCCCGCGGGCACGGCGCCGTCCGATGCCGATGTCGCGGACTTCCGGTCGAAGATCCTCGATGCCGGCTTCAGCGTCGGCGAGCTGGTCAGGACGGCCTGGGCGTCGGCTTCCACCTACCGCCGCTCCGACCATCGCGGCGGCGCCAACGGCGCCCGGCTGCGGCTCGAGCCGCAGCGCGGCTGGGCGGTCAACGAGCCGGAGGCGCTGGGCCGGATTCTCGGCCGGATCGACGAGCTTCGCGGGTCGCTGTCGATGGCGGACGCGATCGTCCTCGCGGGCACCGCGGCGGTCGAGAAGGCGGCGCGGGACGCCGGCTTCGACGTCGAGGTCCCCTTCACCGGCGGCCGCGGCGACGCCACGCAGGACTGGACCGACGCCGAGAGCTTCGCGGTGATGGAGCCGGTGGCGGACGGCTTCCGCAACTATCTCAAGACGAAGCACAGCGTGAAGACCGAGGAGCTGCTGCTCGACCGGGCCTCGCTGCTCGGCCTTTCGGTGCCCGAGATGACGGTGCTGGTCGGCGGCCTGCGGGTGCTCGGCGCCAATTACAAGGACGCGCCGGAGGGCGTCTTCACCGACCGCAAGGGCCAGCTGACCAACGACTTCTTCGTCAACCTGCTCGACAACGACACTTTCTGGCAGGTGGTCGACACCAGCGCCGACGAGGAGTTCATCGGCTACGACCGCGCCGGCCAGCAGGAGAAGTGGCGGGCGACCCGCACCGACCTAATCTTCGGCGCCAACAGCCAGCTCCGCGCGGTGGCCGAAGTCTATGCCGAGAAGGGCCACGAAGAGAAGTTCGTGCGCGACTTCATCGGCGTCTGGACCAAGGTGATGAACGCCGATCGTTTCGACGTGCCGCAGAACCGGGACAGCGTCGAGCCGATCGGCATCGCCGAACCGGCGGCCTGATCGCGAAGAGAGGCGGGCTTCCCAGGATGCCCGCCGCTCAACCGCCCAGGCCATAGCTCGGTCGCGGGTTTTTCTAATTTTACGTCGTCGTCCCGACGAAAGTCGGGATCCATGAACACCGCGTTGCGAAACAAAAGCGATCCGGGCGGCGCCTCTCGGGACGATTCTGAGTTCATGGATCCCGGATCAAGTCCGGATGACGACTTTTTGGCGTCTCCAAACCCGTTTCTGTTTGAGTCTCGACCCTAGCCGTCGACCGCCGCCGAGACGGCATCGACCTGCGGCACGATGCGGCGGATCGCCTCGCCCAGGAGCCGGAATTCGGCTTCCCGCGGGCTCGACCGCCGCCAGATCAGCGCGATGCGCCGGAAGCCGTGCTCGGAACGGAGCGGCTTCGCCTCGACGCTCGTGCCTTCGAGAATGCCGGCCTCGATCGCCATGGCCGGAATGAAGGTCGTGCCGAGCCCGTTGTCGACCATCTGGACCAGGGTGTGGAGGGAAGTCCCCATCATCGCCGCATGCGCGCGCAAATCGGGGCGGTTGCAGGCCGAAAGGGCGTGGTCCTTGAGGCAGTGGCCGTCCTCGAGAAGAAGCATGCGGTTCTCGTCGATCGCATCGGCGTCGACGGCCGTGCCGGAAGGGACCTCGCCGGCGGGAAAGGCGACGAAGAGCGGGTCGTCGAAGAGCGGCAAGGCATCGATATCGCCGCAGGCGAAAGGAAGCGCGAGGAGCACGCAATCGAGCTGGCCGCGTTGGAGTGCCTCGCAGGCCGCCTGACTCGTTTCCTCGCGCAAATAGAGCTTGAGCATCGGCCAGTCGCGCCGGAGACGAGGCAGCACCGCCGGCAGCAGGAACGGCGCGATCGTCGGGATGACGCCCATCCGCATCTCACCGTGCAGCGGCTGACCTTCGGCCCGGGCCATCTCGACCAGCTCTTCGGCTTCGCGCAGGACCCGCACGGCCTTGTCCGCCACCCGCTCGCCCAAAGCGGTGAAGCGCACCACGCGCCGCGTGCGCTCGACGAGGGTGACGCCGAGCAGGGTCTCCAGCTCGCGCAGTCCGGCCGAAAGGGTCGATTGGGTCACGTAGCAGGCGTCCGCGGCGCGGCCGAAATGGCCGTGCTGCCGCAGAGCGAGGAGATATTGGAGCTGTCTTATCGTCGGAGGATGAAGGGCCATGATCGCATTTTTCAATCAGTTGGTTCGCAATACGCCGCTCGGGCGATCAGCGCCAGTGTTCCGGTTTGCTGCACTTGGTTCGCGTGGTGGCTTAACCAACCGGGGCGGCGCGTCCCGAAATGGGAGGCGCGCGGCCGGCCTGAGCAGGTGACCTTAAATGCTTAAGGCGCCGCTGCTAAATGGCGCGAGTGATGCGCAAGCCTTGCCTCCTCGCCGCCGCACTCTCGATCGCGATGACGGCATGCGCCAAGGCGCCGGCGCCGGCGCCGCCGCCGGCGATCGCGGCCGTGCCCGCATCGAATCAATCCGAGATCGCCGCTTTCTATGCCGCGCGAGGTCAGCGGCCGCTCTGGGTCGGAGGCGGCGCCGAGCGCCGCGTCCTGGACATTCTGACCGTTTCCGGGAGCGACGGTTTCGACCCCGCGCGCTACCGCGTCCGCGAGATCGCGGCGGCGCTCGCCGCCGGCGATGCGCAGTCGCTCGCCCGCGCCGATCTGCTGCTGTCCGAAGCCTGGGTCCGCTACCGCCAGGACCTCGCTGCTCCCGCCGAGGCGGCTCGTCCGATCTACGCGGAAGAAGGTCTCGCGCCCGCGCCGCCTGGTGCGCGGGCAGTGCTCGACGCGGCCGCCGCCGCGCGAGATCCGAAGGCGCATGCCGATGAGGCCCGCCGCGGAAATGCCGTCTACGACGCATTGCGCGAGGGCTATGTCGCGTATCGCCGGCGCTGGTCGTCCTTGCCCCAGGTCCAGCTCGCCGCTGTGCCGGACACGGACGCGCTGCGCCGTCGCCTCGGTCTCGCTGCCGGCCAGGACCTCGGCGCCGGCCTGCGGCAGTTCCAGCGGGTCCACGGCCTCGCCGAGACGGGCGCCGCCGATCCGGGGACGATCGAAGCGCTGAACCGCGGGGCCGCGCATTACGAGCGCCTGATCCGGCTCAATCTCGAACGCGCGCGTGCGATCCCGAGGCAGGACGGCCGCTTCGTGCTCGTCGACGCGGCGGCCGCCCGGCTCTGGATGTTCGAGGGGAGGCGAGCCGCGGGCACGATGCGTGCGATCGTCGGCAAAGCGGGGATGGAGACGCCGGCCCTCGCCGGCCGTCTGCGCTATGCGGTGCTCAATCCCTATTGGAACGTGCCGGCAGATCTCGCCCGCCAGCGGGCGCAGCGCGTACTGCGCGAAGGTACCAGATTGCTCGCCCGCGAGCGGCTGCAGATCCTGTCGCAATTCCACGCGGAGGACCATGTGCTGCGCCCCGCCAGCGTCAACTGGCGCGCGGTTGCCGCGGGGCGCGAACCGCTTCGCCTGCGCCAGCTTCCCGGCGGGGCCAACGTGATGGGTACGGTCAAGTTCATGATGCCCAACGCCCGCGACATCTATCTCCACGACTTTCCGGACAAGTCCCTGTTCGCGTCACGGGATCGGCGCCTGTCGTCAGGCTGCGTCCGCCTCGAAGATGCCCAACTCTTCGCCCGCTGGTTGTTCGGCGGAACCGCGCCCCGCCCGAACGGGACCGCGCCCGAGCAGCGAGTCGATCTGCCGCAGCCGGTCCCGGTTTACATCGTCTATCTCACCGTCGTGCCCGATGCGGGAGGCCTCGCCTTCCAGGCCGATCCGGAGGGAAGGGACGCCGCGCTCTTGGCCGCGCTGGAGACGAGGCGGGGGTAACCCGGCCTGGCGCGGCGCCGCCTGGGGGCCGTGGTTCGTTGCGCTTGGTCGCCAGCCGGATTTGTTATATCCTCGCTGATCCCAGGAGGACTAGTCCATGCCTGCGTCTCGCATTTTGCTTCGCGCCGCTCTCCTTTCCCTCTGCCTGGCCAGCGCTGCCGCCGCACAGCAAGCGGATCGGGCGGTGGAGGCGCCGCCGCCGCCGCTCGGGCGCTTCACCAGCGAAACGCTGGCCCGCTTCGCGAGCGAGGAAGAGTTCGAGGCCTATGTCGAGGCGGTCGACGAGGCGCAGGAGCGCTTCGACGACGGCTGGGGCGCGCGCCGCAGCTCCGTCCAGCTCGCACAGGTCGAGACTCCCGAAGTGCAGAGCGACGCGCCCGAGGACCCAATCTGCACGGATCCGGAGCTTTGTCCCGAGGCGAATCAGGACGAAAACGACAACAGCGGCAGCATCTCCGTCACCGGCACCCGCGCCTCGGCGCCGACCAATCCGTCCATCACCAACAACCAGATGTCCGGTGTCGACGAAGGCGACATCGTCAAGCAGATCGGCCAGTACCTCATCGTCCTCCAGGACGCCCGCTTGTTCGTTATCGACACGCGTCCGGGCGGCAATGCAGGCCTTGCCCTGGTGGATCGCGCCGACGTCTATCGGGGACCCGGCTCAGCGACCTGGTACGACGAGATGCTGGTCCAGGGCGATCGCATCGTGGTCACGGCTTATTCCTATCGCGAAGGCGCGTCCGAGGTTTCGGTGTTTCGTCTCAGCGAGGCGGGCCGTATCCAGCGCGAAGGCGTGTTCCTGATCACATCGAACGATTATTACAGCGCGACCAATTATGCGACGCGGCTCGTCGGCGACAGCCTCGTCATCTACACTCCCTACGACATCGACGACTGGAGCGGCTTCGGCCGCGAGAACGAGCGCTGGCCGACGGTCCGGCGCTGGCTGCCGGAGGACGAGCGCCGAACCGCGCTGGCGGACGGCAGCCGCCTGTTCGACGCGCCGCAGATCCACCGGCCCGTCAGCGAGGTCGTCTACCCCCAGCTCCATACCATCTCGGTCTGCCCACTGGGGCCGGTCGAGGCGGGCCGCGACCTCGCCTGCCGTACCACCGCCTTCGTCGGTCCGGAAAAGGCCCAGCTCTACGTCACCGGCGAGCACGCCTATCTGTGGACCAATCTCGGCGAGGACGCGCGCGAGGGCAGGGCCGTGCGCCGCCGATGCCAGAGGGGGCCGGAATCGATGGCCCAGACCCAGCCGGCGACGCTCTACCGGGTGCCGATCGCCGGCGGACCGCTCGAAGTCCTCGCCGCGCGCGGCCAGCCGATCGACCAATTCTCGTTCGAGGCCAATGCTACTCGCTTTCGCGGTCTGCTGCGCTTCGATTCGACCGAGTGCCGGCCCAATCTCCGCGACGAGCCGACGCTCGTCTTCCTGAACATGCCCCTCGACCGCTTCGGCCAGCGGGTACGCGAGGTGCCGGAGGACCTCTATACCGACATGCCGGCGACCGACACCCACGCCATCGCCAACCGTTTCACCGACCGCTATCTCGTCTACGGAAGCCTCACTCGCTACCATTTCGATCCCGAGGAGGGCGACGAAAACGTCCGTTTCGACCGCCCGCGCGCCTTTGCGGTCCCGGTCGACCGGCCCCGGGGCGTGCGCGCGATCGCGGTGCCGCACAATGTGCTGCGCGCCGAGCGGGCCGGGAACGACATCGTCCTCACGGGCTATCGCGACCGCACGGGTTTGCGGATCAGCCTCATCGACCTCGATCGCCAACCGCGCGTCGCCTCGACCGCTTTCCTTCCCAAGCGCTATGAGAGCGAAGGGCGAAGCCACGCCTTCAACAGCCTGATGGACGGCGACGGCAGCGGCATCATGGGCATCCCGACCGTCCTCTACGACAGCAGCCGTCCGGTCTGGCGCAGCGAAGCCTCGGATCTTTCCTACCTCACCGCCGACGCATCCGGCCGGCTCGCGCCGGTCGGCGAGCTAGCCGGCGAGGATCGCGAGCGGGACCCGAGCTACGAGTGCGAGGTATCCTGCGTCGACTGGTACGGCAATTCGCGCCCGATCTTCACCGACGGGCGCGTCTTCGGGCTTTCGGGGACCGAGCTTGTCGAAGGCCGGGTCGAGAACGGCCGCATCGGCGAGATCCGACGTCTCGACCTGACGAGGCCGCCGCCGCGCTAGCGTGCGCGGAAAAGCAAAGCGTCCGCCGACCACCGCCCGCCGCCGCGGCAGGCGAAATGGAGGCCGAGGAAGACGAGGACGGCGGCCGGCCACCAGCCGCGATAGTCCTCGGGCCAGTGCACCATCCAGACTGCGACGACGAAGTTGAAGGCGATGACGAGCCCGGTCCAGCGGGTAAGCAGGCCGAGGACGAGCAGGATTCCGCCGACGAACTGGGCATAGACGGACAGCGGCGCCATCAGCTCGGGCATGACGAAATGGTGGGCGCGCAGGAAGCCGACGAATTCCTCCATTCGGGCCGCGCTCAGCACATTGTCCTGGGTGCCGTAGATCAGGAACGCCCCGGTCGCGACGCGCAGCAGCGCGAGGCTGAGGTCTTCGTATCGCTCCAACCGCCGCGGATCGAGAATGCTCGCCATCGCCTTGCCCCCTTCGAAAAGGCCGCGTCTCATCCCCGCGCGAGGATGCCTGAGCGCGGCCCGCGGCGCCAGCGCGGTTTCGACCGCGCTGCGGCGGGCTTCGACGAATGACATTTGCGCGGGGCGTAGGTTTTCGCGGCGCGCAACCGGGTACCGACAATCTCGAGCCGTTAACTGCCGCGCTCGGGACTTCGATGAAGACTTCGCGAATCGGCCGGTCGGGCTCATGCTGGTAGACGTGCACTCGCATGCGCCCGCGAAAACATTGCGGGCTGAACACAGGCTCCGACGGAAAGGTCTGCATGGCCTCGTTGACGCGAGCCACCGTCTCGTCACCGACGACGCGGTCGTTGAACCGGAGCGCGAGCAAGCGGCGCCTCCTGTCTCGAACGCTCGCGTCCGCTGGCCAGATGTAACCGAAAGTTGCTGTAACTCGGTCCGGCCCGCGGCAGCTGTATGTCTCCGACACCTCGCTGATGATGCCACTCATCCAGTGCGGTCCGCTCTGAAAACCGATGCGCCCCGCTGCGGGAGGGGCCTCCGGTGACACGTCCCGCGTCGAGGCTGCGCAACTTGCGACTGAAGCGACGGCGCCGAGCAACGCTATCTTCTGGGAAAGGAGTCGGGTTCGGACGCTTAACTCATTTACCCTCGGCGAAGAACTCACGCGCACGCCTCCGGCGTCATCGGTTCAGGGACAGGCGGACGTGTACCCTCCAAACCCGAGCAGCTGAGGCACGGAAACATCATAGATTGCCTTGTCCGAATAGTCATATTCTCGAGCCGCTCCATGCATGTCGACCACGTAGAAACTAAGCGTCGAGGGGTCGGCGCCGCCTGCGACCATCGCATCCATCTGGTCCCAATCGGATGGGCTAGGATAGACGTCAGCGGCATCGTACAACGCGTCCTGGTCCGGATTCTCGCTCCTCGGTGCGGTAGGATGGCCGTGGATGAAACCGATCCCCTGAGACATGCTGACGCCTTCGGGGAGTGGAACGGTCACGGTTCCGGGAGCGCCGACAACGATCGGCGTTGAGACGATCCTCCCTTCACCATCCTCGTAGATCAGGGCGCCTCGTTCATTGCCGTCTTGCGGGGCGTTATTGATCTCGCCTTTGACGGCGTTGGCAACGTTGTCCTTTATGCAGTCCTGGCTGGCCGGCGGTCCGCCGCCTCCCGACCCGATCGTCGGGTGCGGTTCGGTTCCGGACCCCGAATCCTCATATCCCACGAAGAACACGGACGGACCGTCGCCTAAATAGGTACGGTATCCAGTCACGATGATAACACCGCCAAAGACTTGAGCGATCTCCGCGCTGGTCAACAAGCGTGGCGCTCCCCCGTCAAGGTGAACAAGATCGTTCATGATTTCTCCTATGCGCCAACTTATCCATGGCGGAATGTTAGACAATGTGAGAAAGGACCATTCTGGACTAACACTTGTGGTGCGGTCGATTGTTGCAATCATGCAAGTCGAACGGAACTTGGCTCGGCGGAACGGGCCGCCCGGGCCCCTTGCGCCTCGCACGCCCCCGCCCAAGCCGCCGCTGCCGACCCTCTCTGGCATTCCGCGCCGAATTCCCTATCTTGGCGGGCCGAGCGGAGTGAGATTCTTTCTATGTTTGCGGGCCTCGTCGGCTATCTCGATTCGATCAAGGCCCGCGATCCGGCGCCGCGTTCCCGCTGGGAAGTGCTGCTCTATCCGGGCGTGTGGGCGCTGGCGATGCACCGGGCCGCTCACTGGCTGTTCAAGGGCGATCTCTATTTTCTCGCGCGACTGATCAACCATGTCGCCCGCTTCCTCACCTCGATCGACATTCATCCGGGCGCCGAAATCGGACGCAATTTCTTCATCGACCACGGCTTCGTCGTGATTGGAGAGACCGTGACGATCGGCGACGACGTCACCATCTACCAGATGGTCACGCTGGGCGGCACCAATCCGACCAACGGCGTCGGCGGCAAGCGCCACCCGACCATCGCCGACGGCGTCATCATCGGTTCGGGCGCGCAGGTGCTCGGGCCGATCCTGGTCGGCGAACGAGCGCGGATCGGCGCGAATGCCGTGGTCACTCGCGACGTGCCCGAGGGCGCGACGATGACGGGAATACCGGCGCGCCCGACCCTTGTCGGCGCCGAGCATTATGCGCGGGATTTCGTGCCCTACGGCACGCCCTGCACCGACAGCCAGGATCCGCACGTCCAGAAGCTCGAGACCCTCAATTGCGAGGTCGAGCAGTTGCGCATGCGGCTCGCGGAGCTGATCGACGAGCGCGACGCCGCGGCCGCCGCCGAAAAAACGGAGCGCAGGGACAGCGCCTGATGGGCACCGTGCTCCCTTTTCCGGCTGCGACATCGCCGGCCGCGCAGGTCGTCTTCGAGCGCTCCGAGCTCAACCGCATCGTCGATCTTTACGGCAGGATGGTCGCAGCGGGTCAGTGGAAGGACTATGCGATCGAGTTCGGCCGCGACCATGCCGCCTTCTCGTGCTTCCGCCGCTCCGCCGAGCGCCCGGAATACAGGATCGAGAAGCGCCCGGCCTTGCGCGCGCGCCAGGGCATGTGGGCACTGGTCGGCGAGCACGGTGCCACCGTCCGTCGTGGCCACGAGCTTGGGCCGATCCTCGCCCCGATCGAGCGGCGGCTGCTGAAGGTCGTCGCCAACCAATAGGAAAAGGCCCCGGAAGTTTCCTCCCAGGGCCTTCGCCTCCCGCGCGAAGCGGATGTCGATCAGGTGGCGAGTGGCGTTCCCGCTGGCGGCCGGTCGATCACCGGCAGCCGCGCCTGCAAGCCCGGCGGAAGCGGCCGGACCACCGCCCGCCTGGCATTGTGCCAGAAAGCCGAGAGGATGAGCAGGCCCGAGCCGATGACGAGCGCGGTAAGCGCGACATTGAGCTCGACCGCACCGAAGCGCTCGAACAGGTCGCTGAGCGCCCACAGCACATAGGCAAGGGCCGAGACCAGCAGTGCCCGCCGGTCGATCGCCAGCGCAGTGACGCCGAGGAAGACGTAAAGCAGCAGCACGACGATCGCTTCGAGGACCGTAGCGTCGCCGTCGGTGAGGCCGAGCAGCGAGAAGACCGGGTGGACGATGAGGGGTGCCGCCAGCAGATGAAGCCAGAAGGCGACATCGGAGCGGCGCGTCTCGCGGCGCGGATCGGACGAATCCCACCACATCGCGAACAGGAAGACGCCGATGCCCAAAGCGAGGGCGAAGCCCAGCAGGATGTCGTCCAGCTGCTCGCTGTCGGCCACCGCCGTCGCGATCAGGCCAAGCGCGCCCGCGCACAGCGCCAGCGAACCTGCCGCGATCGTGATCGGGACCTTGAAGCGGCGCCAATGCAGCCAGGCACCGCCGACCGCGACCGCCGCCGAGGCGGCGACGATCGAGCCGAACAAAGTCTCGTTGTCCTCGAAGCGCTCGACCCCGATCGTCAGCACCAGCGAGAAGGTGACCGTTGCGAACACACCGGCGACGAAGGCGAGGAGCAGCAGGATGCTCGGGAGCGCCATCCGCCGTTTCCTGGTGAAGAATTCGGCGAGGCCCCAGGCCGCCGCCGCAACGAGCAGGCCGGAAGTCGGCGAGGGCCCGTCATAATCGATGTTGGGGCCGACCCAGTGGCCGATCATCGCCAGCGCGGCGAGCAGGATCGCCGCGGCGACCCCCACGAAAATGTCGTTGAAGCCGGTCAGCAGCCGGAACTGCTCCTCGTCCACCATCGGCGTCGCCCGCCTCCCGGCGACATAGTTTCGGAGCGAAGCCGCGGCGTCGGGGGTCATCGCCCCCGCTGCGACCGCTGCTTCCAGATCGCTTTCAGAATACATGTCGTCCTCCCGTTTCCCCGGATGGCCTAGCATAGGTGTCCTAGTAAGGCAATACAGCAACACGCTCGGCGTTCTTTACCTGCTGAGGCCAGGATGACTGTCTCGGACCTACCCGCCCTGCAGCGTTCTCAGGATCGTCGCCGCTTGTTCCGCTCCCGACTGCGGCACGATCTCCAGCGTGCGATCCGTGATTCGGTCCCAGGCCGCCGCGACCGCTTCGGGCGTGCGGTCTCCTTCGGGCAGCGCCACGCCGGGCGTCAGGGTGACGTAGGCGGCCTGGACGACCCCGGCGCCGGCGCCGACGATGGCGTTGGTCGGCGCGTCGTCGGATACGAGAAAAAGCGCGGCCGGGACGACGTTCTCGGGATTGAACGCGGCGAGCATCTCGGGCGGGAAAATGTCTTCGGTCATGCGCGTGGCGGCGGTCGGCGCGATGCTGTTGACGCGAATGTCGTATTTGGCCCCCTCCAGCGCGAGCGTCTTGGCGAGGCCGGCGAGGCCGAGCTTTGCGGCGCCGTAATTGGCCTGGCCGAAATTGCCGTAGAGGCCGGTCGAGGAGCTCGTCATCAGGATGCGACCATAGGCCTGCGCCCGCATCGTCTCCCAGACCGCCTTTGTGCAATTGGCCGAGCCGATCAGGTGGACCTCGACGACCAGGCGGAAGTCGTCCATGCTCATCTTGGCGAAGCTCTTGTCGCGCAGGATGCCGGCATTGTTGATCAGGATATGGACGCCGCCCCAGACCTCGTTCGCCTCGGCGACCATTGCCTCGACCTGCGCAAGGTCCGTGACCGACGACGCGTTCGCCATGGCGGTGCCGCCGGCCGCCTCGATTTCGCCGACGACCTTTTGTGCCGCGTTGGACGTGCCCGATCCGTCGCGGGCGCCGCCGAGGTCGTTCACGACCACCTTCGCGCCCCGCTTGGCGAGGGCGAGCGCATATGCGCGACCGAGACCGCCGCCCGCACCGGTGACGATCGCCACCTTGCCTTCGTAAGAGATCGTCACCTGCCGGTCCCCGCGCCGCTGCTTCGCGGCGCGGATGCCAGCGGAACGGCGCGTTGTAAACGCACCTGACCGAGACCGTCATTCCGGCGAAGGCCGGAATCTCAGGACGAGTGGTCTCAGGCGCTAAGGGCAGGCTCCAGAGTGACAGTCCCGCCAGTGCCATTCACCCGCTGAGATCCCGGCCTTCGCCGGGATGACGGACTAGCTCGGGATCACCGGGGCCGGCGGACGCCGCGCTCGTAGGTCTGGATGCAGCCGTCTGTGACGGTGCGCGAGCAGGGCGGCGGCGAGGCGCCGGCGCCGGTCGAGCTCGTCGTCGTGCCGGTGGCGCCGCAGGGGGGATAGGCGCTGGTGCCGGCGTTGAAGCCGGCCGGTGTGCAGGCCTGACCCTCGGGGTCGGTACCCTGCTGGGTGACGCCCTGCGGCCCGCTCGACTGGCTCTGGTCGCTGACCGTGTTGCCGCTCTGCGCGAACGCGGCGCCGCTGATCGCGAGCGCGGCGGCGAATAGAAGTGTCTTCATGGCGTCTTCTCCTCCTGTTGAACGGTTAGCGGGCGCGGCGGGCGCCGCGCTCGTAGGTCTGGACGCAGCGGTCGGTGACCGTGCGCGAGCAGGGCGGCAGATCGGTCGCCGCGCCCATCGACGGCGCGGGCTGGCTGGCCGGTGCCGGCGTGCCCGTGCCCGGCGCCTGATTCCAACCGGCGGGGGCGACCGCGGGCGCGGAGATCACCGGAATGCCGCGGGCGTCGCGCTCGGGCGCGGTGTTGCCCGGTGCGACCGTGTCCTGCGCGGCCGCACCTGCGGAGGCGAGCAAGAGGGCGCCGAAAAGTGCGGATTTCATGTTCGTTTCTCCTTACCTCGCACGGCGCCTAGCGACGGCGCACGCAGACAGAGCGGCCGCGCGTCGCGGTCCGCCGTTCACCCCAACGCGGGCGAAACGAAATTTCTCCGTCTTTTTGTCCCGGCCCGGGACGCTCCGTCCGGCCGCCTCGTCGCCCGGTCGCTTTACGCTTATGTAAGGCGGGTGCGTGTATCGGCGGGACGATGAGCGAGAAGAGCGACAATTCCGAAAGCGGCATGCTGACCAATCCGAGCCGGCGGACGGTGCTCGCGCTTGGCGCTGCGGCGGCCTCGACGGTGGTCACGATCCGCCCCGCGCTGGCGCAGACGGCGGGCTCGGTGCTCAATTGCGAGATCCCGGTCCCCGGACCCCAGGCGGGCGGGCAGTATATCGCTGCGGACGGGACCCTGGTCGCGCCCGGCACGCCCGGCTCGTTCGCGCCGGCGGCGCGGCCGATCACCGGCGAGGAGGCCAAGGCATTGCTCCAGAACGGGCGCACACCGCCCGGCATGGATAGCCAGGCCGCCCAAGCTTACGCCAATTACATTCGCCGTCTGCAGGCGGGGATGAGCGGCTTCACCTGCTACGCCTCGCTGCAGATGCCGCGCTGACGGGCCGCCTCATGGCCGGCCCCCGCTACATTGCCGACGGACCGGACGAGCTTCGCGCCGTCGCGCTGGACGGTCTCGTCGCCTTGTTCCACGCACCTTCGGGCATGACGCACATCGTCGCCCCGCCGGCACCGCAGATCCTCGAGGCGCTGCATGAAGGCCCGGGCGACGCCCGCGCCATTCTCGACCGCATCCGTGCCCGTTACGAGGTCGAGGAGGGAGGCACGGACGCAATCGAAGCCCGACTCGCCGAGCTCGAGGCGGCAGGGCTGGTACGGCGGGCATGAGGCACGAGCTCGGCCTTGCCATCGGCCCGGTCTCGTTCCGCGTCGGCTCGGCCTGGAAGGGGCCGATCGAGGCGCTCGCCGGCCTTTATGCGGACTACCCGGCGCCGGCCGACGGCGTCTGCGACTTCACCGTGCGCCTCGAGCCGGAGAAGCCCTGGCGCCGCTGGATAAGACCGTCGGTCGCCATCCAGGGCGACTATACGCTTCCCGACGCCGCGCCGCTTTCCCTCGCCCACGGCCTTCTCGCCGCCGAGATGGGCATGAACCTCCAGATGGCGCTCGGGCAGAAGAGCTTCCTTCTCCTCCATGCGGCCACGGTCGAGAAGGAAGGAAAGGCGCTCATACTCACCGGCGAGAGCGGAGCGGGCAAGTCGACCCTTTCGGCGCTGCTCGGCGAAAGCGGCTGGCGGCTGATGGGGGACGAATTCGCACTGCTCGAGTGCGAAACCGGGCTCCTTCACCCGTTTCCCCGCGCCGTGAGCCTTAAGAACGGCGCGATCGCGGTCATGGAGAAGCTCGCCGGCGAGGCGCGGATGGGCCCGGTCCTCGAAGGCACGCCCAAGGGCCGCATCCGTCATCTCAGGCCGCGCGCCGACGCGATCGCCCGCATGCGCGAGCCGGCGCGGCCGGCTTTGATCCTCTTCCCCCGCTTCGGCGAGGAGAAGGCGATCCGCGCCGTCGGCCCGGCCGAGGTGTTCGTGCGGCTCACCCAGGCCTCGACCAATTACGTCGCCCTGGGCGGGCGGGGCTTCGGCGCCTTATCGGCGCTCGTTGCGGATTGTCCCGCGCTCGCCATCGACTATCCGGATACCGAGACGGCGCTGGCATTGGTCGAGGAGCTCTGGCGGGAGCTCCCGGAATGAGCCGTCTCCTCGCCCGCACCTTGTCCGATCCGTCGACCGCCGCGACGCTGACGCCCGCTCAGTGGACGGCGCTGCTCACTGCCGCGCGCGCCGAATCCCTGCTCGGCAGCCTCGCTTTCCGCCTCGAGGGGCAGGCGCTGTCCGGCAAGGTCTCGCGCATCCTGGAGGATGCGAAGCGCGACGCCGCCTACGCCCGCACCCAGGCCCTGTGGGAAGCGGAGATGGCCCGCCGCGCGCTCGCCCCGGCCGGCATCCCCGTCATCCTCCTCAAGGGCACCGCCTTCGCCGCAGCCGGCCATGCCGCCGCGGCCGGGCGCTCGATCGGCGACCTCGACATCCTCGTGCCGAAGGAGAGCCTCGATGAGGTCCAGCAGGCGCTCCTCGAGGCCGGCTGGGAGTGGGTCAAAGAAGATGTCTATGACGACGTCTATTACCGCCGCTGGATGCACGAGCTGCCACCGCTCATCCACCGCACGCGCGACCGGATGATCGACGTCCACCACACCATCCTCCCGCCGACCGCGCGCCCGACGCCCGACGCCGCCGCCCTGGTCGCGGACAGCGTTCCGCTGGAGAACGGTTTGCGGACGCTCGGCCCGGACGACATGATCGTCCATGCCGCCGCCCACCTGTTCGCCGACGGCGACCTCGCCGGGGGCCTCAGGAATCTGTGGGACATCGACTGCCTGGTCCGCGAATTTGCGGCGCAGGACGAAGGCTTCTGGGCCCGCCTCGCCGAGCGGTCGCGGCTCCACCAGCTTCGCCCCCCAGTGTCGCGCGCGCTTCGCCTGGCGCGCCGCCTCTACGCGACGCCCGTCGACCCGGCGCTTGCCGGCCGCGGCCGCCTGACGGACAGGCTGTTCGAAGCGCGCCTCCTCGCCCGCAACGGCTGGGGACAGCCGACCCGCCGCGCGCTGCGCTTCGCCTTCTACGTCCGCTCGCACTGGATGCGCATGCCGCCGCTGATGCTGGCGCGGCACCTCCTCACCAAGGCGACGCGCTAAAAGGGCGGCAGCGTCCACAAGGCGACGGTGTCGCCGATCGTCGCCATCGTCCGTCCGTCGGCGGAAAAGGCGCAGCGGGCGGGGCTCCCGCTGAAGTCGATGATCCGGCACTCTTCCGGATCGAGCCGCAGGCGGGCACGCACGCTGCCGTCGCGGGCGAGCAGCAGTGCGGTTTCTGCATTTTCGCCGTCCGGGACCATCATCCCGCCCTGGGGCAAAGCGAGCGCATAGCCGCGCCCGCGCCGCGTCCTCGCTACCAGCGTCACCCGGCCGTCGGCCCCGATGCGGCGGATCTCGTAGCCCTCGTACATGGCGTCGATCGCGGTCGCGAGGCGGATCTCCGGCTTGCCGGCCGCGTCCACGCCCGGCTCCATCGTCATCGCCGAAGCACGGAAAAGATGGAGCACGCGCCCGCGCTCGACGTCCACGAGGCTGCATCTGCTGGGATTGATGAAGCGCCCCGGCCGCCTTCCGGGCTCGCAGACGCTCGCGAACAGCCGGCCGCCTGCGTCGATTAGCGAAATTTGCGTCCTGGCGCCGACCGCGACCGGTAGCTTGTGGCGCGCGATGCGCCGGCCCTCGCCGTCGAGCCGCTCGACCCAGCGTGAGCCCGCCTGCCGGCGGACGCACTGCAGAGGCGGGCCGATCGGCGCGCAATCGTGCAGCGGAGCGGGATTGAGCGACGGGTTGTTGAGATAGGTCTCCCGCTGCGCCAACGGCCCGACGATCGTGGACTGGCCCGCAATCAGGCCCAGCAGGCGCCGCGATCCGCTTGGCCAGCCGTCGCGTTCCGCGACGATCCGCCCGTCCGCGAGATCGATCACCGCGAGCACCGACTGCCATTCCGGCACGCGGTAATTGCGGATCAGGACGTGGCGCGGCCCGGTGGGCGCGAGCAGCTCGGCGGCAACCAGACCGAGGTCGCGGTCGAGCCGGACCGCGCCGGTGCGCGCGTCGAGGATGACGAGCTGGCGCCGGGCGCCGATCGCCACCGCCGCGTCGCCGACGAAGAGGACGCTGCCCGAAGGAAAGCCCGGCGACTGCGGAACGCGGCGCTCGACCGCGGCGAGGCGCCGGCCGGAGCGGTCCCAGAGCTCGACCTTGTCCTCGTTGCTGATCGTGACGACGCGGTCGCCGGCGTCGTTCAGCGCCATCGCCTGGAAGCCGCATTGCTGCCACGGCTCGGCGTCGACGTGGACGGTGACGCAGTCGGCCGAACTCAGGACGACGTCGGGCTCCTGCAGCGGCTGCGGCTGCGCGGCGGAGATAGCGAGGGCGATCAGGGGAAGTACGCTCACCGCCCGAGGCTAGAGCAGCCCGACGGGGTGCGGAAGGCTGGACTTTGATGCGCCCCGGGAGCAGGGGCGGGCGCGATGCTGCCGCGCCGCCTTCTCGCGCTCCTTCTGCTCGTGTTGGCGAGCGCCTGCGCCTCGGGACCGGCGACCAAATGGGTTGTGGACGAAAGCCGCTTTCGTGCGCAGGAGCATGCCGCGGCGGTCACGATCACGCGCGACGACTGGGGCATCGCTCATGTCAGGGGCGAGACCGACGCCGACGCCGTCTTCGGCATGATCTACGCCCAGGCCGAGGACGACTTCCACCGGATCGAGACCAACTATCTCACCAATCTCGGCCGGCTTGCGGAGGCGGAAGGAGAGGGTGCGATCTGGTCCGACCTCAGGATGCGGCTGTTCCTCGATCACGGCGATCTCAAGGCGCGCTACGAATCCGCACCTCCCTGGCTGCGCAGGCTGATGATCGCCTGGGCGGACGGCCTCAATTTCTACCTGTCCGAGCATCCCGAAACCCGCCCGCGCGTCCTCACGCGGTTCGAGCCGTGGATGGCGCTGAGCTTCACCGAAGGCTCGATCGGCGCCGATTTCGAACGCGTCCCGCTCGGTCCGCTCGAAGCATTCTATTCCGGCCGCGGCCGTGCACCCGGCGCAGCGTCCGGCGACGAGGAGCCGCGCGGTTCGAACGGCATCGCGATCGCGCCGGCGATCACCCAGAACGGACGCGCCCTCCTCCTGATCAACCCGCACACCAGCTTCTTCTTCCGCTCCGAGCTTCAGGTGACCAGCGGGGAGGGGCTCAACGCCTATGGCGCGGCGACCTGGGGCCAGTTCTTCATCTACCAGGGCTTCAACGACCGGCTCGGCTGGACGCACACGACCAGCGGACTCGACGTGGTCGACGAGTTCGCCGAGCGGGTGAGCGAGACGAACGGCCGGCTCACCTACCGCCATGGCTCGGCGGAGCGGCCGGTCGAGACGCGCAGCGTGACCGTCGCCTACCGCGCCGCCGACGGATCGCAGGCGCGGCGCACGTTCCAGAGCTACCGCACCCATCACGGCCCGATCACCCGCGAGGAAAACGGCCGGTGGATCGCGACCGCGTTGATGCACCGCCCCGTCGAGGCTTTGTCCCAATCCTTCCTGCGGACCAAGGCGCGCAACTTCGCCGAGTTCGGCCGCGCGCTCGAGTTCCGCGCCAATTCCTCGAACAACACCCTCTATGCCGACGCCGACGGCAATATCGCCTATCTCCATCCGCAATTCATTCCGCGCCGCAACGACAGGCTCGACTACACGCGGCCGGTGGACGGGAGCGACCCGTCGGCAGACTGGGGCGAGCTCCATGCCCTTTCGGAAGCTCCGCAGGTGGTGAACCCGGCGAACTCGTGGGTGATGAACACCAACAACTGGCCCTATTCCGCCGCCGGCGCGAACAGCCCGCGGGCAGCCGATTTCCCGCGCTACATGGATACGTTCGGCGAGAATCCGCGCGGCCGCCACGCGCTTTTGCTGCTCGAGGGCAGCAGCGGCTGGACGCTCGAGCGCCTCCAGGCCGCCGCTTACGACAGCTATCAGCCCGCCTTCGCGACGATGATCCCGACGCTCGTCGCCGCCTTCGAGCGGCAGGGGCGCGGCCGCCCGGCACCCCTGGCCATGGCGGAGGCGATCGCGCGGCTGCGCGGCTGGGACTATCGCTGGGGCGTCGATTCGGTGGAGACGTCGATCGCGGTCTTCTGGGCCGAGGCGCTGACCGACGCGGTTCCGGAGCGTCGCGCCCGCCCCGGAACCAGCTCCCCGAATATCTCGCCGAGCGCACCACCGACCAGCAAAAGGTCGCGGCGCTGCGCTCGGCGCTCGACCGCCTCGAGCGCGAGTTCGGCCGCTGGCGCCTCCCCTGGGGCGAGATCAACCGCTTCCAGCGCCTCACCGGCGACATCGTCCAGAACTTCTCGGACGCGGCTCCAAGCGTCCCGGTCGCCTTCACCGGCGGCACCTGGGGCTCGCTCGCCTCGTTCGGCGCACGCCCATATCCCGGCACCAATCGCTGGTACGGCACCTCCGGCAACAGCTTCGTCGCAATCGTCGAGTTCGGCCCTCGCGTCCGCGCGCGCGCCGTCAGCGCGGGCGGGGAGAGCGGGAACCCAAGCTCGCCCCATTTCAACGACCAGGCGGGGCGCTACGCCGCCGGCAACCTGCGCGACGTCTATTTCTACCCCGATCAGCTCAGGGGCCACACCGAGAGGACCTACCGGCCCGGCGAGGCAACGCCGCCACCGGCGCGATAGGCGTCCAAAGTTGATGAAATTGCCGAGAAACGCCCGAAAAAACCCTTTGCTTTCAACGGAACCACGTTGTGGGCTTAGGCAGAGAAGGAGCAAGGCGAGTGCGAATCGCATTCGCGCACACTCACCTTACTAATTCCTATTTTGCAAGCACCGATAACCGGATCGGTAAAAGGCTAGGCTTACTCCTCGTCGCGGAGCGTCGCCATGTCGATGACGAAGCGGTATTTGACGTCGCTTCTCAGCATCCGCTCATAGGCCTCGTCGATCTCTTGTATCGCCACCGGCTCGATGTCCGACACGATGCCGCGCTCGGCGCAGAAATCGAGCATCTCCTGCGTCTCGGGGATGCCGCCGATCAGCGAGCCGGCCAGCGTGCGCCGTTTCATGATCAGATGGGCGACGGTCGGCGACGGATGCGGCTCGGCCGGAACGCCGACGAGGCACATCGCGCCGTCGCGCTTGAGCAGCACCATGAAGGCGTCGAGATTGTGCGGCGCGGCGACGGTGTTGAGAATGAAGTCGAAGCTGCCCGCATGCGCCGCCATCTCCGCCTTCTCGCGCGAAACGACGACCTCGTGCGCGCCGAGCGCCGCGGCGTCCTCGACCTTGGCAGGCGAGGTGGTGAAGGCAACGACATGAGCCCGCAAAGCGCGGGCGAGCTTGATCCCCATATGGCCGAGACCCCCGATGCCGACCACGCCGACCTTCGAGCCCTCTCCGATTTTCCAGTGCCGCAATGGCGACCAGGTCGTGATCCCGGCGCAGAGCAATGGCGCGACCGCGGCGAGCTGCGCCTCGGAATGCCGGACCTTCAGCACGAACTCCTCGCGAACCACGATCCGATCCGAATAACCGCCATAGGTGTTCTCGCCGGTCTCCTGGGTCGGGCCGTTATAGGTGCCGGTGAGGCCCTTCTCGCAGTACTGCTCGAGTCCTTCGCGGCACGAATCGCAGCGTCGGCACGAATCGACCATGCAGCCGATGCCGACCAGGTCGCCTTGCGTGAATTTGGTTACCTCGCTGCCGACCGCGCTGACCCGACCGACGATCTCGTGGCCGGGCACGCAGGGATAGCGCGTCCCGCCCCATTCGCCTCGAGCCGTGTGGAGGTCGGAATGGCAGATGCCGCAATGAAGGATGTCGATGGCGACGTCGTTCGCCTGGGGCTCGCGCCGGTCGAAGGCGAACGGAGCGAAGCGGTCCTGGGGCGAATGGACGGCGTAAGCGCGGGCGTTGGGCATGACTATCTCCTGTCCTGGCGGCGCTTAGTACCGCGCGGCGGCGGGCGCTATGGAAATGGCAAGGTGCGGCGGCTAGAGCGACGCCATGGCCTCGTTCTCCGCCCGCCCCGTCGCCGCCATCGTCCTCGCCGCCGGCAAGGGCACGCGGATGAAGTCCGATCTGCACAAGGTGCTCCACCCCGTCGCCGGACTGCCGATGCTCGAGCATCTCTTCGCCGCCGTCGAAAAGATCGGCGTCCAGCTTGCGGTCGTCGTGATCGGGAGCGGGCGCGAGCAGCTCGAGCCGCTCGTCGCCGGCCGCGGCGGCAGGATCGTCGTCCAGGAGCCGCAGCTCGGCACCGCCCATGCCGTCCAGCAGGCGGAGCCGGCGCTGGCCGGTTTCGACGGCGACGTCCTCATCCTCTACGCCGACACGCCGCTCGTCTCGCACGGCACGCTCGAGCGGATGCTGGAACGCCTCAACGCGGAGGACCAGCCGGCCGTCGTCGTCCTCGCCTCCCGGCCCCAAGATCCGCTCCATTACGGCCGCATCGTCGCCGACGAGGACGGCGTCATCGCCAAGATGGTCGAATATAAGGATGCGAGCGAGGAGGAGCGGCGCATCGATCTGTGCAATTCCGGCCTGATGGCGGTCCGCTCCGCCGATCTGTGGCCGCTCCTGTCCGGGGTCGAGAACGACAATGCGGCGGCCGAATATTACCTCCCCGACATCGTCATGCTCGCCGCCGCGGTCGGCCGCCGCTCCGCGGTGATCGAGACCGACTGGCACGACGTCGCCGGCGTCAACAGCCGCGCCGAGCTCGCCGCGGTCGAGGCCCTCTGGCAGACCCGCCGGCGCGACCGCGCGATGGCCGAGGGGGCATCGCTGGTCGCGCCGGAGACAATCTGGTTCAGCCACGACACGCAGCTCGGGCGGGATGTGATCGTCGAACCCAATGTCGTCTTCGGCCCCGGCGTGCGCGTCGCCGATGGGGCCAGGATTCGCGCTTTCTCGCACCTGGAAGGCGCGACCGTCTGTGCGGGTGCCGAGATCGGTCCTTTCGCCCGCCTCCGCCCCGGCGCCGAGATCGGCGAGAAGGCGAAGGTCGGAAACTTCGTCGAGGTCAAGCAGGCGAAGTTCGGAGCGGGCGCCAAGGCCAGCCACCTCGCCTATCTCGGCGACACCGAGGTCGGCGCCGGCGCCAATATCGGCGCCGGCACGATCACCTGCAATTATGACGGCTTCCTCAAATATCCCACCGTGATCGGGGAGGGGGCGTTCATCGGCTCGAACAGCGCCCTGGTCGCGCCGGTCACGATCGGTGCCGGCGCGATCGTCGGCGCGGGCTCCGTCGTCACCCAGGACGTCGCCCCAGACGCCCTCGCCTTGGCGCGCGGCAGGCAAAGCGAACGCCCCGGCTGGGCGGCACGCTTCCGCGCGGTTATGGCGGCGAAAAAGGCGGCGAAGAGCAAGACTTAGCGAAATCCCCCGGACGGCCGCCGGGTAAGCTGGGCCCGCAATCGGGCAACGGAGTGAAGAATCTATGTGCGGAATCATCGGCATTCTCGGCCGGGACGAAGTCACCGACCGGCTGATGCAGGGGCTGCGGCGGCTCGAATATCGGGGCTACGATTCGGCCGGGATCTGCACCATCACCGGCGGCGACCTCCACCGCCGCCGCGCCGAGGGCAAGCTCGACAATCTCGCCCGCGTGCTGGCGCAGGAGCCGCTCGCCGGCATGGCCGGCATCGCCCATACCCGCTGGGCGACCCACGGCGCGCCGACCCATCGCAACGCCCATCCGCACATCGTCGACGGGGTCGCCCTCGTCCACAACGGCATCATCGAGAATTTCAAGCCGCTCCGCGAGGAAATGCAGGCGGCGGGCCGCAGCTTCGAATCGGAAACCGACAGCGAGGTCGTCGCCCACCTCATCGATCATCAATTGAAGCAGGGGAAGGACGCGCGCGAGGCCGTCGCGGCCGTGCTGCCGCGCCTCCACGGTGCCTTCGCGATCACGATCATGTTCCGCGACTTCCCCGATCTCCTGATCGGCGCCCGCATGGGCGCACCGCTCACCGTCGGCTACGGCGAGGGCGAGACCTATCTGGGCTCCGACGCGCTCGCATTGGCCGGCCTCACCCAGCGCATCGCCTATCTCGACGAGGGCGACTGGGCAGTCGTGACCCGCGACGGCGCCACCATCTTCAATCGCGCCAACGAGGAAGTGCAGCGGCCCGTCATCGTCTCGGGCGCATCGGCGGCGGCAGTCGAGAAGGGCAATCACCGCCATTACATGCAGAAAGAGATTTTCGAGCAGCCGCTCGTCGTCGCGCAGACGCTGCAATCCTATCTGCGCTCCTACGAGCAGCAGGTCGCATTGCCCGACATGGACTTTTCGTTCGCGCCGATCCCGCGGATCGCGATCGTCGCCTGCGGGACATCCTATTATGCCGGCATGGTTGCGAAATACTGGCTCGAGAAATGGGCGCGCGTCCCCGTCGAGCTCGATATCGCCTCGGAGTTCCGGTACCGCGAGCCGGTGCTGGAAGACGGGGGACTCGCCCTCTTCATCTCGCAATCGGGCGAGACGGCCGACACGCTGGCCGCGCTCCGGCACGCGCGCGAGCAGGGACAGACGATCGCCGTCGTCGTCAACGTGCCGACCAGCTCGATGGCGCGCGAAGCGGACCTGCTCCTCCCGACCCGGGCCGGGCCGGAGATCGGCGTCGCCTCGACCAAGGCCTTCACGTGCCAGCTCGCGGTCCTCGCCGCGCTCGCCGCCAAGGTCGCGCGCGACAAGGGCCGGATGAGCGAGGAGGAGGAGCGCGACATCGTCTTCCACCTCTCCGAAGCGCCGGCGGCAATGAACGCCGCGCTCGATCATGACGAGGACATCGAGCGCATGGCCCCGCTCATCGCCAAAGCGCGCGACGTCCTTTATCTGGGCCGCGGCACCGACTATCCGATGGCGCTCGAGGGTGCGCTGAAGCTGAAGGAGATCAGCTACATCCACGCCGAAGGCTATGCCGCGGGCGAGATGAAGCACGGCCCGATCGCGCTGATCGACGAGCACGTCCCGATCATCGTTCTGGCACCGTCCGGACCGCTGTTCGAGAAGACGGTCTCCAACATGCAGGAGGTCCAGGCCCGCGGCGGTCAGGTGGTGCTGATCTCCGACGCCGAAGGCATCGCCGCGGCCGGCGAGAACACGATCGCGACGATCGAAATGCCGAAGGTCCATCCCCTGATCGCGCCTTTGGTCTATGCGATCCCGGTCCAGCTCCTCGCCTATCATGTCGCCGTCGCGAAAGGCACCGACGTCGACCAGCCGCGGAACCTGGCGAAGAGCGTGACGGTCGAGTGAGCTAGTCGCCGGCCGGCCGCTCGAGCAGCACCGCCGCATAGCCGCGATAGTCGCGGCGCTCGAACTCCCGGTAGCCGAGCTTTTCGGCGACGCGCAGCGATGGCGCATTGTCCCGGTGGATGAGGCAGACGGTGCGGGCGGGGCCGTGCACTCGGGCATGCCAGTCGAGCGCGGCTCGGGCGGATTCGGTGGCGTAGCCGCGGCACTGGGCGGCGCGCTCGAACGACCAGGTGATTTCGGGCGCGCCGTCGAAGCTGGGGCCCAGATTGCGGCGGAAATCGGAAAGGCCGGCCTGGCCGATCAGGGCGCCGCTCGCTTTTTCCTCGACCCCGAACACGCCCCAGCCGCGCGCGGCCCAGTGGCCGACATGGCGGAGCAGCATCGACCAGCTCTCCTCGGGGCCCAATGCGCCGTGATGGGAGTAACGGAAGGTTTCCGGATCCGAGGCCAGGCGCAGCACGCAATCATGGTCGCTCGGGCGGTATCGCCTTAGCACCAGCCGCGGCGTCTCGACCCGGATCTCCCGCGCATGATCGGACATGGATCCACCCGCCGCTGCTGCACTCTCGCGCCAGGCGCGGGCGACCCTGATCGGGAAGACAGGGCCGCTCGCGGCAAGGCCGAACAGGCGGCGGGCGGTAATCTGCGGCGCGGCATTAAGCAATGGAAGTCTCCGCGCCGCCGCCGTTGAGCACTGCGATCGTCCCGCTGAAAGCGCTCAGGGTCATCAAGGAGGCGGCGAGGCCGAACATATATTTGCGGATCATCTTCTTGTCCTTTGTTGTGGGTTGTGGGTTGTGGGGAAGGCTCAGGCGACCTGCTTCGAAGCCGAGGGGCCGCTGCCGCCCTCGAGGATGGCGATCGTCGCGCTGAAGGCTCCCAGCGTCATCAGCGAGGCGGCGAGGCCCATCACATATTTGCGGATCATCTTGTCTCTCCTTGGTTCGGGTTGGTTAGGCAGGGAAGATCAGGCGACCTGCGCCTGGACGCTGGCGACGGGGGTGCCGCCGGTGACGATCGCGAAGGTGCCGCCGAAGGCGCTGAGGGTGGTGAAGGTGGCGGCGATGGCGAGAAGGGTCTTGCGGTACATGTCGTGTCTCCTGTTTCGAGCCGGGGCGGTCATCGCCGCGGCAGGGTCTTTCTACCGGGGACCTCGACCCGCATCCTGAGCCGGCGCTGGAAAGTCGCTGGCCCAGCATCTTTCCAGAATCTTCCCAGAATTGGCGGGCGTAAGGCAGCGGCGAGGGTCGAAAGCCGGCGCGGCGCGTGCTAGACGCGCGGGGAGAAGCCTGGCCGGGTTTCAGGGTGCGTCCGGCGGGCACGAACAAGGGGATGCCTGCCCTGACGCGCGACCAGACTACCGAGCTCATTTTCGGCGAGTTCCGGCTCGATCCTGCCGACGAGCGGCTGCGCGGGCCGTCCGGCCCGGTCAAGCTCGGCAACAAGGCCTTCCGCCTGCTCCTGCTGCTTGCCCGCCAGCCCGGCCGACTGGTCACCAAGGAGGAGCTCTTCTCCTCGGTGTGGGACGGGACGATCGTGTCGGAGGCCGCGCTGACCTCCGCGGTCAAGGAGTTGCGCCGCGGGCTCGGCGACGACACGAAGACGCCGCGCTTCATCGAAAGCGTGTACGGCCGCGGCTACCGATTCGTCGCCGAGGTGAGCGAAGGCGCCGCCGCGGCCGCCTCGCCGCCAAGTCCTTCGCCGCCGCAGTCCGCGCCGGTCCCGGCGCGGCGCGCGGCCGCGTCCGCCGAGGAGCTCGGCGAGCCGGCCTTGCTCTACGTGCCCGCGATCGACGACGCGACGGTGCGCGCCGCGCACCCGCATCTCGCTCTGGTGCTGCGCGAGGAGATCCTGTTCGCCCTGTCGCGCTTCCGCGACATCAGGCTGGTGTCGGACGGCGAGCCCAGCGCCGCTCCGGCGACATCCTACGGAGAGCGCGACTATCAGCTTTCGGTAACGCTCGCCGACGTGGGCTCCGGCCTTCGCGCCTTCGCCAAGCTCTCGCGGCTGTCGTCCGGGGCGCTGATCTGGGCGGACAGCGTCAGCCTCCCGGCCGTTGCGGTCGGCCAATGCGTCGAGCAGCTCGTCCGGCGCATCGCGGCAGCGGCCCTGCCCAAGCTCCACGAGGACGTGCTGAGGCATCTGCCCGAACACCCGAACGCCGCCTACGATCTCTATCTCAACTACAAGCTGAGAATGCGGGGCCTGGGCAACGTCGCCGACGCGCGCGAGCTTGCCCAGGACTGGGAAGCGCTCATCGAGCGCCACCCCCGTTTCGTCCAGGCCTATCCGCCGCTCATCCGGCTCTACAATACCGACTTCTGCTACACAGGGATCGGCGCCTCGCGCGGTGCCGAGCGGGCGCGGGCCTACGAGCTCGCGCGGCGCGCGGTCGCGCTCGATCCCGGGGAATCGCACCTCCACACGGTCAAGGGCTGGTGCGATCTGTGGGCTGGGCAGGCCGCGCGCGCGCGCGAGCATTTCGAAGAGGCGCTGCAGCTCAACCCCTACAACAAGGCCCGTCTCATCGAGGCGGCGACCGCGTTCATGTTCCTCGGCGACCTCGACCGCGCCGCCGAGCTCCTCGAACGATGCCGAACCCTTACCCCGTTCGCGACCGAGGCGCCCTACGAGGAGGAGGGCTTTCTGCACCTCCTGCGCGGCGAGTATCGACGGGCTGCGGAGCGGCTTGCGCTTGCGAGCCGGACCCATCCCGACGATCCCGTGACCGGCGGCCCGGCGGTGATGAGCCGGCTCTATGCCTTGCTGGCGGCCGCGGGCCTCGACGCTTCCGATCTCGAAGACGTCGCCGCCCGGCGGCGCGCCTCGATCGAGCGGCGCTGGTGCGCGAAGGAGCCCTTCAATTCGCAGCACCTCAAGCAATGGGTGCTGTTCCACCACCCGTTCCAGGCGGCGCCGGAGCGGGAGCGCTTCACGGCCCTACTGGAAAAGGCGGTCGCGGCTTCCGAGAGGGGATCGAGCGCGCCAGCGCGCGCAGGAAGCTAGTCTCGACCATTTGCGGCGGCTGCGGAGGTTGCGCAGGCGGCGTCAGGGCCGCGGCGAGCGCAGCTTCCGCATCGGCGCGTTTGAGCGGGACGTGCGCGGCTTCGAGCAGGCTGCGCAGCGTCCTGGGCGCGAAAGAGGACCAGCTGCGATCGATATAGTGGACTTCTCGCGCTGCGGCGCGGATGCGGCGCGCCTCGCGCGCTGCGATCCTCCGTTCCCGCACCAGCAGGCACAAAGTGGCGCGCACCTCGACGAGGGGCACCGAGAGGGGCCGCCAGTCCTGCCCCTCGGAGGCATGGACCAGCGCTACCTCGTCGTCGCCGGTCAGGCGGCGGTCCGCGAAAGCGCGGTGAATCCTGCCGACGCCCTCCATTCCGAACGGCGCCATCTCCGCCGCTCGCAAGGCCCCGATGCTGCTCGCGCCGATCACGCGGGCGCCCTCGGACAGAGCCAGCAAAATCTCCTTGTGGCGGACGGCAGGGCGATGGTCGAAGAAACCGTCGATCAGGCAGATGGTGAGGTCAGGGCGCAAATCCATGCCGAGAATGTCGCCGGCCTCGGCCGGCGGCCGCCACTCGACGCCGGCAACGTCCCGGCGCGCCGCGGAGGGGAGGGATGGCCCCGCGAAGACGACGATGCTCAATGCGCCGGCTCGCGCCGCGTCCGCTTCAGCGAGCCGAGCCCGGGCACGAACGCTTTCACTACCGCGAGGTCCACCAGCCCCGCGTCGAGACGCTTCACCGCGACCCGTTCGTATCCCGCTTGGGCAAGTTGCGCGGCGATCCCGCTTGTCCCTGCGCTCTCCGGCCAGACCCGGCGCGCCGCCAGCGCGGCCGCCGGGAGCAGGCTGCCGTGTGCGGCATAATGCTCGGGCAGGATGTCGTCGCGCACGCCCGCGATGAAGGTCAGCCGCGACTGTACCGCTTCGGCCAGCGCCTTGAACAAGGCGCGTTCCGGATCGGGGTGGCAGGCGGACCCGGAAAAGCTGCGATAGCCGGGCCCGAAGGCCTCCCTGCCGCCGATCCAGCAGACCGCGACTGGCACCGGCACGACCGCCCTGATCGAGAATATTGCAATGCCAATGCCCAAAGCCTCGAGCCGTTCCAGCCATTCGCGGAACCAGCCGTAGCGAATGCTTGCGAGGGCCACCGAATCCCGCATCCGCACGGCGAGCGGTCGCCGCTGCCAATCGCCCACCGCGTCTCGCTCGACGGCCTCGTGCAGAGCGACCGCGGTGGCCGCCTCGACGTCGGGGCCCAGGCCCAGGCCCGCGCTGCTGCGGTCGAAGGCGCTCTTACGGTCTTCGGTGAAGTCGAGCGATACGAGGTCGTGCGGCAGCCAGAAATCGCCGCCGCGGTGGAGATCGCGTGCGCGGCACCAGCGAATCTCCCGGTCGGCGGGAGGCTCCTCGCGGCGCCGCGCATAATCGGTGATCTCCGGCGCGCGCTCCCGCTCGGGCAGGTCAGAGAAGCGGCAAAGAGGTCCGTCGGCGGATGCATGCTCGGCGCAATGGCTCTCGATCGCCTCGCACAATGCACCGATCTGCGCGCCCCTGTCGCTTGCATCCTTGCCTTGGTGGACGCTCAGCGCACGCCCCGCCGGGCGCACGGCCTGCCAGACCGGCAGGCCGATCCGGTCGAGCCCGGTGATGTCGGCCAGGCGGGTCACGCCGCAAAGATGTGCGGCCGCCGCGGCGGCGGCTAGGAAGGCCTCGGCAGCGTCGGTGGAGGGTCGGTCTTCAGGTCCGGTTGCCGGGCGCACCCGTGCGTCGGCGGCTCAGCTCTCGTCCTCGGTCTGCGCGAAGCTCATCGGCTCCGTCGCCGTCTCCACCGCAGTCTCGGTCTCGCTCTCCTGTGCGTGAATGCCGGCCATGATCTTCTCCCCTGTTCGATGCTTCGCGTCAGCCCGCAAAGGCTATCACGAATGCGCGGCTCTCGGAAGTCGGGCACGGCTCTTGTCCGGTTCGACCAACATCGCGCCTCGCCGCCGCGGCATTAGGCTTTCGTTTTCCACGGCTTTTTACCGGCTCTCAAGCCTTCTCCCGTAATCGCCGAGCCTGCCGGATCGCATTTTCCGGTCACGGGGACGATTCAGCATGGCATTGCGCGCTCTCATCGCTCTTCTCCTCCTCTTCTGGACTCCCGCGGCCTGGGCGCAAGCCGCTGCCCCCTGGCGAGTGACCGAGGCAGCGGGCGAGGTTCAGGTCCGGCGCGGAGCGCGCGCGGTGGCGGCGCGACAGGGCGCGACGGTCCAGCCCGGCGATGTGATCGCCACCGGCGGGAATGGCCGCGCGGTGCTGGTGCGCGGACGCGACTATGTCGTCGTCTCGCCGCGAACCACGCTGCAGGTGCCCGGCGCCGCCGACGGCCAGATCAGGATGGTGCAGAGCTCGGGCCGCGCCCAGTACCGGATCGAGCGCCAGCCGACGCCGCATTTCGGAGTGCGCACGCCGCACCTCGTCGCTCTCGTCAAAGGCACGGTCTTCACCGTCACCGTCGGCGAGCAAGGCGCAAGCGTCGCGGTCAGCGAGGGCCGCGTCGAAGTCGGCACGCTCGGCGGCGAGATGGTGCAGATGGTGGAGCCAGGCTTCGCCGCGGCCGTTTCGGCCGCCGACCCGCAGCGCCTCAGCCACGGCCGCTCCGACGAGGTCCAGGCGGAGGCCGGGACGCGGAGCCGCCGTGAGACGGCGTCGGCCTCGTCCTCGCGCGATCGCCGCGACGAAAGGTCGGACCGTTCCGAACGCGCCGACCGCAGCCGCGGCCAGGGCGATCGTCCGACTCTCGATTACGGCCATGTTGCCGGCGCGGGCGGCGACGGCGGCCATGCCGGCAATGCAGGCAATAACGCGATTGACGGCCGCGACCGCGCCAATCTCGCCGAACTCAGCAACCTGCCGCTCAACGGCAGCGGCGTCGGCAACGGCAACGGGAACGGGAATGGAAATGGCAACGGCAATGTCGGCGGCGTCCCCGTCAACGTGCCGGCGCCCTTTGATACGTCGCCCGCGCCGACACCGGTCGATGCGGGCACGGTGACCGGCTCGGTGCCGGTAGCGGACAATAGCGGTCCGGGCTCCAGCGGCGGCTCGAGCGGCAGCGGCAGCTCGGGTTCGAACTCGGGACCGGGAACGGGCGGCTCGACGCCAACTCCGCCGCCCCCGCCGCCGCCTCCTTCGGTTTCCGGCACCGGTGGCGACGACGACGATGATTCCGACTCGCTCCCAGTCCCGACCCCCGCACCGAGCCCGGCTCCTGCACCGGAGCCCGCCCCTGCGCCGGCCCCTGCGCCGGTTCCGGCACCGGAGCCCGCCCCTGCGCCGGCCCCTGCGGCGGAGCCCGCTCCTGCGACCGCCCCGCCCGCGCCGGCTCCTGCTCCTGCGCCCGCGCCGGCCCCGGCACCGCCCTCGACGCCGATCGTAGAAGCGCCGACGGCTCCGGTCGTCACTCAACCGGCTGCGCCGCCGCCTCCGCCCCCGGCCGCGCCGAGGAACGATCCGAGCCGCTGCATCCTCGGCCTCATCTGCCTCTAAGTCCCTGGCGCAGCGGCGATTATCGCCGCGCGCCGGCAACATCGCTAAGGGTTCGTCAACCCTGCTCTGCTAGTCCTCCGGGACGGCGCGGCGTCCGATCGCGCCGGCAGGGGAGGTGGGAACCAGGATGCGACGCGGTGCGGCCCTTTTCGGTGCCTGGCTGCTGCTCGCGGCCTACCAGGCGCCGCCCGCCGCGCCGCTCGGCTACGACCTCGACGCCGCCTCCACCGACGATCAACTCGCCGCGCCTTCGACCCAACCGCCCGAGCCAGGCGAGCAGTATCCGCCGAGCCTCGCCGACCAAGCGCGTCCGGTCACGCCCACCGCGCCTCGGCGGCCGGGCGGCGCCGACTGGCGGCTCATTGTCGACGCCAGCGTTGTCGCCGATACCAACCTCACCAATTCCACAGACGCCGAGTCCGTCGAGCTCGACCTCGACGGCGTTGCTTTCCCGGTCCCGCTCGATCCATCGCTGAGGCAGCATGGCGGCATCGGCGTCGGCGTCTCCGCCTCCCTGCGCGGCCGCGTGCCGATAGGCGGAGGGGTGTCGGCAGCGATCGATGCCGAAGGTTTCGTGCTCGAGCAGGAGGGCGCGCGCTCGGACGATGCCTCGGTCCTCCTCGCCGCCGGCGCCGAAATCCAGGGGCCGGGCGGATCCACCATCCTCCTCCAGGCGACCGGCTTCGACCGGCGCTACGCCGGAGCCTCGGCAATGCGCGGCTTCGGGGTACGCGGCCGCTACCGGCAGCCGCTCGGCGAAGGCGAGGCCCTCTCTCTCTTCGTCGACGCGCGCTTCTTCGATTCCGATTATGGCGAGGAATTCGGCGGCACCGAGGGCGGCGTCTACCTCACCTACGAGACGGTGATCGATCCGACGCTCTCCGGCTCGGCAGGCATCTATGTCCGCGGAAGCTGGCTCGGTTCGGACAGCTATTCCAGCCGGGAATTCGGCATCCATGGCGGCCTCAGCCACTATCTCAGCGCCGACCTCATCGGCGGCCTCACTGCCGGCCTCGGCCGGATCGAATATGAAGGGCCGATCCTGCTCCTCTCGCCCGACCCGCGGCGCGACTGGCGGATGTCCGGCAGCCTCTACGTCGCCTCGCGCCGGCCGCTCCTGATCGGTCTCACCCCGTCTTTGACCTACACCTACAACCGTACGTCGAGCTCGATCGAATATTACCGTGCCGATCGCCACCGGCTGCGCTTCGGCCTCAGCCGGACGTTCTGATGCGTAGTCTAGCCGCGCCGCTTCGCGCCTTCGTGCGCTCCTCCGCCCCGCTGGTCGCAGCTGCGAGCGCCGGCCTAGTTCTCGTCGCAACGGGTGCCGGCATCGGCTTCGACCGGACTCTCTCCCAGTGGCGCGACGCGCTTCGCGTCCAGAATGCCAGCGGGCAAGTCCATATCGTCGAGATCGACGCCCGCTCGGTGGCCGCAATCCGGCAATGGCCGTGGCCGCGCAGCCTCCACGGCCGCGCCGTCGACCGGCTGCGCGAGGCCGGTGTGCGCACCATTGCGTTCGACATCGACTTTTCGAGCCGCTCGATCCCTGCCGAAGACGCCGCCTTCGCCGCCGCGCTCGGCCGTGCCGGCGGCGCGGTCATCCTCCCGACCTTCACCCAGCAGGCCGGCCACGGCAGCACCGAGGCGATCGATTCGGTGCCGATCCCGACCTTGGCCGAGCATGCCTTCCTCGCCACCGCCAACGTCCTTCCGGACGAAGACGGCGCGCTCCGCCAGATGCCGCTGGGCGGCGAGACGCTCGGCGTGCCGCGGCCTTCGCTCGCTGCGATGATCGCGGAATCGACCGACAATGCCGCCTACAGCTTCGCGATCGATTACGCGATCGATCCGGCGACCATCCCGCGCCACAGCTTCGTCGATCTGATCGAAGGCCGGGTCCCCGCCGCTGCTCTGGCGGGCCGCCGGATCATCATCGGATCGACGGCGGTCGAAAACGGCGACCATTACGCGGCCCCGGGCCACGGCATGCTGCCCGGCGTCGTCGTCCAGGCGATCGCGGCCGAGACCTTGTTCGCGCAGTCGGCGCGCGCGCAGGCGGGCAGCGCTTTGCCGCTGCTCGCCGCTCTTCTCCTGATCGCCGCCGTTGCAGCGAGCGGGCCGTCGAGGCGAGGCATTCTCGCCCTTGCCTGCGGCGCGGGGCTCGCGCCCCTGTTCGCGCTCGCGGCGGATCGCGCGCTCGCTTTGTCGTTCGAGATCGTGCCCGCGCTCGGCGCGCTTGCCGCCGCTGCAGCCGCCGCCGCCATAGCCCTGCGGCGTCGGCAGGCACGCTGCGACGCGGCGACCGGCCTTCCGAACCTCCTCGCCCTGGAAGAGGCGGCCCGCGGCCTTCCCGCCGCGGAGATCGTCGTGGCCAGGATCGCCGGCTTCGCCGCGCTCGCCGCCGCGCTCGGGCCCGAGTTGATGGCACGGCTGGTCGCGTCGCTTGCCGAGCGGCTCGCGCTCGGCAATGGCGGCGCCTGCGTCCACCGGATCGAGCAAGCCGGCCTCGCCTGGATCGCGGGCACCGCCCCCGTCTCTTTCGACGGCCTGGCCGCGCTGGCGCGCGAGCAGGAGGCGGACGGGCGCCGCGTCGAGGTGCCGCTCCATTTCGGAATCGCCGGCGGGGATGGAGGCTTTGCGCGCCAGCTTGCCGCGAATGCCGCGCACGCCGCCAGCCAGGCCGAGCGCGCGGGTCTGCGCGTCACCCGCTTCACCGAGAGCGATTCCGCGGAAGTCAGCCGCAATCTCGCTCTGATGGGCGAGCTCGACTCGGCTTTCGCCAGCGGTGCGATCCGCAATTTCTATCAGCCCAAGCTCGACCTCGAGCGCGGCCGCATCGTCGCCGTGGAGGCGTTGGTCCGCTGGCAGCATGAGGAGCGCGGCTTGCTCGCGCCCGACTCCTTCCTGCCGCTGATCGAAGAGCACGGTCGAGCCCAGGACCTCACGCGTCATGTCCTCGCCGAGGCGATCGCGGACGCTCTGGCCTGGCGCGAGGCTGGTCTCGACCTCGGGGTCGCCGTCAATGTCGGCGCCAGCCTGCTCGCGGAGGCCGAATTCATGGCCGAGCTGCGCGAGACGGTGCGCGCTGGTCGGCTGCCGCCCGACCGGCTGACGATCGAAGTGACCGAGACCGCGGCCATGGCCGATCCCAAAGCCGCCATTGCCGCCCTGGATGCCTGGCGCGCGCTCGGCGTCGGCGTCTCGATCGACGATTTCGGCACCGGCCAGTCCTCGCTGGGCTACATTCGCATGCTTCCCGCGACCGAGCTCAAGATCGACCGCAGCTTCGTCGCCGACATCGGCGTTTCCCCGCGCAACGCAATCATGGTCCGCTCGACCGTCGCCATGGCGCACGAGCTCGGCCTGGAGGTCGTCGCCGAGGGCGTCGAGGACGAAGCCTGTCTCGAGGCGCTCGCTGCGATGGGCTGCGACCTCGCGCAGGGCTATCTGATCGGCCGCCCACAGCGGGCGGACGACATCTCCGAACTGGTGAAATCCTGGGGCGCCGGCGCGACCCGCGCGGCGAGCGCCTAGCGGATGATCGAGAAGGCCGCGCCGACCATCGGCTCGGCCCTGTCGAGCTTGGCTGCCCTTTTGACGAGGTCCGGATCCTTCGGCGGCTCCGCTTCACGCGCGAGTGCCGTCGCGACCGGGGGCGGCATGGTCTCGCTGAGCTGGGCGAGATAGCGGTCGACGGCCGCGGGATCGGCAGGCGCCGGCGCCCCCGGATCGCTATCGAGCGAGGCGGCATAGAGGACGCCCGCGCCGAGACCGCTGATGAGAATTGCGGAAAATCTCCGGTTCATAAGGGATTAACGCTTTTGCTCCCGCTTTCGATGCATGTCCGGTCCCGGAATCTGCTCGAAAGCGGATTGGCCGGATCGGCGGCCTCGGCAATAAGCAGGAAATGTCAGGCAACGCCCCTTTCGACTCCGCAGCCGGCGCAAAGGCGGCGGTCGCTCGCGGCGACCTCATCGCGGCCTACGACCTCACCGTCTCCGGCCTCGCAGAGGAGCCCGCCTCCGAGGATCTTCGCTACCTGCAAGTGCTCGCATTGGCGCGCATGGGGGACACGGAGCGGGCGATGCAGCTGTTCGGCGAATATGCTCTCGGCGACTCCACCGATCCGCACAAGCGCGCCGCCGGCGCCCGTCTTCTCAAGGATCGCGCTTTGGCGCTCGCGCCCGGCGCGGCGCGCTGCGCGGCGCTCGGCGACGCCTTCAAGGCTTATCTCGCCATCTATCGCGAGAGCGGCGATTCCTTTCCCGGCATCAATGCCGCGACGCTCGCTCTTCTGTCCGGACGCGACGAGCAGGCGGTGCAGCTCGCCCGGGAACTGCTCGCCGACCGCAGCGTCGCCGCCTCCGCCGATTTCTATGCGGCGGTCACCCGGGCCGAGGCGCTGCTTCTCCTGGGCCGCACCGAAGAAGCGCGCCAGGCGCTGAACGCGGACGCTGTGCGCGCGTCGTGCGACCATGGCGCCCGCTCGACGTCGCGCCGCCAGCTCGGCCTCGTTTCCGACCATTTCCGGCTGGATGCGGCCGAGCGCGCCGACCTCCTCGCCGCACTCCAGGCTCCGGCCGTCGCCCATTTCGCGGGCCACATGTTCGCCGCCGATCCCGCTGCCGAAGCGCGTCTGCGCGCTTCGATCGACCAGGTGCTCGAAGAGGAGGAGGTCGGCTTCGCTTATGGCGCGCTCGCTTGCGGCGCCGACATACTTGTCGCCGAAGCCTTGCTGGACCGCGGCGCCGAGCTCCACGTCGTGCTTCCGTTCGACGAGCAGGATTTCGTCGCGCACTCGGTGGTTCCCGGCGGCGAAGCCTGGCTGCCGCGCTATCGAACCTGCATGGCGGCAGCGACATCGGTGACGGCGGCGACCAGCATCCGCTATTTCGGGGACCCCGAACAGTTCGGCTATCAGAGCCGAATGGCGATGGGCCTCGCGCGGCTGCGCGCCGAGCATCTGCATTCGCGCAACGTCCAGCTCGTCGTCTGGGACGGCGAGCCGGCGGCGGGTCCGGCCGGCACCGGAGCCGACGTCGCCGCCTGGGAAGCTGCCGGGGAGCGCAGCCGCCGGATCGATCCCGGTGCCGTCGACCGCAGCTTCGCGCGTCCGCCGATGGACTTCGACAGCCGCTACGAACGCGTCCTCGCCGCGATCCTGTTCACCGATTTCGTGGGGTTCTCCAAGCTTCCCGAACATGCCCTTCCCGCTTTCTGGGACGGCGTCATGCGCTGCGTCGCCGAAGTGCTCGACGAGCACGGCAGCGAGGTCGCCTGCCGCAACAGCTGGGGCGATGCGCTTTACGCCGTCACCGAGAGCGCGCCGGCGGCGGCAGAGATCGCCCTCGAGCTTCAGGCCCGCCTCGCGCGATTCGATTATGCGACGCTCGGTCTCGACGGCTCGGGCGGAATGCGCGTCGGAGCGCATTATGGTTCGGTCTACCGGACGATCGACCGGATCACCGGCCGCACCACCTTCTACGGCACCGAGGTCTCCCGCGCCGCCCGGATCGAGCCGGTCACGCCGCCCGGCGCCGTCTTCGTCACCGAGCCGCTGGCGGCAATCCTCGCACTCGAGGCGCGCCAGCGGTTTCACTGCTCCTATGTCGGCCGGATCGCACTGGCGAAGAATTACGGCGACTATCCCATGTATCGCCTCCAGCGCAGCTGAGCCCTTTATTTGAAGAAGGGCTTCACGTCGCTGTAGAGACGCGCTAAAAAGCCAGCCGGGGTGCATTGGTTATCCGATTCACTTAGGGGGAATATTCTTGAAAAACAACGCTCAAGCCGCGCGGCTGTCTCGCCGTACCGTTATTCTTGCCCTCGGGGCCGGATTGGGCGGCACCGCCGCGGGAGCGGCGCCGGCACTTGCCGCCAGCGCGGGGTCGCGCACGCCGCGCGGCGCAGCGGCTCTCGAACGCGGCGCGATGGGGGACTGGGCGGCGTTCGTGGGCGAGCGCTTTCAGGTAGCGGGAGGCGGTACGTTGCGGCTCGCCGGCGTGGAGGGGCTTTGCTCGGGGGGGCCGACTCCGTCAGGGAGGCGGTGCTTTGCGGCCCTCTTCGAATCGGTCGGCGGGCCGGCGCCGGAGGGCGGGCGCACCTATGCGCTGGCGGCCCGGTCGGCGGCGCCGATGTCACTCTATCTCGGCGTGCGCGCCGAGGTCCGCGGGCGGAGCCGGCTGGTGGCGGTGTTCAATTAGCGCGGCGTAGCGCGCCGCCGCCGCCGCGCGTCAGCCTCGATTTGGCCCGCCAGAGGCCCGGAAAGTCCTGAATTCTATTGGCAAGCGCCGGCGGAGCGCGCACTATTCCCCGCAAGGGAATCGGCCGGGCCGGGGGGACATGGACATAGATCGTAATTTCGTCGGGCGCGCAGCGCGCGTTGCAATGGCTGTTCTGGCGCTGTCGGCAGCGCCCGCACTGGCGCAGGACTCGCTGGCGGACCCGGCCGGGTCCGGCGTGATCGTCGCGGCCGTGCGCTGGCTGGAGGGCACCCTGCTCGGCACGATCGCCACCGTCGTCGCGGTGATCGCCGTCGCCTCGGTCGGCTTCCTGATGCTGACCGGCCGGATCAACTGGCGCTACGGCGCGGTCGTGATCCTCGGCTGCTTCATCCTGTTCGGCGCGGCGAGCATCGTCGCCGGCATCCAGTCCACCGCCCAGCTGGGGCAGTGAAATGAGCCGGCTCGAACAGGATCCCTTGTTCGTGGCGCTGACCCGCCCGCAGATGTTCGCGGGCGTCACCTATTCCTATTTCATCGTCAATGCGGTGCTCGCCACCGAATTGTTCCTCATCTTCCGCTCGCTTTGGGTGCTCCTCGCCGCGCTCCTCGTCCACGGGATCGGCGCCGTCCTTTGCGTGCGCGAGCCGCGCTTCTTCGATCTTTGGCTCACCAGGGTCCGCCGCTGCCCGCGGGTCCGCAACTACTCGATCTGGCGATGCAACTCCTACCGGCCCTGAGCCAGGACGCCAGCGCCGCGGCCGCGCGCGAGCTGCCCGCCGGCAAGCATCTGCCCTATGCGCGCCACGTCGACGATCATACGGTCGAGACCCGCGACGGCCTGCTCCTCCAGGTCATCCACCTTCGCGGCCTCCTGTTCGAGACGGCCGACACCGACGAGATCAATTACAGGAAGCGGCTGCGCGACGCGATGCTGCAGGCGATCGGCTCCTCGCGCTTCGCCGTCTATCACCATATCGTCCGCCGCCGGATCGAGCCGGAGCTTTCGGCCGATTATCCGGACGCCTTCTCGCGCAAGCTCGACGAAGCGTGGCGAGCGCGGCTCTCGGCCAAGCATCTCTACGTCAACGATCTGTTTCTGACGATCGTCCGGCGCCCGCTTCAGGGCAGGGTCGGCATCGCCGATCGTGTCCGCGCGCTCTTCGGCAGGGCAACGCTGCCGGCGGGCACCAATGTCGCGTACGAGCGCAAGCAACTCGATGCCGCCCGCGACGCCTTGCTCGCGGCCCTGGGCAGCTACGGTCCGCGCCTGCTCGGCGTCTACCAGACGCCCTGCGGTCCCTGTTCCGAGCCGCTCGAATTCCTCTCGACTCTCTACAATGGCGAGATGCGTCCCGTCCTCCTGCCGCAGCAGGATCTGGGCGACTATCTTCCTTATCGCCGCGTGAGCTTCGGTCAGGAGACGATCGAGCTTGGGCGGGCGGGGACGACGCCCCGCAGCTTCCAGGCGATCATCTCGATCAAGGATTATCCGGGGCAGACCGAGCCCGGCATGTTCGACGACCTGATGCGGCTGCCGTTCGAGATGACGGTGTCGCAATCCTTCGGCTTCGTCGAGCGGCGCGAGGCTTTGTCCGGCATGAACCTGGCCCTCCGGCGGATGCGCTCGGCAGAGGACGAGGCGCTCAGCCTGCGCACCGAGCTGGTCGGCGCCAAGGACAATGTCGCAGCCGGCCGCGCCGCCTTCGGCGAGCACCACATGACCATTGCGATCCGTGCGGAGAGCCCGGAGCGGGTGGACGAAGGCGCCGCCGAGGTCCAGGCCGCGCTCGCCGATCTCGGCATCATCGCCGTGCGCGAGGAGATCGGGCTGGAGCCCGCATTCTGGGCGCAGTTTCCAGGCAATTTCAAATATGCCGCCCGCCGCGGCCTCATTTCGACCGCCAATTTCGGATCCTTCGCGAGCAGCCACAATTTTCCGATCGGCACAGCCGACGGCAATCATTGGGGCGAAGCGGTCACCTTGCTGGAGACCACCGCCGCGGGCCCCTATCATTTCAATTTCCACCAAGGCGATCTCGGCAACTTCACCGTCATCGGCCCGTCGGGCTCGGGCAAGACGGTGGTGCTCAATTTCCTCCTCGCGCAGGCGCGCAAGTATCGGCCGCGGATCATCTTCTTCGACAAGGACCGCGGCGCCGAGCTCTTCATCCGCGCGATCGGCGGCCGCTACGACGTGCTGCGGCCGGGAACCCCTTCCGGCCTCAACCCGCTCCAGCTCGCCGACACGCCGGCCAACCGCCAGTTCCTGATCGACTGGCTGGCGCTGCTCGCCGGCACCACCGACACGGACGAGGTCGCCCGGATCAAGGACGCGCTCGAGGCCAATTTCGCGCAGCCGCGCCACCATCGCCGCCTGCGCCATCTGGCGGAGCTGTTCCGCGGCGGGCATCGCCCGCACGGCGCCGATCTCTGGTCGCGGCTGCGGCCCTGGTGGGGGGAGGGCGAGCATGCCTGGCTGTTCGACAATGAAGAGGACCTGACCGATCTCGCCGCCGACACGGTCGGCTTCGACATGACCCAGATCCTGGACGATCCGGCGCTGCGCAGCCCGGCGATGATGTACCTCTTCCACCGCGTCGAGGAGCGGCTCGACGGCACTGCCGCCATCGTCGTCGTCGATGAAGGCTGGAAGGCGCTGGACGACGACGTCTTCGTGCGCCGGATCAAGGATTGGGAGAAGACGATCCGAAAGAGGAACGGCATCGTCGGCTTCGCCACGCAAAGCGCGCAGGACGCGCTCGAGAGCCGGATCGCGAGCGCGATCATCGAGCAGGCGGCGACGCAGATCTTCATGGCCAATCCGAAGGCGCGCGAGGCCGATTATGTCGAAGGCTTCGGGCTGACGCCGCACGAATATGAGATCATCCGCACGCTTCCCGACGATGCGCGCTGCTTTCTCGTCAAGCATGGCGCCGACAGCGTCGTCGCGCGGCTCAATCTGAGCGGCGAGCAGGATCTTCTCACCATCCTTTCGGGCCGCGAGCGCACCGTGCGCCTCCTCGACGAGATCCGCGCGGAGACCGGCGACGAGCCCGAGGCCTGGATACCGCGCCTGCTGGAGCGCGCCTGATGCTCGCCTCCTGTCCAGCCTTCTATCCCGAAGGCGAGTTCCTGCGCCGCGTACTGGCGATCGTCGACTGCCAGGCGCAATCGATCGGGCAGGGGGGCTGGCTGGCGCTGGCCCAGCCCGGCTCGGCCGTTTCGCTGGCGCTGGCCGGCGTCCTCACCATCTTCGTCGGTCTGTTCGGCTATCGCCTCCTTTACGGCGAGGTGCCGACGGCACGCGACGCGGTGCTGATGGCGGTCAAGATCGGCGCCGTCCTGATGCTGGCGACGAGCTGGCCCGCGTTCAGAACCCTGGTCTACGACGTGACGTTGCGCGGCCCCGCCGAGCTTGCCGGCAGCATCGGACGGCCTTCGGGCCTGCCGGGTTCGGACGGCGGCATCGCCTCGCGGCTGCAGGGCGTCGACAACATGCTCGCGGAGCTGATGCTGATCGGCACCGGGCGCCCGCCCAATGCCGACGAGATCGTCGGGCCGACGGCTGCGCTGACGCCGCAGCAGCAGCAGCAGGAGCTCCGCCGGCTCGAGCAGATCCAGCAGCGGCCGCGCTGGAACCCGGCCGAGGAAGCGAAGATGCTGGGCCAGGCGAGGACCCTCTATCTGACGAGCGCGATCTCCGCCTATGCCTCGGTGAGGCTTGTCGCGGGCCTCCTGCTCGCGCTCGGGCCCTTGTTCGCTCTGTTCCTGCTGTTCGACGCGACGCGGGGCCTGTTCGAAGGTTGGGTGCGCGGCCTTGCCGGATCGGCGTTCGGCGCGGTCGCGACCTCGATCGTGCTCGGCGTCCAGCTCGCCTTGATGGAGCCCTGGATCGCGACGGTGATCGCTACCCGCCGGGCGGCGATCGCGACGCCTAGCGTCCCGGTCGAGCTGCTCGTCATGAACCTCGTCTTCGCGATCGTTCTCGTCGCCGTGCTGATCGCGGCGGCGCGGCTTGCCTACAGCTTCCGCATTCCGCAGGCGGTGCGCACCGTCTCCGCGCAGTTCGCCGATGCGATCCGCACGCCCGCGCTCCAACCCTCCTTCGCCGGCGGTCGCGGAGCCGCCGCCGGCGATGAGGCCGCGCCGCCGCCGGCCGAGCGCAGCCGAGCCGTCGCCATCGCCGAGGCGGTCGCCAGCACGCAGCGTCGCGAGGCCTTCGCGCCTCCCGCTCCCGTCGCCCAGCTCGGAGCGGCGGGCATTGCCCAGGCGGCCGGCCGCGACGCGCTGACGGCGCCGGGTCTGCCGCTCGGCCAGAGCGGGCGGCGGCGGACGCGCGGGCGCGTCTCCAGCGGGGCGCAGCGACGGGACAGCAAGAGATGAACAAGAGATCGCGCGAGTCGCTCGACGCATATTACAAGGAAGCGGAGAGCTGGTCCGGCGACCGCCAGGAGGACCTCAAGAAATCCCGCAAGACCGCCTGGATGGTGGCGGGCGGGGCCTGTGCGGTCGCCTTGCTCGAGGGACTGGCGCTCGTCCTTCTCGTCCCACTCAAGACGGTCGAGCCCTACACCTTGCTCGTCGACCGCAATACCGGCTTCGTCCAGGCGGTGCGGCCGCTCGACGCGCAGCGCGTTTCGGCGGACACGGCGCTCACTCAATCTCTTCTCGTCCAGTACGTCACCCAGCGCGAGAGCTTCGACTTCGATTCCGTCCAGTCCAATTACCGCCATGTCACCTTGTGGTCGGCGGAGAATGCCCGCGCCGACTATGTCTCCGGCATGCAGGCCTCGAACCCGCAAAGTCCGCTCGCCCGCTATCCGCGCGGCACCGTCGTCGAGGCGCAGGTGAAGAGCGTCTCGCCGGTCGCGCGCAACGTCGCCATGGTCCGCTTCGATACGAGGCTGCGCAACCCGAACGGCGAGATTGCGCCGCTCGGTGCTTATGTCGCGGTCATCCGCTACCGCTTCTCCGGGGAGCCGATGCGCCAGGAGGACCGCTACGCAAATCCGCTCGGCTTTCAAGTGGTGCGCTACCGGCGAGACCAGGAGGCTTTGCCTTCGCCGGAACAGCTCCAGCCGCAGCAGCCGGCGACGCCCGGCCTCGCCGTGCCCCAGCAAGGCGGTCAGCAGGCACCGACCATGGTCGTGCCCAATCTCCAGCGGCCGCAGGCGGTAACGCCCCCGGCCCAGCAACAGCGCCCGCCGCCGCCGCCCCAGCCGGAAGTCGAGCTGTGAGGCGCCTCGCCTTCGCCCTAACGCTCGCATTGGCGGGCGCGCTCGCGGCGATTCCCGCCGCCGCGCAGGTGCGGCCGCAGCCGGGCGCCGGCGACCGCCGCCTCCAAAGCATCGACTATGCCGCCGACCAGGTCTTCATCCTCGAAGTGGCGGTGGGCTATCAGCTCACCGTCGAGCTCGCGCCCGACGAGCAGATCGAAAACGTCGCGGTCGGCGATTCCAGCGCCTGGCAGGTCACGGCAAACCGCCGCGGCGACCGGCTGTTCATCAAGCCGCTGCAATCGGGCGTCACGACGAACATGACCGTGATCACCAATTCGCGGCTCTACGCCATCGATCTCGTCCCGCTCCCTGGTCCATCGCCGGAAATGGCGTACACCGTCCGCTTTCGCTATCCCGAGCCCGGCGAGGACGCCGCCCAGGCGGAGGCCGAGGCGCCGGTCGAGGGCCGCTACCGGGTCAGCGGCGCGCGCGGCCTGCAGCCGAGCAGGATCGGCGACGACGGGCGCCACACCTATATCGAATGGCCCGCGGATCGCGCGATCCCGGCGGTCTACGGCATCGACGCACAGGGCCGCGAGACCTTGGTCAACGGCATGATGCGCGACGACGTCTATGTGATCGATTCGGTGATGCCGAGGCTGATCTTCCGGATCGACCGAGAGACCGCGCGCGCCGTCCGCGTCCAGCCCCGCCGGCAGAGAAGCTGATGGCGCTCGCTGGAGGCTCCGCCACCGATCCGCGCACGCTGGCACCCGCACCCGCCGAGGAGGGCGTGCGTCCGATCGTCGCCTTGCCGCGGCAGGGACTGTCGAAGCCGGTGCTGATCGGAATTCTCATCGTTTCGTTCCTCGCCCTGTTCCTGATCCTCGACTCCCGCCGCCGCTCCGTGACCGAGGTCGCGGAAACGGCGCCGCAGGGGCAAGGCGCAGGGGGGCCGGCCCCGGCGCCGCCGCTCGTCGTCCCGGCACCGGTCCAATCCCAGACGCAGTTTCAGCCGCAGCCGCAGATCCTGGTCCCCGCGGCGCCGACTCCGGCGCCCCAGCGCTTCGCGCCGCCCGCGCCGGCGCCGCGCGCGCCGCAGATCGTCTACGTGCCCCAGCCCGTCGCGCCCCAGCCGCAATTGCAGCAGCCGCCGGCGCCGCAGCGGGTTCCCGGCGAGGCGGCCCTGGTCATCGACACGACGGGCGGCGGTGCGCCGGCCGCGGGCGATGCCGCAGCCGGTCCGGCCGCCGATGCCGCCACCGCAGGCGCGGGCGGCGGCGGGACGGCGATCGCGGGCACACGCTCGCGCGCCGGCGCGCTCGCCAACCGGACCACCACCGTCGCGCAGGGAACGCTCATCCCGGCGGTGATGGAGACGGCCTTCAACTCAAGCCGGCCGGGGCTGGCCCGCGCCATCGTCTCGCGCGACGTGCGCGGTTTCGATGGAACGCGCGTGCTGATCCCGCGCGGCAGCCGCCTGATCGGCGAGTATCGCTCCGACGCCCAGCCGGGCCAGCGCCGCGCGCTCGTCTACTGGTTCCGGCTCATACGCCCGGACGGGGTCACGATCGCGATCGGATCCCCTGCCACCGACACGCTCGGTCGCGGCGGCATCCGCGCCAACGTCAACACGCATTTCTTCCAGCGATTCGCCGGGGCGTTGCTGCGATCGACGGTCGATGTCGGGATGACCGTTGCCGCCGCCGCCGCCGGTTCGCCCGTTCTTCTGCTTCCCGGCGGGGCAGGGGCGATCACCGGGGGCGTGCAGCCGGCCGAGATTCCGCCGACGCTCACCGTTCGCCCGGGCGCCAGCATCAGCGTCTTCGTCGCGCGCGACCTCGACTTTACCGGCGTGGAGCGGCGGCGGTGAACGCGGCTACGGCCGGCGGCCCCGGCCTGTACCTGCGCTCCTATCTCGCTCCGCTGGCCGACATGCTGGCGCGGCCGGACGTCACCGACATCTACGTCAACCGCCCGCGCGAAATCTGGATCGAGACCACCGCCGGCGCCATCGAGCGGCACGAGGCGCCCGACCTCGACGACGCAACCTTGGCGCGTCTCGCCCGCCAGATCGCCGCCTTGTCGCATCAGGGCATCAGCCGCGAGCATCCGCTGCTCTCGGCGACGCTGCCGGATGGCGCCCGGGTCCAGGTCGTCGCGCCGCCGGCCACGCGCGGCCCGCTCGCGCTCGCGATCCGCAAGCATGTCGAACCCGATTTGACGCTTTCGGACTACGTCGAGAGCGGGGCCATGGCCGAGACGTCGGTGCGGACGAAGCTCGACCGCTCCGGCACCGACGCGCAGCTTGCGGCCTTGCTCGCGGCCGGTGACATCGCCGGCATGCTCGCCGCCGCGGTCCGGGCGCGGCGCAACATCCTCGTCTCCGGCGGCACCTCGACCGGCAAAACGACGTTCCTCAATGCTCTCATCCGCGAAATTCCGGCGGACGAGCGGCTGATCTTCATCGAGGACACGCCCGAGCTCGCCATGCGCCACGCCAATGCGCTCGGCCTGCTCGCGGCGCGCAGCACATTGGGCGAGGCCCATGTCAGCGCCAACGAGCTCGTCGCCGCGTCGCTGCGAATGCGGCCGGACCGGATCATCCTGGGCGAGCTGCGCGGCGAGGAGGCGTTCGCCTTCCTGCGCGCGGTCAATACCGGCCATCCCGGCTCGATGACCACGGTCCATTCGGACAGCGCCGAGGGAGCGATCGAACAGGTCGCCTTGCTCGTGCTCCAGACCGGCACTCGCCTCAGCCGCGAGGACGTCCACCATTATGTGAAGCAGACGGTGGACATCTTCGTCCAGCTCGGCCGAACCGGCGGCAAGCGCTACGTCGCCGAAGTGCTGCTCAACCGCTGAAATGGCGCGTGCGGAAGTGGTGAGCCCTGCTGGGTTCGAACCAGCGACCTACTGATTAAAAGTCAGTTGCTCTACCGACTGAGCTAAGGGCCCGTGCGGCGGGACGTAGAAGCGGGCAGGGCGCGGGTCAATAACGCGCGCTCCGCAGCCGGAACAGGAGCTGACGCACGGTCGCGCCGCTGAGCGGGTCGCGCCAGTCGGGAGCGATCTCGTTGAGCGGCTCCATGACGAAGCGGCGGCGGCGCATCTCGGGGTGGGGAATGACCAGCTCCGCCTCCCCCCATTCCCCCCCCGACCACAGCAGGATGTCGATGTCGAGCACGCGCGGGCCCCATGCCCGACCGACGCGGCGGCCGAACGCCCGCTCCATCTCCTTCAGCTTCGCGAGCATGTCGGGCGGATCGAGTTCGCTCGCGACGATCGCGGCGGCGTTGGCGAAGCTCCGCCCGGCGGGTCCGAGCGCCGGCGTGGCGCGGATCCGCGATGCGCGGTCCGCATCCAGCTCGACCAGCGCCGCCCGCAGCGTCGCCTCCGGCGAGCCGTGGCGCGAGCGGCGGTTCGAGCCGAGCGCGAGCGCATAGCTTGTCTTCCCCATCGGGCGCCGCCTAGAGCTTAATCATGCCGCCCGAAAGCCCGACGCCCGCGACCGAAGCGCCGCGCGACTGCCCGCTCTGTCCGCGCCTCGTGGCCTATCGCCAGGCATTGCGCGCCGAGCACCCGGGCTGGTGGAATGCACCGGTGCCCAATTTCGGCGACCCGCAAGCGTGGCTCGCGATCTGCGGGCTCGCGCCCGGAAAGCAAGGCGCCAATCGCACGGGCCGCCCGTTCACCGGCGATTTCGCAGGCGTGCTGCTTTACGAAACGCTGCTGAAATTCGGGCTCGCCGAAGGTCGCTATGCGGAGCGCCCCGACGACGGCCTCCGCCTCAAGGGCGTCGCCATCGTCAATTCGGTCAAGTGCGTCCCGCCGCAGAACAAACCGACACCCGGGGAGATCGCGACCTGCACGCGCACCTTTTCGCGACCCTCTCTCGACGCGCTGCCGCGCGTCCGGGTTCTGGTCTCCCTCGGCAGGATCGGCCACGATGCCGCGGTCCGGGCCGCCGGCGGCAGGCTTGCAGCATACCCGTTCGCCCACCTTGCCGAGCATGCGCTGCCCGACGGGCGGGTCCTGATCGATAGCTACCACTGCTCGCGATACAATCAGAATACGCGCCGCCTGACGGCGCCGATGTTCGAGGATGTGTTCGCGCGGGCGGTGGAGTTGAAGCCCGCCTGACCGGGGAAGTTGGATCTTCTCAAACGTCTTCGGTGAGCCGCCCGTAAAGGTCCGGACGCCGGTCGCGAAAGAAGCCGAAGCCGGCGCGGTGGCGCTTGATCCTGGCCAGATCGAGCGTGGCGGTCAGGACCCCGGTCTCGGCGGCGCCGAACTCGGCGATCATGTCGCCGCGCTCGTCGCAGATGAAGCTGTGGCCGTAGAAGACCTGGCCGCATTCCTCGCCGATCCGGTTCGCGGCGACCACCGGCACGACGTTGGAGACCGCGTGGCCGACCATCGCGCGGCGCCAGAGGCGGCTGGTATCGAGATCCGGGTCGTAGGGTTCGGAGCCGATCGCGGTCGGATAGAAGAGGATCTCGGCGCCCATCAGCATCAGGCTGCGCGCCGTCTCCGGATACCATTGGTCCCAGCAGATGCCGACGCCGAGCGTCGCCGCGGGCGTCCGCCAGGTCTTGAAGCCGGAGTTTCCCGGGCGGAAATAGAATTTCTCCTCATAGCCCGGCCCGTCCGGGATGTGGCTCTTGCGGTAGACGCCCATGACGGCGCCCTTGTCGTCGACCATCGCCAACGAATTGTAGTGATGCGGGTCGTCCGCCTCGAAGAAGCTCGTCGGGATGAAGATACCGAGCTCCGCGGCCAGCTTTCGCATCGCCAGCACGGCGGGATGCTCTTCGACCGGCCGCGCCCTCACGAACAGGTTCTCGTCCTCGGTTCGGCAGAAGTAAGGGCCTTCGAACAGTTCGGGCGGCAGCACCACCTTCGCGCCCTTCGCGGCTGCTTCGCGCACCAGCTCGGAGACGTTGACGAGATTGTCGTCGAGGTCTTCGCCGAAGGCGAGTTGCAAGGCGGCGACTGTGATCTCGGTCATGGCTACTCCGTCATCCTCCCGGGGACGGGAAGGGGAACCATCCGGAGGATGGTGGAGGGCTGATTGCAGGCCGTTGCGGCTCTCGCAAGCCCCCCACCGGCTTCACGCGGTCCTCCCTCGCATCGAGCGGGGAGGATCTCAAAGCGGCACTTCGCGGCTGATGCAGTGGAAGCTGCCGCCGCCGGTGAGGACATGGTCGGCGCGCAGGCCGACCGCCGTGCGGTCCGGAAACAGATTGCCGATCGCCTCGACCGCCGCCTCGTCGTTCGCAGCGCCGTAGATCGGCACCACGACGGCGGCGTTGCCGACATAGAAGTTCATGTAGGAGGCGGGCACGATCTCGCCGCTTTGGAGCACGCGGCCGGGGGACGGGACGGGCGCCATGTCCACGCCGAACGCCTCGGCGCGGCGTAGCGCGTCCTCGTAGACCGCGTGATTGGGATCGTCCGGGCTCGCGGGGACGGGCAGCGCCAGGACGCCTTGGGCGACGAAGCGGGCGAGATTGTCGACATGACCGTCCGTATGGTCGCCGAGCAGCCCATCGCCCAGCCAGAGCAGCCGCTCGATGCCGAGGTCCGCGGCGAGGCGCGCTTCGATCTCCCTGCGGCTCATGCCGGGATTGCGATTGGGGTTGAGCAGGCACTGCTCGGTGGTCACGGCGAGGCCTGTTCCGTCCCCATCGATCGCGCCGCCCTCGAGGACCCAGTCGCAGTTGGACGTCTCGAAGCCTGCCTCCGCGGCGAGACGCATGCCGATCCTGTCGTCTCCCTCATACACATATTTGCCGCCCCAGCCGTTGAAGCGGAATTTGCGGGCGCTCCTGCCGGTGGCCCCGTCGACCAGGACCGGCCCGGTGTCGCGTAGCCAGATGTCGCCGAACGGCGCTTCGATGATGGTTGCGAGCGGAGCGAGCGCGCCGGCCCGGCGGGCCGCTTCCGGATCGGCTGCCAGCAGTCTTACCTCCTCGCCCGCACCCCCGGCGTGGACGGCGGCAGCGAACGCCGCGACCTCCTCCTGTGCCGCCGAGAAATGGTCTCCCCACAGCTCTTCATGGCTGGGAAAGCCGATCCACACCCACTCGTGCGCCGCCCATTCGGGCGGCTGGCGCAGGGTCATCCCCGAGCCCCCTCTCCCGCCGAGAGAGGGGCCCGGGACTCGCTGCCCGACTCCAGCCTCACTGCGTTGCCCGGCTCCGGTCGCGGATGGCGCGGAATTCGTCGCCCTCGTACCAATTGGGCCAGCTCCGGCCGTTCGCGAGCCGGTTCATCACCGCATAATAGATCTGGAGGTCGTTCATCGCGCCGGTCCAGTCCCAGCCGGTCAGGAACTCGTCGGCAGGCTGGTGGTAGCGGTTGGCGCGATATTCGCGCGACCAGGCGCTCCCCGCCGCCGTGCCGCCATTGACCAGATCCTCGCCGCCGCGGCCGTAGAGGAAGGGCACACCCTGACGCGCGAAGCTGAACTGGTCGGAGCGGAAATAATAGCCGGCCTCCGGGCTCGGATCGGGCGCGAGGCGGACGCCGCGTTCGGCCAGCACGGTCTGGAGCACGCGCTCCATCTCCGACTTGCCGGCGCCGATCGCGACGAAGTCCCGCGTCGCGCCCGCCATGTTGAGCGAGTCCATGTTGATGCCGCCGACCGTGCGGGCGAGCGGGAAGACGGGATTCTCCGCATAATAACGCGAGCCGAGCAGGCCCGACTCCTCGGCGGTGACGGCGAGGAAGACGATCGAGCGCTCCGGGCGCTGCCGAGCATGCGCCTGGGCCAGCGCGACCAGCGCCGCCGTGCCGGTCGCATTGTCGGTGGCGCCGTTGCAGATGCGGTCCGCGCCGGTCTCGGCGCAAAGGCCGAGATGGTCCCAGTGCGCGGTGTAGAAAAGATATTCGTCGGGCCGCGTCCGGCCGCGCAGCACGCCGATCACGTTGCGCGACGTCTGCCGCTCGATCTCGCTCTCGATCTCCATCGAGGCGCGAAGATTGCCGAGCGGGACGGCGCGGAAGCCGGGCCGGGCGGCGCGTGCCGTGAGCGCGTCGAGGTCCTGCCCGGCCGCGGCGAACAGGCGCCGCGCCGCGTCCTGGGTGAGCCAGCCGTTGGCGACCGTCTGGTCGGCATTTCCGTCGGGCCGATCGAGATAATGCTGCGGACCGGTCCAGCTGTTTTCGACGACGTTCCAGCCGTACGAGGCGGGCTCGGTCTGATGGACGATGAAGGCGGCGGCCGCGCCTTGCCGGGCCGCCTCTTCGTATTTGTACGTCCAACGCCCGTAATAGGTCATGGCGCGGCCGTTGAACGTGCCCGTCGTGGTCGGCGTCTGCCAATCGGGGTCGTTGACGAGGATGATCACCGTCTTGCCCCGCACGTCGAGCCCGGCATAATCGTTCCAGCTGCGCTCCGGCGCGTTGATGCCGTAGCCGACGAAGACGATGTCGCTGTTCGCGAAGCTGACCCGCGGCTGCACCCGGTAGGTGCCGGCGACCATGTCGGTACGGTAGGCGAAGGAAAGCGGTTGGGCGCCGCCAGCGACGCGCAGGGCCGGCCGGCCCTGGGCGGTGATCTCCACCAGGGGTACGTTCTGGAACCAGCTGCCGTTGTTGCCCGGCTCGAGACCCGCCTGCTGGAAGCGGCGCGCGAGCAGGTCGACCGTGAGCTGCTCGCCGGGAGTGCCGGGCGCCCGGCCCTGGAATTCGTCCGAAGACAGCTCGCGGGTCAGGCTCTGGAGGGTGTCGAGCGGGATGACCGGCGCGGCGTTCTCGCGCCGGTCGGCGCCGGTGCTGCAGGCCGCGGCGAGAAGGGTGAGGAAGGGTAGCGCAAACGGTCTCATCGGGCGGCCTCTCGAGCTGGTGCGGTTCGGGCGTGCGCCTATCCGCGCGGCGCGGGCGCGACAAGCAGACGTCGGTTGAACGCACGGGAGCGCGAATCGCCCCCCTTGCGCGAGCTGCCGCGCCCTGATCTAGTGCGGACGGGATGAGGGGGCGTCTAATGCAAGGAAATCAGGGGACTTTTGCGGCACTTGCGCGATCCGCGCGCGGCTCCTGGGTGAAGCTGTTGGCGCTGCTCTGCGCGGCGATCCTGCTTCCGGCGAACACGCCGCCCGACCCGGCGGCTGCCTTCGGCGCGCGCGAGAGCATCCTCAGCATCCGCCTCTCCCCCGACGCGCGCAGCGTCGCCTACGTCGCTCCGACCCGCGGGCAGGGGGCCAGCCTCTACATCGTCGATCTCGCCAGCGGCGAGTCGGCGGTCGCGGCGAGCGCCGACGGCCAGCGCCAGCGCCTCGGCGGCTGTGCATGGGTATCGAACCAGCGGCTCGTCTGCGAGGTCTACATGGTCCAGCGGGTCGACGGCGAGATCGCGACCGCGACCCGGCTGATCGCGCTCGACGCGGACGGTCGCAACGTCCAGCAGCTCGGCGAGCGCGACACCTTCTACCAGCGCTACGCACGTTTCTGGGGCGGCACGATCATCGATTGGCTGCCCGGCGAGGACGGCGCCGTGCTGATGGGCCAGCAGTTCGTTCCCGAGCAGAGGGTCAATACTCGGCTCGAGCGGCGCGAGAACGGATACGGCGTCGTGCGCATCGATACACGAACGCTCGCCACACGCCGGGTCGAGGATCCGCGGCTCCACGCAGCGGTTTACATATCAGACGGCCAGGGACGGATCCGGATCATGGGAGTGCGGCCGCCGCGCGGCGCCACCGGCCAGATCGGCAACGAGATCCATTACATGTATCGACTTGCCGGGTCGGACGACTGGCGCGACCTCGGCATCTACAACGAGCTGACCCGGCAGGGACCGCAGCCGGTCGCCGTCGATCGCACACTCAACGCGGCCTATGTGTTCGAGCCGCTGAACGGGCGCCGCGCTCTCTACCGGGTCTCGCTCGACGGCTCGGCCCGCCGCGAGCTCATCGCCTCGCACGAGGAGGTCGACGTCGATGACCTCCTCCAGATCGGCCGCAGCGGACGGGTCGTCGGAGCCAGCTACGTCACCGACCGGCGCCAGGCGGTCCTGTTCGATCCGGAAATGCGGACGCTGACCGAGCGCCTGTCCCGGGCCATCCCGAACCTGCCCCTCATCCGCGTCGTCGACACTTCGGCGGACGAGACCAAGCTCCTCATCTGGGCCGGCGCCGATACCGATCCCGGCCGCTACTTCCTCTACGACAAGGGCACGCGCCAGCTCGCGGAGATCATGCTTGCCCGCCCGCAGCTCGAAGGGGTGACGCTCGCCTCGGTCCGCGCGGTCCGCTACCGGGCCGCCGACGGCACGATGATCCCCGCCTACCTGACGCTGCCGCCGGGCAGCTCCGGCCGCGGCCTGCCGGCGATCGTCATGCCGCATGGCGGCCCGGCGGCGCGCGACGAGTGGGGCTTCGACTGGTTCGCGCAATTTTACGCCCATCGCGGCTTCGCCGTGCTCCAGCCCAATTTCCGCGGCTCTGCGGGCTATGGCGACGCCTGGTTCCAGCGCAACGGCTTCCAATCGTGGCAGACCGCAATCGGGGACGTCAACGATGCCGGCCGCTGGCTGATCGCCGAAGGGATCGCCGATCCCGCCCGCCTCGGCATTGTCGGCTGGTCCTATGGCGGCTACGCGGCGCTTCAGGCCAACGTCCTCGATCCGAACCTGTTCAAGGCGGTCGTCGCCATCGCGCCGGTCACGGATCTCAACCTCCTCAAGGAGGAGTGGCGCAACTGGTCGAACTTCGCCCAGGTTCGCGATTTCGTCGGCTCGGGTCCTCACACCCGCGAAGGCTCCCCGGCGCAGAATGCGGCTGCGATCCGCGCGCCCGTCCTGCTCTTCCACGGCGAGCTCGATCGCAACGTCGGGGTCGGCCAGTCCCGGCTGATGCGCGAGCGGCTGAGCGAGGCCGGGCGCGAAGTCGCTCTGGTCGTCTTCCCGGGCCTCGACCATTATCTCGACGACAGCGAGGCCCGCGCGCGGATGCTGCGCGAAAGCGACGCGTTCCTGCGAGCCCGCCTCGGCATCCGCTGAACCGCATCCCAAGGGCGCAACTTCTCCTTGCCAGCAGGTGCGCGGCCATGATCTACTCATAGCGCATTGGAAGGGATGACAATGTACGGAAAAATCACGATTTTCGCTGCGACCGCGTTCGCGCTCGCAGCTGCGGCCTCCGGCCAGCAGCCGCGGGCCGATGCGCCCGCGCTGTTCGGCGCGCGCGAGAAGATCGAGCAGATCGCGATCTCGCCCGACGGCCAGCGCATCGTCTATCTCTCGCCGGTCCAGGGCCGCGGCACCGCGATCGTGGTCCAGACGCTCGACGGCGACCCGCGCGTCATCACTCGCTCGACGGGCGCCCCCGAGCGCGTCACCTGGTGCCGCTTCGTCACCAACGACCGGCTCGTCTGCCGCCTGCATTTGATGACCCAGGTCGACAATTACCTCGTGCCGGCGCAACGCCTGTTCGCGATCGACGCCGACGGCGGCAATCTGCGCCAGCTCGGGCAGCGCAACACCGGGATGGAGTCGCGACTCCGCCTCTATGACGGCTCGATCATCGACTGGCTGCCGGGCGGCAATGGCGAAGTCCTTATGCAGCGCGAATATATCCCCGATGCCGGCGCGACCAGCGAGACGCGGATGGTCCGGCGAGAGGACGGGCTCGGCGTCGACCGCGTCGACATCCGGACGCTGCGCGCCGCCCGCATCGAGCGGCCGGACGAGCAGGCGAGCGAATTCATGTCGGACGGGCGCGGCAACGTTCGCATCAAGGCGTCGCGCCGGGTCCAGGGCAGCACCGGCATGATGCGGGCGCGAGTCGACTATTTCTACCGTACGCCGGGCTCGAACGACTGGCGTCCCTTCAGCAGCGTCGAGGAAGATACGGGCACCGCCTTCCTGCCGGTCGCGATCGACCCGGAACTCAACGCCGCCTATGCGCTACGCAAATTGAACGGCCGCTACGCCCTCTACCGGGTGCGGCTGGACGGGTCGCTGACGAGCGAGCTGGTCTTCGCCCACGACCGCGTCGACGTCGACGACGTCGTCCGGGTCAGCCACGGCACGCGGATCGTCGGCGTCACCTTCGCCGACGATCGGCGCCGCGTGGTCTTCTTCGATCCCGAATATGAGCGCCTGCACCGCGAACTTTCGCGGGCGATCCCGAACCTGCCGCTGATCGACGTGATCGGCGCCAGCGCCGACGACATCCGGCTGCTGATCCACGCCGGCAGCGACAACGATCCCGGCCGCTACTTCATCTTCGACCGGGCGCGCCGCAATCTCGCCGAGATCGTCCTGGCGCGACCGGAGCTGGAGAACGTCCCGCTCGCCACCGTTCGAGCGATCACCTATCCCGCGGCCGACGGCACTCAGATCCCCGCTTACCTCACTTTGCCGCCGGGCCGAGAGGCGCGCGGCCTTCCCGCCGTCGTACTGCCGCATGGCGGGCCGAGCTCGCGCGACGAATGGGGTTTCGACTGGCTCGCCCAATTCCTCGCCCATCAGGGTTATGCGGTGCTCCAGCCCAATTATCGCGGCTCCGCCGGCTTCGGCGACGCCTGGCTCCAGCAAAACGGCTTCCGCAGCTGGCGTACCTCGATCGGCGACGTCGCCGCCGGCGCGCGCTGGCTCGGCGCGCAGGGGATCGCGGATCCGGCCAAGCTCGCCATCGTCGGCTGGTCCTACGGCGGCTATGCCGCGCTCCAGGCCGGTGCGACCGAGCCCGACTTGTTCCGAGCGATCGTCGCGATCGCCCCGGTGGTCGATCTCCAGCAGCTGCGCGCCGACTGGCGCGGCTATTCGAACGCCAATCTGCTCGACCGCTTCCTCGGCGAAGGACCGCATTTGACGGAAGGCTCGCCGCTCCAGAACGTGCGCCGCATCAACGCGCCCGTGCTGCTCTTCCACGGCGATCGGGATATCAACGTCCGCGTCGTCCATTCGCGGCGCATGCACGACGCGCTGCGTTCGGCCGGCAAGCAGAGCGAGCTCGAAGTCTTCGACGGCCTCGAGCACGATCTCGCCGATTCCGAAGCCAGGACGGCGATGCTGACCCGGATCGGCAGCTTCCTGCGCGAGCGCATCGGCCGCTGAGCGCAGTGGCCGCGCAACGAAGAAGGCCGGGCGTGAGCCCGGCCTTCTGCGCGTTCGCCAGGGGCGAAGATCAGCGCGAGTAGAACTCGACGACCAGATTGGGCTCCATGCGCACGGGATAGGGGACCTCGTCCAGCGTCGGAATGCGGGAGTAGGTGACCTTGGCCGCGCCGTCCGGCGTGACGTAATCGGGGATGTCGCGCTCGGCGAGGCCCTGGGCTTCGAGCACCAGCGCCATCTCCTGCGCCTTGGGCCCGAGCTCGACGACGTCGCCGACGCCGACGCGGGCCGAAGGGATGTCGAGCTTCTTGCCGTTGACCCGGATGTGGCCGTGATTGACGATCTGGCGCGCTGCCCAGATGGTCGGCGCGAACTTGGCGCGGTAGACCACCATGTCGAGCCTGCGCTCGAGCAGCCCGATCAGGTTCTGCGAGGTGTCGCCCTTCATCCGCGCGGCTTCGGTGAACGTCCGCTTGAACTGCTTCTCGGTGACGTCGCCATAATAGCCCTTCAGCTTCTGCTTGGCGCGAAGCTGGATGCCGAAATCGGAAACCTTGCTCTTGCGGCGCTGGCCGTGCTGGCCCGGGCCGTATTCGCGGCGATTGACGGGGCTCTTGGGACGGCCGAAGACGTTCTCGCCCATCCGCCGGTCGAGCTTGTACTTGGCGCTGCTGCGCTTGCTCATCTTGAGGTCCAATCTGCTGTTGTCATGCGTCCCGGAACCGCACCGCCATGCCTGCTGCATGACGCGGCCGCCGCTTCACCGGGGTGCGGAGCCAATTGCGAAGCGCCGCACATGGCGGCGCGGGCCGCGAAAGTCAACCGCGGCGGCAGCTTGGCGCGGGAGCGAAGAGT
>DASVVQ010000038.1:0-56652 GCA_036386475.1 Allosphingosinicella sp. | reverse complement strand
CGTGCAGGGCAGCGCCCTCGTCCAGTGGCTCGCCGAGAGCGACGGCGGCCAGTTCCTGTTCGGCAGCGAGGGCGAGGCAGGCACGCCGTTGCGCATCGTCCAGGTGCCCGTCGCGGAAGCGCCGGAGCCGCTGTCGCTGTTCCTGATGCTCGACGACGCCGCGGCGCCCCGCATCGGCCAGCACCAGGCGGCGAACATCCACGGCCTGCTCGACAGCCTGCCGCTCGGCCTCGCTCTGGCCGATCGCGACGGCCGCTTCAGCTACCTGAACCGCGCCTTCCGCCGCGCTGCCGGCCTTGCCGCCGACGCCCAGCCGGTCTGGCCGGGCGACCTCCTCGTCGATGAGGACAAGGCTGCCGTCTCGGAGGCGGTGCGCCGCTTCGCTCGCGGCGGCGCCATGTCGGGCGACATCGCGGTGCGCCTGAGATCCAACCCGGAGGAGCCGGTCGCCCTCACCATTGCCGGCGCGCGCGGCCTCGGCGATGCCGCCGTCCTGCTGTCGATCAAGGACAATAGCGAGGAGGCGCGGCTCAAGCGCGAGGTCGCCCAGGCCACCAAGATGCAGGCGATCGGGCAGCTCGCTGGCGGCGTCGCCCACGATTTCAACAACATCCTGACCGCGATCCTGGGCTATTGCGACCTGATGCTGATGCGCCACACGCCCGGCGACAGCGATTATGACGACATCCAGCAGATCCGCTCCAACTCGAACCGGGCCGCCAATCTCACGCGCCAGCTCCTCGCTTTTTCGCGGCAGCAGACCCTGCGTCCGCAGGTCCTCCAGCTCCCCGACGTCGTCTCGGAGGTCTCGAACCTCCTGAAGCGGCTCCTCGGCGAGACCGTCAAGCTCGAGGTCAAGCACGGCCGCGGCCTGGGACCGGTCCGCGCCGATCCCGGCCAGCTCGAGCAGGTCATCGTCAACCTCTCGGTCAACGCCCGCGACGCGATGCTCGCCAAGGGCGGCGGCACGCTCACCATCCACACTTACGCCGTCACTTCGGAAGACGTGCGGCGGATGGGCTCCGACATCCTCCCGATCGGCGACTATACCGCGCTCAAGGTCTCCGACACCGGCACCGGCATCCCACCCCACCTCCTCGCCAAGATCTTCGAGCCCTTCTTCACCACCAAGGAAGTGGGGAAGGGGACCGGCCTCGGCCTGTCGACGGTCTACGGCATCGTCAAGCAGTCGGGCGGCTTCATCTTCGCGGAGTCCGTCGAAGGCAAGGGCGCCGCTTTCATCCTCTATCTCCCGGTCCACCGCGCCGATGCCGCCAAGGCGCCGCCGCGCGCCCGCAAGGAGAAGGAATCCGCGGGCGAGCTCTGGGGCACCGGCACGATCCTGCTCGTCGAGGACGAGACGACGGTGCGCGCGGTGGCCGAGCGAGCGCTCACGCGCCACGGTTACACCGTGTTCAGCGCCGAGAACGGGGAGGCGGCGCTCGAGATCCTCGCCCGCGAGGGCCATGTCGATCTGATGATCTCCGACGTCGTCATGCCGACCATGGACGGCCCGACCACGGTCCGCGAGGCGCGAAAGACCCATCCGGACCTGCCGATCCTGTTCATCTCGGGCTATGCCGAGGAGCAGCTCAGGAAGTCGATCGACCTCGATCGCGTCTCCTTCCTCGCCAAGCCCTTCTCCGTTCAGAAGCTCGCCGAAGCGGCCCGCGACACGATCGCCAAGGGCTGACGGCCTCGGTCCGCAGACATCGCGCGATCGTCAAACCCCTCCCGCGAAATAGATCTTTTCCTTTCCGGAACAATTGCCTAAGCGGGCGTCAGTGACCGAGGGGCGTTCCATACTCATCGTCGAGGACGAGCCGCTCATTGCGATGATGCTCGAGGATTTTCTCGATTCGCTGGGCCATCGCATCGTCGGCACCTGCGAGAGCGTCGAGGACGCTCTTGCCATCGTCGAGCGGGGCGATTTCGACGTCGCCATCATCGACGTCCAGCTCAAGAACGGCGAGAAGGTCTGGCCGGTGGCCGATCGCCTCGCCGATACCGGAAAACCCTTCATCCTGGCCACCGGCGGACATGTCGAGCCGCCGCCCGAACGCCACGCCGCCGCGCCGGTCCTCGCCAAGCCCTACACGATCGACGCGATCGAACCGGCGCTGGCCGAAGCCTGCGCGCGCTGACCTTCCGCAAGGAGCGAGGCGGTTTCGTGACTGTGCGCAGGAGAAACGCCATGTGGACGCTCCTCCTCATCCCCGCCCTCCTCTATCTCGCCGTGCTGGCAGCCCTGTGGCTGTTCCAGGGTCGGATCCTGTTCCCGGCCCGTGCCGTCGAAGGGACGCACGCCTTGCCGCCGGGAGCGACGCGCCTCTCGGTCGACACGCCCGACGGCGAACGCCTGCACGGCGTCCATATCGACGGGGGAGGCGGCGGCGCCGCCGCTGGCCGTCCGCTCATTCTCGGCTTCGGCGGCAATGCGTGGAACGGGGACGACGTCGCCGCGACCCTCGCCGATCTCTTCCCGGGCCACGACGTCGTCGCCTTCCACTTTCGCGGCTACCGGCCGAGCAGCGGCCGCCCGAGCGCGGCGGCCTTGCTTGCCGACGGCCCCCTCGTCCACGACGAGGTCGTTCGCCGCTATCGGCCGTCCGCAATCGTCGCGGTCGGCTTCAGCATCGGCACGGGCATCGCCGCCCGCCTCGCCGCCGAACGGCCGATCGCGGGAGCGATTCTCGTCACGCCCTTCGATTCCCTCGCCGGCGTCGCCGCCCAGCATTATCCCTGGCTCCCGGTCCGCCTGCTTTTCCGCCACGAAATGCCGGCCGGCGAAGATCTCGCGCGCAGCCGCGTGCCGGTCGCGATCCTCGCCGCGGCTGGCGACGATCTCATCCTCCCTGCCCGCACCGAGGCGTTGCGCCGCCGCGCCTCGAACCTCGCCTACGACCGCACGTTCGCCGGCGCGGGCCATAACGACATCTACCAGCGAGCGGATTTTCGGGCCGCGCTCTCCGAAGCGCTCGCGCGGATCGCGGCGCGCTGACCCCGACGGCTCGGAAGCGCTTGTCAAAAAGGCATTTTCATGGCCTATTGGGGCGCTCCTGGAAGGAATCGAAGAGATGATCGTTCGTACCCATGCGGTCCGTCGTGCCGCCGCTTTGCTTGCACTTGCCGCCTGCTTCGCGCCGGCTGCGCCCGCCGCCGCCAGCGACGTCGCCGAGCTCGCCTGCCCGGCGGAGCAGCTGACCGACGCCGACCGCAGCGCGCTCGATGTCGCGGCCGTCGATTCCAACTATGAGCGGCCCGAGGTGGTCACGATCATCGAACGCGTGCTCGACGTCTGTACGGCGCGCTACACCTGGAGCGACGAGGAGCGCGACGACGCTCTTCTCTTCGTCCGCGCCACTGCCGGCCAATCGCTGTTCCGCCGCCAGCTGGCCGGGCAGCGGCATCTCGACGTGGCCGCGCTCGAGCGCGCGGTGATCGCCGACACCGCCCTCATCCAGGCCGCGGTCGAGCGGCGCAACAGCCCGGACGAGCTCGGCCATTTCCTGAAGCGCATCGAACCGCAGATCCGGCGCTGGGCAAGGCGCAACGGCCGCAATGACGTGCTCCTCAATGCGCTCGGCGGCCTGTTCGCGACCACCGCGATCGTCGAAGGCAGCCGGATCCGCTTCGAGAGCCGCGATCCCAACGTGCCGGCGGACCCCAGCCGGACAATCTGAGTTCTACTCTTGTTCTTCCGGAACACATGGTGTACAGGCTCCAAATCGCGTTGAACCCTCGGCGCGGAGGCAATAGGGGAGCTGGGACGCCATGACGGCATCGCTCAAGGTCGTTTCCGACAGGAACTCACAGGACATGGACAAGCAGAAGGCCCTCGAGGCCGCGCTCGCGCAGATCGATCGCGCCTTCGGCAAGGGCAGCGCGATGAAGCTGGGATCGCGCGAGAAGGTTGAGATCGAGACCGTCTCCACCGGCTCGCTCGGGCTCGACATCGCGCTCGGCATCGGCGGCCTGCCGCGCGGCCGCGTGGTCGAGGTCTACGGCCCGGAAAGCTCGGGCAAGACGACGCTCGCTCTGCACGTCATCGCCGAGGCGCAGAAGAACGGCGGCACCGCCGCATTCGTCGACGCCGAGCATGCCCTCGACCCCATTTATGCCAAGAAATTGGGCGTCGACGTCGACAATCTCATCGTCTCGCAGCCCGATACGGGCGAGCAGGCGCTCGAAATCACCGACACTTTGGTGCGCTCGAACGCGATCGACGTCCTGGTCGTCGACTCGGTAGCGGCCCTGGTGCCGCGCGCCGAGATCGAGGGCGAGATGGGCGACAGCCATGTCGGCCTCCAGGCGCGTTTGATGTCGCAGTCGCTGCGCAAGCTGACCGGCTCGATCTCCAAGTCGAAGTGCCTCGTCATCTTCATCAACCAGCTGCGGATGAAGATCGGCGTCATGTACGGCAATCCCGAGACGACGACGGGCGGCAACGCGCTCAAGTTCTACGCCTCGGTCCGCCTCGACATCCGCCGCACCGGCCAGATCAAGGACCGCGACGACATCGTCGGCAACACGACGCGGGTGAAGGTGGTCAAGAACAAGGTCGCGCCGCCGTTCAAGCAGGTCGAGTTCGACATCATGTACGGCGAGGGCATCTCCAAGGTCGGCGAAGTCCTCGATCTCGGCGTCAAGGCCGGGCTGGTCGAGAAGTCGGGCGCCTGGTTCAGCTACGATTCGGTGCGGATCGGCCAGGGCCGCGAGAACGCCAAGACCTATCTGAAGGAAAATCCCGAAGTCGCCGACCGGCTCGAGCGCGCGATCCGCGGCAAGACCGAAGCGGTCGCCGAAGCGCTCATGACCGGTCCGGAGCCCGACGACGACCTCTGAAGGCGGCGGCGCTTTCAGCGTGACCTTAGTGTGACCTTAGCGGCTCCCGCGCGGCCGCCGCGGCCAACCGCGGCGGCCGTTCCGCGCTGGTGGATAGGGAGGGCTGGCAACGACCGTCGTCTCAGCCCGGCCGCGTCACCACCTCTTGCTCTTCCACCCCCGCCTGGTCGGGGGCGCCGCGCGCCGGCGGGCGGTTCGCCCAGAAGGCCACGGCGAACGCAGCAGCGCCGCAAATCGTGAAGCCGAGCAGGAAGGGGATCGTCGTGCCGTCGAACAGCTGGCCGATCGCGAACCCGATCAGCGCGCCGCCGACGGTGGTGATCACGCCCTGGAGCGAGGAGGCGGTGCCGGCGATATGGCCCAAAGGCTCCATCGCCAGCGCGCCCGCATTGGCTCCGATCAGTCCGAAGAAGGCCATCGTCGCTGCCTGGAGGAGGACGAAGCTCCAGATGCTCTCGCCGGCGGTTTCCGCCACCGCGAGATGGACGGCCGAGGCGGCGGTGAAGGCGCTGAGGCCCGCCATCAGGATCCGTCGCGAGCCCAGCCGCATCACCAGCCGCGAATTGGCGTAGGAGCTCAGCGCCATCGGCCCGGCGATGCAGGCGAAGACGATCGGCAGCAGCTCGGGCCGGGCGAAGACGTCGAACACGATCTGCTGGATCGAGCCGATGAAGGCGAACAAGGCGCCCATCAGCAGGGTCAAGGCGATCGTATTGCCGATCGACTGGCGAGTCCTCAATGTGGTCCACACCGCTTCGCCGATCTTGCCCGCCGAGAGCGGACGCCGGTTCTCCGGCGCCAGCGTCTCGGGCAAGCGCAGCAGCGTCCAGAGCGCCAGCACGGTGCCGTAGACCCCGAGGCCGATGAAGATGTGCCGCCAGGTCGAGACCGCGAGCACCGCCTGGCCGAAGAAGGGCGCCAGGATCGGCACGATCATGAAGACGATCATGGTCAGCGACATCACCCGGGCCATGGCCGAGCCGTGATAGCGGTCGCGGATGATCGCCATGACCAGCACCCGGGTCGCCGCCGCCGCGACCCCCTGCATCGCCCGCGCTGCGAGGAGCAGTGGGAAGCTTGCCGCCAGTGCCGCCGCGGTTGCGAAGACGCCGTAGAGGAGGAGCCCTGCAACCAGCAGGCCCTTCCTCCCGAACCGGTCCGAGAGCGGTCCGTAGCCGAGCTGCGCCACGCCGAAGCCGATCAGATAAGCGGTGATCACGGCCTGGCGGCGATTGTCCTCGACCACGCCGAGCGCCTCGCCGATCGCGGGAAGCGCCGGCAGCATCGCGTCGATGGCGAGCGCGTTCGACGCCATCAGGGCGGCCATCATCGCGATGAACTCGCGAAAGCCGGGCCTCTGCGCCGAGGCGGCGGGCGTCGTGCTGGTTTGGGGTGGCGGGTCGGACCGGTTCATTTGCTTCCTAGGGGAAGGGCCCGGACCGCCGGGCCCCGCCGGTTCCTTCGTGGGCCCCCTTTGTCTACAGAGCGGCACGACGCCGATAGGGGGCTCCCATGATCATTGTCCACCATCTCGAAAACTCCCGCTCGCAGCGCGTGCTGTGGCTGCTCGAGGAGCTCGGTCTCGACTACGAGGTCCGCCGCTACGAGCGCGACTCGAAGACCATGCTCGCGCCGCCGGAGCTGCGCAGCGTCCATCCGCTCGGCAAGGCCCCGGTCCTCGAGCATGACGGTCGCGTCCTCGCCGAGACCGGCGCGATCGCAGAATATCTCGTCGAGCTCGCCGGCGGACGTCTGGCTCCGACGCGTCACGGCGAGGTCCTGCGCTACCGCCACTTCCTCCATTATGCCGAGGGCTCGCTGATGCCCCCGCTCCTCGTCATGCTGGTCCTGCGGCGCATCGGCATATTGGGCCGCCCCGCACGCCCCCGCATCCAGGCGATGATCGATGTCCATCTCGACTGGCTGGAGAGCGAGCTGTCCGCCCGGTCATGGTTCGCCGGCGACGAATTCTCCGCGGCCGACGTGATGATGAGCTTTCCGCTCGAGGCCGCTCGCCACCGCGCCGGCCTCGACTCGCGCCGCCCGAACCTGACCGACTGGCTCGAGCGCATCCACGCCCGTCCGGCCTACGGCGCCGCTCTCGCCAAGGGCGGGCCCTATGCCTACGCTTGAGCCGCCGCGGCGCGCGGCGTTGACAATCGCGTCAAACATCGCCCCTTCTGCGCGCGCATCAGGGAGGGACCGATTCCATGGCTGAGATGGCGGCGGGGGACACCGGGACGGACGGCGAGCGCAAGGGCCTGTCGCTTCAGCTCAAGATGCTGATCGGCTTCCTCGTCGGCCTTGCTGCCGGACTCGTCGTCCACATGACCCAGCCCGACGCACCCTGGGTCGACACCGTCACCACCTACGTCACCGGGCCGATCGGCGAGATCTTCCTGCGCCTCCTGTTCATGCTGGTCATTCCGTTGCTCTTCTCGGCCTTGGTCGTCGGCATCGCCGAGATGGGCGACATCCGCTCGCTGAAGCGGGTCGGCCTCAAGACGCTCTTCTTCACCGTCCTGCTGTCGGGCATCGCCGTCCTCATCGCGCTCGGTGCGGCCAATCTCTTCCGCCCCGGCGCCGGCGTCGATCCGGCCCTCGCCCAGCAGCTCCTCGCCCAATCGAGCGAGCGCACCGGCGAGCTCCTCCAGACCAGCGCCGAGCAGCCCGCCGGCGTCCAGGCCCTGCTCAACATCATCCCGCGCAACGTCTTCGCCGCCGCCGCCGCCAACGACATCCTCGCCGTCATGTTCTTCGCGCTGGCCTTCGGCATCGGCCTGCTCCTCGTCAACAACCCGGCCGCGCAGCGGCTTCAGGAGGCGATCGAGGGGCTGTTCGCGGTGACGATGCGGCTGATCGAATTCATCATCAAGCTCGCCCCGCTCGCCGTCGCCGCCTTCATGTTCAACCTCGCCGCGGTGTTCGGCTGGGACCTGCTCGTCCGCTTGGGCGCCTATGCCGGCGTCGTCGTCCTGGCGCTGGCAGTCCACATGTTCGTCACCTATTCGATCGCGATCCGCCTCTTCGCCGGGCGTTCGCCGCTCGCTTTCTTCCGCGGCATCCAGGAAGCGATGGTGATGGCCTTCTCGACCGCCTCGTCCAACGCCACCTTGCCGACGGCGCTCCGCGTCGCGGAGGACAATCTCAAGCTGCCGCCGCGCGTCTCGCGCTTCGTCCTCACCATCGGCGCCACCGCCAACCAGAACGGCACCGCCATCTTCGAGGGCGTCACCGTCCTCTTCCTCGCCCAGTTCTTCGGCGTCGAGCTCACCCTCTGGCAGCAGGTGACGGTGCTCCTCATGTGCATCCTCGGCGGGATCGGCACGGCCGGCGTCCCGGCGGGCTCGCTGCCGGTGGTGGTGATGATCCTGGTCATGGTCGGCGTGCCGCCCGCCGGCATCGGCCTCATCCTCGGCGTCGACCGTTTCCTCGACATGTGCCGCACGGCATTGAACGTGACCGGCGACCTCGCCATCGCGACCATGGTCTCACGCGGAGAGGAGCACGTACCGGCGGTCGCCGCCCCCGCCGAGCATCACGCCCGCGCCGTCGAGCCCCCGCCGCCGTCGCGCCTGTAGGGAGAGGCGCCGGACAGGATTGCTGCCACACACGTCATCCCGGCGAAGGCCGGGATCTCAGGGAGTGAAATGCTCAAGCGCAAGTGCAGGGCACCCTGCACGACCCTCTGCGCCTACTCTCCCTGAGATCCCGGCCTTCAGCCTCCGGCTGAAGTTTATCCTGAGCGCCTGCCTTGCAGGCAGTCGAAGGGCCGGGATGACGGTATGGCTCAGGGCTCCGTGCCGCCTCAATGATCCACGCCGCGCCCCGTCTTGTTCTGGAGGGAGTCGATCTTCTTCGAGGCCTCGGCCTTGGTCAGCTTCTCGTCGAACGCCTCGCCGGCCTCCTCGCTCAGCGTCTTGAGATAGGAGGCCTGGGCGCCGGTCATCGTCTCGTCCCCGGTGACCCAGTCTGCGGGGTCCTTGGCGGCATTGCCCTGCGGCTCGGCCTTGGGATTGTCGGTCTCGGACATCGTTCTTCTCGCTCGGAATTGGCTGTGTCCGAGGAACGACGTTGTTCCGATTCTGTTCCCCGGCTCAGGCCGGCTCATAGTCCAGGTCGAGCGCCTCCGCGACCGCGCGGTGGCGGATCTTGCCGCCGGAGACGTTGAGCCCCTCTGCGAGATGCGGATCGGCCGCCATGGCCGCTTCCGCGCCGCTTTCCGCGATCCGCAGCACGAAGGGGAGGGTGGCGTTGTTGAGCGCGAATGCCGAGGTGCGCGCCACCGCGCCCGGCATGTTGGCGACGCAATAATGGATGATGCCGTCGACCTCGTAGACCGGGTCTTCGTGGGTGGTCGCGCGCGAAGTCTCGAAGCAGCCTCCCTGGTCGATGGCGATGTCGACCAGCACGGAGCCGCGCTTCATCGTCTTGAGCATGTCGCGCGTGACCAGCTTGGGCGCCGCTGCTCCCGGGACGAGGACCGCCCCGATGACGAGCTCCGACTTGGCGACCGCGCTCGCGATCGCGGCCTTGGACGCATACGCGGTCTTGATCTGGCTCGAGAAGAACATGTCGAGCTCGGCGAGGCGGGCGTTGGAGATGTCGTAGATGGTGACGTCGGCGCGCATGCCGACCGCCATCTGCGCCGCGTTGACGCCGGAGACGCCGCCGCCGAGGATCGCGACCTTGGCCGGCGGCACGCCCGGCACGCCCCCGAGCAGGATGCCGCGGCCGCCCTGCTCCTTCTCGAGATAATGGGCGCCGACCTGGACTGACATGCGCCCTGCGACCTCGGACATCGGCCGCAGCAAGGGCAGCGAGCCGTCGCGCGCCGTCACCGTTTCGTAGGCGATGCAGGTCGCGCCCGATCGCATCAGGCCCTCGGCCTGCGGCTTGTCGGCGGCGAGGTGGAGGTAGGTGAAAAGGGTGTGGCGGGATTCGAGCAGGGCGATCTCCTGCGCCTGCGGCTCCTTCACCTTCACGATCATGTCGGCGGCGGCGAACGTCTCGGCGGCGGTCCCGGCGATGCGCGCGCCGGCGGCGACGTAATCGCGGTCGTCGAAGTCGATGCCCCGGCCGGCGCTCGTCTCGACGATCACTTCGTGGCCGGCGGCGGTCAGCTCCGCGACCGAGGCCGGCGTCAGCCCGACCCGATATTCATGGACCTTGATTTCCTTGGGCACGCCGACGCGCATCTTCGTCTCCTGCGAGGCTGGTTCGCGGCCCTATAGCGGCGGCTTTCGGCTTTGTCGCGCCCGCGCGAGGCGCTACGCCGCGGCCATGAGCGAGCGCGCCTGCCCGATCCTCGTCACTGCCTTGTTCGGCCCGGGCGACGACGGCTGGCTCCAGGAGCTGCGCCGCGCGCACTACCCGCCGGAGCGCAACCGGGTGCCCGCCCACCTCACTTTGTTTCGCCAGCTGCCGCCCTCGCTCGGACCGGAGCTCAACCGCCGTCTCGCCGCCTGCGCCGCCGCGCCGCCGCCGCGCGCGACCCTGTCGGGCGTGCTCGATCTGGGCGAGGGGACGGCCCTGCGCGTCGACAGCGAGGCGCTCGAGGCGATGCGCGGCGACCTTGCCGACGCGTTCCACGGCCTGCTGACGCCGCAGGACCAGGCGCCGTGGCGCCCGCACGTCACCATCCAGAACAAGGTCGAGATGCGCGAAGCAAGAGCGCTGCAGCAGCGTCTGCGCGCCGGCTTCGCGCCGCGACCCTTGCACATCCGCGCGCTGGCCGCGTGGCGCTATGTCGGCGGCCCCTGGGAGAAACTCCGCGACTTTGCATTCCGGGGCTGAAGCTCAATCGACCTGGCCGACACCTTCGCAGCTGAAGTCGAAGGCGGCGAGACCGGCGTCGAGATAGGCGGCGAGGAGGGGCATATCGAGCAGCTCGTCGATCGAAGATTCGGGATCGACCTCGTTCGCCTCGGCGAAGGCGTCGTCCCACTCGCTGACGTCGTAGGTACCGCGACCGACCCAGGCCAGAGCCAGCGTCTCCGCGAGCTGGTCGTCGGCGAGCTCGTCGAGCGTCGCGCGCATCTCCTCCTCGACGCCGCTGTTCAATTCGTCCTCGAGCACGGAGAGCGCCTGGGCGCCGCCCTCGTCGTCGAAATCGTCGACATTGTCGGCATCTTCGTCGGGATCCTGCGCGGGGACCTGCGCTTCGAGCTCGCGCGCGCGCAGGATCAGCCTGCATAAGGTCTCGAGCGGTGTGAGCAGCTCCATCTCAAGTCTCCACGGCTACGCCTGGCTTGGGTTTGCAAACGACAGGCGCGCCGCAAGGGTTCCGGGGCAAAGCGGAGCGGTGCGGACGTGCGCTTCGGTCTTGAATCGGCGCCAGCGCTGCGCCATTTGACCGCTCGTCCGGCGCTCCCTATAGCGCCGCGGCGCGGACTGGGGCGGAGTAGCTCAGCTGGTTAGAGCAGCGGAATCATAATCCGCGTGTCGGGGGTTCAAGTCCCTCCTCCGCTACCAACTCCTCACGGAAAACCTGTCGCGCGGCGGTTTGCGTCCGCATCGGCGGGCAGGCCGTCGCCGGTTCCCCTCGACGCACCCGAATGCTAGGCTAGCGGACGACCGGCATCCTGCCGGGCGAGCGCGGGGGGCAATATGGCCGATCTTTCTACAGCCGCTCTGGGCGACCAGCCGCCTGTTCTGGACCTTAACGGCGCCGGCGCCGGCACCTCGTCCGCCGCCGCCTTCGCGGAAGGCAATCCCCCGGTCCGGATCGCGCCGGCCGCGGAAGTCGAAGATCCCGACTCCGCCAATTTCGACGGCGGCTCGCTCACCGTCGCGTTCGTCTCCGGCGGCACGAGCGAGGACCGGCTCGTAATCGCGAACCAGGGTATCGGACCGGGGCAGTTCAGCGTCGAGGAGAACGATCTCTTTTTCGAGGCAGGAAGCGCCGATCCCGATGTCGGACCGGCGCCGATCGGCACTATTTCGGGCGGCGGCGACGGATCGACGCCGCTGGTCGTCACCTTCAACTCACGCGCGACGCCGGGCATCGTCGAGCTGCTGACGCGCGCGATCGCCTTCGCGAACTTTTCCGAAGGACCCGTGCCGGGCACACGCACGCTGAGCTGGACCCTGACCGACGGTGACGGCGGCTCCAGCTTGCCGGCGACGTCGAACGTCGACGTCACCGCGCTCGACGATCCCGCCGTCGCGCGGGACGACGATATCTTCGCCCCCGAGAACGCGGTCTATTCCGGAAGCCTCTTCGCGGACAATGGCCACGGCCAGGACATGGACCCGGACGGGACAACGATCCAGGTCACGGCCGTCAATGGCGATTCGACCGCGGTGGGCCGCACCATCACGCTCGATTCCGGTGCGCGCCTGACCGTCCAGTCCAACGGCAGCTTCACCTACGACCCGACTGGTTCGTTCCAGCTCGCCACGGTCGATTCGGGCGCCGTCAACAACCAGGACAGCGACGGCTTCAGCTATACGATCACCGGCGGCGACACCGCCGATGTCGACATCACCGTCACGGGCGAGGAGACCCGGAACGAGGTCCTCTACGGCGACGCCGGCGACAATGTTATCACCGGCACGCCCTTTCCGGACGTGTTCCGGGTCGAGCAGGGCGGCAACGACAGCGTTTTCGGTCTCGGCGGCCGCGACGTCTTCTATTTCGGCGCGTCGTTCACCGGAGCCGACTCGGTCGACGGAGGTCCCGGCGACGACATTCTCGTCCTGCAAGGCGATTATCGCGCGGGCGTGACATTCGGCACGGCGCCGCGCGGGAACCTGACCAGCATCGCATCGATCTCGCTCATGCCGGGCTCGAGCGACTTTTACGGCGACGATGATGGCAACCTCTACGGCTACACCCTCAATATGGTCGAGGGGAACGTGGCCGCCGGCGAAGTGCTCAAGATCAACGGTTTCCACCTCGCCGCGGGCGAGAGCATGAGGGTCAACGGCGCCGCCGAGACCGACGGCTCTTATCTGATGTTCGCAGGCCTGTGCGACGACACCTTGATCGGCGGCGCGCAGGGAGACGTCTTCTTCTTCGGCCATGACGGCCGCTTCGGCCCGGGCGACAGCGTCGTCGGCGGCGGAGGCTACGACGTCGTCTACTTCCGCGGCGACTATGAGATCGATTTCACCGCGCCGGGCCCCATTTCGGACGTCGCGCGCAGCGATGGCATGGCCCGTCTGGACAAGGCAGAGCAGCTCGTGGTCGAGAGCACGCCGCTCGCGCTCAGCGGCATCGAGAGCATCGGCCTCCTTTCCTACAGCAACGGCGACTATTCCTCGGCCGGGGACGGCGAGTTCGATTATGTCATCATTCTCGCCGGAGGCATGGCCGGGTCCGGCGGCCGTCTCACCGTCAACGGCAGCCAGCTTGGCGCAACCGAGACGATGGTCGTCGACGGCAGCGCCGAGGCCAGCGCCAGCCTGCGTCTGTTCGCGGGCGCCGGGGACGACACGCTGATGGGCGGAGGCGGCGCCGATCTCCTTCACGGCGGGCTCGGGTCCGATGTCCTTCGCGGAAATGGCGGCAGCGACGTCTTCCGCTACCATGCGGCTGACGAATCCACGCCCGATGCGGCCGATACGATCGATGCATTCGAGAGCGGCGTCGACAAGGTCGATCTGTCGCGGATCGACACCAGTGCCGCACCCGGCGACCAGGCCTTCCGCTTCATCGGCGAAGATGCGTTCGGCGGCGAGGGGGCGCCTTCGGCCGGCGAGCTGCGCGTCGTCTACAACGACGATCTCGGTCTCTGGGAGGCGCAGGGTGATGTCGACGGCGACGGCGAGGCGGACCTCCTTCTCTACTTCAGCAACACCGAAACCCTCGGCGCGAGCGACTTCATTCTCTGATATTTCGAGGACCGCCGCGCAAGGGGCTGACAATGCAGCCGTTTCTTCCTATATGGAAGCGATGAAGACAGCTTTCTCCTGCTTCGTCCTGCTTGGATTGCTCGCAGCTCCAGCGGCGGCCGCTGCGGACAATGTGCCGGCTCCGGCGCAGGCCCGCTTCCAGGGATTGTTCGTCGACTGGAGCGCCGCCAGCCGGCAGTCGATCGAGGCCGAACGCGAGGCGTTGCAGCGTCCGGCGGCGGCCCCCACCGAGAATGGCGCCGGTTCGGTCGCGCTCGGCGAGCGGGTCGGCGAGATCGTCGCGCTCGGCGACTGCGCGGAAGGCGAGCGGATCGCGCGCGCGGCGGGCGACTTCGCCCTCGTTGCCGCCGTCCGCCGGCATTGCACCGCAGCCGACCCGCAGCGCTGAGGCGCCGCCCGCGCGCCATTGTCGGACAATTCCTTTTCGGTTACGCAGAGGCGACACGAAGGGGGATGATATGAAGATCACTCGCAAGCTCAGCCGCCGCTCGTTCCTGGGCCGCGTGGTCGGCGGGGCCGTGGCGGGCGGCGGCGCGTTCGTCGCGCTCACCGGGACCAGCGCCGGCGCCCAGACGACCGACAGCGACCCGAGCGACCCCGTCGGCGGCGGCCGCAGCGGCGTCACCGATTCCGATCCGAGCGATCCCGTTGGCCGCGGCCGCGGCCGTACCGGCGTGACCGACAGCGATCCCGGCGATTCGCCGGGCTATGGCCGCCGCGGCATCACCGATTCGGATCCCAGCGATCCTCCGGGAAGCGGGCGCGGCCGCACCGGCATCACCGACAGCGATCCTGGCGACAGCCCCGGCTACGGCCGGCGCCGCGGCGTCACCGATTCGGACCCGAGCGATGCGCCCGGCGGCGGCCGCGGCCGTACGCGCACCGGTATCACCGACAGCGACCCGTCCGATTCTCCAGGCTACGGCCGCGGCCGCTCCTGCACCGACAACGACCGCGGCTCGTCCGGCGATCCGATCGGCCGCGGCCGCCGCTGCTGATCGGGGTGACTCGAGGCGGAGGATCGGCCTCAGCCGGTCTTTTCCAGATACCCGTTCGCCCATAAGCTGCGGATCAGGCCGGCTGGATCCTCGCAGGGAAGGTCCGCCTCGCCGAACGGCTCGCCCGAGAGGGCGAGGTCGAGCGCGTCGCCGTCCGCCTCCTCGAAGCGCATGTCGCCGCCGGGGCCGACGATCACCAGCTTGCCTTCGTCCTCCGCCGCGCTCCACGGGACGAAGCGGCGCCGGCGGAAGCGGTCGCCCGGCTGCGGCACCGGCGGATGCTGCATGATCACGCCGGCCAGATTGGGCCTGCGCCCGCGGATGAAATTGTCGGCCATGAGATCGAAGGCCGAGTCCATGCTCGCGCGTTCGGCGACCGCCGCGATCAGCGTCTCGAAATGGCGCCGCGCCTCCTCCCGGTCGAACTCGCGCGTCGCGAAGCCCGGCGGCAGCGAGCGGCGGAAGCCCGGTTCCTCGAGCGCGAGCTCGGACACCGCCTCGAGCAGGAGGTCCGCCCAGGTCTTGGTGATGAGGCCGACGGTGATGTGGAGCGACGGCTCCTCGCCGACATTCTCGGCGTCGTGCATCAGCCCGCGCGGAATGTAGACGCAATCGCCCGCCCGCAAGGTGAATTCCTGCTTCACCTCCCCGGCCTTGTGGGTGTCGAGCTGGAAGCGCTCGCCGCGGAAAGGCGTCCCCACCGGCATGTCGTAGAGCCGCCAGGCCTTGGCGCCCGATATCTGCATGATGAAGACGTCGTGATTGTCGTAATGCGGCGGGAAGCCCTGATTGCCCGACGGCGTCAGATAGATGTTGGTCTGGATGTGGCAGGAGAAGATTTCCTCCAGCGAGCGGCTGAACTCGCCGAGCTGGAAGAGCGATTCGTGGAGGTGGGGGAGAATGATCGTCGCGCCGCGCAGATATTCTCGCGCGACGGCGGTGTGGCTGACCCGCCCGTCCTCATAGGTATAGTCGTCACGCGCGATCGGATTGCGGCGATTGGTGAGCTCGATCATGCCCTCGCGCAGATCGGCGCTGGCGATGAAGTCGTCGAGCATGGCGAGCGTCAGCAAGGCGGCATAGCGTTCGGGCTCGCCGCGGATGTTGAGCAGCGGCTGCTGCTCGTAATAGTCGCGGACGAACGCCTCGCGCCCGACCGGCGCCATCAGGAAGCCGAGCGCATCCTCCTGCCAGGACGGCGAAGGCCCGGCCTCCGCATCGCCCTGTCGCGCCAGTGCCAAGCCGCTCATGCCTCATCCCCGCCGGAAATAGCCGTTCCCGGCCCTTCTATCGCCGCCCCGTGGTGCGAGGAAGCGGGTAAATCCGGATGAGGTTCCGCGGCGCCGGCGTCAGCTCTTGCCGCCGCCGTCGCTGGCGCCGCCGCCGCCGGCTGCGCTGGTGACCGCGCCGATCACTGCTTCGCCGACTTTGGTCGCGGCCGTCTCGCTGATCTCCTCGACCTGCTGGCGGCCGGCTTCGGCGGCGGTGCGCGCCGCGTCGCGGGCGGCATCGTTGATGCGGCCGCCGACGCCGCCTAGGAGCTGCGTCTCCCGGTCCGAGCGCGGCAAGAGCGCTCCGAGCAGCGCGCCCAGGGCCAAGCCGCCGGCCATCGCGGCCATCGGATTGGCGGCGATCTGCTCACCGGCGCTCTCGCCGACCCGCGCCGCGCGCTCGCGGACGCCGGCATAAGCCGCGCCGGTCTTGGCCCGGGTCGATTCATAGGCCTCGGCCGCGCGGCTCTTTTCGCGGCTGCGGCCGCTATTGCCGCCGCCGCCGGTGCCGCTGCCCGCGCCCGTCGTTCCGCTGGCGCCGGTTCCGGTGGTTTCGGTTCTGGTATCGCTCATTTCAATTCACTCCTTTACCGGGCGGGGCCGCGATGGTCGGCGCCGCCGCATTGTAGTTTTCATTGTCTGTCTCGATCCGGGTGACGATCCGCCCGTCATCCTCTTCCGCCCTGGAGAAGGCCTTGCCGACCGCGCGGCCGAGCGGCTTGCGGGCGAGGAACAGGACGGCCGCGCCGATCGCCAGCGAAGCCGCTCCCGGACGCTGCCTGACGGCACCGAGCGCCCCTTCGGCGAGATCGTTGCTCTTTTCCTTGACCCCGTCCCACGCCTCGGTGGCGAGCGATTTGGGGTGGAGCCGCTGCTGCAGCGCCACCAAGGTGGAATCGAGCCGCCGCCGCGCGGCCTCGGCCTCGCGCTTGGCCTGTTCGATCGCCTCGCCGTTCATGGCACCGCCTCGCCGCGGGCGAGCGCCACGCGCTCCTCCTCGTCGCCCGACAGCGCGCTAAGGCCCTTGAGGCCCTTGCGGAGCAAGACATAGGCGCCCGTGCCCATCACCGCCGCCAGGATGAGGCCCGATGCGAGCGGTCCGATCAGGGTGGCGAGGGCGAGGACGAGGCCGAAGGTCAAGGCCAGACCGGCGAACCAGGCCAGGATTCCGGCTGCGACGAGCTGAACCAGCCCGCCCTTCGCCTTGGCCGAACGCCTTAGCGCAATCTGCTTGTAGAGTGCGACCTCGCTGCGCGCGACCTCGCGGCCCTCGTCGATCAACTTGCCGACGAGGTCCGCGATGGACTCTTCCTGGGGGTTGCCGACCGGAGCGTCCAAGCCTCAGGCCCCGCTGCCCGTCTTGCCGCTCGAACGATTGCCGCCGGAGCGATTGCTGCCAGTGACCCCGCCGTCGCTGTCGAGGCCGCTCTTCACCAGGCGCACGAGCACGAAGCCGAGGAGAGCCGCCGTGCCGACCGTGACCGCCGGGCTCTTGCGGACGACCGTGCGGGTCCCGTCGAGCAGATCTTCGAGGCTCTTGCCGCGCAAGCTGCCGGCCAGGCCCTGAACCGCGTCGCCGGCCTTATGGGCATATTCGCCATATTGGTCGCCGAGCCGGTCGTCGATCGAACGCGCCGCGTCGTGAATGATCTCGGCGATGTCGTCGAGCAGCTGGGTGGTGCGGTCCTTGCCGCCTTCCGCATATTCGCGCGCCTTGCCGGTCGCCTGTTCGCGCAGCGAATTGACCTGGTCGCGGACCTGGCTGACGATCTTGTCGGTGCCGCCGCCAGTGTCGTTGCCGCCGCCAGACGCGACGAAGCCGCCGCCCGACCCGGTGCGCGCGGCGCTGGCGCCGCCGCCGGAATTGCCGCCGCCGGAGCTCGCCGCGGTGTCGGTCTTGGATGCGCCGGCAACGACTTTGTCGGTGCCTTCGGGAAGGGTTTGTTCGCGAGGGGGCATGTCGAGTCTCCGTAAGCTGAACAGGGATGGGTTTGGCGGCCATTCAACACTCGCGCGGGGCCTTGCGTTCCGGCGATCCGGGAAAGTTGCGTCTCCCCGGCCGGGCCGATAAGCCGCCCACGCATCTCCCGAGATAGTTCATGACGAGGCCGTAACAAGATGACCGCCATTATCGATGTCCATGCCCGCCAGATCCTGGATAGCCGGGGCAATCCCACGGTCGAGGTCGAGATCCTGCTCGAGGACGGGTCGTCGGGTCGGGCCGCCGTGCCCTCGGGCGCTTCCACGGGCGCCCACGAGGCGGTCGAGAAGAGGGACGGCGACAAGGGCCGCTGGCTCGGCAAGGGAGTCACCCAGGCGGTCGATGCGGTTCGCGGCGAGATCAGCGAGCTTGTCGTCGGCCTCGACGCCGAGGACCAGTCGGAGATCGACGGCCTGCTCATCGACCTCGACGGGACGGCGAACAAGCACCGCCTCGGCGCCAACGCCATCCTCGGCGTCAGCCTGGCTATCGCCAAGGCGGCGGCCGACGCGCGCGGCCTGCCTCTCTACCGCTACGTCGGCGGCATCTCGGCGCATCTCCTGCCGGTGCCGATGATGAACATATTGAACGGCGGCCAGCATGCCGACAATCCGATCGACTTCCAGGAGTTCATGGTCATGCCGGTCGGCGCCGACAGCCTGTGCGAAGCGGTGCGCTGCGGATCGGAGATCTTCCACACGCTCAAGAAACGCCTGTCCGACGCGGGCCTCTCGACCGCGGTCGGCGACGAAGGCGGATTCGCGCCCAACCTCGCCTCGACCCGCGACGCGCTCGATTTCATCATGAAGTCGGTCGAGGAGGCGGGCTACAAACCCGGCGACGACGTCGTCCTCGCCCTCGACTGCGCGGCGACCGAATATTTCGCTGACGGCGCCTACGATATGGAAGGCGAGGGGAGGCGCTTCGCCCCGGACGAGATGGTCGAGTTCCTCGCCGAGCTCGCCGGCGCCTATCCGATCCGCTCGATCGAGGACGGCATGGCCGAGGACGATTGGGAGGGCTGGAAGCTGCTCACCGACAGGCTCGGCGACCGCGTCCAGCTGGTGGGCGACGATCTCTTCGTCACCAATCCCAAGCGCCTGGTCAGCGGCATCGAGCGCGGCATCGCCAATTCGATCCTGATCAAGGTCAACCAGATCGGGACCCTGACCGAGACGCTGGAAGCGGTCGAGACCGCCCACCGCGCCCGCTACACCAGCGTCATGTCGCACCGCTCCGGCGAGACGGAGGACACGACCATCGCCGACCTCGCCGTCGCGACCAATTGCGGGCAGATCAAGACCGGCTCGCTGGCGCGCACCGACCGCCTCGCCAAGTACAATCAGCTCATCCGCATCGAGGAGGAGCTGGGAACGAGCGCGCGCTATGCCGGGAGAGGCGTGTTCGCTAGACTGAGCGGGTGATCGAGCCTTTCCTCGCTCTCGCCGCGGCTCAGGTCGGTCCCGCCGCCGGACCGGGCTGCACCTTCGACACTGCTGTTCCGGCCGATGTGCGGCAAATGGCGGAAGAGCCCGCTCGTTGGCTGGACAGATGCGTCCGCATCGAAGGCTATGTTTCGTACAACCGCTTCTATGCGGATGTGGCCGGCTATTACAGCTATGTAGCGAGCGACTACGCCGACCGACGAAACGATGGGTGGCTCGGTCTCTATCCGTGGCGTCGCTACGGCTTTCGCGGCCCGATGCGGCGCGGCAGCGTCGTCGGCATCGTGCACGATTGTGAGACCGACCAGGAACGGGCGGAAGCGGAAACGCCGGGCGGCTTCATCATGATGACGGGCTTTTGCCACTATCGGTACGGGCTGGTGCTGCGGCCGGCGATCTTCCGCCCGGGCGCGCCGGCCGACTTTGTACGACAGGTCGGCGACGAGGCCCGCCTCCGCTTCGGAGATCTCCAGACCGAAAGCGAAGTTGGCCCGGCGCCGCCTGAGGTGCGCGGCCTCGCCGCTCGCTTCGTCGCCGCCGTCGCGGCCAGGGACGAGCAAGCCTTGAACCAACTGGTCAGCTTTTCGAACGAAGTCGGACGGCCGCTCGACCGGCGCCGTCTTGCGGCGCGCAGGGCATTCTTGATCGGCGATGGAGGGTCGCCTCTGTCGGTGCTGAGGCCAGGTTCGACCTCCCTGCAGAGCGCCTTTTTCCGGACAAGACGGCCGCAGGACGCCGCATCGGAGAGCCCCTCCTACGGTTGGCACGCCTGCTATTGCCGGACGGCCGATTGCACCGGCCTCTGGCCGATCAGCGACGCCGACGCGACCGCGGATCCGACCCGTCCCTATCTCTGCATTCAAATGTATTCCGAGCACAATCCCCGGCTGGCGCCCAACAAGATCGCGGTCACGCGGGCGGCGCCCTACCCAATCGAGCCCGAAAGGACGGCATTTCGCCGACAATCCGACTCCTTCCGCCGATGAGACCTTGATTCCCCGCGCTTTTCCTGATTCTGTCACAATCGATGGCGGGGGTTCGGAATCCGATTTCACTGATCAGGCGGGCGGCGCTTCCGGCGGTCGCCTTTCTCATCATCGCGAACTTCGCCGGCTACGCCGTCGTCGGCGACAATGGCGTCCTCTCCTGGGGCGACTATCGCCGTCAGAAGGCCGAGCGCGGCGACGTCCTCGCCCGGCTCGAGCAGGAAAAGGCGCAGCTTGCCCAGCGCACCCAATTGCTCGATCCCGACAATACCGATCCCGACCTCGCCGAGGAGCTGGTCCGCCGCGACCTCGGCTATGTGCGCCCCGACGAAGTCGTGATCCGCACCGACCGCTGAGTTCGGCCCGCCGAACCTGCCGCCGCGATCGGCCCGGGCACAAGTTGCGCGGGCCCGCATTTGCCGCCATAGAACCGCCCAATTCGCGAACGGGAAGGACGCAGACAGGCCGTGGCAAGGGCAGCATCGCCGAAACGCGCATCCGCCCGGGCGGACGCTTCCCCTCCGACCTCCAATCGCGAGAAACCCCCTTTGCCTGGCCGCTACGCAGCGAGCCGCGACGAACTGCTCGAATTCTATCGCCAGATGCTCCTCATCCGCCGTTTCGAGGAGCGCGCCGGCCAGCTCTACGGGCTCGGCCTGATCGGCGGCTTCTGCCACCTCTATATCGGCCAGGAGGCAGTTGCGGTCGGCCTCCAGTCGGCGATGAAGCCGGGGCATGACAGCGTCATCACCGGCTACCGCGACCATGGCCACATGCTCGCCTACGGCATCGATCCGCGGGTCATCATGGCGGAGCTGACGGGGCGCGCCGCCGGCATTTCCAGAGGCAAGGGCGGCTCGATGCACATGTTCAGCGTCGAGCATCGCTTCTACGGCGGTCACGGCATCGTCGGCGCCCAGGTCAGCCTCGGCACCGGCCTCGCCTTCAAGCACAAATATGAAGGCGACGGCGGTGTTTGCCTCGCTTATTTCGGCGATGGCGCCGCCAATCAGGGCCAGGTCTACGAGAGCTTCAACATGGCCCAGCTCTGGGGCCTGCCGATCATCTACGTGATCGAGAACAACCAATATGCGATGGGCACCAGCGTCAACCGCTCGTCGGCCGAGGATCAGCTCTACAAGCGCGGCGAGAGCTTCCGCATTCCCGGCATCCAGGTCGACGGCATGGACGTGCTTGCCTGCCGCGGCGCCGCCGAGGTCGCGCTCGAATGGGTGCGCGGCGGCAAGGGCCCGGTCATCCTCGAGATGAAGACCTACCGCTATCGCGGCCATTCCATGTCGGACCCGGCCAAGTACCGCTCGCGCGAGGAGGTGCAGTCGGTCCGCGACAAGTCCGACCCGATCGAGGCGGTGAAGCGCGAGCTTGCCGAGGCCGGCGTGTCCGAGGCCGACGTCAAGGCGATCGACACGGAGATCAAGCGCATCGTCGTCGAAGCCGCGGACTTCGCCGAGCAGTCGCCCGAGCCCGGTGCCGACGAGCTCTACACCGACGTTCTGGTCGAGGCCTACTAATGCGATTCATTGCGTCATCCCGGCGCAGGCCGGGACCCATGAGCACGACGGTTCGAAGCGACCCCGCTGCGGTGACCGTCGCGCGCTTCTGTTCCTGGGCCCCGGCCTGCGCCGGGGTGACGGGGAGTTGAGAATGCCGATCGAGCTGAAGATGCCCGCTCTCTCGCCGACCATGGAAGAGGGCACGCTCGCCAAATGGCTGGTCAAGGAGGGTGACCAAGTCAGCTCCGGCACCCTCCTCGCAGAGATCGAGACCGACAAGGCGACGATGGAGTTCGAATCGATCGACGAAGGCACCGTCGCGAAGATTCTCGTCGCCGAAGGGACGGACGAGGTGAAGGTCGGCACCGTCATCGCCATCCTCGCCGCCGAAGGCGAGGAGGCAAGTCCCTCTCCCTCCAGGGGAGAGGGACAGCGGAGCGAAGCGACGCAGGGTGAGGGCGCGGCCGGCCCCCCACCCTCGGCCGCTGACGCGAAGGTCGAGAAGCCGAGCGATCAGAAGACCGAGGCGTCGCCGCCGGAGAGGGGGGACGAGCAGGCGCCCGCCGAGACCGGCGCCGGCCAGCTCGCCGCGGCGGCCGAGCGCAATCCCGAGCCGGCGGAGGTCCCCGAAGGCACCGAGACGATCCGCCAGACCGTCCGCGAGGCCCTGCGCGACGCCATGGCCGAGGAGATGCGCGCAGACGAGCGCGTCTTCGTCATGGGCGAGGAGGTCGCCGAATATCAGGGCGCGTACAAGGTCACGCAGGGCCTGCTCGAGGAGTTCGGTCCGCGCCGTGTCATCGACACGCCGATCACCGAATATGGCTTTGCCGGCGTCGGCACCGGCGCGGCGATGGGCGGCCTCAGGCCGATCATCGAGTTCATGACTTTCAACTTCGCCATGCAGGCGATCGATCACATCATCAACTCGGCCGCCAAGACCAACTACATGTCGGGCGGCCAGATGCGCTGCCCGATCGTTTTTCGCGGGCCCAACGGCGCCGCCAGCCGCGTCGGCGCCCAGCACAGCCAGAATTACGGGCCCTGGTACGCCAACGTCCCCGGCCTGATCGTCATCAGCCCCTACAGCGCGGCGGACGCAAAGGGCCTCTTGAAGGCCGCGATCCGCTCCGGGGACCCGGTCGTCTTCCTCGAGAACGAACTGCTCTACGGCCAGAGCTTCGACGTTCCGAAGCTCGATGATTATGTCCTTCCGATCGGCAAGGCGCGGATCGCGCGGCCGGGGACCGACGTCACCCTCGTCAGCTATTCGATCGGCGTCGGCGTCGCTCTCGACGCGGCGGGCAAGCTCGCCGAGGAAGGGATCGAAGCCGAGGTCGTCGACCTGCGCACGCTGCGCCCTCTCGACACCGAAACGGTGCTCGCCAGCCTCGCCAGGACCAATCGCATGGTCTGCGTCGAGGAAGGCTGGCCCGTCTGCTCGATCTCATCGGAGCTTATGGCCGTGGCGATGGAGCAGGGCTTCGACGACCTCGACGCGCCGGTCCTCCGCGTCACCGACAAGGACGTCCCGCTGCCCTATGCCGCCAACCTCGAAAAGCTGGCTTTGATCAAGGTCGACGACGTCGTCGAGGCGGCGAGGAAGGTCTGTTACCGCTGACGAAGCTGCTGCCGATCCGGGTGAGGACATACTCGCCATGACCCCCCTCGATCCCGACCGCACGCTCGCCCTCGCCTATGTGCCCGCCGCAAGCCGCCCCGCTGTCGAGGCCTTGTGGCGCCTCGACGCGGCCTTTTCCTCGGTGCTCGCGACGGGCCGTGAGCCGCTGATCAGCCGCATCCGGCTCGCCTGGTGGCGCGAGGCGCTCGAAAAGCTCGACCGCGAGCGCGCTCCTGCCGAGCCGGTGCTGGATGCAGTGGCTCGCCTCGTGCTCCCGGACGGCGTCACCGGCGGGCAGCTTGCGGAAATGGAAGCGGGCTGGGCAGTCCTGCTCTCCCCGGAGCCGCTCGGCCAAGGCGACCTCAGCCTCTATGCCTCGGCGCGCGGCGGCCTCTTGTTCCGCTACGCGGCGCACCTTCTCGGCGAGCCGCTCCCGGGCGCGAACGTGGAGGCCGGCGGGGCCTTATGGGCGCTGGTCGACCTTGCTCGAAACAGCGCCGATGGCGCCGATGCCGAGGCCGCATTGACGGCCGCGCGCGCCATTCGATCCGAACGCTGGCCCCGGCGACTGCGCTCGCTCGGCATGCTAGCGATGCTCGCCGCCCGCGACGCCGAGCCGTCGCGCGTCCGCTGGGAGCCGCTGGGCGCACCGCGACGCATGCTGCGCATGGCGAGGCACCGGCTCACCGGAAAATAGTCCGTTTTGAACCTAAGCTTTCTCCGTTTCGGAGCCGTTTCTAGACTGCGGCCGAACGGGAGACGGAGATGTTTCGTTACCTCGCGGGTGCCGGAGCGGCCCTATTGCTGGTCATGGCGGGCTTTTTCATCTGGCGCATCCAGGCACAGCCCGAAACCAGCGTGCCCGAGCCGCCGGCCGACGCCGAGGAAGCGGAAGAAGGGGAGGACGGACCCGCCGGCGCGGCAGGCCGCCCCCGCCGTCCCCCCGAAGCTTCCTCGAAGAGCAAGGAGGAGCGCCGCTTCGACCGCGCCGACCGCAACAACGACGGACGCATCACGCGCGAGGAGCTGCTCCAGCCGCGCCAGAAAGCCTATGCCCGGCTCGACACCAACCGTAACGGCTCGCTGTCGTTCGAGGAATGGGCGGCCAAGAGCATCGAGAAGTTCGGCCGCGCCGACGGCAATCGCGACGGCGCCCTCAACCGCCAGGAATATGCCACCACCGCCCCGAGGCCGCGCGCCCGGCCGAAGAACAAGAGCTGCAATTGCTAGCCAAGTTCCCCAGCCGCAGCCTGGGGAGGGGAGCCAGCCGGAATTGGCTGGAGGAGGTGGCCGGCGCAGAGTGTGAGTCCTCGCGAAACCCTTGAAACCCGAGACTTCTAACCCTCCACCACGCTTAGGATGGTCCCCCTCCCCATCATTTCATCATGGGGAGGAACTGTACCGATCCATCCCGCCAGCGCTTCCCTCGCACGGGAAGTATAAAGCAGCTTCCTGTCCGCTTTCTTCGACCGCCCCTCAATGGGTGGGAAGAGGCCGAAATTGACGTTCATCGGCTGATAGGCCGCGGCGTCCGCGCCGCCGGTAATGTGTCCGAGCAGGGCGCCGAGCGCCGTTTCGAGCGGCGGCGGGGCGAGCGTCTCGCCGCGCAGCTCGGCAGCGGCGAAGCGGCCCGCGAGCAAACCGACCGCCGCCGATTCCACATAGCCTTCGCAGCCGGTGATCTGGCCCGCGAAGCGGATGTGCGGCGCCTTTTTCAGGCGCAGGGTGGGGTCGAGCAGCTGCGGCGCATTGAGGAAGGTATTCCGGTGAAGTCCGCCGAGCCTCGCGAATTCGGCCTTTTCAAGCCCGGGAATGGTGCGGAACAGCCGCACCTGCTCACCATGCTTGAGCTTGGTTTGGAAGCCGACCATGTTCCATAGCGTGCCCAGCGCATTGTCCTGGCGCAGCTGCACGACGGCATAGGGCCAGCGCCCCGTTTTCGGATCGTCGAGGCCGACCGGCTTCATCGGCCCATAGCGCAGCGTATCGACGCCGCGTGCGGCCGCCACCTCGATCGGCATGCAGCCCTCGAAATAGGGCGTGTCCTTCTCCCATTCCTTGAACTCGGTCTTCTCGCCGTCCAGCAGACCCTGGTGAAAGGCGAGGTACTGCTCCCGATTCATCGGGCAGTTGATATAGTCCTTGGTCTCCCCTTTGTCCCAGCGCGACGCCATCCAGCAGACGTCCATGTCGATCGTCTCGCGATGGACGATCGGCGCGATCGCGTCGAAGAAGGCGAGGGCGTCGGCGCCGGTCGCGGCGCCGATCGATTCGGCGAGGAGCGCCGCCGTGAGCGGGCCGGTGGCGACGATGGTCGTGCCGGAGGCGGGAAGGGCGTCGACCCGCTCCCGCACGACTTCGACATTGGGATGTGCCGCGAGCCGCTCGCTCACCTCGGCAGCGAAGCCGTCGCGGTCCACCGCGAGCGCCGATCCGGCGGGCACCTTATGGCGGTCGGCGGCGGACATGATCAGGGAGCCGAGCGCGCGCATTTCGGAGTGGAGCAGGCCGACCGCGTTCCTTTCGGCGTCGTCGGAGCGGAAGCTGTTCGAGCAGACCAGCTCGGCGAGCGCGTCGCTCTGGTGCGCCGGCGTCGTCTCCCCGGAGCCGCGCATCTCGGAGAGCCGCACGCGCACGCCTGCCTTCGCGAGTTGCCAGGCGGCTTCCGATCCGGCGAGCCCGCCGCCGACGATATGCACTGCATGAGCCATGTCGGCTCGATAACCACGGGCGGGCCTGCTATCCAGAAAAGATGCGGATCTTCACCATCGGCTACCAAGGCTCGACGCAGGCGGAGCTCGTCGGCGCGCTGCAGGCGGCCGGCGTCGAGCGCGTGATCGACGTGCGCGCCGTGCCCTTGTCGCGCAAGCCCGGCTTCTCGAAGAACGCGCTCGCCGCGGGACTGGACGAGGCGGGCATCGGCTACGTTCACCTGAAGGCGCTCGGGACGCCGCCGGAAGGGCGAGAGGCGACGCGCAAGGGCGAGGTCGACCGGTTCGTGCAGGTCTATTCGGCGCATCTCGAGACTCCGGAGGCGGTGGTCCAGGCGGCGCAGATGATCGAGCTGGCGCGTGAAAAGGCCTCCGCTCTGCTCTGCTTCGAGCGCGACCCCAAGCAGTGCCACCGTACCTTGCTGCGGGAAAGCGCGATGCCGGATTGGGACTTCGTGGACCTGGCGCCCTAGGCCCTCGATCACGCAGAAATGGGTCGAATCTTGCGCAGCCGGCATCGTTGTCGAAGGATGCGGACATGGCGAACGAGGCGGGCGCCCTTGCGATCCCGGCGTCGGCCGCCCAGGCGGCCGCAGTGCCGCGCGCGCGCCTGCACCCTTTGTCCGCTCGCATCGAGGCGATCGCCGACAAGGAGCGCGATCAGCTTCCGCTCTGGCTGCCGGTCGGGCTGATTGCGGGCATATCGGCGTGGTTCGGGCTCGGCGGCGACGCGTCCTGGACGGCCTTCCTCTGTCTTTCCGTCGCCGGGGCGTTGGGCTTCGCGGCGGCCGCCGGCGGGACGCGCTGGGGAAGGGCGCTGGCCATATTCTGTCTCGCTGCCGCGCTCGGCTGCGCCAATATCTGGTGGAAGGCCGAGCGCGTGGCGGCGCCGCGGCTCGAGCGACCGCAGCTTGCCGTTTTCGAGGCGGAGATCGAAACCCTCCAGCGTCTCCCCGCGCGCGAAGCGGTTCGCCTCGTCCTGAAGACCTCCGGAGGCGCGCTGCCGCCGCAGGTGCGAGTCAATGTCGACGAGAAGGATGCCGACGCCGCCCTCCGGCCCGGCGCGCGCGTCCGGCTTCGCGCCTGGCTGATGCCGCCTGCGCCCGCCCCCGTGCCGGGCGCCTACGATTTCGCGCGCGCCGCCTGGTTCCAGCGCATCGGCGCCACCGGCCGCACGCTCGACATCGCCCTGGTCGCGCCGCCTTCGTCGCAGAGCTGGCGGGCGCGACTGGCCACCTTGCGGCAGCGTCTCGCCGATCATGTCCGCGAACGTCTCCCCGGCGCAGAGGGCGGCATCGCCGCCGCGCTCGCGACCGGGGACCAGGGCGGCATTCCCGAGGCGGATGCCGAGGCGATGCGCCGCTCGGGCCTCGCCCACCTCCTGTCGGTCAGCGGCCTCCACCTCACCGCCGTCGTCGGCGCGGTCATGCTGCTGACGCTCAAGCTGCTCGCTTTGAGCCCGGCGCTGGCCCTTCGCGGCCGCCTCATCCTCGTCGCCGCCGCCGCCGGCGCGCTCGCCGGCGTCGCCTACACCCTCCTGACCGGCGCCGAAGTGCCAACGGTGCGCGCCTGCATCGCTGCTCTGCTCGTCCTGCTCGGCCTCGCTTTGGGCCGCGAGGCGCTGACCCTGAGGCTGCTCGCGGTCGGCGCGCTCGCCGTCCTCGTTCTCTGGCCCGAGACCCTGCCGGGGCCGAGCTTCCAGCTCAGCTTCGCCGCGATCATGGCGATCGTCGCGCTGCACGAGCATCCCCGCATCCAGGCGCTCCTCTCGCGCCGCGACGAGCCCTGGTACGCGCTCGTCGGGCGCTTCTTCCTGGGTCTCGTCCTCACCGGCCTCGCCGTCGAGCTGGCCCTGACCCCGATCGCTTTGTTCCATTTCCACCGCGCCGGTCTCTACGGAGCGCTCGCCAACATCCTCGGCATTCCGCTCACCACCTTCGTCATCATGCCGCTGGAGGCCCTCGCATTGCTGGCCGATCTCGCCGGCCTCGGCGCTCCGTTCTGGTGGCTGGCGGGGCAGGCCCTCTCGCTTCTCCTCGCGCTCGCTCACGTCGCCGCGAGCGCGCCCGGCGCAGTGGCGATGCTGCCGACCATGCCGACCGGCGCCTTCGCGCTGATCGTCGCCGGCGGCCTGTGGATCTGCCTGTGGCGAACCAGGATGCGGCGGTGGGGGCTGGCGCCGCTCGCCCTCGGCACCGCGATCGCGCTCGCTACGCCGGCGCCCGATTTGCTGGTAACCGGGGACGGCCGCCATCTCGCGCTGCGGCGGGAAAGCGGCGATCTCGCCATCCTTCGCGGCCGCGCCGGCGACTATGTCCGCTCGCTGCTTTCCGAGAATAGCGGCGCGGAAGCCGAATTCTATGAAGTCGAGCAATTGCGCGAGGCCGCCTGCAGCGCGGATCTGTGCGCGGTCCATCTGCGGCGCGGCGGCCGGCTCTGGCGGCTCCTCGCCACTCGCTCGAACCGCTTCGTGGACGCCGCCGCCTTCGCGCGCGCCTGCGCGCAAGCCGACATCGTCGTCAGCGACCGGCGGCTGCCGCGCAGCTGCCGTCCGCTCTGGCTCAAGGCAGATCGCGAATTGCTGGAAGCGACGGGCGGTCTCGCCATCCGTCTCGGCGCGCGCGCTCAGGTCGAGACCGTTGCCCAGTCGGTGGGCGGCCATCCGTGGCGGCGGGGCCGCTGACCGGGCATTTGCTTCCGTTCAGGTGCCGCGGCCATTTCCCGCCGGGTCGGCGCCGGGGCCGCTGTCCGAATCGCTTATGCCGCTGGGCTGGCGCCCGCGTCCGCGTCCTCCTCGCCCGCGTCCTACCGGATCGGCGTGCTGGCCGGTGTCCGAATCGGTGACGCCGCCCCGTCCGCCGCGCCCGCGCCCGACAGGATCGGCATATTGGCCCGAATCCGAGTCGGTGACGCCGCCGCTTCCGCCGCCTCGTCCGCGTCCGGCCGGATCGGCTGAGGGCCCGCTGTCGCTGTCGCTGATCCCGCCCGAGCCTCCGCGTCCGCGTCCGCGTCCGGGCGGATCGGCGCTGGGGCCGGCATCGGCATCGGTGACGCCGCCGCCATATCCGCCACGCCCGCGCCCGGGCGGATCGGCGCCGCGGCCCTGGTCGGCATCGGTGACGCCGGTGCGGTAGCGCGCGCTGCCGCGGCCACGGCCGACCGGGTCGGCCCAGCGCCCGGAGTCGGAATCGGTATTGGCGAGCGTCGTGCACCCGCCGAGCGTTCCCAGCGCGCCGCCTCCGACGACGACGCCGCCGGCGACTCGTCCGAGGAAAGACCGCCGGTTGAGCTTACGCCGTAAATCCATGTCCGCCCCCGGAAAAAACAGAAGAAATACGAGCGTAACGGGGCCCATGTCGGCTGGCAAGGCAGCGCGGCCGCGGGTAGTGGGTCGGCTTGAAAGTAAAGTTTGCGCCGAGCGTTCGCTTTGGCTCCGAAGCGAGGCCTTACCAGGACGCCACCAGAGTGTTGAAGTCTGGCGGGACGCGTGCGTTCGCATAGAGACCCAATGCCGTATCTGCGGACACGACAGGCAGGCACGAAGCAAGGAGCAGCATGATGGACAGCCTTCGAGCACCGTCGCTGCCTGTGCGAAAGACCCAATGGCTCAGTACGAACAGTCCGCCGAGCACGATGGGCACCCAGACGAATATCCCGAAGGCAGCCGCGGCACGAAAGTTCTCCGGCCCTCCGATTGTCTGCGCCGCCCACCATCCGAACCCGAAGACCGGGCCCCAAAAAAGGTTCGTTCCCCACTGGCCGTAGAGCAGGCCGAAGAGGGTAAAAGGCACGAAGGTGCACGCGAGGAAGGGCAGTCCGGTGCAGACGCTCACGAATACCCGGCGGTTCATGATCCCAGCCTATCGGGACTTGAACCTCCGGCAAGCGAATCGCGGCGCTTGCTCCAGCCGCCGCTCGGGGGCAAGCGCAGCCTGCCATGCCGATCCGCCTCATCTGCCTCGATGCCGACGACACGCTCTGGCACAATGAAAGCTTCTTTCGGGCGACGTTCGGCCGTTTTGCCGCCTTGCTCGCCGATTTTTCGGAGGCCGACGACCTCCAGCGCCTTCTCGACGAGATCGAGCACCGCAACCTCATCGCCTACGGCTATGGCGCCAAGGGCTTCATCCTCTCGATGCTGGAGACGGCGGCACAGGTCGCCGGCGACGCGCTCGAGCCCGCCAGCGTGCGCGCGATCCTGCGCCTCGGGCGCGAGATGCTCGCCCATCCGATCGAACCGCTTCCCGGCGTCAACGAAGCGCTTCCCGCCCTTTCGCGCTGCGCGCCCCTGGTCCTCGTCACCAAAGGCGACCTGCACCACCAGGAGGCGAAGCTCGCCGCCTCCGGCTTCGGCGCGTGGTTCACCGGAGTCGAGATCGTCAGCCAGAAGAAGCCCGAGACCTATGTCGAGATCTTCCAGCGCTACGGCGCCGATCCCGGCGAGGCGGTGATGGCCGGTAATTCGGTGCGCTCGGACATCCTGCCCGCGCTCGAGGCGGGCGCCTGGGCGGCGCTCATCCCCTTCGAGCTGGTCTGGTCGCACGAGGCGGCCGAGGCGCCGGACGGACATCCGCGTTTCAAGGAGCTCGCCACCATCGCCGACCTCGCCGGGTGGATCGAACAAATCTCCTAATGAGGATCGCTCGCGACTGCCGCCAGCTCGTTGCCGCTCGGGTCGAGGAAATGGAAACGGCGGCCGCCGGGAAAGGCGAAGATCGGGCGGACGATACGCCCGCCCGCAGCCTGGACCGCATCGAGGCTGGCCTCGAGATTCTCCACCTCGATGACGGCCAGCGCCGCCTTCGTCGCCTCGTCGGGATCGCCCTGGAGGCCCAGGTCGGTGTCGCCCGAAGTGGTGGCGGCGTAAGTGGGGCCGAAGGCGGTCATCGTCCAGCCGAACGCCGCCTCGTAAAAGGCGCGGGCGGCGCCGGTGTCGGAGACCGGCAGTTCGACATAGTTCAATCGCGGCATAAGCGAGGCTCGGCGGGGGTCCTTGCCCCTCGATTGGGGAAAGCTGGGAGAAGCATCGGCCTGGGACCTCTCAATATCTGCGCAGCAGGCCGGCGAGCCGGCCCTGGACCTGGACCTGCTCGGGGCGGTAGCGCTGGGAATCGTAGCGGCGGTTGGCCGGGTCGAGGCGGACCATCGATCCTTCGCGCCGGAAGGTCTTCAAAGTCGCTTCCTCATTGTCGACCAGGGCGACGACGATCTCGCCGTCGCGGGCGCTGTCGGCCTTGCGGATGAGCGCGTAATCGCCGTCGAGAATGCCTTCCTCGACCATCGAATCGCCGGCGACCTGCAGCGCATAATGCTCCCCGGGCCCGAGCAAGGCGGCGGGGACAGGCAGGCTGTCGGTTCCCTGCAGCGCCTCGATCGGCGTACCGGCGGCGATGCGGCCGTGCAGCGGGATCTCGATCACGTCGTTGGAATTGGCGGCGCGCGGCGTCGCCGGCCCCGCGCCGAGACCCGTCCCCTTGGTGTCGGGCATCTTGGTGATCTCGAGCGCGCGGGCGCGGTTGGGGAGGCGGCGGATGAAGCCGCGCTCCTCGAGCGCGGAGATCAGGCGGTGGACGCCGCTCTTCGATTTGAGATCGAGCGCCTCCTTCATCTCCTCGAACGAGGGCGACACGCCGGATTCGGCGAGACGCTCGTTGATGTAGGTCAGGAGCTCATGTTGCTTGCGAGTCAACATCGCGGGGATCCCCCTATGGAACGGACGGGGAACGTGTAGGAAACGCGGCGGAACGTGTCAAGCGGACGTTACAGCCCGCGAATGGGAGTCGTTGAATCCGGGACGACTGTGCGACAACGAGTGCAGATAAGGGAGGTCTCGCCGATGAAGAATTCGCTCCAGCTCGCCGCTGCTCTTGCGCTGGCAGGCTGTGTCGCGGTGGAGAATCAGGGAGGCGCGGACGCGGCGGCCGGCCGGCAGACGCCGCAGCAGATCGTCGCCGCGCGCCAGGCCGCCTTTCATCTCTCCGCGGCCGCCATGGGCAATATGAAGGCCGCGATCGATCAGGGCCGCGACGTGACGGGTCAGGCCTTCGCCGCCCGCGGCGTCGCCCGCTGGGCCCGGGCGCTCCCGACCATGTTTCCCGATTCGACGCGAGGCGTGACGCCGACCCGCGCGCGCCCGGAAATCTTCGCCAACCGCGCCGACTTCGAGGCCAAGGCCGCCGCCTATGCCGACGCCGCCGAGCGCCTCGCCGAGACCGCCCGCGGCGGCGACCGCGCCGCCTTCGCCGCCCAGTTCGACGTCACGCGCCAGACCTGCAACGCCTGTCACGAGCTCTACCAGGCCCCCCAGACGCCGGTGCCGCGCTAGGAACCGGACGACCGGCCCATGCCGCCGGTCAGGGGTCGCGGCTGGCGGTTCCAGTCCGCCTTTTCCCTCACGCTTCCACCATCGCCAGGAAATTGGCGAGCAAATCGTGCCCCCGTTCGCTGGCTACGCTTTCGGGATGGAACTGGACGCCGTGGATCGGCAGCTCGCGGTGGCGAAGCCCCTGGATGGTGCCGTCCGCCGCCGTGGCGGTGACGAGGAGGCAGCCGGGCAGCGCTTCGACCGCAAGGGTCAGGGAATGGTAGCGGGTGGCGGTAAGCGGGGAGGGCAGGCCGGCGAACAGGCCGCTGCCGTCATGCGCGATCGCCGAGGTCTTGCCGTGCATCAGGACCGGCGCGCGCTCGATCCGGCCGCCGAAGGCCTGGCCGATCGCCTGATGGCCGAGGCAGACGCCGAGCAGCGGCCGCCTCGTCTCCGCGCAGGCCGCGACGAGGTCGAGCGAGATCCCGGCATCGTACGGCGTTCCCGGCCCGGGCGAGATGAGGATGGCGTCGGCACCGCTGGCGAGGGCGCCTTCGGTCGAGAGGGCATCGTTGCGCTCGACGAGGACCTCGGCGCCGAGGGCGGCGAGATAGTGGACCAGGTTCCAGGTGAAACTGTCGTAATTGTCGAGGACGAGGATGCGGCGCGCCGTCACGGCCTTCGCGCACGCGCCCGTCAGGGATTGTTCTGGAGCTGCTGACGGGCGCGGCGGATCGCGGCGTCGTCGCGGCGGACCTCGACCGCATTCTGGGCGGCGCGCGCGAACTGCTCGCTGAGCTCTGGGCCGAGCCCGCGTCCCAAATCGCCCCGCGCGCCCTCGATGGCCTGGCAGCCTTCGCTCGCCTGGGGTCCGGTCGCCTGCTGGCCGGCCGGGCAGGTCGCGCGGCCCGGGATGCGCTCGAGCACCGCGACGACATAGACCCCGTTCGGCCCCGGTACGGCGCGGGCGCGGCCCTGGGGTACGGCGAGCAAGGCGGCGATCGGAGCGGCGACCTGGCCGCCGCGGCGGGCGATGTCGAGGCGCCGCACCGCAACCGGCTCGGGTGCGGGCAGGCGCACGCCGGCTTCGGCGAAAGCGCGCGCGGCCGGCACGCCGCCGTTGATCCGGGCGACGAGCCGGTCGGCGAGCGCGCGGGCGCGCTGCGTCGCCTGCTGGCGCACCACGTCGGCGCGCACCCGCCCCTGAATCTCCGCGAGCGGCGGCACCGCGGCGGGGACCACCCGCGCGACCGAGAGGAGGGCATAGCGCTGGTTCGGCGCCAGCGTCTCCACTGTCGGCTCGGTGTCCTCGGGGTCGACCTGGAAGGCGCCGCGCACCAGAACCGGGACTTCGGCAGGCGCCTGCCACTGCACCCCGGGCGCCGCGCCGGCCGCGGTGAGCGGCGGCGTCTCGACGATGGCGAGCCGCTCGGCGCGGGCCACCTCCTCGAAGCTCAGGCCCTCGGCGATCCGATCCTCGATCCGGGCGATCGCGGTTGCGAGCCCCTCCTGCACCTTGCGGCCTTCGATCTCGGCTGCGATCTCGCCGCGCACCGCCTCGATCGGGCGCGCGACCGCCGGGCTGATGCTCTCGACGCGCACGACATGCCAGCCGAGCGGCGAGCGCATGGGCCCCACCATCGCACCCCGCGCGGCCGAGAAGACGGCGTTCGCGACCTGTTGGCTGGAGATGTCGGTGAATTGCTGGCGGTTCTGGGCGCCGAGCGTGACGTCGGCCGCGCTGCGTCCGGCCTGCTGCGCGGCCTGGACGAAATTGGCGCCGCCGCCCGCGCGCGAGGCGAAGGTGCGCGCCTGGGCCTCGTCCGGCAGCACGATCTGCTGGAGGTTGCGGGTCTCGGTCCCGGCGTAGCGGGCCTGGTTCTGCCGGTAATAGGCCGCGATCTCCTCGTCGGTCGCACGCGCGTTCGCCGCCACCTGCTCGCGGCTGAGCAGGGCATAGCGCAGCACCCGGCGCTCCGGCACGGTGTAGCGCGCCCGGTTGCGCGCATAGAAAGCGGAGATTTGCGCATCGCTGGGGGCGATGCCTTCGGCGAGCGCCGAGATCGGCACTTCGGCGACGAGGCCGCGCCTCCGCTCGAGCATCAGCGAGCCATATTGATTGACCACCGATTCGGGCGGGGAGACGTTGAGCCCGATCGGCACCTGGAGCTGGCGCTCCATCAGGTCGTAGGCGATCTCGCGGCGGACCTGCTGCTCGCTGATCCCCGCCTGCTGCAGCCAGTTGCGGAAGATCTCGTTGTCGAACTGGCCGGCGAGATTGTGGAAGGTCGGCACCGCCACGATCATCCGGTCGATCATCGCATCCGAGACGACGACGCCGTTGTCGTTGCCGAACGCCCACAGGGCCCGCCGGACGACGAGCTGGTTGAGCAGCGATTCGTAGACGCCCGCGCTGAGCAGCTGGGCGATCCCGATCTCGGGATTTTCGCGCTGCATGTCGCGCAGCCGCCGCCGGATCAGCTCCTCGAGCTCGCTCGACTTGATCTCCTCGTCGCCGATTTCGGCGAGCGTTTCGCCGCCGCGCGCGGCCGCGCCGCCGCCCGGCAGCCCGCCCATGCCGTCCGTGCCGAAGCCGGTGATGACGATGGCGACCACGGCAAGGGCGAGGAAGCCGAGCATCAGCCACGAGGTGAGCTTGCTGCGGAAAGTCTTGAGCATCTGCGAACTCTTGCTTGGCGAGGATCGGGCGAGGGGAGGGCGGGCCCCCGACGGCGGCGGACCATAGGAAAGGCGGCCCGGCCCCGCAACCGGCGATCTTGGCGCGCCCGGCCGCGCCTGCTAGCGCCGGCGCGTTCCCCTTGAAGAAGGATCGGATCCCGTGCACCTGCGCCGCAAGCTTATCGTCGGCAATTGGAAGATGAACGGCAGCCTCGCCGCTTTGGGCGAGCTCGCTGCGATCGCCGATGCCGCCCGCGACGCATCCGGCGCCGACGTCGCCATCTGCCCGCCCTTCACCCTGATCGCTGCCGCCGTCACCCGCTCGAACGGCCTCGCCGTCGGCGCGCAGGACTGCCACCACCGGCCAGGCGGCGCCCATACCGGCTGCGTCTCCGTCGCCATGCTGAAGGAAGCGGGTGCGAAGCTGGCGATCGTCGGTCATTCCGAACGACGCGCCGAGCAGGGAGAGACGGACGCGATTGTCCGGGCCAAGGCCCAGGCCGCGCTCGCGGACGGGCTCACCGCGATCGTCTGCGTCGGCGAGAGCGAGGCCCAGCGCAGCGCTGGCGAGCATGTCGAAATCGTCACCGCCCAGCTCGCCGGTTCGCTTCCCGATGATGCCGGCGCGGCCGCCGGCGGGGGCGAGCTGGTCGTCGCTTACGAGCCTGTCTGGGCGATCGGCACCGGCAAGGTCGCATCCGCGGCCGACGTGGCCGAGATGCACGCCGCCATCCGCGCGGCCCTTGCCGCCCGCTTCGGCGAGCGCGGCGGCCGCATCCGCATCCTCTACGGCGGCTCGGTCAAGGCCGACAATGCCGCCGAGCTCTTCGCGGTCGCCGACGTCGACGGCGCCCTCGTCGGCGGGGCGAGCCTCACCGCCAGGGACTTCGTACCGATCGTCCAGGCCGCCGCCTCAAGCTGAAGCCGGGCTTCTTGGGCGCGCTCCCGCACCGCACCATTGATCGCGGGCCTGCGATCCCCTAAGTCCCCAGCCACTTCCGAAAAATCGACGAAAGCCGCATTGCTCATGGGCCTGTTCACCTTCCTCCTCATCGTCCAGACCCTGGTCGCGCTTGCCATGGTGGCGGTGATCCTGATGCAGCGCTCGGAAGGCGGCGGCCTCGTCGGCGGCGGCAGCCCGTCGGGGATGATGAGCGCCCGCGGCGCGTCCGATTTCCTGACCCGATCGACCGCGATCCTCGCCGCCATCTTCGTCGCCTTGTCGATCGTCCTTGCCGCCCTCGCCGCGCGCCAGGGCGGCCCGCGCCAGATCGACCCCGCGGCGGCGCAGCCTCGGTCCCCGGTACCCCAGCAGGGGCCGACCCAGCCGATTCCCGGGCTCCCGGGCGCCGTCGTCCCGACCGGCCCGACTTCGCCGCAGCAGGGCAGCGCTCCCGGCGCAATCCCCGGCGCCGGCACCCCCGCCGCTCCCGGCCTGGCCCCGCCCGCCGCCGTTCCGCCCGCGGCTCCTGCCGGCCCGGGGAACAAGCAATAGGCACCGCCTTCGCGGCGGGCGGTCCGAAATAATCGCGCGCGACCGATTCTCCGCCTTGCCCTCGCCCCGCGCAGGCGCGTAAGCCTGTCCTCCCATGACCCGGTTCATTTTCATCACCGGCGGCGTGGTCTCCTCGCTTGGCAAGGGCCTGATGGCCGCCAGCCTCGCCGCTCTCCTCCAGGCGCGCGGCTACAAGGTCCGCATCCGCAAGTTCGATCCCTATCTCAACGTCGATCCCGGAACGATGTCGCCCTATCAGCACGGCGAGGTCTACGTCACCGACGACGGCGCCGAGACCGATCTCGATCTCGGCCATTACGAGCGCTTCACCGGCGTCCCCGCCCGCCAGAGCGACAACATCACGACGGGGCGCATCTACCGCGACATCATCATGAAGGAGCGCCGCGGCGACTATCTCGGCGCCACCGTCCAGGTCATTCCCCACGTCACCAACGAGATCAAGCAGTTCGCCCGCGCCGATCTCGGCGACCTCGATTTCCTGATCTGCGAGATCGGCGGCACGGTCGGCGACATCGAATCGCTCCCCTTCATCGAAGCGATCCGGCAGCTGAGGAACGACCTCAGGAACGAGGATGCCGCCACCGAGCGCACCGTCTCGATCCACACCACCCTCATTCCCTACATCGCCGCCGCCGGCGAGCTCAAGACCAAGCCCACCCAGCACTCGGTGCGCGATCTCACCAGCCTCGGCATCCAGCCCGACCTTCTCCTCTGCCGCGTCGACCGCGCGCTCCCCGACGGCGAGCGCGCCAAGATCGCGCAGTTCTGCAACGTCCGCAAAGAGGCGGTCATCCCGGCCCTCGACGCCAAGAGCATCTATTCGGTCCCGCTCCAATATCACCGCGAGGGCCTCGACGCCGAAGTCCTGCGCGCCTTCCGCATCGCGGACGCGCCGGAGCCGAATCTCTCCCGCTGGGAGGACATCATGGACCGGCAGGAGCATTTCGAGGGCGAGGTCACGATCGGCGTGGTCGGCAAATATGTCGGCCTCCAGGACGCCTACAAGTCGCTGACCGAGGCTTTGATCCACGGCGGCCTCGCCAACCGCGTCAAGGTCCGCATCAACTGGCTCGACGCCGAGCTCTTCTGCCCCGGCGCGGAAGGCGCCTCGGACGTCGCGCCGATGCTCGAGCCCTGCCACGCCATCCTCGTACCCGGCGGCTTCGGCGAGCGCGGCAGCGAGGGCAAGATCGCCTCCGTCCAGTTCGCGCGCGAGCGCAAGGTGCCTTTCTTCGGCATCTGCCTCGGCATGCAAATGGCCTGCATCGAGGGCGCGAGGAACACTGCCGGCATCGCGGCGGCGAGCAGCACCGAGTTCGGCGATTCCGAGGAGCCCGTCGTCGGCCTCATCACCGAATGGATGAGCCCCGAAGGCCTCCAGCATCGCCGCGACGCCAACGGCGACATGGGAGGCACGATGCGCCTCGGCGCCTACGAGGCCGACCTCGGCGGCAACAGCCACGTCGCCGCCATCTACGGCGGCACGCGCATCTCGGAGCGCCACCGCCACCGCTACGAGGTCAACGTCCACTACAAGGACGCGCTCGAGGCGGGCGGCCTCGTCTTCTCGGGCATGAGCCCCGACGGCGCTTTGCCGGAGATCGTCGAGCGGCCGGATCATCCCTGGTTCGTGGGCGTTCAGTTCCATCCCGAATTGAAGTCGAAGCCCTTCGAGCCGCATCCCTTGTTCGCCAGCTTCATCGAGGCGGCGGTGAAGCAGAGCCGGCTCGTCTGATTTGCCCTTGACCGGCTTTGCGGAGCCATTCAAAGTGTCTTAGTTGACCAACACACGTCGTCGCCTCGCGCGGCGTCAGGGGAGGGTGCTCTTGCCATGTCGTTCGTAAAAGCCTTTGGATTCATCGCTCTGGCGGCCAGCGCCGCGCCCGCGACCGCCGCCCAGCCCGTACCCGCCGCGGCCCCTCGGCCCGCCGACTTGCGCGCCCGCGCCGACGCCATCCTGGAGGCGGCCTATCCCGCCGACGGTCCCGGCGCCGCCGTCATCGTCACGCGCGGCGGCCGCATTGTCTACGCGGCCGGGCGCGGCCTCGCCGACCTCGAGGCGCGGCGCCCGATCACGCCGCAGACCGTCTTCCGCCTCGGCTCGATCACCAAGCAGTTCACCGCCGCCGTCATCCTCCAGCTGGTCGCGGAAGGGCGGATCTCGCTCGACGATCCGGTCACGCGCTTCTTCCCGGACTATCCGCAGCCCGGCGGCCGCGCGACGGTGCGCCAGCTCCTCAACCACACGTCCGGCATCCAATCCTATACCGGCATTCCCGGCTGGATGACCGAGGCCAACACCAACCGCCCCTACAGCACCGCGCAGATGATCGCCTTGTTCCGCGATCTTCCCTCGCCTTCGGAGCCCGGCCAGCGCTGGGACTATAACAATAGCGGCTACGTTCTCCTCGGCGCGATCGTCGAATCGGTCACGGGCATGCCTTGGCACCAGGCGGTCGCCGAGCGCATCGCGCGCCCGCTCGGCCTCGGCAGTATCTCCTACGGCGTCACGGGCGAGGCCGCGCCGGCCATGGCGCGCGGCTATACGGACGGCGAGGGCGGCACCGCCCGTCTCGCCAACCGCATCCATATGAGCGTCCCCCACGGCGCCGGCGGCCTCGTCGGCACGGTCGAGGACCTCGCCATCTGGGCTCGCGCCCTCCATTCCGGCCGCGTCGTCAGTCCGGCTCTCTACCAGGAGATGATCCGCCCGACCGCGCTCCCGGACGGCGGCTCGCACCCCTACGGCTTCGGCCTCGGCTTCGACGAGCTGCGCGGCCGCCCGACCATCGGCCATGGCGGCGGCATTTTCGGCTTCAACACCGACAGCTTCTACATCCCCTCGGAGGACATCTTCGTCGCCGTCTTCGCCAACAGCGACGATCCCGCCACCGCGCCCGGCCTCGTCGCCCGCCGCCTCGCCGCTTTGGCCCTGGGCGAGCCCTTCCCGGAATTCCGCCCCGTCCCCGCCGACCGCGCCGCGGTCGAGCCCTTGCTCGGCATCTACCGCGTCGGCCCCGAAGGCGGCGCGGAACGCCGTTTCTTCACCCGCGAAGGCAGATATTACACCCAGCGCGAGGACGGCCCCGAGCTCGAGATCTTCCCCGCCGGCGACGACCGTTTCTTCTACGGCCCCAACAGCCTCACCTGGTTCCGCATCGCCCGCCGCGAGGACGGCGCCCACGTCATGGAAATGCACCAGAACGGCGCCAACGAAGCGGAAGCGGCGGTCCGCACCGGCCCCGTCCCCCCGGAAGCCCCGCCCGTCGTCGTCCCACCGGAGGTGCTGCGCACCTATGTCGGGACCTACACCACCGAGGGCCCCGAAGTGACCATCGCGCTCGGCGCGGACGGCCGCCTCACCGTCCAGCTCAGCGGCCAGCCGGCTCTCGGCATGCGCGCCTTGTCCCAGACCGAATTCCAGGTCGACCGCGTCGGCGCGAGAATCGTCTTCCACGTCGAAGGCGGCGCGGCGACGCGGCTGGTCATCCACCAGGGCGGACGGGAGCTGGAGGGGAGACGGGTGGTGCGGTGAGGGGAAGGCTGGGAGGGTCACAGCAGGTCTTGGCTCCTAAAAAGCGAGCTGGACGGCAACAGCAACATCACCGCCACCTACGACGCCACCCGCATCTCCAATCGCCACTGCAACCGCTACGAGGTCAACGTCCATTGCAAGGACGCGCTCGAGCGGGGCGGCCTGGTCTTCTCCGGCATGAGCCCGGACGGCGCCTTGCCCGAGATCGTCGAGCGCCCGGACCATCCCTGGTTCGTCGGCGTCCAGTTCCACCCGGAGCTCAAGTCCAAACCATTTGAACCTCACTCCCTCTTTGCGTCATTCATAGAAGCTGCCGTCAAACAATCTCGCCTTGTTTGACGGCTCCGCGGACCGACCGTCCTGAGCTTGTCGAAGGAGGCAGCCGTGAAGCAGTCACGGCTAGTCTGAGGGGATGCGGTTCAAACTCCGCTGATGTCCGATCGAGCGCAGCCGAGAGCGGACCCCCCGAATGTCCTGAGCCCGTCCCGAGCGTAGCGAGTGGCGGAGTCCACATAGCCTCAACCTCTTCGCGTCATTCACGAGGCGGCGGTGAAGCAGAGCCGGCTGGTCTGGGCCTTCCCCTCTTCCGCAAGCGGGCGAGGGTAGGGTGAGGGTCTTCTTCCCGCATCTGTGGGCGTTAGCTGCAGGCAAACGATTCTTGGTCGTAGCGTCTAATGTGTCGAAGCCGCTTCGCCAGCCACCCTACCTTGCAGGGTGGCGAGGCTTCTGGACCTAACACGGCCCGAATGGCCCAATTCTCCGCTAAGGCATGCACGGCGAAGTAAGGAGGTTCTTCCTCTGCAGCCAAGCGCATCATTTCAGCCTGCGCATTTGCCGGGCTGGCCCGAGGCGATTCAAGGTCCGCAGCTACCGCTAAGTACTGTTTGCGCAAGAACGAGTGCGTCCTCGCTCGATTTGAGAGGTTAAATACGAGATCAAGCGTTCCGAACACCACTGCTGAGAACGAAGCAGACACTCTAAGCCAGGGCCAGACGTCAAGAAGCGCGCTCGATCCACCTACGATAACACCGAACATCAGGATGCGATGGCACCAGTCGAACCAAGCTTCGCGATCGGCATGGTAGCGGCCGTTGAGGAATGCGCCGACTTTCGCTTGCTCTAGCGCTGAGGTGGGCGGCTGGGTGGCCAACCTCTCACTCCATCTCTGCCCGGATCAGTGGGAACGGGGGTGGGGGTAGGTGGTGGAGGGGGTGGTGCAGGCGACGTCGGTTTTGCCACGCGAGGGTCTCCTAAGGTGCCACAATCACCGTATGCGCCGTTGTTGCTCTACACAAGGTTGCGGGCGGTCTGCTGGAGTCGGTTCACACCAACGGCTTTGTGCTGTAGTCAAACCGTTGCTGAGGCCAACCGATCAGCCCACCAGGAGAGAGGACGATGGCGGACAAGAAGGTGATTTTCGTAGCGTTTGCGATTGAAGACGAAGGACAACGCAATCTGCTCCGGGGGCAAGCTCTGAACACGAATAGCCCATTCGAGTATATAGATATGTCTGTCAAAGAGGCGTATGACAGCGGATGGAAAGAAAAAGTTCGTGCACGTATTCGTCGGTCACACGGCGTCATTGCGCTTATCAGCAAGAATTCTCTTGCCTCAACGGGGCAGAAGTGGGAGATTGGATGCGCTAAGGAGGAGGGCGTGCCGCTGCTTGGCGTCTGGGCATATAGCAACGACAGTACAACGGTATCTGGTGTTTCTACTATCCCGTGGACTTGGGCTGCTATTGCTGCCTTCATAAACAGACTCTGAAGAATGCATCGGAAATGCGAAAAGCACTTATTGTAGGTATTAGTTATTACACTCATCTCCCGTTGCTAAGTGGATGTGTCAACGATGCGCATGCCATGAAGGCGATGTTGGAGAGACACGCCGATGGTTCTGTAAATTTTCACGTCAAGCTGATTGTGGCGAACAGTGAGAACGACTCAATCAATCGGGGCGGCCTACGGGAAGCGATACGTGAGCTGTTCGCAGGGGACGGAGAGGTGGCTCTACTGTATTTTGCTGGACATGGGCATATCGAAGCAACTGGCGGGTACATTTGCGCTAGCGATTGCGAGTCAGGTGACGACGGTGTCTCGCTGGGAGACATCATGATTTTCGCAAACCAGTCTGATGCGCGGAATAAGGTCATGCTTCTAGATAGTTGTCATAGCGGCATAACTGGCGCTCATCCTCTCGTAGGCGCCGCATCGGAGATCGCCGACGGCGTGGCAATTCTGACAGCTTCGACAGCGGAGCAGGGGGCGTTTGAGGAGGACGGATCAGGAGTGTTCACCGGGTTGGTAGTAGATGCGCTCGGTGGAGCGGCTGCAAATCTGGTAGGAGATGTGACCCCGGGCAGCATCTATGCGCATGTAGACCAGTCTCTAGGTTGGTGGGGCCAGCGGCCAGTTTTCAAGACCAATGTGAAAGGCTTTGTGTCGTTGAGAAAGACCGCGCCGCCAATCGACCTCAATGATCTGAGACGCATCACTGAATTTTTCCCTGCGGCTGGTCACCTGTTTCCGTTGGACCCCTCATATGAACCAGAGCGTTCGCCGGTCGCGCCGGAAGGAGTGCCGGAGCCGGATCCAGAGAAGACCACAGTCTTCTCAATCCTGCAGAAATACAATCGCTTAAATCTCCTCATTCCAGAAGACGCACCTCACATGTGGCATGCGGCAATGGAGAGTAAGGCCGTTCGCCTAACAGCTCTCGGGGAACACTATCGCAGGTTGGTCGATAAGGAGCTGATTTGAAATGTCGCCCGGCAGGATTTCTTCAATGCTAGAAGCTCTACTTGACCCGCTCGCTGCAATTGAACACGAGCGGTGGGCGCATTGGCAGTCATACATGCATCGAAAAGCCGTACGACAACCCGATGGCAGTTTGCTTTTGCCTGCGGCACTCGTCTCGCAGTGGGAGAGGCAGATATCGACGCCTTTCGAGGGACTCTCCGAGGAGGAAAAGGACAGTGACCGAGACCAGGTCCGTAAATATCTGCCTCTGATCGAGAGCACACTCAAGCGGGAGATGACACGTACCTAGTGCTGCTCAAAGGAGGCACTAGGCGTGTCCATCGTGCGCCGTAGGAATTCGTTCGCCTCGACGCCCAGCACCCGCGCGATCAAAATAAACTCCGCCACATCCACCCGCCGCTCCCCTCGCTCGTAGTTCGAGACGAAGCTCTGCGACCGCCCCAGCGCCTTGGCGAGCTCCACCTGCTTGATCCCCGCTGCCTTGCGCGCCTCGACCAGCACCTCTCGGAGGCGCCGTGACAGTCGTTCGTGCTCGTCCCCGGTGGCAACCATGCCCGGGGGCTATTCGGTTTTGTCATATATCCAAAACGTAGATAATTTCGGATCTTTCTCACAGCAGCAGCGCGCCTGCCGCCATGGCTCGGCTGAGATAGGCCTCCATCCGCCGCACCGCCTCGTCCGTAAGCCCGAGCAGGACCAGGCGGCGGTCGGCGGGGTCGTCGGTGCGGTCGATCAGGCCGGCTTCGAGGAGGGCGTGGATGATCCTTATCGCGGTCGGCTGCGGGGCGCCGGCGAGGCCGCCCAGGCGGGTCTGGGCGATTCGGCGCCCATCAAGATGCGCGGCGTAGAGCTCGAGCAGCAGCGAAAAGGCATGGTCGCCGTGGAGGTCGGGGAGGAGGGCCTGGCGGAAGCGGCGGGCGGCGATCAGCGCGCGTAGCTGGGCGGCGGTCGGCAAGCCGCCGCCGGGCGGGGGATGGGGCGGCGCCCGGCCCGCGTCGGCGGGAAGGCGGGCATGCCGGCGGACCGCACGGGCGGCCGCGTCGAGCGTTCGCGCGATCTCCTTGAGGTCCGCGGCCGCCGGCTCTCCCCGGCTCTCCGGCGCCGCACCCGCCGCCTTTCCCGATCGGTCGCCATCGTTCATCGCTTTCCGGTGCATGCGATAAACGAATATTCGGAAACCGCAAGTCCTCGCCTTTCGCGCCCGGCGAAAAAGCCGGATGGCGATCCCTTGCAATGTAGGAAATTCGTGCCGATGTTCCGCCGATGTTCTCGGCTCCCGCCTTCGATCGGACCGCATTCGCGCCGTCGCGCGCGGCCTCCCTCGCACGCGCGCGCACGAGTGCGAACTTTGGGACCTTTCGGTTCGGCCCGCGCGTCCCGGGCACCGCCTTTCGCATCCACTCAGGCGCTCGCGTCCCAAGCCTGCGCTGGCTCCGAGTCTCCGCGCCGCCGCGCGCAACCCTCGGCCCGGCTGGCCGGACGGGCGCCGGGACGGCCCGTCCCCCGGGGGACGTACCGTCAACATCGTCAACTTCCGGGCCCCAATGGCAGCTGTCGGTTTCGCAAGCTTCGTCAACTTCCGCAGGGCCGCGCGGGCGAAGGTTTCTTCCCCAGGGAAGCCGAAACTAATGAAACTTATTCAGCTTCGCGCCCACTTTCCTGAACGGCCGCTCCACGCGCCCGTCAGCCCGTCCCGTCCATCCACGGCGGGTTGGGGATGCTCTCGGTCGCCTGGTGCAGGTAGCGCGACCACCTCTCCGACAGATCGTCGAAATAGGGATCCCTCTCCTCGATCCGCCGGGTCAGCAGCGGCGCCTCTTTGTCGCGCGGCATCACCACCAGATCGAGCGGCCGCGCCACGCCCAAATTCGATCGCATCGCGCTGTCGAAGCTCAAAAAGCCGTACTTCACCGCCTCGTGCAGCGGCGTCCCGTAGGACAGGCCGCGGTCGAGGATCGGCTTGCCGTACTTCGTCTCGCCGATCTGCAGGAAGGGGACTTCGGGCGTGCATTCGATGAAATTGCCGGCATTGTACACGAGGAACAGCATCGGCGGCCCGTCGCCGATCCGCCCGCCGAGGAGCAGCGACACCCAGGATTCGATGTTGATCCGCCGCAGCGCCTCGCCGACCGTGGCATTGGCGATCTGCACCGCCTCGCCGATCAGCTGGGCGGCGCGGAACATGGTGGTGGCGTGGCGCAAGGTGCGGGTCATGGCCGCCGCGCCCGGCTCGGCGCCGGGGTCGGGCAGGCCTTCCTGGATGAGGCCGATCACCGACTGGCTCATCGAGAGGCTGCCGGCGGTGCAGGCGAAGATCCGCCGGTCGGGCTCGTCGGCGAGGGTGTGGAGCTTCTTGAACGAGGAGAAATTGTCGACTCCGGCATTGGTCCGGCTGTCGGCGATCATGACGAGGCCGGCGTCGAGCAGCATGCCGAGGCAATAGGTCATCGCCTCATGCCTAAGCGGGGCCGGCGGGCGAAGTCAAAGCATGGCGGCACGCGCGGCGGGACTCGCTTCGTCTCCGCCGCGGCAAGGTTCGGCGCGCGGGCGTGCGCGGTGAGGGAACGGCGAGGAAGCTCATGGCGTTGTTAACCTGTGTCAATTCCGGCACCAGTGTAAGGAGCCCACGGCATGGCCAATCAAAACGATCAGGACCGGAACCAGCAGCAACAGCAAGGCCAGCAAGGCCAGCAAGGCCAGCAAGGCGGGCAGGACCGTCAGCAGCAGCAGCAGGGCGGCCAGCAGGACCAGCGCCTCGGCGGCGGCACCGGCAGCGACAGCGGCCAGCCCGGCCAGGGCAGCCAGTTCGATCGCCAGCAACAGCAGCAGGAAGGCGTCGAAGGCGGTCAGCAGGGCGGCGGCGGCCAGTCCGGCGGCGGCATCGAGGGCGGCCAGGGCGGCCAGGGTGGTCAGCCCGATCGCCAGCAACAGCAGCAGGAAGGCGTCGAAGGCGGTCAGCAGGGCGGCCAGAGCGGCTCCGACCGCGATCGCCAGAGCGGCAACGACCAGCGCTAGGCAAGACAAGCGCAGAGGAAGGCCGTCTCCGGCAGCGGAGGCGGCCTTTCGCTTGCCGCGCGGCCCGCGCTCAGAAGCTCTGCGCCAGGAACTCGTTGACCCGGCGCTCGGCTTCGGCGAGCGCGCGGTCGACCGGCTTTTGGCCGAGGATGGCGGCGGAGATCTCCTCGCCGACCAGTCCTTCGATCGGCGCCTGCAGCTTGACCGCGGGGAAGGGCGTCCCGGTCTCCGCCAGCGGCGCGATGTTGGCGCGGTGGGGAAGTGCGCGGAACGCGGCCGAATCGACCACCGCCTGGAAGGCGGGGAGGTGGCCGGTGCGCGACCAGTCGAAATTGTGCTGCGCCATGAAGCGCAGCAGCCGCGCCATCGCCCGGCGCTGCGCGGGGCTCCTCTCGCGCGCCGGCATCACCCAGCTATGTCCGCCGACCACCGGCGTCGGCCGCGTGCCCCAGAGGTGCGGATAGGGATAGACCGAATAGGATTGGTGGAGCGGACGGCCGGCGGTCTGCGATTCCTGATGGAAGGCGCCGATCATCCAGGTGCCGGTGGGGAAGACGCCGCCTTCCCCGTTCATGAAGCCGGCGATGGCGGCGGGATTGTCCTGGTCGAGCGTCGACAGCCTTTCCTCGTTGAGGCGGCGCAGGAAGGTGATGATCTCGCGCGCCTCCGGCGTGTTGAGCCGGATCCGGTTCGGCGCCGGGAAGACCACCGCCTGGCGCGAGAGAAGGTAGGAATAGAAGTTGCGGACATGGGTGGCGGGATCGTTGACCTGGCTCTGGACGAGATAGGGCTTGCCGGTCCGCTCGCGGAACTGGCGGGCATGGGCGACCAGCTCCTCGGGCGAGGTCGGGAAGACCGGCTGGCCGCCGCGCCACAGGCCGGCCTGCTGGAAGAGCCGGGTGTTGACGTGCCAGAGGCCGCCGACCGTGTCCCAGGGCAAGCCCCAGATCCGCCCTCCTTTGACGACGCCGCGGCGCGCAGCTGCGGTGAAATGCTGCGGCCCGATCCCGCTCTCGGCGAGCAATGCGTCCATCGGCTCGAGCAGGCCGCGCACCTGATAGTCGGCGATGAAGTCCTGGTGCATGGTGACGAGGTCGGGCGGGTCGCCCGCGGCGAGCTGGGCGGCGAGCTGGGCATATCCCGGCCAGGCGACGACGTTGACCTCGACATGAAGGTCCGGGTTTTCGGCGTTGAAGCGGTTGATGAGGGCCGTGACGATCCCGCATTCGCCCTCGGCCTTGGCGACGTCGGTCGAGCTGCCATAAACGGCGCCGCATTCCCCGAAGAAGCGCTGGAGATAGATCTCCGTTCGCTCGTCCCTGCGCGAGCAGCCGAGCAATGAGGCGCAGGCCACGAGACCCAGGATCAGCGTGCGGATCACCGGACCGCTGCTCCCGCCATGGCTTTGACGATCTGCTTCTGGAAGAGGAGGTAGACGATGAAGATCGGGATCGACGCGAACACCGCCTGCGCCATCAGGAAGCCCAGGCCGCTGGTCTGCGCATAGTTCATCTGCGAAGAAGCGAGGCCGACGGTCAAGGTGAACATGTCGCCGCGCGTCGCCGAGATGAGCGGCCACCAATAGCTGTTCCAGCTGGCGAGGAAGGTGAAGACGCCGAGCGTCGCCTGGGCCGGCGCGGTCAAGGGCAGCAGCACCTTCCAGAAGGTAGTGAATCGGGACGCGCCGTCGAGCATCGCCGCCTCGTCGAGCTCGCGCGGAATGGCGCGGAAATATTGCGTCATGAAGAAGACCCCGAACGGCCCAGCCAGCCCCGGCAGGATCAATCCGGGATAGCTATTGTGGAGTCCCAGATCGGCGAACAGCCGGTGCTGCGGCAGCACCACCGCCTGCTCGGGAATGGCGAGGCCCAGGAGCACGAAGACGAACAGGGTCCGCCGGAACGGGAATTCGAGCCGGGCGAAGCCGTAGCCCGCGAGGGAGCACAGAGCGAGCACGCCCAAGGTCGTGCCGAGCGAGACGATGACGCTGTTGAGCAGCCAGCGGAAGACCATGTTGCCCCGGAGGATCGAGGCGTAATTCTCGAGCGTGTAGGGTGCCGAAAAGGCCGTACCGCTGTCCCGCATCAGCTCGGCATTGGCCTTGAGCGAAAGGAGCAGAGTCCACAGCAGCGGCGCGGCCATGAGCAATGCACCGATGCCGACGCCGACCCAGGCGAGCGGCGACATGGAGCGGCGGGAGGAGCCGGCGGCCATGGCTCAGGCGTCCTTCACGCGGGTGCCCGCCCAATATTGGACGAGGGTCACCGCGATGATCAGCATGAACAGGACCTCGGCCAGCGCCGTCGCATAGCCGAGCTCCCAGCGGCCGAACGAGGCCTCGTAGATGTAAAGGACGACCGGGCGCGACGCGCCGCTCGGCCCACCGGCTGTAAGCAGCTGCGCCTGGCCGAAGATCTGCAGCTGGGCGGCGGTCTGCAGCATGACGACGAGGATCGTCGTGCGCTTGAGCGAGGGCAGGGTGATGCGGCGGAATGTGGTCCACCGCCCCGCCCGGTCGAGCGCGGCGGCCTCGTACATGTCCTCCGGTATCTGCTGCAGGCCGGCGAGGAACAGCATCATCGGCAGGCCGACCGACCACCAGATGGTGGTGATCGCCAGCGCCGGGATGGTGAGGTCGGGATGGCTGAGCCAGGGAATCGGCTCCTGGCCGAGCGCTTCGGCGACCTCCGCCATCAGCCCGGCGTCCGGCGTCAGGATGAAACGCCAGATGAGGGTGACGATCGTGACGGACAGGACCGAGGAGGAGAAAAAGAGCCCGCGGAAGATCGCCGGCGTCCGCCCGGGCTTGTTGAGCGCGAGGGCAAGCGCGAGCGAGATCGCGGTCAGGGTCGGCACGATCAGCAAAGCAAGCTTGAAGGTGTTGAGGAGCGACTGGTGAAAGGTCGGGTCCTGGAGCAGGCGGGAATAGTTGGCGAGCCCGATCCAGCGCTCGCCGCCGAACAGATCGGCATTGTGGAAGCTCAGCAGGATGCCGTTGAACAAAGGATAGATGAGCAGGAAGGAGTAGACGAGGAGGAAGGGCGCGACGAAGGCGATCCCGCCCCAGCGGTTCCTCATCCCGGCGCCGGTCAAGCGGAGGCCTCGGCGTGATGACCGCTGCCGTCCGGTCCGAAGATATGCGCCGCCTCGCCGCCGATCCGGAGGCCGACATTGTCGTCGATCCTGACCCGGCTGAAGCCTTCGTCCTCGGCCGTGATCGGCTGCCCGTCGGCAAGCCGGCCGTAGATCAAGGTGCGCTCGCCGAGCCGCTCGACCAGTTCCACCTTGGCGGTCGTGTCCGAGCCCTCGCCCGCCGCGACGACACGCACGTTTTCCGGCCTGAGGCCGAGCTCGAGCCCCGTCTCGGGAAGGCCTGCGCGGGGCACGCGCGTCGCGATCACCGCGCCGTCGCCGATCCGCACCGTGGCATGCTCGCCGGCAGCCTCGGCGACGAGCGTCGCCGGCGCCAGGGTCATCGCCGGCGATCCCACGAAGCGTGCCACGAACGTGTTCGCGGGCCGTGCGTAGATCTCCATGGGCGGGCCGACCTGCTGGATCTTGCGGTCGTTCATCACGACGATCCGGTCGGCCAGCGTCATCGCCTCGGCCTGGTCGTGAGTGACCATGATCACCGCCGCATCGACCTTCTGGCGCAGCTGGGCGAGCTCGACGCGGGTGCGCATTCTCAATGCCGCGTCGAGGTTCGACAAAGGCTCGTCGAGGAGGAAGATCCTGGGATGCTTGACGATCGCGCGGCCGATGGCGACGCGCTGGCGCTGGCCGCCGGACATCTGGCCGGGCTTCTTCTGCAGATGCTCCTCGATCTCGAGGACCCGCGCCGCATCGGCGACCCGCGTCTCGATCTCCTCCTTGGGCACCTTCGCGTTCCTGAGGCCGAAGGCCATGTTGTCGTAGACGCTCATGTGCGGATAGAGCGCGTAATGCTGGAAGACCATGGCGACGCCGCGCTCGCCGGGCGGCAGTCCGTCGATGCGCTGTCCTTCGAGCCGAACCTCGCCCGAATCGAGCGTCTCGAGCCCGGCGATGATCCTCAGAAGCGTCGATTTCCCCGATCCCGACGGACCGAGGAAGGCGATGAATTCGCGGGCCTCCATGGTCAGCGAGACATCGTCGAGGACGAGCGTCTCGCCATAGGCCTTGCGGATGTTCTCGAGCTCCAGGCTTGGCAAGGGAACCCCTCTTTTTGGCGCGGACCTTTGCCCAAGGCACAAGCTGCGTCAATGGCCGCGCGGCCGCCGCTCGCATCGTCGCCGAATCCCGCTAGACTCGCTGCCGCAAGATCGGATTCGGGAGTCGCGCGTGGTGCAGGACGGTCGGTACGAAGCCGCGGAGATCATGGGAGGCCTCTACGGCGACGGAATTATCGCTCTGAAAGCCGCCTTCACCAAGGACTGGGCCGATCGGATGCGCGAGGACATCGAGACGCTGTTCGCCGCGGCGCAGGCCGTCTCCGGCGGCTCCCTGCCGCGCGGACCGCAGCGTTGGTATGTCGAGGTCCAGCCGGAGCGGATCCGCGGCTTCGTCGACATCGTGACGCACCCCTGGTTCGTCGCGGTCTGCGAGGCGGTGCTGACCCGGGAATACCGCATCGTGGAAGTGGGCTTCGACATCCCTTTCCCGGGCGCGGCCGACCAGCCCTGGCACCGCGACTTCGCCGTGCCGCTGGCGATGACGCGCGACCGGCGCCTCAACTCGCTCGCCTTCAACCTGACCGCGGTCGACACGAAGCTCGAGCACGGTCCGTTCGAGATTGCGCCCGGTACGCAGTGGGACGAGTTCGAGGGCTGCGCCAAGGGCATGTTCCCACCGCGCGAACTCTGGGGCCGCTACATCTCGCGCGCGGTCCAGAAGATGCCGCAGCGCGGCGACATCTCTGCGCGCTCGGCGCTCACCATCCACCGCGGCACCGCCAACCGCTCGAACGAGGCGCGCCCCGTCTTGGTCGTCGGCGTCGACGCACCGGACGCGACCAATGCCGCCCACCACGACCTCCAAGTCACAGGCGCCTTTCACGAAGCGCTCCCGCCCCGCGTCCGCGACCACCTCACCTGCCGCATCGTCGACCGGCTCGAGCCGGTCATCCAGCACCACGTCATCGAGGGACTGCTCGAGCCGGATTACTGAGCGGCTCAGACGAGCTCGACCCGGTCCTTCGTAAAGCGCAGCCGCGCGGTGAGCAGCGCCCGGAAGGAATTGTAGCCGCCTTTGCCGGGGAAGAAGGCGTGGAAGAAGAGCTGGGGCGCGGCGTCGGGCCCCGGCGCGACCGAGGCGTGGCCCGGCGCCCACCAGGTCCGCGTCGATTTGAGCAGCGGCTCGGGCTGTTTCCGGTAGGGGCCGAGCGGATGGTCGGCGACGGCGACGCCGATGCCGTAGGCGGGGGTCGAGAAGTCGTTTCCGGCGTAGAAGAGCCAGTAGCGCCCGGCCTGGCGCGTCACCCACGGCCCCTCGATCAGATGGCCCTCCCAGTCGAGATCGTTGGCCAGCACTTCCTTCGGCGCGCCGAGCAGCGACGAAGCGTCGGCCGCGAGCCGCTGGGCGAGGATCGGCGTGCGCATCGCCGCAAGGATGTCCTGCGCCTCCGGGCAGGTTTCGAGCGCGCCGCGGACCTTGGCCCAGTTTGCGAGCGCCGCCTCGATGAGGGGCTGCATCAGGAAGAAGCGCTCCATCGGCCGGCGCCCGTTCGCCCAGCCGACGACCGCGGCGGCGAAGGCGGCGGTGCGCCGGTCCTCCGCGCTCTCGAAGAGGCGGTAGATCAGCTCCTCACGTTCGCGCAGCAAGGCGGCGAGCGGGCGCGGCCAGATGCCGTTGGTGTCGTTCTTCCAGAACAGCCACGGATCGCCGTCGCCGTCGATGAGGATGTGGGAATCGATGACGCCGCCGCTCTTGGCGGGCTGCGGCTGCGCGGGATCGGCGGGCGCGAACAAGGTCACGCCGCCGGTGATCAGCGGCGCACCGCTGTCCTCGAACGGACCGAAGGGAGAGCGGCTCCTGGCAAGTCCGATGGCGAGCGCGTTGGACTTCTCGCGGGCCGTGTAGACGAGCCAATATTCGTCGCCGACACGGGCCATTTCCGGTGCCCAGAAATCGCCAACCTTGGCTCCCGTCGCCGTCCAGGCCGGCGCTTCGCCTTCCGGGAAGACGAAGCCCGCATGCTCCCAATGCGACAAATCGTGCGAGCGCAGGATCGGAAAGGCGTCGGGCGCGTCGTTCGAGGTCGCGACCAGGGTCCAACCCTCATCCGTCTTCAGCACGGCCGGATCGCCGTAGCCGCACAGGATGCGGGGGCTGATATTCTCCGTGATCAGCGGCCGCCATTCGAGGCCGTCCGCGGCGGCGTCTGCCGGCTCTTCGTAGATATGGGGAACGCGCGTCCCGAAGTCTTGGGCCAGCGCGCGATAGAAGTCGCTGTAATCCTGCTGGTCGCCGCCCGCGACGCGATAGCGGCGCGTCTCGCTCCCCGGGAGGGTGACGGTGAACGAAGTCGCCGGACCGTCCGCGGCGGCGTCGACCTGGAAGCGGAGGGAATCGGCGTCGATCATCGCCGGGCGTTAGCCCCGCCGGACGCGAAAAGAGAAGCCCCGATCGGCCGGATCGCCGTGATCGCCGTGGGGGCACGTCAAGGCTTGCTTAAAACGTTTCGGGCAAGAGTCGATCCATGGGGGTGCTGACGCCGATCGATGAAGCGCGGCCGGAGACAAGGGCGCGGCCCGAGGCGGGAGCCTTGGCCTGATGCTGCACGCCGATCCGAGAAAGATGCGCCCGGGCGCCGAACCGCGGGACGATGCCGCGGCCCTGCACGCCGCGCTCGCCGAAACGGAGGCCCAGCTGCGCGAGGCGAAGCGCCAGTTCGAGCAGTTTGCCGCCAATCTCAACGGTGTCGCCTATCGCCGCCAACTCGAAGAACCACGGCGGCTGACCTTCCTTTCTGAGGGCATCGAGGCGCTCACCGGCCATGGTCCCGAGGGGATGGGGGACGCAAAGGCCTGGGCCGCGATCGTTCATCGCGACGATCTTGCAGCGGTGGAGGCCGAAATCGCCGCCGCGGTGGCGGAGCGGCGCAGCTTCAGCCTCTGCTATCGGGTGCGTCATGCCTCGGGCGACTGGCGCTGGGTGCGCGAGCAGGGACGGGCGGCGCGCACGGAGGACGGGCCTCCGCTTTTCCTCGAAGGCGTGGTCACAGACGCCGGTCCGGAAAAGCAGCTCGAGCTATCGCTGCGCGCGGCCGAAGCGGAGGCCAGCCGCCGCGCCGAGAGTCTGCACACCCTACTCGACGCCGTGCCGCAAATGATCTGGTCCTACGACGTCGAAAGGAACCGGCCCCGCTTCAGCCGGCAATGGGAGACCTTTACGGGCCTCGACCTCAACGCGCCCGGCGCTCCGACCCGGCTCCATTTCATCCACCCGGACGACCGCGACGAGGCCGACGAGCGCTGGCGGCGCTGCCGCGAGACCGGCGAGTCCTATGAGGCGCAATATCGCATCCGCCACAAGAGCGGCGAATATCGCTGGATCCTGAGCCGCGGCCACCCCCACCGCGGCCCCGACGGGCAAATCCGCGCCTGGTACGGGAGCTGCACCGATATCCACGAGCGCATGATCGCCGAAGCCGCGCTCGACGCCAGCGAAAGGCTCGCCCAGGGGATCATCGAAGCGAGCCCGGATTGCATGTCGGTGCTCGGGCTCGACGGGAGGCGCCTGTTCGCCAATGCGGCGACGCGGCGCGCCTACCAGGTCGACGAGGAGACGGTGCTCGACGGCGAGCTGTGGGGGACGCGCTTTCCCGAACCGGCGCGTACGCAGGCGGCGGAAGCGCTGGCGCTGGCGCAGACCGGCGAGCTCGCGCGCCTCCTCATCCAATATGGGCCCGAGCAGCGCTGGTGGGACATCATCCTCGCCCCGGTGCGCGACGAGCAGGACCGGCCGACCAGCATCATCGTCCTGTCGCGCGACATTACCGACCAGAAGAAGGCCGAGGAGCGAGCCAGCTGGGCCGCCAATCACGATGCCCTGACCGGGCTGCCGAACCGCTTTCTCTTCCAAAAGACGCTCGACGAGGCGATCGCCTGCGTCCATGTCGGCGGCGGCGGCTTCGCGATCCTGCTGCTCGACGTCGACGATTTCAAGCGTATCAACGACACGCTCGGCCACGATGCCGGCGACTCCCTCTTATGCACGTTCGCCGAGCGGATCCGCGGCGCCCTTCGCACCGAAGACATGGTGGCACGGCTCGGCGGCGACGAGTTTGCGGTGCTGCTTGCCGGCGTGGAGGAGGAAAGCGGAGTTGCGGCGGCCGTCGAGTCGATTCTCGCGGCACTGCGCGAGCCTTGCGTCCACGCCGGACGCGTTCTCGATTGCCAGGCGAGCATCGGCGCCAGCCTGTTCCCGCACCAAGGCAGCGACCGCGCGGAGCTTCTCAAGAACGCCGATGTCGCCCTCTATGCGGCCAAGGCAGCGGGGCGGGCCAACCTCAAGCTGTTCCGCGCCGACATGCGCCAGGAAATGCAGTCGCGCCTGTCGATGCTGAACCTCGCGCGCGACGCCTTGGCGCATCGGTGGATCGTTCCGTTCTATCAGCCAAAGATCGATCTCCAGACGGGGCGCGCCGCCGGTTTCGAGGCCCTGCTGCGCTGGCAGCACCCTTCGCTCGGTGCGCAAAGCCCGTCGACGATCGCCGCCGCCTTCGAGGATCTGGCGCTCGCCACCGAGATCAGCGACCAGATGATCGGGGCGGTCATCGCAGACTTGGTCGGCTGGCGCGACCGGGGGGTCGATATCGGCCATGTCGCCATCAACGCCGCCGCGGCCGAATTCCGCCGCGGCGACTTCGCCGACAAGCTGCTCGAGCGGATGCACGCCGCCGGCCTGCCGCCGCGTCTTCTTCAGGTGGAGGTTACCGAAACCGTCTTCCTCGGCCGCGGGGCGGAATGCGTCGAGCGGGCGCTCAAGCTGCTGAGCGGCGCCGGCGTCGGCATCGCGCTCGACGATTTCGGCACCGGCTATGCATCGCTGTCGCATCTGAAGCAGTTTCCGGTCGACCTCATCAAGATCGACCGCAGCTTCATTCGCGACCTCGAGGAGGATCCCGACGATGCGGCGATCGTCGATGCCGTCGTCAATCTCGGCCGCGCCCTCGGGATCGGCACCGTCGCGGAAGGTGTGGAGACGGATCGCCAGCACGCCTTCCTCGTCTCGCTGGGCTGCGATTTCGGCCAGGGATTCCTGTACGGCAGAGCCGCGCCCGCGGACGAGGTGGCGGGGATGCTGCGAATGCCCGCATCGCCGCTGCGCCGCGTCGGCTGAAGCCGCGCAGCGGCCGCTTCTGTGCCGGAAATGCAAGTGCCCGGCTCTTTTGGAGCCGGGCACCGCATGACGACAAGTCGTCACCCCCTTTAGGAACTCCGGCCCGCGCGCATCCCTTACCTCGCAAAGGAATGCGGGGCCGAAGCCTCCCCGAACCGTGGCCTTTTGACCCTGGTTGCGGCCCGCACGCTAGGTGAGGCCCGGTGCGAAGTCATGGGCTTATCCGCCACCCTTGAAAGTTTGGCGCGGCGCTGTGGCGCCCGCGCCACAGGCTTGTTGCCCAGACGCCGCTGCGTCGCGGGCGGTGCGGTTGCCTTGCTCGGAACCGCTCTCTAGATGCGGGTCGATGCGACTTTCCCGCTTTTTTCTTTCCGTGACGAAGGAGACGCCGAGCGACGCGCAGATCGTCAGCCACCAGCTGATGCTCCGCGCCGGGCTCGTTCGCCAGACCGCCGCCGGCATCTATGCCTGGCTGCCATTGGGTTTCCGCGTTCTCAAGAAGATCGAACAGATCGTGCGCGAGGAGCAGGACCGCTCCGGCGCCGTCGAGCTCCTCATGCCGACGCTCCAGCCGGCGGACCTTTGGCGCCAGTCCGGCCGCTACGACGCCTACGGCCCGGAAATGCTGCGGATCACCGACCGTTACGAGCGCGAGATGCTCTACGGGCCGACCAACGAGGAGATGATCACGGCCATTTTCCGCGACGCCGCCAAATCCTACCGGGACCTGCCGCGCACGCTCTATCACATCCAGTGGAAGTTCCGCGACGAGCTCCGCCCGCGCTTCGGCGTGATGCGCGGCCGCGAGTTCCTGATGAAGGACGCCTACAGCTTCGATCTCGACGAAGCGGGCGCGCGGGGCAGCTACAACAAGATGTTCGTCGCTTATTTGAGGACCTTCGAGAGGATGGGCCTCCGCGCCATCCCGATGCGCGCCGACACCGGCCCGATCGGCGGCGATCTCAGCCACGAGTTCATCGTGCTGGCGCCGACCGGCGAGAGCGAGGTCTTCTACGAGCCGCGCGACGATTCCGGATCGGCCGACTATCCCGATTTCGAGGATTCGGAGGCGCTGCAGGCCTTCGTCGCCGGACGGAGCGCCGCCTATGCCGCGACCGACGAGAAGCGCGACCCGGAGCGCGAAGCGGCGCTCGGCGACCGTCTCCAGGCCTCGCGCGGCATCGAAGTCGGCCACATCTTCTATTTCGGCACCAAATACAGCGCCTCGATGGGCATGACCGTCCAGACGAAGGACGGCGGACAGGTCCATCCGGAGATGGGCAGCTACGGTA
>DASVVQ010000037.1:0-26807 GCA_036386475.1 Allosphingosinicella sp. | reverse complement strand
GGTGGCACGCAGACGAGATAGAGGCGATAGGTGCGGCAGAGCGGCTCGCGCTTGACCGGGCGGTAGCCGGCGAGGTCCGGCAGCGTCATCGTCCCGGCGAGCGGCCCGGCCCGGGTCCGAGCGACGATCCGCTCGGCCGTCGGGCCGCGATAGAGGGCGTCGGGGCCCTGCGCCGCGAGCCGCCGCAGGAAATCGGCATAAGCCGGGTTGAGCAGGCGGTCGCCGGCATCGACGAGCGTGCCGTCGGCCTCGCCGAAATAGGCGCGCACGTCCGGCGCGGAGAGCTGGCCGTAGCTGCCGCCGAGCAGGCGCGCGAGACGCGGGCTGACGATGAAGCCCTCGCGCGCGGTGCGCTCCGCCTCGCCGAACAGGCTGCTCCAGGCGAGGCGGCCGTGCTCGCGATGCGCGAGCGCCAGCATCCGCACCGCGCCGGGCACGCCGGTGGCGCGGCCGCCGAGCATCGCCTCGCGGACCGGGATCGGATCGCCGCCGTCGTTCAGGAACATGTCTGCGGTCGCGCCGGCGGGCGCGGTCTCGCGGCCGTCATAGACGCTGACCGCGGCCGCCGACGCGTCGTAATAAGTTAGGAAGGCGCCGCCGCCGACCCCCGAGCTTTGCGGCTCGACCAGCGACAGCATCGCCTGGACCGCAATCGCGGCGTCTGCAGCGCTGCCGCCGCGGCGCAGAACGTTCATGCCCGCTTCGGCTGCGAGCGGATTGGCGGCGGCGACGTAGATGTGGCGCGGCTGCGCTTCCGGTGCCGAGGACGCGGTGGGCGCGGCGGTGGTGCAACCGGCGAGCGCCGCGGCAGCAAGCCACAAAAGGGTGGCGATCCGTCTCATGCCGCGCGCTTCGCTCCTCGTCTCCGCCTGGCCGGCTGCGTTAGCCAACGCGCCGCGTCCCGTCCACGGCCCGATCGGGATGGCGCGAGCCCGGTGATCCGCTAATAAGGGCGTCCCGAGCGCCGCAAAGGCGCCGGTCCGGGGGAGGAAAATGCGCCAGCTCGAACATTTCCCGAACCTCGTCGCCATGTTCTTCGCCCGCGCTCGCGAGAACGGCGACAAGCCGTTTCTATGGGCGAAGAGCGGAGGCGAGTGGCGCTCGCGCAGCTGGCGCGGGACCGCCGAGGACGTCGCCCGGCTCGCGGCCGCCCTGAAGCGGCTCGGCCTCTCCCAGGGCGACCGCGTGATGCTGGTGTCGGAGAACCGGCCGGAATGGCTGATTGCGGACCTCGCGATCATGGCCGCGGGCTGCGTCACCGTTCCCGCCTACACCACCAACACGGAGCGCGATCACCAGCATATTCTCGACGACAGCGGCGCGCGCGCGATCATCGTTTCCAACCAGAAGCTCGCCAAGCCCTTGCTCCCCGCGGCGCACCGCAGCTCGGCCTGCGAGCACGTCATCGCGATCGACGCGGCGCGCAGCGGCGTCGGCCAGGCGAGCGGGGTCCAGGCTCACGAATGGCGGACATTGATCGAGGGCGAGACTGCGGACGTCGAGGCCTGCGCCGCCGCCGCGAGCTTCGGCCGCGACGAGCTCGCCTGCATCATCTACACGTCGGGCACCGGCGGCGCGCCAAGGGGAGTGATGCAGCATCACGGCGCCATCCTCCACAATGTCGAGGGCTGCGTGGCGATCCTCTCCGAGGATTTCGGTTGGGAAGAGGAGGTGTTCCTGTCCTTCCTGCCCGCGAGCCATGCCTTCGAGCACAGCGGCGGCCAGATGTTCCCAGTCGGGCTCGGCGCGCAAATCTACTATTCCGAAGGGCTCGAAAAGCTCGCCTCGAACATCGAGGAGGTGAAGCCGACGATCATGACGGTGGTGCCGCGCCTGTTCGACGTGCTGCGCCAGCGCATCCTCAAGAACGTCGAAAAGCAAGGCAAGCTGAGCCAGTATCTGATGAAGCGCGCGCTCGAGATCGGCGGCAAGGCCTATGAGGGCCGGGTACCGCTCTGGGACAAGCCGATGGACCTCATCCTCGAGAGGACGCTGCGCCCCAAGGTCAGCGCGCGCTTCGGCGGCCGGCTCAAGGCGATGGTTTCGGGCGGCGCGCCGCTCAATCCTGAGGTCGGCATCTTCTTCCACTCGCTGCGCCTCACCGTCCTCCAGGGCTACGGCCAGACCGAATCGGCGCCGGTGATCAGCTGCAACCGGCCCAGCGCCGGCGTGCGCATGGACACGGTCGGGCCGCCGCTTCGCAACACCGAGGTGAGGATCGCCGAGGACGGCGAGATCCTGGCCCGCGGCGAGAACGTCATGCACGGCTATTGGAGGAATGCGGCGCTGACCGAAAAGACGGTGGTCGACGGCTGGCTCCACACCGGCGATATCGGCCATCTCGACGAGGCCGGCCGGATCGTCATCACCGACCGCAAGAAGGACATCATCGTCCTCGACAAGGGCGACAATGTCGCGCCGCAACGGGTCGAGGGCATGCTCACCCTCCAGCCCGAGATCCTCCAGGCGATGATCTCCGGAGACAAACGCCCCTATGTCGTCGGCCTGATCGTGCCCGACCCCGAATGGACGAAGGAATGGGCGGAGGCGAACGACCGGTCGGCGTCCACGCTCGAGGCGCTCCGCGACGATGCCGGTTATCAAAAGGCGCTCGCCGCGGCGGTCGACAGGGTCAATGCCGGCCTGTCGGCGGTCGAGAAGGTCCGCCGCTTCATCGTCGCCGACACCCCCTTCACGACGGAGAACGAGCAGCTCACGCCGTCGATCAAGATCCGCCGCCACGTCATCCGCGAAGCCTATTGGGAAAGGCTCGACGCGCTGTACCGGCGGTGAGAGGTGATTCGGGCTTCGACAGGCTCAGCCCTGGCGGGAGTGGGGGTATCAGGACCCAGCCGCTAGCCCTGAGCCTGTCGAAGGGCGGAGTGCAGCGCTCAGCGGGCCCGATATCAGCCCCGCAGATCCGGCGGCAGCGCCTCTTCGCTCAGCATCCGCACCAGCTCCTCGAGCGGCACCACGTCCTGCCGCCCCTCGGTCCCCAGCCGCCGCAGCGCGACCGTCCGCTCCTCGGCCTCGCGCTTGCCGAGGACGAGGAGATTGGGGACTTTGGCGAGGCTGTGCTCGCGGACCTTGTAGTTGATCTTCTCGTTGCGAAGGTCCACCTCGACCCGAAGCCCCGCTTCTGCGAGCGCCGAGACGACCTCGCGGGCATAGTCGTCGGCGTCGGAGACGATCGTCGCCACGACCGCCTGGACCGGCGCCAGCCACAGCGGGAAGCGGCCGGCATGGTGCTCGATCAGGATCCCGACGAAGCGCTCGAACGAGCCGAGGATCGCGCGGTGGAGCATGACCGGCCGGTGCTTCTGCCCGTCCTCGGCGACATAGGCCGCGTCGAGGCGCTCCGGGAGCACCGTGTCGGTCTGGATCGTGCCGACCTGCCAGGTCCGCCCGATCGCATCGGTCAGATGGAATTCGAGCTTGGGCGCATAGAAGGCGCCCTCGCCGGGAAGCTCCTCCCAGCCGAACTCCGCGGTGTCGCGTCCGGCGGCCGTGACCGCGTCGCGCAGCGACTGCTCGGACCAGTCCCACATCTCGTCCGATCCGAAGCGGTTCTCCGGCCGGAGCGCGAGCTTGATCGCATAATCGGGGAAGCCAAGATCGCGATAGACCGTGTCGAGCAGATCGAGGAATAGGCGCACCTCCTCGACGATCTGGTCCTCGCGGCAGAAGATATGGGCGTCGTCCTGGGTGAACTGGCGGACGCGCAGGATGCCGTGAAGTGCGCCATGGGGCTCGTTCCTGTGGCAGACGCCCATCTCGGCGAAGCGGATCGGGAGGTCGCGATAGGACTTGATCCCCTGACGAAAGATGAGGACGTGCGCCGGGCAGTTCATCGGTTTGAGCGCCATCCAGTCCGCGTCGTCGGAGACGATCGGCCCTTCCTCCTCGGTATTGGGCACCTCGTCGGGGATGACGAACATGTTCTCGCGATATTTTCCCCAGTGGCCGGACTGCTCCCACTGGCGCGCGTCCATCACCTGCGGCGTCTTCACTTCCGCATAGCCGGCGGCGTCGAGCCGGCGGCGCAGATAGGCTTCGAGCTGGCGCCAGACGACGAAGCCCTTGGGATGCCAGAAGACCGAGCCGTGCGCTTCGGCCTGGAGGTGGAACAGGTCCATGTCCTGGCCGATCCGGCGATGGTCGCGCTTGGCCGCCTCTTCGAGCCGCGTCAAATGCGCCTCGAGCTGTTTCTTGTTGAGCCAGCCCGTGCCGTAGATGCGTGAGAGCATCGCGTTCTTCTGGTCGCCGCGCCAATAGGCGCCCGAGACGCGCGTCAGCTTGAACGCCTGCGGGTCGAGCTTCCCGGTCGAGGCAAGGTGCGGCCCGCGGCAGAGATCGAGCCAGCCGCCGGAGCGGTACATCGTGATCGTCTCCTCGGCGGGGAGCTCCATCACCCACTCCGCCTTGAACGTCTCGCCCTGGTCGAGGAAGAATTGCCTCACCCGGTCGCGGGTCCAGACCTCGCGCACCAGCGGCTCGTCGCGCGCGATCACCCGGCGCATCTCCTCCTCGATCGCGGGAAGATCCTCCTCGGTGAAGGGGCCACGCCCGGAAGCGGGCGCGAAATCGTAGTAGAAGCCGTCCTCGGTCGCCGGGCCGAAGGTGATCTGCGTGCCGGGGAAGAGGTTCTGCACGGCCTCGGCCAAAACGTGGGCGTAATCGTGGCGGACGAGCTCCAGCGCCTCGGCCTCGTCGCGCTGGGTGACGAGCGCAAGCTCGGCATCGCCCTCGAGCGGCCGGTGGAGGTCGCGAAGCTCGCCGTTGACCTTTGCCGCGAGGGCGGCCCTGGCGAGGCCCGGCCCGATCGCCGCGGCGATATCGGCCGGCGTCGTCCCCTCCTGGACTTCGCGAACCGACCCGTCCGGGAGCGTGATCCTGAAATGCTGCGTCATCGTGCGGAGCCTGTAACGCGGGTCACGTCCTTCCTCCACCCCCCGGCTGTGCTAGGCACGCAGCCATGATCGAGACTTCCACCCTGGAGCGTACGCAGGGCCGCCGCCTCGCTTTTCGCTTCCGCCGCGGCCGCGGGCCCACGCTCGTCTTCCTCCCGGGCTACATGTCCGACATGGAGGGCTCGAAGGCGACGGCGCTCGACGAATGGGCGGCGCGCGAGGGCCGCGCGATGCTGCGCTTCGATTATGGCGGCTGCGGCGCGAGCGAGGGCGCATTCGAGGACCAGAGCCTCGACGACTGGCTGGGCGACGTGCTGGCGATGATCGACGACGCCGCGCCGGACGGGCCGGCCGTGCTCGCCGGCTCTTCGATGGGCGGCTGGCTGATGTTGCTCGCCGCGCTTGTCCGGCCCGGGCGCATCGCAGGGCTCATCGGCATCGCCGCCGCGCCGGACTTCACTTCCTGGGGCTTCACCGATGAGGAAAAGACGCGGATTCGTGAGGCCGGGCGGCTCGCGCAGCCCTCCCCATATGGCGAGCAGCCTTACGTCACGACCCGCACCTTCTGGGAGAGCGGCGAGCGCAACCTGCTGCTCGGCGGCGAGATCGGCGTCGGCTGCCCGGTGCGGCTGCTCCACGGTCAGGCCGATGCGGACGTGCCGTGGCGCAATTCGCTGACGCTCGCCGAGCGCCTCCGTTCATCGGACGTGCAGACGATCCTGATCAAGGATGGCGATCACCGCCTGTCGCGGCCGCAGGACATCGCCCTGCTGATCGCGGCCGCGAGTGCCCTGATGGAGCAGACGTGACCCCGATCCTGATCGCCCTCGGCCTCGCCCAGGCCGCCCCTGCTGCAGCGCCCGCGCAGCCGACTGCCGAGCAAAGCCGCCTCGCCGCCTGCGTCGAGCAGACGCGCGTCGCGCCGGAGCGCGCGGTCGAGACCGCCAATGCCTGGCTCGCCGCGGGCGGCCGGCTCGACGCGCGCCAGTGCCTCGGCCTCGCCTATGTCGCGCTCGCCCGCTGGCGCGCGGCGGCGACCGCCTACGAGCAGGCCGCGCGCGAGGCCGAGACCGCGCAGAGTCCGCGCCGCACCACCTTCTGGGTGCAGGCCGGTAATGCCTGGCTCGCCGCCGAGGAGAGCGCCCGCGCCATCCAGGCGTTCGACGCGGCGCTCGCGGCGACGAACCTCTCGGACGAGCTGCGCGGCGAGGTTCATCTCGACCGCGCCCGTGCGCTCGTCGCGATGGGCAATCCGGCCGGCGCCCGCGCCGATCTCGACCGCGCCCTCCAGCTCGTCCCGGCCGATCCGATGACCTGGTACCTCTCGGCCGGCCTGGCCGCGCGCCGGGACGATCTCGTCCGCGCCGCCGCCGACATCGCCCGCGCGCGCCAGCTTGCCGGCGACGATCCCGACGTGCTCCTCCTCGCCGGCACCATCGCCGGCCTCCAGGGCAACGGCGCCGAGGCGGAGCGACTCTACCGCCAGGTCGCGACGTCCGCGCCGCAAAGCGACGCCGGCCGCGCCGCTGCCGCCGCGCTTGCCACGGAACGCGACGTGCCCCCTGCGGGTACCGTCACTCCGCCCGCCACGCCTCCGGCGGCAACCCCGCCGACGCCCCAGCCGCCGCGCGGGAGCTAATCTTCGCGCAGGCTGCGAAGCTGCTCGTTGCGCAGCCGGGTCAGCCATGCAGCGAGGCTGTGGCGCTCCACATTCCGGTAGCGGATCGCGGCGAAGGCGAGGAAGGCGTCGCGATAGCCGAGCCAGGCGCGCTGCGCGTTCCGGATCCCGTCCGGGCGCACTGCCTCCGGTCTATCGCCGCGATTCGCGCGCAGGGCCTCGCGATAGGCGGCGTTGAGCACAGCGTCGGCCATGCGAAACTGCTGCGCGCTGAAGAGGGGCGGATCGCCGGCTTCGAGCAGGCGGATCATTTCGAGGAATTCGTCGCGCAGCCGCTCCTCGGCGCCGATCTGAAGCGCGACGCGCAACGTCCCGGACAGGTCGACCTCGCCGCCGGCATGGGCTTCCGCATAGCGATCGAACGCCTCCCTTAGCGCCGCGAAGGAGCGACGCGCGTCCAGAGCCCATCGCGAGGAGATGCGCGCGAGCTCGGCGTCGCGGCGGGCACCCGCGACTGCGGCGCGATGGGCGGCGCAATGTCCGCCCGACAGGCCGCTCGTGATGTCGTCGCAATAATGGAAGTCCGATCCAGTCCAGCCTTGGTCGCGCAGCTCCGCGAGATGGGTGACGCGGCCGTGCGATTCGGCCGGCGCGCCTTCGAGCCCGCAGGCGAGGTGGATGGCGACGTCGAGGTCGCGCCGCGCGCCGCGGCCGTTGGCGTAGATCGTCATCAGCATCGCCCGCCCCGACAAGGCGTAGCTCGACTGGCCGGCGTCCTCGGCCTCGGCAAAGGCGCAGAGCCGCGCGCGCTCGGGATCGGCGGGCGTGCCGATGCCGTAATAGAGGTCCTCGGAATTGCAGTCGCGCAGCTGCGCCGCCTGCGCACGGGTCGGCCGGTCCGCTGCCGGCGGCTCGCGGTCCCGCAACGCGCGGCACAAGGCCTTGGAGCTCGCAAATTCGGGGTTGCTCGCCCATTCCGCGTCGAAATCGCCCCAATCCTCCGGCTGGACGGCAGCGGCCGCGGCGGCGGCAAAAAAAGCGAGGATAGCGGCGCCTTTCACGGATGCGATCCTAGCGCGAATTCCGCGCGGCGAGTAGAAGCGCCGCGATGAAATATCTCCACACCATGATCCGCGTCTCCGATCCCGGCGAGACGATCCGATTCTTCGAGCTGCTCGGCCTGCGCGAGGTTCGCCGCATGGACAACGAGCAGGGCCGTTTCACCCTCGTCTTCCTCGCCGCGCCGGGCGACGAATCGGCCCAGATCGAGCTCACCCACAATTGGGACGAGACCGGCTACTCCGAGGGCCGCAATTTCGGTCACATCGCTTACAGCGTTGAAAACATTTATGAAACTTGCGAGCGCCTGATGAAGGCTGGCGTCACGATCAACCGCCCGCCCCGCGACGGCCGCATGGCCTTCGTGCGCACGCCCGACAACATCTCCGTCGAGCTCCTCCAGCAAGGCGCCGCTCTCCCGCCCGCCGAGCCCTGGGCCTCGATGCCGAACGCTGGCCATTGGTGATGATCGACGTCGTCCGCATTCCCGTCCTCAGCGACAATTATGTCTGGCTCGTCCACGAGGCGGGGTCGGGAGAAACCGCAGTCATCGATCCCGCGGTCGCGGAGCCGGTGCTCGCCGAGGCGGCGGCGCGCGGCTGGCGGATCGCGCAGATCTGGAACACTCACTGGCACCCGGACCACACCGGGGGCAATGCGGCGATCAAGGCGGCCACCGGCTGCACGGTCGTCGGCCCGGCGGCCGAAGCGGCGAGGATAACCCTCGATCGGCAAGTGGCGGAGGGCGATGTCGTAGCGCTCGGCGCGGTCGAAGCGTCCGTGCTCGAAGTGCCCGCGCACACGGCCGGCCACATCGCTTATCATATGGCCTCCGAAGCGACCGTCTTCGTCGGCGACACCATGTTCGCGATGGGGTGCGGGCGGTTGTTCGAGGGGACGGCGGAGCAGATGCACGCCAATCTCCAGCGTCTCGCTGCCTTGCCGCCGGAGACGAAGGTCTATTGCGCCCACGAATATACGCTGTCGAACGGCCGTTTCGCTCTCGCCGCGGAACCGGACAACGAAGCGGTGGCGCGGCGGGTGCGCGAGGTCGAGGCGGCGCGGGCGGCGGGCGAGGCGACGGTGCCCACGACGATCGCGCTCGAGCGCGCGACCAATCCGTTCGTGCGCGTCGGCTCCGCCGCGGAGCTCGCCGAGCGCCGCGCCTGGAAGGATAGTTTCCGCGGGTGAAAGCGTTCTCGCTTCGAGGGAGAAGGCAGATGAGGAAAATGGTGCTGGCCGCGACCGCAGCGCTGGCAGCCTGCGCGGTGAGCCGCGACGGTCCGGTGCCCGCCGATCCGGACGGCGACGCTTTGCTCGCCGAGGCGCTGGCCGGGCGGATCGCCGGCGAGCCGCGCAGCTGCGTACGCTCGCAGGAGCTGCGCAACACCCGCGGCGCCGGCGACAACTGGCTCCTGTTCGACGGGCCCGGACGGACGGTCTACGTCAACCAGACCAACGGCTCCTGCCCGCGCATCCAGCCCTGGCACGCCATCCGGCTGCGCACCGTCAGCACCTCGCTCTGCGCGGGCGAGCTCATCCGCGTCTTCGATCCCCAGACCGGAGTCGAATATGGCGGCTGCTCGCTCGGCGAGTTCGTGCCCTGGCGCGTCTCGCGCTGAGCCGCGACCCATGGGCAACAGGCGATGCCGAAAAGGCGCTCCGCCGGCGCGCGCGCCTTTCATTCCGCGGCGGGAGCGACTACTTCCTTGGACCTGTGCATCTTCAATGGAGAATTCGCTATACGTCCTCCCATGATCCGGCGCCCGCAGGCGCCGCCGCTGAACGGCCCCCGCTTCAACGAATTCATCTCCGTGCCCAAAGTGCGCGTGATCGATGAAAATGGCGAAAATCTCGGCGTTCTTCTCACTCCGGAAGCGATCGAGCAGGCCGCCGAAGCCGGCCTCGACCTCGTCGAGGTCTCGCCGAATGCCGACCCGCCCGTCTGCAAGTTCCTGGACGTCGGCAAGTTCAAGTACGAGGCGCAGAAAAAGGCGAACCTGGCGCGCAAATCGCAGCGGACGCAGGAGATCAAGGAGATCAAGATGCGTCCCAACATCGACGATCACGATTACGACGTGAAGATGAGGAAGGTGCGCGACTTCATCGGCGAAGGGGACAAGGTGAAGGTCACCCTGCGCTTCCGCGGCCGCGAGCTGGCGCACGGGGAGCTCGGCATGCGGCTCCTGCAGCGCGTCCAGGGCGATGTCGCCGAAAGCGCCAAGGTCGAGCAGCATCCGCGCATGGAAGGCCGTCAGATGCTGATGGTGCTCTCGCCGAAATAAGCGGCGGCGGCGATCGGGACCGACAGGACGCAGTCCGAACCCCAGCATTCCGTAACGGAAGGCCCTCCGAGCCGGTTGCGTTCTGCAACGAAATAGTTGCGGAAATGCAATAATCCGCGGCAAGCCTAGGGTTTCTGCGGCTTTTCGCTGGCGAGCGGGTTCGCTTTTGGCTAGCTCTCTCCTCAAACAAATAAAAGGGGAGGGTTACGATGCCGAAATCCTATTGGCTGTTGTCCGCCGGCTTCATCGCCATGGCGACGCCCGCATATGCGCAGTCCCAGCCGGTCCAGCCGGTCCAGCCGGACGACCAGCCGGCCCCGACCGACAGCCCGACCGAGCAAGGCGCCGTCCAGAACGCGGACGAAGAGGGCAATCAGGGCGCGCCGGACATCATCGTCACCGCCCAAGGCCGCCGCCAGGTACTCCAGGACGTCCCGCTCGCCGTCTCCGCCGTCTCGGGCGAGACGCTCCAGAATTCGGGCGCGACCGATATCCGCCAGCTGAACCAGCTCGCCCCGTCGCTGCTCGTCTCCTCGACCGGCACCGAAGCCAATGCCGCTCCCCGTATCCGCGGCATCGGCACGGTCGGCGACAATCCCGGCCTCGAAAGCTCGGTCGCCGTGTTCATCGACGGCGTCTATCGCTCGCGCGCCGGCGTCGGCATGAACGAGCTCGGCGAGATCGAGCGCGTCGAAGTGCTGCGCGGGCCGCAGGGCACCTTGTTCGGCCGCAACGCGTCCGCCGGCCTCATCCACATCATCAGCCGCCGTCCGCAGTTCGAGTTCGGCGGCATGGCCGAGCTCAGCTACGGCAATTTCGACTTCATGCGCGGGCAGCTCGGCGTCACCGGGCCGCTCAGCGATACGGTCGCCTTCCGGCTCGACGTCGTCGGCGTCCGCCGCGACGGCTTCTACGACGTCGTCAACGCCGCCGGCGGCACCGAGGAGCGGGTCAACAACCGCAACCGCCTGTTCACCCGCGGCCAGCTCCTGTTCGAGCCGAACGATGCCCTCTCCATCCGTCTGATCGGCGACTATACGACCCGCGACGAAAGCTGCTGCGGCGCCGTCTACATCTCCCGGCTCGAGACGTTCGATCCGACTCCTGGCGTACCCGGCGATTTCTCCGTCGCGGCCTCGAACCGCATCGTCGACGTGCTGACCAGCCTCGGCGGCACCTTCCCGTCGGCGGCCGATCCCTTCAACCGCGACATCTCCGTCACGCCCGGCCGCACCTATCGGGGCGACACCACGGATTGGGGCGTCTCGGCGCAGATCGATTACGATCTCGGCGGCGCGCGCCTGACCTCGATCACCGCCTATCGCGACTACAAGGCGGAAGGTCCTTCGGACACGGACTACAACAATGTCGACATCCTCTACCGTGCGGCCGACGGCAACGCCTTCCGCTCGTTCGAGACCTTCACCCAGGAGCTCCGGCTGCAGGGCTCGACGTTCGGCGGCGCGCTCGACTGGCTGATCGGTGGCTATTTCTCCAACGAGAACCTCCAGGTCCGCGACAATCTCCGGTTCGGCACCCAATATGGCGCCTTCGCCGCCTGCCGGCTCGTCGCCACGGTGTCGCCGGCCGCGGTCCTGCGCGATCCGACGCGCCCGGGGTGCCTCAGTCCCGCAGCGACGGCGCCGGGAAGCCCGTTCAGCGGCACCGGTGCGCTCGGCGGAGCCGGCCCGATCTTCGCCGCCGGCCTCCAGCGCCTCAGCACGGTCAACGATGTCGGCGACAACTCGTCCAACTATTTCCAGGACAGCCGCAACTGGGCCATTTTCACCCACAACATCTTCAATATCACGGACGAACTCAGCCTGACGCTCGGCCTGCGCTACACCAGCGAGAACAAGGAGTTCAGCGCCGCCTTCAACAACACCAACACGGTCTGCCCGGTGCAGCAGGCCTTCTTCGCCAACTTCCTGACCGGCGGCGCCACCGCCCTCCCCGCGGCGTTGCAGCCGCTCGCGGCGGGCGTCGTCAACCTCACCTGCCAGGGCAACAGCTCGAGCAGCCTCAACGCCCTCAACCTCCAGGACGAGCGGGATGAGGACGAGTGGACGGGCACGGCCGTGGTCGCCTGGCGGCCCGACACGCGCTGGCTGCTCTACGGAAGCTATTCGCGCGGCTACAAAGCCGGCGGCTTCAACCTCGACCGCTCGGCGCTCGGCAACCCGATCTTCGCACCGACCGATCCCCGCCAGGCCGGCACCGGCGGCTTCGGCACGGCCAATCTCCAGTTCGACGCCGAGACCGTCGACGCGTTCGAGCTCGGCTTCAAATATACCCGCCGCAACTTCATCTTCAACGTCGCGGCCTTCCACCAGACCTTCTCCAGCTTCCAGCTCAACACCTTCAACGGCTCGGTATTCCTGGTCCAGAACGTCAATGGCTGCAGCGCCGAGCTCGGCACGACGACGTTCAACAACATCGTGATGCCGGCGGACCAGGATCCGTCGGGAGCGACCGGCGCCTGCGCTGCCGACGACGTCGAAGGCGGCGTGCTTACCACCGGTCTCGAGTTCGAGGCGGCCTATTACCCGACCCGCAGCCTCTCCTTCACTGGCGGCATCACCTGGGCGAACACCCGCTACCGCGACGATCTCGTCGGCCGCGACACCGGCCAGCCGCTCGATCCGTCGCTGTTCCTGCTGCCGGGCGACCAGCTCTCCAACGCTCCGGAATTCGTGGTCACCTCGTCCATGACCTGGACGCCGCGGCTGGGCAGCAGCGGCATGACCGGCCTGTTCTACATCGATCAGCGCACCAGCAGCGAATACAATACCGGTTCGGACCTGTTCCCGGAAAAGGAGCAGCGCGGGTTCACGCTCGTCAACGCCCGCATCGGCATCCGCGGTCCCGAGCAGCAATGGTCGCTCGAGCTGTGGACGCAAAACCTGTTCAACGTGGATTACCAGCAGGTCGCGTTCAACTCGCCCTTCCAGGGCAACCTCTCGCGCGCCCACGTCCAGCGCTGGGGTGCGCCGCCTCCGGGCGCGGTTCCGGCGGCGACCGGCTCGCCGGCGAACCAGCTCTTCTCGAGCTTCCTCGCCGAGCCGCGCACGTTCGGCCTTACCGGCCGCTTCCGCTTCTGAGCTCGGGGACAGCCTATTGGCTGTCCCCGTTCCACCGCCGCGAGCGGGCCCGGTTGGGGGACAGCCAGATAGGCTGTCCCCTTTGCAGCGACGTGCCTGGGGCTAAGCCGCCTTGCGCTCCGGCTCGCCGAAGCGGGCGGCCTTGAGGAGGCGCGACTGCAGGGACTTGAGGCGGGCCGGATGGTCGATCTTCGCGCCCTGGAGATCGGTCAGATAGAAAACGTCGACGGCGCGTTCGCCATAGGTCGCGATGTGCGCGGAATGGATGATCGCGCGCGATTCGGTGATCGCCAGAGCGAGATGGCTGAGCAAGGCCGCGCGGTCGCGGGCGTTGACCTCGACGACCGTGTAGCGGCTCGAGGCCTGGTTGTCCGCAAAGACGGCGGGCTGGATGCGAAACGTCTCGGACCGCGGCTTCGGCAGCGCCTTGGCCTCGAGCCGTGCGAGCTGCGGCTCGGCACCGTTGACCGCTTCCGTGACTGCCTTGTCGAGCCGCTTGAGCTGGTGCGGGTCGCTGAACGGCGCGCCCGAAGGGTCCTGGATCAGGAAATTGTCGAGCGCCATGCCGTCGCTGGTGGTGTGGATGCGGGCGTCGATGATGTTGGCACCGGCTAGGCTGATCGCGGCGGCGAGCCGGTAGAAGAGGCCCGGCCGGTCCTTGGCGTAGACGGTGACCAGGGTCGCGCCGCGCTCCTCCTGAATCGAGACGGCGAGGGGCTTAGTGCGCGAAGGATTGCGATCGGCGGCATCGACGAAGCGGGCGTTCTTCTCGATGACCTCGATCGGCTCCGCGATCCAATAGGGATCGGGGAGGCGCCAGGTGAGCCGGGTGAAATGCGGATCGTCCCAGCCGAGCCGCTCGCCGAGCTCGGCCTGGATCGCGGCGACGCGTTCGCTGCGCCCCTTCTGCTTGTGGCCGAGCCTCAGCACCTCCTCGGCGGCGTCGAACAATTCGCGCATCAACTGGCGCTTCCAGCTGTTCCAGATTCCGGGGCCGACGGCGCGGATGTCGACCACGGTAAGGAGGAAGAGGAGGCGCAGCCGCTCCGGGCTCTTCACCCGCTCGGCGAAGTCCTGGATCGTCTTGGGATCGGAAAGGTCGCGCTTGAAGGCGGTCGCCGACATGAGGAGGTGCCAGCGCACCAGCCAGGCCACGGTCTCGGTCTCGGCCGGCGTGAGGCCGAGGCGCGGGCAAAGCGCCGTCGCGACCTCGGCACCGAGCAGGCTGTGGTCGCCGCCGCGCCCCTTGGCGATGTCGTGGAGCAGGACGGCGACGTAAAGCGAGCGACGCGAGGCGATGCGCTTGAACAAAGCCGTCGAAAGCGGATGGTCGTCCTTCAGCCCGCCGCTCTCGATCCGAGAGAGCAGGCCGATCGCCCGGATCGAATGTTCGTCGACCGTGTAGTGATGATACATGTCGAACTGCATCTGCGCGACGACGCGGCCGAAATCGGGAATGAAGCGGCCGAACACGCCTGCCTCGTTCATCCATCTGAGGACGGTCTCCGGGTCGCGCGGGCTGGTGAGCACGTCCAGGAACAAAGCGTTGGCGCGAGGATCGGCACGCACCTTGTGATCGATCAGGCGAGCGTCCCGGCCCGCGGCGCGCATCGCCAGCGGGTGGATCTCGAGCCCGTAGCGGTCGGCGAGCGCGAACAATTCGACGAGACGGACGGGATCCTGCGCGAAGAAATCCTCGCCCGGGACGGCGAGGCGTCCCCGGTCGAGCAGGAAGCCGTTGAGCTTGCCCGGCCGGCGGGTGATCGCAGGCAGGCCGAAGCGGCGCCCGCGGCGGGCGAACTTGTCGTCGAGATGGGCGAGAAAGATACCGGTGAGGTCGCCGACCGTCTTCGCGTGGAGGAAATAGTGGCGCATGAAGCGCTCGACCGGAAAGGTGCCCGGCCGGTTGGCGTAGCTCATCCGCGTGGCGATCTCGCGCTGATAGTCGAAGGTGAGGCGCTCCTCGGCGCGGCCGGCAAGGATGTGAAGGTGGCAGCGCACTGCCCAGAGGAAGCGCTCCGCCTTCTGGAACTGGCTCAATTCCGCGGCCGCGAGCAGTCCCTTGTCGACGAGCTCGGACACGCCGCGCACGTCATAGGCATATTTGCCGATCCACCACAAAGTGTGGAGGTCGCGCAGCCCGCCCTTGCCGTCCTTGATGTTGGGCTCGACGACGTAGCGGCTGTCGCCGAGGCGGCGGTGGCGCTCGTTGCGCTCCTCGAGCTTGGTGGTGACGAAGACGGAGACCTCGCCCGCCACGTCGCGGCGAAAGCGCGCCTGGACGAGATCGAACAGGGGCTCGTCGCCCCAGACGTAGCGCGATTCGAGGATCGCGGTCTTCACCGTATGGTCGCCCGCCGCGATGTGGACGAGCTCATCGAGCGAGCGGATCGACTGGCCGACCTTCAGCTTCAGGTCCCAGAGAAGGTATAGCATCGACTCGGCGACGCGCTCGGCCCAGCCGGTCGGCTTCCACGGCGTCACGAAGGCAAGGTCCACGTCCGAATGGAGCGCCATCTCGCCGCGCCCGTAGCCCCCCACCGCCATCACCAGCAGCCGCTCGGCGTCGGTCGGATTGTGGTTCGGATGCTCGGCGAGTGCGACGTCGTGGGCGAGGCGGAGAATCTGGTCGGTCAGGAACGCATAGGCCGCCGCCGTCTCGCTCCCTGCCCAGGGCTTCTCGTCGAGGCGCCGTGCAATTTCGGCGCGACCTTCGGCCAGCGCCTCGCGGAGCATTTCCGTCGCTTCCGCACGCATTGCGCCGGCGAGCGCGTCCGCCAGCGCCCGGCGATCGATGATCGCGCGGCGAGCGGGGATCGAGGCGAAGCGGGTGGGCATCGGCCTTAAGATAGCGCTTGCGGCCTTCCCTGTCGTCATCCCGGCGAAGGGGCACCCCGCAAAGTAGTACTTTGCGGGGACCCCGAAGGCCGGGATCTCAGTGGGTGAAAGGCGCCGCCGTCCATGGAGCGCCGCACAAGCCGCCGCGACTTCTCGTCCTGAGATCCGGGCCTCCGCCGGGATGACGACCTCGCTCAGTCGCCCCGCTCCGCCGCCAGCCGCTTGAGGCGGTAGACGATCTCCAGCGCCTCCCGCGGGCTGAGCGCGTCCGGATCGACCTCGGCGAGCGCCGCAGCCAGCGGATCGGGCTCCGCCTCCGCCTCTTTCGCCGCCGCGGCGAACAGCGGCAGGTCGTCGAGCCCGGCGGCGATCCCGCCGGTGGCCGCGCGGCCTTCCTCGAGCTTGGCGAGGACCGCCTTAGCCCTCGCCAGGACCGGTGGGGGCAGGCCGGCGAGCTTGGCGACGGCGATGCCGTAGCTGCGGTCGGCGGGCCCTTTTGCCAGCTCGTGGAGGAAAACCAGCTCGCCTTTCCATTCGCGGGCGCGGACATGGTGCAGCGAGAGTGCGTCGAGCCGCTCGGCGAGGCGGGTGAGCTCGTGATAATGGGTCGCGAACAGGCAGCGGCAGCGATTGCGGTCGTGCACCGCCTCGACCACCGCCCAGGCGATGGCGAGCCCGTCGTAGGTCGAGGTGCCGCGCCCGACCTCGTCGAGGATGACGAAGCTGCGCTCGGTCGCCTGCGACAGGATCGCGGCGGTCTCGACCATCTCGACCATGAAGGTCGAGCGCCCGCGCGCGAGGTTGTCCGATGCGCCGACCCGGCTGAACAGCCGGTCGACGAGGCCGAGCTTGGCGCGCGCCGCCGGAATGTAGGAGCCCGCCTGGGCGAGGACCGCGATGAGCGCATTCTGGCGCAGGAAGGTGGATTTTCCGCCCATGTTCGGGCCGGTAACCAGCCAGAGTCGCTCATCCTCCGCCAGCGTGCAGTCGTTGGCGACGAAGCGCGCGCCGCCTGCCTCGAGTGCGGCCTCGACCACCGGATGGCGGCCGCCCTCGACCTCGAAGCAATGGGAGGGCGCGAAGGCCGGGCGCGACCAGCCGCCATCGGCCGCTCGTTCGGCAAGCGCCGCGGCGACGTCGATCCTGGCGAGCGCGTCGGTGCTGGCGGCGATCGGCTCGGCCCGCGCCAGCGCCGCATCGCGCAGCTCCTCGAGATGGGCCGCTTCGGCAGCGAGCGCATGGGCGCCGGCCTGCCCGACCTGGAGCGCGTGCTCATGCAAATCGGGCGCGTTGAAGCGGACGACGCCGGCCAGCGTCTGGCGATGGGTGAAGCCGCTCTCGGCGCCCATCAACCGGTCGGCATTCTTCGCCGGAACCTCGATGTGGAAGCCGAGCACATTGTTGTGGCGGATCTTCAAGGACGCGATGCCGGTCTGCTGGCGATACCGCGCCTCGAGTCCGGCGATCGCCCGCCTCCCCTCGCCGCCGGCGAGGCGGAGCGCGTCCAGCGCGGCGTCATAGCCCTCGGCGATGTAGCCCCCCTGCGCCGGGTCGATCGGGGGGGACGGGACGAGCGCGCGGGAGAGGAGGTCGGTGAGCTCGCCGTGGCCGGCAAGGGCGGGCAGCAGCTCGTCGAGGAGGGGAGGCCGTTCCGGGGTCCGGGCGAGCCGGTCCCGGAGCCGCCGCGCTTCGTCGAGACCGTCGCGCAGCTGGGCGAGGTCGCGCGGTCCGCCGCGCCCCGCGACGAGGCGCCCGAGCGCGCGCCCGACGTCGGGCAGCGCCTTGAGCTGGCGGCGCACCGCCTCGCGCAGGCCGGCATCGCGCTCGAACGTCGCGACGAGATCGAGCCGCGCCTCGATCCGCGCCTGGTCGAGAAGAGGCGCGCCCAGGTCCGCGGCGAGCAGGCGCGCGCCGGCGCCGGTGACGGTGCGGTCGACCGAGCCGAGCAGGCTGCCGGCGCGTCCCCCGGACGCAGCGACGGTCAGCTCGAGGCTTTCGCGCGTCGCCGCATCGATCATCATATGGTCGCCCGAGGCGAGCGCCACCGGCGGACGCAGGAACGGAAGCTGCTCCTTCGCGACTTCTTCGAGGTAGAAAAGGAGTCCGCCCGCCGCCGCCAGCGCGGCGCGGTCGAAGCGCCCGAACCCGTCCAGCGTCGCGACTTCGAAGCGCTCCTTCAGCTTCTTCTCGGCGGCGATGCTGTCGAAGCCGGACTTGCGCAGCTGGGCCTCGACGCCGGGAATCGCATCGCAGGCGATCACTTCCGCGGCGGAAAGCCGGGCGAGCTCCGCGTCCAGTGCACCCGGCGCGATCGAACTGAGCTCGAAGCGGCCCGTCGATACATCCGCGGCCGCAATTCCGTAACGCTCCGCCACCCTCGACACCGCCACCAGCCAGTTTGCCGCCCGCGCGTCGAGCAAGGCCTCCTCGGTCAATGTCCCCGCCGTGACCACGCGCACGATCGCGCGGTTCACCACCGACTTGGCGCCGCGCTTCTTCGCGTCGGCGGGGCTCTCCGTCTGTTCGGCGATCGCCACCCGGTGCCCGGCCTTGATCAGCCGCGCGAGATAGGCATCGCCGGCGTGGATCGGCACGCCGCACATCGGGATCGGCGCGCCCTCATGCTCGCCGCGGGCGGTGAGCGCGATGTCGAGGCACTGGGCGGCGATCCGGGCGTCCTCGAAGAACAGCTCGAAGAAATCGCCCATTCGGTAAAAGAGCAGGCAATCCTCGGCCTCGGCCTTGAGCGCAAGATATTGCGCCATCATCGGCGTCGGTGCGGAGTGCGCTTTCAAGCTGGCGGCCATAAGCGGACGATAAGGCTTCGGCTTGCAGCCGTCACGGCTTGAGTCCTACAGCGGAGGCCAAACAGGAGAGGCGGGCAATGAGCGAGGGCAGCAACGTCAAATTCTCGGAGGCCGAGGCGCTCGAATTCCACGCGGGCGGCCGGCCGGGCAAGATCGAGATCATTGCCTCCAAGCCGATGGCGACCCAGCGCGACCTCAGCCTGGCGTATTCGCCGGGCGTCGCCGTCCCGGTCCGCGCCATCGCCGAGGATCCGGACAAGGCCTATGATTACACCGCCAAGGGCAATCTCGTCGCCGTCATCTCGAACGGCACCGCCATCCTCGGCCTCGGCAATCTCGGTGCGCTCGCCTCCAAGCCGGTGATGGAAGGCAAGGCGGTCCTGTTCAAGCGCTTCGCCGACGTCGATTCGATCGACATCGAGCTCGCCACCGAGGATCCCGACGCCTTCATCGAGGCGGTCGCGTTGATGGAGCCGAGCTTCGGGGGGATCAACCTCGAGGACATCAAGGCGCCGGAATGCTTCATCATCGAGCAGACCTTGCGCGAGCGCATGAACATTCCGATCATGCACGACGACCAGCACGGCACCGCGATCATCAGCGCCGCGGGCCTGATCAACGCCTGCTACCTGACCGGCCGCGACCTCAGGGACGTGCGCGTGGTGGTGAACGGCGCCGGAGCCGCCGCCATCGCCTGCACCGAGCTCATCAAGGCGATGGGCGTGCCGCACGATCATGTGCTGATGTGCGACCGCAAGGGCGTCATCTGGCAGGGCCGCGAAGGGCTCGACCAGTGGAAGTCGGCCCACGCCGCCAACACCGACAGGCGCACGCTCGAAGAGGCCCTGGTCGGCGCCGACATCTTCCTGGGCCTGTCGGCGGCAGGTGCCCTCAAGCCCGAGATGGTGATGGAGATGGCGCCGCGCCCGATCATCTTCGCCATGGCCAATCCCGACCCCGAGATCACTCCGCCCGAAGCCAAGGCGGCGCGGCCCGATGCGATCGTCGCCACCGGCCGCTCCGACTATCCCAACCAGGTCAACAACGTTCTGGGCTTCCCCTTCATCTTCCGCGGCGCGCTCGACGTGCGCGCGACGACGATCAACGAGGAGATGAAGATTGCCGCCGCCCGCGCCTTGGCGGAGCTCGCCCGGCAGCAGGTGCCCGAGGAAGTGGCGGCGGCCTATGGCGGCCGCGCGCACAGCTTCGGCGCGGATTACATCATCCCGGCGCCGTTCGATCCGCGGCTGATGGAGATCGTCCCCGCCGCCGTCGCCCAGGCGGCGATGGACAGCGGCGTCGCCCGCAGGCCGATCGTGGACATGGATGCCTACCGCACGACCTTGCGCGCCCGGCTCAACCCGACCACGTCGGTCCTCACCCTCGCCTACGAGGCCGCTCGCGCCAATCCCAAGCGCGTCCTGTTCGCCGAAGGGGAAGAGGACGTCGTGCTGCGAGCCGCCATCGCCTTCCGCGACGGCGGCTACGGCGTCCCCGTGCTGGTCGGCCGGGAAGATGTCCACGACCGGCTGCGCGCGCTCGGCGTCGACGAGCCGGAGAGCTTCGAAGTCTATAACAGCCGCAACTATCCCCGCGTCCCCGAGCTCGCCGAACGGCTCTACGAGCGCCTCCAGCGCCGAGGCTATCTCCAGCGCGAGGTCGAGCGCACGGTGAACCAGGATCGCAACACCTTCGCGGCCTTGCTGCTCGAGGCGGGCGAGGCCGACGTGATGATCACCGGCGTCACCCGCACCTACGCGCAGAATCTGCGCCAGATCCTGCGCGTGCTCGACACCAAGCCGGACGTCACCCCGTTCGGCGTCCACATCATGGTCGGCCAGAGCTACACCGTCTTCATCGCCGACACGACCGTGACCGAGCGGCCGTCGGCCGAGCAGCTCGTCGAGATCGCCATCCAGACCGCCGGCGTCGCCCGCCGCATGGGCGTCGAGCCGCGCGTCGCCTTCTTGAGCTATTCGATCTTCGGCAATCCGGAAGGCACCTATCTCGACCGCGTCCGCGATGCGGTGAAGCTGATGGAGGGCCGCAGCGACGTCGACTTCGAATATGAAGGCGAGATGCCGCCGGACGTCGCGCTCAATCCGGCGCTGCAGCGCGTCTACCCGTTCAGCCGCCTGACCGGGCCGGCCAACGTCCTCGTCATGCCCGGCCTCCAGACGGCGAATATCTCGGCCAAGCTGCTGCGCGAGCTCGGCGGCGACGCGGTGATCGGCCCGGTCCTGGTCGGCATGAAGCAGCAGGTCCAGATCGCCCCGATGACGGCGACGGCAAGCGACCTGGTGACGCTGGCGGTGCTGGGCGCCGGGGGAATCGTGCGCTGAGTTACGGCGGCGGCGACCCGCAACCCGTCCTTCGACAGGCTCAGGACTAGCGGTGCGAGAGCGGATTTGCGCGGCTAAACACACCCGCTAGGGCTGAGCTTGTCGAAGCCCGGCTCGCGCGACGGGCGCGAGATTATTGCGGATTGTCCTGGGTCTGGCCGCGCTGGCCCGGCGCGGTGGCGCCGATATTGCCGAAAATCTCCTCGAAGAAGCTGCGCTCGCGCCCCAAGGTCGGCGTCGTTTCGTTCGACGGGTCGATGCGCTGGACCATCTCCATGCCGGTGCGCTCGACGCTCGCGACATTGCCCGCTTCGTCGAAGCGGACACGCAGCACCGTCTGGTCGGCGGGCCGCGGATGCTGGAAGGCGAGCTGGCGGGTCTGCGTCGAGACGTAATACCAGTCGCGCTGGTCGAACTGGCCGGTGAAGCTCGGCCGGCCCAGCGTCCGCTCGACCGATTCGCGGTTGTCCACTCCCGGCTGGATCGCTGCGATCAGCTGGTCGTCAGTGATATAGCCCTGATGGTCGCGGATCGCCGTGCACCCGCCGACGAGAGGCGCGGCGAGCGCCGCCGCCAGGATGAAGGTCTTTGCCAAGCGCATGGTATCGAACACTCTCCCGGAACGGGGCCGCGCGCCCCACTTGCCCCCAAGGCTAGGCTTTCCAATATGAACAGAAGCCAACCTGCGCAAGCCCGGCGCCGGAAACGGGGTTCGTAAATGTCCTTCCTCAATCGCATTTTCGGCGCCGGCATCGGTGCCGCGCGCCGCGAGCGCGCCGGCCTCCAGCCGCTCTACCAAGGTCTCGTCGATGCCGGCCGCGACCCCTTCTGGTATCGGGAGGGGCGCGTTCCCGACACGATCGACGGCCGCTTCGACATCATCGCCTCCTTGCTCGCCCTCGTTTTGCTGCGGCTGGAGAAAGACGGCGCGGAGGCGGGACGCGCCGAGATCTTGCTCACCGAGGTCTTCATCGAGGATATGGACGGCACAATTCGCCAGCTCGGCATCGGCGACCAGGTCGTCGGCAAGCATGTCGGCAAAATGATGGGGGCGCTCGGCGGCCGGCTGGGCGCCTTCCGCGATGCCGCGGATGACGAGGCGGCCTTCACCGCGGCCGTGCGCCGCAACGTCTTCCGCGACGCGCAGCCCTCGGGGCAGGCCCTGGAGATCGTCGCCGGGCGCCTCGCCGCCTTTCGCGATGCGCTGGCCCCGATGGCGCTCGCCGATCTGCTTGCCGGACGGCTGCCGCGATGAGCGTGCCCGAATTCAGCCGCACGGTGCGGATCGATACGCTCGGCGCCGGCCCCCGCATTGTTGCGATCGAGGCCGGCGAGGCGGAGCGCGTTGCGCTCGCCCGCCGCTTCGGCTTCGTGTCGCTGTCGGCACTGACCGCCGAGGTCGCCCTCGCCCGCCGCGGCGATGCGGTGACGGCGAGCGGCACGCTACGCGCCAACGTCGCGCAGGCCTGCGTCGCGACCGGCGTGCCGGTCGAGGAGAAGGTCGAGGAGAGCTTCGAGGTCGAGTTCCGCCCCCACCCGGCCGCTACCGAGGAAGAGATCGAGCTCGGGACAGGCGAGCTCGACGTGGTCTTCTACGACGGCGCCCAGGTCGACATCGGCGAAGCCGTCGCGGAGACTTTGTCGCTCGGCGTCGAGCCCTATCCGCGCTCTTCAGCCGCGGCGCACGCGTTGCGCGAAGCCGGCGTCACGAGCGAGGAGGAAGCGCGCGAAGCCGCGAGCCCCTTCGCCGCGCTCAAGGGGAAGTTGGAGAAGGGCGCTTAGTCCCAGACCGTCATCCCGGCGAAGGCCGGGATCTCAGGACGAGAAATCGCGGGCGGCCGAGGAGCGCGCCCTGCACAACCGCAGCGTCTTTCACCCCCTGAGATCCCGGCCTCCGCCGGGATGACGGTATTGCCCGGCTTGCCGCGCGGCAGCCTCAGAACGGGACGTCGTCGTCCAGTTCGCTGTCGAAGGCCGGCGCCGGGCGCGATTGCGGACGCGGCGAGCCGCCGCCCGAGCTCGCGCCGCCGGCGAAGCTGTCGCCATGATCGTCGCCGCCGCCGAAGCTGCCGCCGCCGCCGCCGCGGCTGTCGAGCAGCACCAGCTCGCCGCGGAAGCGCTGCAGCACGACTTCGGTCGAATAGCGGTCCTGGCCGCTATTGTCGGTCCATTTGCGGGTCTGGAGCTGGCCCTCGAGATAGACCTTGGAGCCCTTGCGCAGATAGGATTTGGCGACGCGTCCCAGATTCTCGTTGAAGATGACGACGCGGTGCCATTCGGTGCGCTCCTGGCGGTTGCCGTCGCGGTCCTTCCAGTTCTCCGAGGTCGCGACGCGCAGGTTCACGACCTCGCCGCCGGTGCTCATCGAGCGCGATTCGGGATCGTCGCCGAGATTGCCGACCAGAATGACCTTGTTGACGCCCGCCATGCCGTTTCTCTCCTGAAAATGCGTGGCCAGACCTTAGCCGCCGCGGCGGCGACCCTCAAGCCGCCGCCGGGGCCGCCGCGCGCCGCCGGTTGCGGCCGAAGCCGAGGATGAGGATGACGAGCAGGGCGAGTTGCGCGCCGAGCGCCTCGACGGTCGGCGCGATGCCGAGGATCGGGATCGACGGCGCTGCGGGGACCGGGGTGATGCCGATCAGCCCGGCCTCTTGGAAGGCCGCGACGCCCTTGCCGACCAGCACCACCGCGAGGAAGGCGATGAGGAGCGCGCTCCAGCTGAAGAATTTCGCGATCGGGAGGCGCTTCGAATATCTCAGCATCGCCCAGGCAACCGCCGCGAGCATCGCCGCCGCCACGCCCGCGCCGGCGAACAAAGCGAGCCGGTTCCCCTCCGACGACAGCGCCGTATAGAAGAGGATCGTCTCGAACACCTCGCGGTAGACGGCGACGAAGGGGAGCAGAAACAGGAACCAGGCCGAGCCGCGCGACAGGGCCTTGCCCAGCTTCTCGCGTATGTAGCGCTGCCATTCGTCGGCCTGCGCCTTGCCGTGCATCCAGATGCCGACGAAGACGAGGATGATCGCCGCGAAGATCGATCCGGCGCCCTCGGTGATCTCGCGGCCGGCGCCGCTCACCGCGATGAGGTGGGTCGCCGCCCACCAGGTGGCGACGCCGGCGACGAGCGCCGCCGCCCAGCCGCCATGGACGTAGGGAAGGGCGTCGCGGCGCTCGGCCCGCTGCAGGAAAACGATCATCGCGATGACGATCAGCAGGGCCTCGAGCCCCTCGCGGGCGAGGATGACGAAGCCGCCGAGAAAGGCCGACACAGCGCTCGCCTGGCCGGGTGCGGTGACCCGCGCGGTCTCGTCGAAGAGGGCGTTGAGCGCGGCGATGCGCGCCTCGACCTCGGCGGCGGGACGGCCCGATCCGATCGCGCTCCTCAATTCCGCCATCGCCGTCTCGACGCGGCGGAGGAGATCGCCGTTGCGGGTCGCGAGCATCGGCTCGACCGGCTCGAAGCCTTCGAGATAGGCGGCGAGAGCCAGCTCGCGCGCGGCGCCGCGGTCGCCGGCGCGGTAGGCGGCGAGGCTCTCGCGAAGCCGCGTGCGGGCGATGTCCAGCGGCCCGCCGGCGCTCTGCGTCACGGCGCCTGGATTGGCGCGCAGGAAGGCGGTTACCGCCGCAGCACGATCGTGGCCGATGCGCGCGGCCAGCGATGCGGGCGTGATCGCGGCGAGAGTCTCCAGATCGGGGATCAGCCGGCGCACCGAAGCGTCCTCCCGCCAGATCCGCTCGCCCTCGGCAGCGAGGTCTGCCGGGAAGGCGAACTGGCCGGCCCGGAAGGCGAGCGCCCAGCGGTCCTCGACCGAAAGGTTCGCGAAGCTCTGCATCGCCGTGCCTTCGAGGCCCTGCTCGATCACCTGGTAAAGCGCAAAGACGCTGCGCTCGCCGGCGCGGGCGCGGTCGGTGAAGGCGATCGGCGGCGGCTCCATCGCGCGCGCCAGTGCTCCGTCGCCGGCGCCTGCGGCACCGTGGCAGGCCGCGCAATTGTCGCGGTAGAGGACGTCGGCGCGCCCCAGGTCCGGCGCGGTGCGCGGCGCCAGCGGCACGGGATAGGCTGCGAGCAGCTCGCGTCCGAGTCGGCGCGCGCTCACCCCGATCAACGCCGGCGCCGCTCGCGCCGCGATCGCCTGCCGAAGCGCATCCGCCTGCGCGACCAGCCCCGCCTTTGCCGGGTGCTCCGGCAAGCTACCGATCCGCTCGCGGATCGAAGCGGAGAATTCCGTCATCTCGGCATATTCGGCCGCGTTGACGACGCGCCCGCCGCGCACTGCCTCGGGATAGTCGACCGCGACATAATCGAGGAGGCGCCACGTCGTCTGCACCTCCGCCTGCTGGGCCTGAGCGGGGCTGGCGAAGGCCGCGGCGAGGAGGATGAAGGGCGCGAGAAAGCGGAGGAGTCGGATCATTTGCAAGTGATTATCAATAACAACAAGGAAGGGGAAGGGGCTCCGCGGTTCGGCAACCGGGGCTTCGACAGGCTCAGCCCTAGGGTCCCTACTCAATTGGGATTTTGAGACTTTCTAATAATTACAACGTCATCCCGACGAAAGTCGGGATCCATGAACACCGCCTTGTGAGACAAAAGCGATCCGATCGGCGCCTCTCAAGACGATTCCGAGTTCATGGATCCCGGATCAAGTCCGGGATGACGACTTTTGCCGTCTCCAATTGAGTCCGGACCAAAGCGGTTTCGTTTGATTGGATCGGTCCACAACCGCCAGCCCTGAGCCTGTCGAAGGGCGGTTTGCAGGGCACAGTCCTCTCGCTACACAGCGCCAAAAAAGGGAGAGGACATGGCGACGCAGGCTCCGGCCGGTTCGGCCCTGAAATGGGCGCCGTGGGCGCTGGTCGCCCTGGTCGGCGCGGTCGCGCTGGGCGTGGTCGCGCTCAGCCGGGGCGAGACGATCAACGCGCTCTGGCTCGTCGTCGCCGCGGTCTGCGTCTACCTGACCGCCTACCGGCTCTACGCGCACTTCATCGCGCGGCGCGTGCTCGGCATCGATCCGGCGCGAGCGACGCCGGCGGTGCGCCGCAACGACGGCCTCGATTACGTCCCGACCCACCGCACGGTCCTGTTCGGCCACCATTTCGCCGCCATCGCCGGCGCGGGGCCGCTGGTCGGGCCGGTGCTGGCCGCGCAGATGGGCTATCTCCCGGGCACGCTCTGGATCCTGGTCGGCGTCGTCTTCGCCGGCGCAGTCCAAGACATGATCATGCTGTTCATCTCGACCCGGCGCGACGGCCGCTCGCTGGGCGAGATCATCCGCGCCGAGCTGGGGACGATACCGGGCATCATCGCCATGGTCGGCATCCTCGCGATCATGATCATCCTGCTCGCCGTTCTCGCCCTGATCATCGTCAAGGCGCTCGCCGACAGCCCCTGGGGGACGTTCACGGTCTTCGCGACCATGCCGGTCGCCCTCGTGATGGGCGTCTACGGCCGTTACCTGCGCCCCGGCCGCATCGGCGAGGTCTCGGCGATCGGCTTCGTCGGCCTGATCGCCTCGATCCTGATCGGCGAGCAGGTCGCCTCAAGCCCGGTCTGGGGCCCGGCCTTCACCTTCTCCGGGGAAGCGCTGGCGCTGATGCTGATCGGCTACGGCTTCGTCGCCTCGGTGATCCCGGTGTGGCTGCTGCTGGCGCCGAGAGACTATTTGTCGACGTTCCTGAAAATCGGCACGATCGTCGGCCTTGCCATCGGCATATTGATCGTTCGGCCGGAGCTGCAGATGCCGCCGATCACGCGGTTCATCGACGGCACCGGACCGGTCTTCGCGGGCAACCTCTTCCCCTTCCTCTTCATCACCATCGCCTGCGGCGCAGTCTCCGGCTTCCATTCGC
>DASVVQ010000036.1:0-12421 GCA_036386475.1 Allosphingosinicella sp. | reverse complement strand
CGCGCAGGATGCTCAGCAGGATCGCGGCGATGATCAGGATCGCTCCGAGCAGGAAGTTCGACACCTCCTTGAGCGCGATCGTATCGAGCAGCGCTGTCCCCTGCGACCACAAGGTGCCGTCCCGAGGCAGCCCGGCCGTGTAGCCGGCGAGCGCGGCGTCGATCCCGGCCATGCCTCCCGCGGCGAGCACCGCGAACAGCAAGGCGGCCGTCCAGAGCGCGTTCGCCGCCAGCCTTTGCCCCGCCGTCATCGGATCGGGATCATGCATGCCGCCGGGCGTCTGTAAAGCCGGCTTGGGACACGGGGCTCGAAGGCGTGGAGAATTTGTGCTGTCATCATTTTCCACTTCTTGTGGGGGAGGAGCGAATGAGAGTCGCCGGAAGCTGCCACTGCGGAGCCGTCACCATCGAGGCGCCGGCGCCGCCCGACTGGGTCGCCTCGTGCAATTGCTCGCTCTGCACCAAGACGGGCTGGCTGGCCGCTTATTATCCCGACGGCGCCGTCAAGGTGGAGGGCGAGACCGTGCCCTATATCTGGGGCGACCGGATGATCGGAATCCACCACTGCCCGGTCTGCGGCTGCGGCACCCACTGGCGAACGCTCGGCGAGGATTTCGGCAGAATGGGCGTGAACGCACGGCTTCTCGACGGCTTCGATGCGGGGGCGGTGGAGGTGCGGCTGTTCAATAATAAGGTGTGAAGCGCCTCAGATCGCTCGGCTCACGACCTCCTTCATGATCTCGTTGGTCCCCCCGAAAATCCGTGTCACCCGCGCATCCCGCCACAGCCTCGCAATGAGATATTCGTTCATGTAGCCGGCGCCGCCGTGGAGCTGGAGGGAGGCGTCGCAGGCTTCCCATTGGAGCTCGGTGTGCCAGAGCTTGGCGGCCGAGGCTTCGGCGGCATTGAGCTCGCCGGCGACGTGGCGGGCGATCGCCCAGTCGAGATGCGCCCAGCCGACCTGGAGCTTGGCGGCGAGGTCGGCGAGGGTGAATTTGGTGTTCTGGAACTCGAACACCGTCTTGCCGAAAGCCTTGCGGTCCTTGGTGAACTTGACCGCTTCGTCGAACGCGCGCTGGGCGGCCGCCTGGGCGGCGCAGGCGATCGAAAGGCGCTCCTGCGGCAGCTGGTTCATCAGATAGGCGAAGCCCATGCCCTCCTGGCCGAGGCAATTGGTGATCGGCACGCGCACATCCTCGAAGAAGAGCTCGGACGTGTCCTGCGAATGGAAGCCGATCTTGTCGAGGTTGCGGCCTTTGGCATAGCCGTCGCGGTCCGCCTCGATGAGGATCAGCGACACGCCCTTCGCGCCGGCCGCCGGATCGGTCTTCACCACGACGATGGTGAGGTCGGCGTGCTGGCCGTTGGTGATGTAGGTCTTGGAGCCGCTCACGACATAGTGGTTGCCGTCGCGCTTCGCCGTCGTCCGGATTGCCTGCAGGTCGGAGCCGGCGCCGGGCTCGGTCATGGCGATCGCTGTGGCGGTCTCGCCGGAGACCATGCGCGGCAGCCAGTGCGTCTTCTGCTCCTCCGATCCGTAGGCGGCGATATAATCGGCGACGATGTCCGAGTGGAGGGTGATGCCGGCCGTGGAGCCGACATAGGCAAGCTCCTCGTCGATGACGGCGTTGAAGCCGAAATCCAGGCCGGGGCCGCCAAATTCCTCCGGCACGGTCGGGCAGAGGAGTCCCGCTTCCCCCGCCTTGTTCCAGAAGGCGCGGTCGATGATCCCCTCCTCCTCCCAGCGGCCCAGATGCGGAACGAGCTCGCGCTCGAGGAAACGGCGGACCTGGTCGCGGAAGAGATGGTGCTCCTCCCGGAAGAAGGAGCGGCGGGCGGTGTCGAGCATCAGTCCTCCAGGGTGCGGAAACGAGGAGCGGGAGCGGGTTCCGGATAGCCGCGGATGTTGGCGAAGGTGCCGCGGAACGCGAGCTGGGGATGGCCGGGGGCGTCGGCGAAACTCATTACGGGTGCGTAACATGCGTCGGTGCCGGCGAGAAGGGCGTCCCAGTGGGAGCGAGGGTGGGCGGCGAACGCCGCGCGGAGCTCCTCGCGCAGAGCGGGATCGTTTTGTGCGCGTTTGAGGGCGAGCTTGCGCGCGAGGATTGCGAAGAAGTGCGGCTCGAGTGCGCCGATCGCGACCCACTGGCCGTCGGCGCAGCGATAGACGTCGTAATAAGGCGCGCCGGTATCGAGGAGGTTGACGCCGCGCTCGTCCCTCCACAGGCCGGCGGCGCGCAGCGACCAGGTCAGCGCCGAGATGAGCGCCGCGCCGTCGACCATCGCGCAATCGATCACCTGCCCCTTGCCCGTCGCCCGCGCGGCGAGGATGCCGGCGAGCATGCCGAAGGCGAGCATCATGCCGCCGCCGCCGAAATCGGCGACCGCATTGACCGGCACCGTCGGCCCCTCCCCCGCGCGCCCGTAGCTGTGGAGCGCGCCGGCGGCGGCGATGAAATTGATGTCGTGGCCGGCCGACTGGGCGAGCGGGCCCTCCTGCCCCCAGCCGGTCATGCGGCCGTAGACGAGCCGCTTATTGTCCGCGAGAAGCGCCTCCGGCCCGAGCCCGAGCCGCTCCATCACGCCCGGCCGGAAGCCCTCGATCAGCCCGTCCGCGGCCCGCGCCAGCTCGCGCACCCGCGCTCTCCCCTCCTCGCTCTTGAGGTCAAGGCGGATCGTGGAGGCGCGCGCGCGGGCGAGGATGTCGAACTCGGGCGGGATCGCCGGCGGCCGGTCCTCGCGCTCGATCCGGACCACCTCCGCCCCGTGATCGGCAAGCATCATCGCCGCAAACGGCGCCGGCGCGAGGCCGGCCAGCTCGACGATCCTCAGTCCCTCCAGCACCCTCGCCATGGCCGCCTGATAGACGCGCAGCGCAGCGCCTGCCAGAGCGCAGGCCGCCGCCGCCCGCGCGGCGTGAGCCACGCGCCGCGGCGGGGCAAGCGCCGCGCACCGAACCGCAAATAAATCCGCCGATCGCGCCAATCGAGGAGGCACGAGGCAAAGCTGAGCCGGGCGGGTCCCGTACTCTCACGCCAAAATGGACCTGATTGTTTCTAATCCATCGGCCTTTCGGCATTGACTCGCCCGCAAGGGCGCTCGACGATTTCCTCCGAGCCGACTCGCGGGGGAGAGGGGATGAAGGCGAAGTGGATCTGGCCGTTGCGCGCCGCCTTCGCCCTTGCCTTGATCGGCGCCGGTGCAGCGACGCTTCTCGCTTCCGGCACGGGGGGCGAAACCATTCATTACAGCTATGACGCACGCGGGCGGCTCGTCGAGGTCGAGCGCGTGCAGCCTACGGTCACGGTCAAGACCAAATATGCGCACGACCGCGCCGACAACCGCACCACGAAGGAAGTGACGACGACGCCGTAGCAAGCGGCGAACCGCCGCGGGGCGCGACGCGGTCGCGCGACGACGAGGTCCTGGGGGGGACATGATGAGCAACTCCGCGAACCGCGCGATCCTGGCCTTCGCCCTGCTGGCCTGGGCCTCGGTCGCCGGTCCGGCGCTGGCCCAGACTGGGCAGCTGCCGGTCTACCAGCATATCGACGGCAACGGCGTCGACCTCACCGACGGCAGCTTCAACTTCACTTTGGTCGAAGGCTCGATCGGCACGGGCGCCAGCGCGCTCACCATCTCGCGCAGCTACGGACGTTCGGGCTGGACCAACGGCCTGCCCGGCCGGCTGCATCGCTCTTTGTTTCCGTCGAACAACCGGATCGGCCTCGCCTTCGGCAACCGCGCCGAGCATTTCGACCTCGTGGGCGGCGCATGGGTCCCGCAGCGCGCCGACGGCGCGACGCTGGTCGGGAGCGGTTCCTCCTACACCTATACCAGCGCCGGCGGCACGACGGTCCAGTACGAGGCGGTGGGACGCCAGGGCGCGATGCAGGTCCCGGGACCCGGCGGCGTCCAATATTGCGTGAACGACGCCGAGGGCGAGTGCGAGCTGCTGCCGGTCTCGGTCGTCCATCCCAACGGGCGCAGGCTCGATCTGCACTGGACCGTAGCCGAGAGCTGCGGCGAGCCCAATCTCGAAACCGGGCAGAGCTGCAGCTGGTTTCCAAGGCTGGTCAGCCTGACCAACGATTCGCAGTATCTCGCGAAATTCCGCTACGCCGCCGACAGCTACGGAACCTCGGGACCGTCGCCGGACTGGTTCCGCGCGACCAGCGTGCGGCTCGTCAACACGGCGGTCGACGCGTGCGATCCCGAGGCGCTCGACTGCACCGGCCTGACCCAGACCTGGCCGACGATTACCTATGCGCAGCCCTCGGCCGGCGTCTTCCAAACGACGGATTCCGCCGGCCGCTCCTGGGCGTTCACGGCGGCCGCCGGCAGCTTCTCGATCCAGCGCCCGGGGAGCGCGTCGCCCAACGTTACCGTCGCGCACACCAACAACGTGGTGACCTCCGTCGCCGCCGACGGCGTCACGACCAATTATTCCCGCGCCGTTTCGGGATCCACGGCAACGATGACGGTCACGAATGCGCTGAGCCAGCAGACAGTGATCGTCTCGGATCTCACCGTCGGGCGCCCCACCTCCGTGACGGACGCGCTGGGCCGCGCGACCCTCATGCAATATGACGCCGCCGGCCGGCCGACGCGGATCACCGCGCCTGAGGGGAATTACACGCAGCTCAGCTACGACGCGCGCGGCAACGTCACGCAGACCCAGCACGTCGCCAAGCCCGGCTCCGGCCTCGCCAATGTGACCACGAGCGCGACCTTCCCGTCCAGCTGCACCAACGTCGTCACGTGCAATTTCCCGACCTCCACCACCGACGCGCGCGGCAACGTCACCGACTACAGCTACGACCCGGTCCATGGCGGCGTGCTCACCGTCACGGCGCCCGCCGTCACCGTCGGCAATGCCGCGGTGCGGCCGCAGGTCCGCACGATTTATTCGCTCGTCGCCGGCGTCCACCTCCCCACCCAGATCTCGTCCTGCCAGACACAGTCCGCCTGCGCCGGGACCGCGGACGAGGCCCGCACGACGACGGTCTACGGCGCCAACCACAATCCCGTCCAAATCACCTCGGGCAACGGCAGCGGCACGCTCGCCGCCGGCCAGGCGATGACCTACGACGGCGTCGGCAACCTGCTCACCGTCGACGGCCCGCTCGCCGGCGTCGCCGACACGGTGCGCCACCGCTACGACGCGGCCCGCCGGCTCGTCGGCAGCGTCTCGCCCGATCCGGACGGCGCCGGCCCGCTGCCGCACCGGGCGACCCGCCTCACCTACCGCGCCGACGGGCAGGTCAGCCGGACCGAGAGCGGCGTCGTCAACAGCCAGTCCGACGCCGACTGGGCGGCGTTCGTCGTCCTCGAGCAGGTCGACACCCTGTTCGACGCGCACAACCGGCCGGTCGTCCGCAGCCACGCCGCCGCGGGCGCGATCCATGCCGTCGTCCAGTCCGGCTACGACGCGCTCGGGCGCAGCGAATGCGTCGCCCAGCGCATGAACCCGGCGAGCTGGGGCAGCCTTCCCGCCTCCGCCTGCACGCCGGCCGCGGCGGGCACCTACGGACCCGACCGGATCGCCCGCACCCTGCGCGACGCGGCCGGCCAGGCGACGCAGCAGCGCAGCGCGGTCGGCACGCCGCTCGAGGCGGCCGAGGCGACCACTACCTACAGCGCCAACGGCCGTATTCTCACCATGACCGACGGCGAGAACAACCGCACCAGCTACGAATATGACGGCTTCGACCGGCTCCGCCGCACGATCTTCCCGCTCGCGGCCCAGGGCGCCAATGCCAGCAACGCCGCCGATTATGAGGAATATGGCTACGACGCCGCCAGCAACGTCGTCACCCGCCGCAACCGCGCCGGCGAGACGGCGGCCTACACGTTCGACGCGCTGGGGCGGATGACCGCGCGCAACCGGCCCGGCACCGAGGCCGATGCGGTCTACGCCTACGATCTGGCGGGGCGGCTCACCTTGGCGACCGATTTCGGGAAGGTGCTGACCTTCACATACGACGCGCTCGGCCGGCAGCTGAACCAGACCAGCAATTGGGGCACAATCGCCTCGCAATGGGACCTCGCCGGGCGCCGCACCCGCATCACCCACACGGACGGCTTCTTCGTCGACCAGGACTATCTCGTCACCGGCGAGATGATTGCGATCCGCGAGAACGGCGCGACCTCGGGCGTCGGCGTGCTGGCGACCTACGCCTACGATCTGTCCGGGCGGCGCACGACGCTGACGCGCGGCAACGGCACGGTCACGGCCTACGCCTACGATCCCGCCTCGCGGCTGGCGCAGCTGTCGCAGGACATGCCCGGCGCGTCGCACGATCTGGCGCTCGGCTTCAGCTACAACCCCGCCGGGCAGATCGTCACCAACACCCGCTCGAACGGCCTTTATTCGGTGACGCCGGCGTCCGGCACGCAGACGGTCGCCGCGAACGGCCTCAACCAGGCGGCGGCGGTGAACGGCATCGGCACCTCGCACGACGCACGCGGCAACATGACCGGCGACGGCGCCGGCAACCCCTTCGCCTACAGCTCGGACAATCTGCTGATGAGCGCGGGCGCGGGCGTCACCTTCAATTACGATGCGATGCTGCGGCTATCCAAGGTGCAAACCGGACCCGGCATCTCGGAGATCCGCCGCTTCGCCTATGACGGGGCCAACCTCGTCACCGAATATGACGGCGCCGGCGCGCGGCTCAGGCGCTACGTCCACGGTCCCGGCACCGACGAGCCGCTGGTCCAGTATGACGGGGCCGGCACCGCGGCCCGGCGCTTCCTCCACGCCGACGAGCGCGGCTCGATCGTCGCCCACAGCGACAGCGCGGGCGCCGTCACCGCGGTCAACCGCTACGACGAATATGGCAATCCGGCGAGCGGCAATGCCGGCACCCTCCAATATACCGGCCAGATGTGGCTCACCGAGATCGGCATCTATCATTACCGCGCCCGCATGTACCATCCCCGCCTTGGCCGCTTCCTCCAGACCGACCCGATCGGATACGGCGACGGAATGAACATGTACGCGTACGTGGGCGGAGACCCGGTGAACGGACGGGATCCAACTGGTACAGCGCGGTGCGGTATGAGTAGCGCTGAATCGCGCCTTTGCATGAGCGGCAGTGTCGGTTCAGAGGCAGATACGCCCGATGACAAGCCCCAGCTCGCCGCCACGTCAGGCGAGGCTAGCGGAGGCCCCGGTGGAACACCAAACTTCTATCTCGCTGGCCAAAGCCACGTTCGCGAGGGGTCAGCGCATCGCGAGGGGCCGTCAGGGTCACGGCTCGGCTCACGCGCTGGTACGGTTAGCCCACCGCGAACCTTCAGCCTTCCAAGAATTCCGCCAGGCGGCGGAATCGGTATAGCGGGGTGCCTGCTTCTCTCGAATGCCTGCGGTCTCTCGGAACAAAGGCAAACGATTTGGCGCGTTGTCGACTCGACCGAACTCCGCTACATCTCAACGTATGGCAACTACGGGTTTTCGCCTAACCAATCTGGTAAATATTTTGCGCTGAACAGATCTGGGGCAGAGAACCTTTTAACCCTGGGGCCCTGGAGGGGGCAGACTCTCACTAGTACGACGATTCCAATGGAGGTCTATTTCCAAGGTACTACCTTTAATGACCCTGGCGGGGCGGGTCCAAGCGTCCACTTCTCTGATCCTGTCCTACCTCAGGTGTACCGCACGATGACGCCGATCGCCATTTATCCTAATAATTAATAGTAACAATGAACAGACAACTATTTGAAAGCCTCTTCGACGCAGCTCTTGAGCGCGCCCGATCCGATGCGAGCGCAACCTTGGCTCGTAACATTCACACGCCCGATAAGTTTATCGTACACGCTCCGAATACTCCGCAATCTCCTCAAGTCCGAAACATAGTATTCGATCTGATATATCTGGACAGTACTAGCTTTTTTCGGGTAATTGATGTGGGAATAGCGGTGCTAAATCCTAGCGAGTCGGTCGGTTTCGTGCGGGTAAGTGGGCACCGGCCTGGTCCATTCACCTCTACTTGGAGCCCAGCGGAGCTTGGGCCGTTCAAGTCAATTGGATTGGTTACTTTGCCGAGACATCCGGTCGATTTGTGAGCGCGGTGACGGCGCACCGAACCGGCGTTGTCTGATGACTGGCGCTAAGTACAGATACGGCGCCGGGAGGACGACGGAAACGCGCACGTCGATCGAGGCGGCTGAGGCGACCACCACCTACAGCGCCAACGGCCGTGTTCTCACCGTCACCGACGGCGAAAACAACCGCACCAGCTACGAATATGACGGTTTCGACCGGCTGCGCCGCACGATCTTCCCGCTCGCGGCGCAGGGCGCCAATGCCAGCAACGCCGCCGACTATGAGGAATAAAGCGCGGGCGCCGACATCACCTTGAATTACGATGCGATGCTGCGGCACTCCAAGGTCCAGACTGGACCCGGCACCGACGAGCCGCTGGTCCAGTATGACGGCGCCGGCACCGCCGCCCGCCGCTTCCTCCACGCCGACGAGCGCGGCTCGATCGTCGCCCACAGCGATGCGAGCAGCGCCGTCACCGCGGTCAACCGCTACGACGAATATGGCAATCCGGCGAGCGGCAATGCCGGCACGCTCCAATATACCGGCCAGATGCGGCTCTCCGAGATCGGCATCTTTTATTACCGCGCGAGGATGTACCATCCGCGCCTCGGCCGCTTCCTGCAGGCCGACCCGATCGGCCATGGCGACGGCATGAACATGTCCCCGGCCAGCGGCAGTCAAGGGATTGCGCAGGCGGGGTTTTTCCCCGATGCTCGCTTTGGGAGAAGCGGGCATGGCGGACAAGCCTCACATTACCAAGGACGGCTATGTCGCGCACCTGGTGCGCGTCGGCGTGTGGGCCACGCCCCAGAACCCGATCCAATATGCCTTCCTCGAGCAGAAACCCGCTTATCTGCCGAACGAGCAGGGATGGACCCCCTTCTCGGCCGCGCAGCGGACGGCGGTCCAGCATGCCTTCGCGATGATCGCCGAGGTCGTGAACCTGACCTTCGTTCAGGTCGCCGACAACCAGCAGATTCCGGGGCCGACCAATCCGCGCATCAACTTCTACGCGAACAGCGTCAACCTCAACTTTTCCGGCAGCATGGATCCCTATTATGCCGGGGGATCCGATGCGATCCACGGCGCGGATATCCGGCTCAACAACGCACGCATCGCACAGCGCCAGACCAATGAGGGTTTCCAGGACTTCACCTCGTTCGTCGCGCTGCACGAAGTGCTGCACGCCATGGGGCTGTCGCACCCGGGCGACTATAACGGCCAGGGATTCAACTATCAGGACCACGCGGAGTTCGTCGAGGACACCATCCAATATTCGGTCATGTCCTACTGGGCCGCCGCGAATGCGGGAGCGGACCACGTCGAGGGCAACGTCCAATATCACGCCCGGACCCCGCTCCTCTACGACATCCTCGCGCTGCAGAGCCTCTACGCCCCCAACATGACGACGCGGGCCGGCGACACGGTCTACGGCTTCAACTCGAACACCGGCGCCAATTCCCCGTTCAACTTCGCGGCCGCCGCCGGGCCGGTCGTCGCGATCTGGGACGCGGGGGGAATCGATACGATCGACCTCTCCGGCTATTCCTCCGCCTCGCTGATCGACCTCAATGAGGGCGAGTTCAGCGACGCCGGCGGGCTCACCAAGAACATCGCGATCGCGTTCGGGGTGACGATCGAGAATGCCGTCGGGGGCGCCGGCAACGACAAGCTCACCGGCAATGCGGCGGCCAACCGCCTCGAAGGGGGCGGCGGCGACGACCTGCTCGACGGGCGCGGCGGCGCGGACCTGCTGGTGGGCGGCGCCGGCAACGATCTGTACCTGGTGGACCATGCCGGCGACGCCGCGGTCGAGGCGGCGGGCGGCGGCACGGACGAAGTGCGCACCGCCCTTTCCGCTTTCGCGCTCGGCGCGAATGTCGAAGTGCTGAAGGGGATGAGCGCGAGCGGGCAGGTGCTGACCGGAAACGACGAAGCGAACGTCATCGAAGGCGGCGCCGGCGACGACTTCATCGACGGCCGCGGCGGCGCCGACGAGATGCGCGGCGGCCAGGGCTTCGACATCTACATCGTCGACGATCCCGGCGACCGGGTGACCGAGGTCAGCGACTACGGCCTCGACGAGGTCCGCACCAACCTCGCCTCCTATGCGCTGCCGGCGGACGTCGAGAAGCTGACCGGGACGTCGGCGGGCGGCCAGACGCTGACCGGCAATGGCGGCGCGAACCTCATCACCGGCGCCGCCGGCAACGACGTCATCGAGGGCGGAGCGGGACCCGACGAGCTTCGCGGCGGCGCCGGCAACGATCTCCTCACCGACGCCGCCGGATCGACCGCCGCGCATGGCGAAGGCGGCAACGACCGCATCTCGATCGTCCAGGCGGCGGCGGGCGTCCTCGGCGACACCTACACGCTGACCGGCGGCGACGGCGACGACGAGATCCGAATCTCGGTGCGCGGCCATGTCGGCGTCTCGATCGACGCCGGATCGGGCGACGACCGCGTCGTCATCGCCTCGCTCGACCCCGAGGCGCAGACGCGCGTGACTTTGGGCGCGGGACGCGACATCCTGACGGTCAAATCGGAAGGCGCAAACGGCCTTCCCTATGTCGACGTCGCCGACTTCGCCGCCGGCGAGGCGGGCGACCGGATCGATCTCGACGCCTTGATGGCGGCGCGGCTGACCAACTGGAACCCCGGCGACAATCCGTTTGCGACCGGCCATCTCGCGCTCGTCCAGGCCGGCGCGGACGCGGTCATCCAGATCGACCTGGACGGCGGCGGGGACCAGCTGCGCGAGCTGGTGCGCCTCGAAAACGTCCACGAGTCGACGCTCGTCGAGGCCAATCTCGGCTTCGCCGTCCCGCGCACCCAAGGCACGAGCGGCAACGACCGCCTGTCCGGCACCGCCGCCGGCGAGGTCTTCCGGCTCGAACAGGGCGGCGTCGATTCGGCATCGGGCCGCGGCGGCGACGATGTGTTCTATTTCGGCGGCGCCTTCACCACTTTGGACCGCGTCGACGGCGGCGACGGCACGGACGAGGTCGTTCTCCAGGGCGATTATTTCCCGCCCCGCCACGCGACCATGGTGCTCGCCAATGTCGAGCGGCTGACCCTGCTTTCGGGGGGCGATGATCGCTTCGGCGGCGCGAGCGCGGCCGCGGCGGGCTACACGCTCGATCTGCCCGACACCTTCCTTTTCTCCGGCGGCACCCTGATCGTCGACGCGAGCGGCCTGACGGCGTCGGAGAGCCTCAACTTCTCGGGCGGCGTCACCAGCGGCGGCGCCTTCGTGCTGCGCGGCGGCGCGGGCGGCGACACCCTGATCGGCGGCGCCGGCAGCGACTTCATCGAGGCCGGCGGCGGCGACGATCATCTCAACGGAATGGGCGGCGCCGATCTGATGCGCGGCGGTGCCGGCAGCGACGATTATTATCTCGACCATGCCGGCGACGTCGTCGAGGAGGCGGACGTTGCGGGCGTCGACACGGTCCACGTCGCGCTCGCGGCCTATGCGCTCGGGCCGAATGTCGAGCGCCTCTACGGTTTCGCGACGAACGGCGGTCAGGCCTTGACCGGCAACGCGCTCGCCAACGTCATCCTCGGCACGTCTGGCAACGACGTCTTGGACGGCGGAGCGGGCGCGGACGAAATGTCGGGCGGTGACGGCAACGATGTCTTCATCGTCGATGATCATGGCGACCGCGCCGGCGACCAGCAGGGGGTGGACGAGATCCACACCCATCTCGCCGCCTACGGCCTCGGCGACGCCTGGGGGATCGAGAATTTGACCGGCACGTCCGGGAGCGGCCAGGCCCTCACCGGCAACAAGTTCGCCAATCGCATCGCCGGCGGGTCCGGCAACGACGTCATCGACGGCCGGGCCGGCGCGGACGCCATGCACGGCGGCGCGGGCGACGATCTCTATTTCGCCGACGATGGCGGCGACGTCGTCGTCGAGCTCCCCGGCGGCGGCAATGACGAGGTCCGCGTTTCGGCCGCTTCCTATGCGCTGGGCGAGAATGTCGAGACCCTGGTCGGCACCTCGAATGCGGGCCAGGTGCTGAGCGGCAATTTCCAGGCCAACATCATCCGCGCCGGGGCGGGCGACGACACCATCTATGCCGGGGGCGGCAACGACGCGCTGCATGGCGGCGCAGGGCGCGACGGCATCTATGCGGGCGCCGGCGACGACGTCATCGACGGCGGCGCGGGGCCGGACTATATGGTCGGCCAGGCGGGCGACGATCTCTATCTGGTCGACGATGCCGGCGACGAGGCCCTCGAGGCGGCGAACGAGGGCCTGGACGAGGTCCGGACCGCGATCAGCTTCGCGCTCGGCGCCCATGTCGAGAACCTCACCGGCACCGGCTCGAGCGGCCAGATCCTCACCGGCAATGGCGGCGACAAC
>DASVVQ010000035.1:0-27703 GCA_036386475.1 Allosphingosinicella sp. | reverse complement strand
GACGTCCGGGTGCCCATCACCAACTGCCTCGGCGAGGAGGGCGCCGGCTTCGCCTACCTGATGAACCAGCTCCCCCAGGAGCGCCTCTCCATCGCCTGCGCCGCCCAGGCCGCCGCCCAGCGCGCCTTCGACGAGGCGGTCAAATTCACCAAGGACCGAAAGGCGTTCGGAAGGACCGTCTTCGACTTCCAGAACACCAAGTTCACCCTCGCCGACCTCGCCGCCAAGCTCCAGGTCGGCTGGGCCCATCTCGACTGGGCGATCGCCCGCCACGTCGCCGGCGAGCTCACCGCCGCCGAGGCCTCCGCGGCGAAACTCTGGCACACCGAGCTCCAATGGGAAGCCTGCGACTCGTCGCTCCAGCTCCACGGCGGCGCCGGCTACATGAACGAATATCTGATCGCGCGGCTGTGGCGCGACGCGCGGGTGACGCGGATCTTCGGGGGGACGAACGAGATCATGAAGGAAGTGGTGAGCCGGTCGATCTGAGGCGTTTCGTTCGGGCGACTGCCGCCGACAGGCTCGAGTTGCGGTCCGCACGCCTTCACCGTTTTTTGGCGAGATGCTCGAAGTCCGTTTCGCCGGCCTTCATCGCCAGCGAGATCCAATCCCTTTGCAGGTGTGGGACGTCGACATAGCCTGCCGCGACCTTGATCAGCTGCGCTGAATATTTAAGCGAGCCGAGGGCGCTCTCGCCTAGGAAGTTCAAAAAACGCGTCCGATCAGGGGGGTAATTAAGGTCTGTATCGCTTTCAAATATCTTATGCCCGGACGACGGACCCGTATAAGTGTTGATCGCCGTTTCGAGGACGAACCAGGATAGAACAAGCTGGTGGCTAGCGTCATTCCTGCCGAGGGTCCCATAGGCCTGCGGGAGCCATTCGAACGTCTTGGCGGTTAGACCGGGGACAAGATGCCCAATATACTTGTTGCGGATATATTTGAAGAACTCGAAGGCGTTCGAGAGCTCCACATGCATCTCCCCGAGTTCGGGATGATCCTTGTAGAGGGTGCGCGCAATGCGGGCCACATCAGCGATATTGGCTATTTCCAGCATGACGTGACGAAACAGGATCTGCCGCATGCTGAGTAGATCGGTTTTCGTCTCCAGATCGTCCTTGTCGCTGCTGAGCCGGTTCGCGGCGTCATGCGCTGTCCGCAAGCCGTGATGGGCTATCATCGCCGCGGTGCAGATATGTCGATAGTCCATGGTGCGCGATCAAACCCCAAGTCGAGATCGGAAAAGGTTCGGTGCTCGTACTGCCGGGCTTGGGATGACGGTCTATTCAAGGCCACCTCACTTGATCGTCCGAGTGCCGAATTTCCGGCGCTTGACGTGGCCAAGGTTGAGGTCCTGGACCGCCTCAACCCGCATTGTCGAACGACCGCACCTCCACCGCCCCAGAATCGAAGCCGTCCAGCAGCCGAGCATTTACCCCCATCCTCCCGAAATCCTCGCCCAAAGTCCGCCAGTGGGTGCCGCAGCCGCACACTGGGCAATGGTGGATTCCGATCATCCGGTCGCCCCAGATGTAGGGCACGGTCTCCCCTTCCACCTTGACCGCGCCGTCGGGGTAATAGGCGACCAGCCAGGCGGTCTTGGTGCAGAGCGAGCAATTGCACGAGGCGACCCATTCGGGCGTCGCCGGCGCCTCGATGGTGACGGCTCCGCAGTGGCAGCTTCCGGTGACGGGCAATCGGGCCTCCTTCCCTTTTCTCAACAAAACTCGCGAACGACTTCGATCGGCCCGACGATGGCCGCGTTGAACGCCTCCAGATCTTCGGCCGGGATCCAATATTCGCGGTGCGCGCGGCCGCCCGCCTCTTGCACCCGGTAGCGATCGAGAAAGGCCTTGAGGACTTCGAACCGGGTGACGAAGCCGGTGCCGCTCGCGCGCACGTTCCAGTCGCGGGCGATCTTGACTGCATAATCCTCGGTCAGCACGGGATAGAAAATCGGCTGCTCGGGCAATCTCGGCGGAAAGGCGCGCATGCCGGCCGCCTCGATCAGCGCGAGCTCCTTTGGGCCCACCGGCCGCCACAGGGTGATCGTCTCGTCCACCATGCCGCATGGTAAGCCGGGCCGGGGGGGCTTGCCATCCGCCTTGTTGCGCGCCCGGGCGGAGCCGGACAATATGCGGGTATGAAGATCATCGGCAGCTATGTCAGCCCCTATGTCAGGAAGGTGCTCGCCTGCCTGGCCCTGAAGGGTCTCGACTACGAGATCGACCCGATCACCGCCTTCTTCGGAAACGAGGAGTTCGAACGCCTGTCGCCGCTCCGTCGCATCCCGGTGCTGGTCGACGGCGAGACGGCGCTGAGCGACAGCTCGGTCATCTGCGCCTATCTCGACGAAGCCTATCCGCAACGGCCGCTCCTTCCCGCGAGCCCCAGGGACCGCGCACGGGCGCGCTGGCTCGAGGAATATGCCGACACGCGCCTCGGCGACGTCTTCATCTGGGGTCTGTTCTACCAAAAGGTCGTGCACCCGCTGATCTGGGGGCAGCCGGGCGACGCGGCGCGGATCGAGCGGACGCTGGCCGAGGACGTGCCGCGCGAATGCGCGTATCTCGAGGGCGAGGTCCCGGCCGAGGGCTTCCTGTTCGGCGCCGAGATCGGTCTCGCCGACATCGCCGTTGCGACCTTCTTCCGCAACGCCTCCTATGCCGGCTTCGAGCCCGATCCGGCGCGCTGGCCCAGGCTGGCGGGGTTCGCCGCGCGCGCGCTGGCCGAGGACTGCTTCGCCCGCTTCTACAAGTTCGAGGACGCCCAGCTCAGCACCGACCCCAAGGGCCGCCGCGCCGCCTTGCTCGCCGCCGGGGCGCCGCTCACGGCCGAGACGCTCGGCACGCGCGAGGCGAAGCCCGGCGTGATGCGCCTTTGATCCCGCCCCTTGCGCGACGAACCGAAGGGTGCGAGCTTGTGACGGGACCGTTCCGACCGGCGAGCAAGGGGAGGCCAGCTTGGAGAGCAGAACACCGCCGCATCTCTGGATCGTGGGCGCCCTTGCGCTGCTGTGGAACGGGTTCGGGTCGTTCAACTATGTGATGACCCAGATGCGGCACGAGGCGGTGATGGCCAAGCTCAGCGCCTCGCAACGTGCCTATATCGAGAGCTTCCCGATCTGGTCCGAGGCCGCGTGGGCGTTCGGCGTCTGGGGCGGCGTTGCCGGAGCGCTGCTGCTGCTTCTTCGCAGTCGCTTGGCGGTGGTCGCCTTCGCGGTCTCGATCGCAGGTCTGGCGGGGACGACGATCTACCAGTTCATGCTGTCCTCGCCGCCGGACGAGATGGTAAGCGGTTCCGGCCTGATCCTCCATCTCGCGATCTGGGCGATCGCGATCGGTCTCCTCTTCTACGCGCTCAGGATGCGGGGGAGGGGCCTGCTGCGCTAGCCGCGGGCCGGGGTGGCGAGCAGCGTCTGCATGTGCGCGATATATGCGATCCAGGCGTCGCGGCCGGTCCGGCTGAGCCTGCACAGGGTCCGCGGCTTCTTGCCGACGAACGACTTTTCCACCTCGATATAGCCGGCCTCCTCGAGCTTGCGCAGGTGCACCGAGAGGTTGCCGTCGCCGACCGCGGCGCGGTCCTTGATCTCGTTGAACTCGGCCGTGCCCGCGCCGGACAGATAGGCCATGATCGCGAGACGCGCGCGGCCGTGAATGACCTCGTCGATGCCGCGATAGTCGAAATCGACCCCCGTGGGCTTCGCCATCTTCACGCCGCCTTCGGCTCGGCCCGTATGTGCGCCAGGCCGGGCGGGATCGACACCAAAGCGACGCCGGCCGCCGCGACCAGATACTGAGCGGATTCGCCGATCAGGAAGGCGGTCGCCGCCGCGAACGCCAGAGCGACCGGAACGAACGGCCGCGAAGCGGCGCTGTCGCTTGCCACCGCGCTCACTTGCAGCGCCACGGCATAGGCGCCGAACATGATCGGGGACATGATCGCGAACAGGGACCAGGCGGCGGGATCTCCTCCGCTGAACATCGCGCGGGCAAAGATGGCAAGCGACAGGACCATCAGGAACAGACCGGCGGTAGTCCAGGCGGCGCGCTCCACCCGGTTGCCGACCGAGAAGGCGCCGGGTGCCTCGGCCTTGTCGCGGCCGAGCAACGCGGTCGCCGTCCAGGCGAGGAAGACGATCCCGAACCAGCTTATCGCGAGCGAATAGCCGGGCAAGGGCAGGACTCGCTCGATCACCGCCCAGTTGATCAGCAAGGCCAGGGCCATGGCGCTGCCCCAGACGATCAGGTGCCGACCGCCGAGCAAAGGCGCGCTGCGTCCTTCCTCGGCAATCGCGCGCAGGCGGGAGAGGTCGTCCGCCGAAGGTGCGTTCATCGTGTGGTCTCCTCCTGCTGGCGCCGTCATCGCCCGTAGGTCATGCCTAGGCGCACCGTGGCCGGGGACGGCCCGACGACGATGCGGACGTCGTCGAATGTCGGCTCGCCGCGCAATCGCTCGCTATTGGTCATCGCCCAACCGTCTAGCGGCATGAAGCGCTCGTCCTTGTCGAAGGCGCCGTTGCCATTGTCGTCGTGCCAGACCGAGACGGCATATTCGCCGGGCGTAAGCTCGTAGCCGAAGCGATGCGCGCCCGCCTGGGGCGCGGTGACGATGGTGGCGGCCGCGCCGTCGTCCCGCATGAACTGCTCGCGCGTCTGGACCGAGACGTAGAGGCGGCCCGTGCCGGCGCGCACCCCGTCGAGCTCCACCGTGACCGGAGCGGCGAGAGCGGGCACGGCGGTTGCGAGGCAGGCGAGCGAAGCGAGAAAAAACGCTTTCATGGGTTGTACTCCGTTGTGACGAGTACTTTGTAAAGCAAAGTACATGGCGGAGTCAAGCGCTTTGCAGCGGGCCTCTCGATGTTTCTGCGCGCTCTAGCCTGCGGGAGCAGTGCGGTCCTTGTCGGGCCGCATCCACAGCGAGAGCGCGAAACCGGCGAGGAGCAAGGCGAGCAGGCCGAGGTTGATCCAAGCCCCGGGCGACGTCCAGTCCATCGGCCGGGCCGCCGCGATGGCGAGCAGGCGGCGGGCGAGCTGCTCGGCGATCAGCACCAAATAGACGAACGGCACCATCGCCCGCCAGCGCAGCAAAGCGGCGAGGCCGATCAGGACGAGGGGGAGCTGGCCGAGGCTGAGGGCGCGGAAGAGCTGGAGGACGGTCTCGGCGGCCCCGCCCGGCAGCCCGTCGAGGCGGATGCCGTCGGCGCCGGTCGCGACGCTCCGCGCGTTGAGGGTGCCGTTGACGCCCATCACCGCCTTCAACGCCAGGAGCAGCCCGAGCGCCCACAAGGCGGCGGCGGAGCCTCGATAGCCCTCATTGTCGAGGCGGGCGGGAAAGAGGCGGTCGAGCATCAGCTTGCGTCCGCGGCGCGGCCGGCCTGGACCAGGCGCTCGAAGGCGCCGCCGGCAGCCTTCGCGCCGCGCCGGAAGATCTTGATGAAATTGAGCCGCGCGATCCAGAAGACCATGAACCCGAACGGGGCGAGCGCCGGCACGAACAGCCAGAGCGAGCCGCGCATGCCCGCCGGCATCACGTCCTGCTGGCCGAGGAAGAAGGCCCCGGTGGCGAAGAAGAAGGCGACGCACATCCGCCACAGATGGCGGCCGAGCCGCTGGGCGCCGCTCAGCTTCCCGCGCAGGATGAAGGCGAGATCGAAGGCCGCGGCGAGCGCCGCCAGGGCCGCGTTGGCGAAGAACAAGGCGGCGCCGTAGCCGTCTAGGCTGCCGCCGTTCTCCACCGCGAGCATACCGCAATAGAGGAACGCGGCGACGATCGCGACGGCGAGCCCCATCATCGCGGCTTCGAAGCGGCCGGCCCGGCCGTCGCGGTGGCGCGCCGCCCACCAGGAAGTGCCGACCAAATAGCAGACGAAGATGCCGCCGATCAGCGTGCTGCGGTCCGGCTTGAAGGGCGAGAGGATGGTGGCGGTCACGCCCATCACGACCATCGCGGCGGCGAAGACGTTGCCGGCGCGGGCGTGCAGCCTCTGGCCCTTGCGCACGCCGATGGCAAGGGCGCCCGCGAGCAGCGAGACGCCGCCTGCGGCGACATGGACGATCATCAGCGCGTTCACGCGGCTTTCCTGCGCGACGCATCCGGCTCGGGCTCGTGATCCGCGCCCTCGTCCACATATACGAGCAGGTCGCCCGGCTGGCAGCCGAGCGCCGCGCAGATCGCCTCGAGCGTCGAGAAGCGGATCGCCTTGGCCTTGCCGGTCTTGAGGATGGAAAGGTTCGCAAGAGTGATACCGACGCGGTCGGCGAGCTCGGTCAAGGTCATCCGGCGAGCGTGGAGCAGGTCATCGAGGCGTACGGCGACGGCCATGTCACACCGTCCCTTCGAGATCGGCACGCATCGCCGCGCCATGCTCGAAGACGCGCGCGAGCACGAAGAGGAGGAGGACCGCGATCCAGCCGCTGGACGAGAAGGCCCAGTCGATCTCCGCATTCGGCCGCGAGAGCTGGGCCGCGAACAGCCCGAAGACGAGATGCAGGACCTGCGTCCCCAGCAAGGCCCAGGCGATCAGCTTCATCCGCTCCGCATTGGCGGCGACGAATGGATCGCCCCCGCGCACCGTCTCGACGATGGCGAGCAGCCGCGTCGCGATGACGTGGACGAGCGGGAAGACGAGCAGGCCGACGATCATCATCCAGCGAAAGCCGTCGACGAACGCCGCAACATCGCCCTCGATCGGCCGGTCGCGAAAATAGCGCACCACCTCGGCCTCGTAGACGAGGCTGAGCGCGATGGCCGCAAGGTCGCTCGCGGCGACCGCTAGGTTGAGGACGACGAGGGCCTTGAGCAAAGCGCGCGACAAGGCGAGCGCCGGACTGGCGGCGGCGGACATAAGCGACTCCGAGGCAGAGGTTCTATATCGTTATTCGATATGAAACTTATCGACCTACGTCAAGGCACTTATCGTTATTCGATGAGACAGCGTCGCTGAGCGCGGCCTCGATGGCGGCGGAGAGCTCCTCGATCCGGAACGGCTTGCGAATCACCCGGTCGGCCCGGGCGGCGCGCTCGACGGCGTCCATGTCGGCATAGCCGGTGGCGAGGATGATCGGCAGAGCGGGGAAACGGTCGCGAGCCGCGGCCATGACGTCGGCGCCGTTCATGTCCGGCATGGCGAAATCGACGATCATGAGGTCCGGTCGGGCCTCGTCGAGCCGCTCCAGCCCTTCACGCCCGTTCGCGGCCTGGACGGCCGTAAAGCCGAGCATTTCGAGGCACTCGACGAGGAAGCGCCGCACGCCTTCTTCATCCTCGATGACGAGAACGCGCCGCAACGTATCGCTCTTGGCCAGCGCCGGCGTGGGCGCGTCCCGGGCTAGCAGCGGCGGGGCAAAGGTGAGCGGCAGGAGGATCGAGACCGTCGTCCCGCGGCCTTCCTCGCTCGCGAGGCGGACCGTCCCGCCGGACTGCCGGGCGATGCCATAGACCTGGCTGAGGCCGAGGCCCGTCCCCTTGCCGATCGCCTTGGTAGTGAAGAAGGGGTCGAAGACCCGGTCGACCAAATGCGGCGGGATGCCCGCGCCCGTGTCGCGGACGCCGACGACCCCGAAGGGCCCGCTTTTCCCTTCGCCGCCGTCCTCGATAGTGCCGCTCGACACGGTCACGGCGCCGCCCGACGGCATGGCGTCCCGGGCGTTTATGACCAGGTTGAGGACGGCAAGCTCGAGCTGGTTGGCGTCGGCCATCGCCCAAAGCGGCCCGGGCGCCAGGGCGAGCTCGATCCTCACATCCGGTCCGATCGTGCGCTCCAGCAGATCGGTCATGCCTTCGATCAGCGCGTTGAGGTCGACGGGCCTGAGGTCCAGTTTCTGGATCCGCGAAAAGGCGAGGAGCTGGTGGGTGAGCTTTGCGGCGCGCGCCGCGGCTTCGGCGGCGAAGCCGGCCTGGCGGATCGTCTGCGCATCGCCGCCGCGCCTGCGGATGAGGTCGAGATTGCCGGCGACCACGGTCAACAGGTTGTTGAAATCGTGCGCGATGCCTCCGGTGAGCTGGCCAAGAGCCTCCATTTTCTGGGCCTGGACCAACGCCGCCTGGGCGCGCTCGCGCTCCGATATTTCCTGCATGAGCCGATTGTTGGCAGCGGAGAGCTCTGCCGTGCGCTGTCCGATCCGCTCCTCCAGCGTCGCGTTGAGCTGGAGCAGCCGCTCCTCGGCCCGCTTCAGCTCCTCGAGATGGCGCCGCGCTTCATATTGCCGGGCGCGCGCGCGCAAGGCTGAAGCCACGGCGCGCGTCAGGGTCTCGCTGTGGATCGGCCGCTCCAGAACGACGACGTTGCCGAGTTTTTCCAGCGTCTCTCGCGCCTCGCGCGGGCGCAGACCGGAGCGCTTGGTCGCGAGCAGGATGAAGGGAAAATCCGACCAGGACGGCTGCTCCCGGAGCCAGGCGAAGAGATCGCCGCAGTCCGAGCCGGCAAGAGATTCCTCGGTGACGATCGCGCTCCCGGCGCCGGCGGCGAGATGGCGGGCAAGCGCCGCGACGCTGTCGCACCGGCTGCCGTCCGTGCCCTGGCGGGACAGAAGCTGCTCGATCACCTCGGCGTCGCGACCTCGCAACGCCAGGAGCAGGACGCGCTCCTCCATGCTCAGGCCGCGTCGGCGTCTTCGAGCATCGCCGTCCCGCCGCGATAGGAGGGAGCGCCGACGAGAACGCCCTCGAAGTCCCTGAGCGGCTCGCCGACCTCGATCCCTTCGGCCGACAGGCGGAACTCGCGGATGCTCGACTGATGCTCCGTCACCCTGCTCTTGATGACGGAAAAAGCCTTGTGGAGGCGGCCCTCCGCTTCGAAGTAGCGGTAGAGGAAGATCGTGTCGGAGAGATAGGAAAGGTCGACCTCGGAGCGGACGTCGCCGATCATGCCGTGCTGGCCGAGGATGAGTATGGTGATGACGCCCTGCTGGTTGAGGTAGCTCAGCATCTCGTGCATCTGGAGGAGGAGATACTTTTCGCCCGGCATCGCCTGAAGAAAGGCGTTGAGGCTGTCGATGACGAGAAAGCGCACGCCGTCCTGCTCGACCGCGTGCCGGACGCGGCTGGCGAATTCGCCGGGCGAAAGCTCGGCCGGGTCGATCTGGGTCAAGCGCAGGCGTCCGCTTTCGATATGCGGGACGAGGTCCATGGACAGGGCCGCCGCACGCGCCAGCATCGTCGCCATGCCCTCGTCGAACAGGAAATAGGCGGCCTTGTCGCCGCGCTCCAGCGCGGAAAGGGCGCAGCGCACCGCCGTGCTCGTCTTGCCGACGCCCGACGGCCCGTTGAGCAAGGTGTTGGTGCCGGGCGCCAGGCCGCCGCCGAGCATATCGTCCATCCGCTCGATCCCGGTCGAGACCAGGGCGCCGGTAAACTCGGTGTGATGGTCGGCGGCGACGAGGCGCGGGAACACCGCTACGCCACCCGTCTCGATCTCGAAATCGTGGAAGCCGCCGCGATATTTGATGCCGCGCATCTTGACCACGCGGAGCCGCCGCCGCTCGGAGCCGTAGTCGCCCGCGCTCTGCTCGAGCGTGATGACGCCGTGGGCGATGCTGTGGAGCTGGAGGTCGCCGGGATCGGAGCTGCGATCGTCGAGCATCAGGACGGTGCAGTCGCGGGTCGAGAAATATTGCTTCAATGCAAGGATCTGGCGGCGGTAGCGCAGCGAATTCTGGGCCAGGAGCCTGAGCTCCGAGAGGCTGTCGAAGACGACGCGCAAGGGGCGGATGCGATCGACGCACTCCATCACGCCCTTGATCGTCTCGCCGAGCTCGATCTCGGACGGCTCGAGAATCGACTGTTCGGAGTCGAGGTCGAGGCCGTCCTCGCTGACCAGCTCGAACAATTCCACGTCGTCCAGCACCCAATTGTGGCTGCGCGCGACCTCGCGCAGCTCGGCCGCCGTCTCCGACAAGGTGATGTAGAGGCCGCGCTCGCCGCGGGCGGCGCCTTCGAGGAGGAACTGGAGCGCGATCGTGGTCTTGCCGCTGCCGGGCGTCCCTTCGAGGAGGAAGACCCGGTTGGCCGTCAGGCCGCCGCCGAGGACGTAGTCGAGTTGCTCGATGCCGGTGGAGACGCGGCTGCTTTTGTCGCGCGAGGCGGGATCAGAATGCATTGCAATCCTCATGTCTTGAGGCGGTCGTGCCCCTTACGCCCGCGAAACGTCGCATTGCGACATTGGCTGCACGGCCTCAGCGGTTTCTGCGCAGTTCGATCAACTCGCCGACCAGCCCCGGATCGGCGAGGGTCGAAGTGTCGCCGAGGCTGGCGAAGTCGTTCTCGGCGATCTTGCGCAGGATCCTTCGCATGATCTTGCCGGAACGGGTCTTGGGAAGACTGGGCGTGAAGTGGATGATGTCGGGACTGGCGATCGGGCCGATCTCGCTGCGGACATGGGCGCGCAGCTCCCGCTCCAGCGCCTCGCTCTCGTCGACGCCCTCCATCAAGATGACGTAGCAATAGGTGCCCTGGCCCTTGATGTCGTGGGGGTAGCCGACCACGGCCGCTTCCGCGACGCAGCGGTGCGAGACGAGGGCGCTCTCGATCTCGGCGGTGCCGAGGCGGTGACCGGAGATGTTGAGGACATCGTCGACCCGGCCGGTGATCCAGTAATAGCCGTCCTCGTCGCGGCGGCAGCCGTCGCCTGTGAAATATTTGCCTTTGTAGGTCGAGAAATAGGTTTGCACGAAGCGGTCGTGATCGCCGTAGACCGTGCGCATCTGGCCCGGCCAGGACGCGGCGAGGCAGAGATTGCCGGAGGCCGCTCCGTGGAGCGTGACGCCTTCCCCGTCGACCAGCTCGGGAACGACGCCGAAGAAGGGACGGCCGGCCGAGCCCGGCTTCATCGCATGGGCGCCCGGCAGAGTGGTGATCATGATCCCCCCTGTCTCGGTCTGCCACCAGGTGTCGACGATCGGACAGCGGCCGTCGCCCACGACCCGGTGGTACCAGAGCCAGGCTTCCGGGTTGATCGGCTCGCCGACCGTGCCGAGGATGCGGATCGAGGAGCGGTCGTGTCGCTGCACCGGAGCGTCGCCCTCGCGCATGAGCGCTCGAATGGCCGTCGGCGCGGTATAGAAGATGTTGACCTTGTAGCGCTCGACGATGTCCCAGAAGCGCGAGAAATCGGGATAATTGGGCACGCCCTCGAACATCAAAGTGGCCGCGCCGTTCGAGAGCGGCCCGTAGACGAGGTAGGAATGGCCCGTCACCCAGCCGACGTCGGCCGTGCACCAGAAGATTTCGCCGGCGCGATAGTCGAAGATGTGGCGAAAGGTGGTCGTGGTCCAGACGGCGTAGCCGCCGGTGGTATGGAGCACGCCCTTGGGCTTTCCGGTCGAGCCAGACGTGTAGAGGATGAAGAGCGGGTCCTCGGCGCTCATCGGCTCGGGCTCGCAAATGTCCGGGACAATGGCTGAGACGTCGCCGTACCAATGGTCGCGGCCTTGCCTCATGGCGACGTCATTGCCCACGTGGCGCACGACGAGCACGGCGTCGACGGCCGCGCCCTTGGCGAGGGCGGCGTCGACATTGGCCTTGAGCGGGATGAGCTTGCCGCCGCGTCGCCCGCCGTCGGCCGTGACGATGAAGCGGCTGGCGCTATCCTCCAGGCGTCCGTGGATCGCATCGGGCGAGAAGCCGCCGAAGATGACGTTGTGCACCGCGCCGATCCGCGCGCAGGCGAGCATCGCCACCGCGGCTTCCGGAATCATCGGCATGTACAACGTGACCCGGTCGCCCTTGTTGACGCCGAGCGCCTTGAGGCTGTTGGCCATTCGGATCACCTCGGCATAAAGTTCGCCATAGGTAAGCGTGCGGGTGAAGCCGGGCTCGTCGCCCTCCCAGATGATGGCCGGGCTGTCCGCTTGCGCCGCGAGATGCCGGTCGACGCAATTGTGGCAGAGGTTGAGGATTCCGTCCTCGAACCACTTGATCTCGACCGGATCGAACGACCAGTTCGCGATCTGCGTCGGCGTCCTCAGCCAGTCGATTTGATGCGCCTCCTCGGCCCAGAAGCCCTCCGGATCTTCGATCGAGCGGGTGTAGCGGGTCTCATATTGCCGCGCGTCTACCAGAGCATCCTTAGCGAGTTCGGGCGGCGGTGCGATGCTATGCGTCATCCCTCAAGGGTAAGCGCTTCGCGCGGGTTTCGGAACCACCTGATGCAGGTTTGCGGCCACGAGCGCCTCGTGTGGAACGAGCGGGGAGGCTCGACGGGAGTGGCTCGAGGTTCCAAGGGACCCAGCGAGAGGGAGCGTCTTTTTGAGAGAATCGATCCTTCTTGAAAATCGTGTCGCCAATAAGCTGACCCAGGCGGAAATAGCTTTCCCACTGGGCCTCGTCGAAGAATTGGTTGGTCGTCGGCTGTTGCGGGAAGGGCGAGTTCGCATCGCTGTATTGAACGAGATCGGGCAACTCGCGGCCGGTGATACGGGGTTTGATCAAAAGCAGTGTTCCCGTCATGGCGGCTTCGCCGTCGCGCTTGGGATAGCGGATCCGGGCAAGCGTGGCATAGGGCCCCGCCTTGGCAGCGTCGCTTTCAACGTCGGTACGGGAACGGCTCTCCTGGCGGCCACTCAATCGGATTGCGTTGAGGGACCCGAATACGTCGCGGAGGCCCGCCTCCGGGAAGAGGTCGTTCAGTTCCTCTTCGTCGAGAAACTCGATCTCAGTGCCGAAGTCGATTCGGGCCTTGCGCATGAGGTTGACGAGATCGCCGAACTCGTAGAGCGGATCCGCGCCATTGTCGCTGGCGATGATGAACGGGACGCGGCGGCGGACCAGCTCGTAGACTCCCGTATTTTCGTAATGGCCCCCGTCAGAGAGGTACCAGCGGTCGCCGGAGGTGCCTTCGTACGAAGCGCGCAACTCGCGGAGGAGGTACGTCTGCACCAGGCGGCTCGGCCGGCGCAGCCCCCACCGTTCCGTCTGGCAGCTCTTGTTCCACCAATATCCGAGCCGGACATTGGCGACAGTCGCGAGCATCGAGGTCCCGAGACTGGTGTGGTGGCCGGCTCCGGTCGTGAAGGCAGCTCCCGAAATCGACATCCAGGAGGACAGCGGGAGATCCTCGGCTTGGTCGCGCGAAATGAGCGCCAGCGGCTCGGCGGGCGACCGCGGCGGAAAGAGGTAGCCCGATGGCGCAACCGTCATCGACTTGCCTTTGCGATCCCGCTGGATCACTCGCGATGAGCTGCTGGTCGTCTCGTTGATCGTGACGTTGATCAGGTGGATGGGAGCCAGGACGGCCGGACTGTAATAGACCCGCAGCGTGATCTCATCGTTGGGATCGTCATGATCGAGCGGAACCGGCGCGCTGTGGTGAGACGCTCCCGTGCCCGACTTTTCGCTATGCCGCTGACGGCGCCGATTCGTGGCCCCCAGATATGCGCTCCGCAGCCGCCCGCTATAAAAGGTCGCCATCGACGATCGGTTGAGCAGCGAGTCCACGTTGCCAAGCAGATAGGCGATCACGCCGACCTTGATCGTCACGAGCAGGAGCAGGACCGCCGCGCTTTCCGACGAGTCGATCGGGATATCCAAGGGCTTTAGCACCCATGCCTGGGCGAGATCGAACGCAGCCGGCGCGCGGTCTGCGATGGCTTTCCACGCGTCGAAGGTATTCCGCTCGATCCAGTGGCTTGCCCCCCCGGCGACCGCTGCCCAGAAGGCGATGAACGCCGCCAGGAGAGTGCCCCCCGCCGCCAGAGACAGAAGTTGCCGAATGCGCGCAGGCACGCGCCGTTTGCGCAAGCCTGCGGCTGCCTTCGCGTCGAGGACCGCAATCACTGGGCGCGTTCCGACGACGAGCAGGAGGGTGACGACGGCCGCGGTGACGAGAATGTCGGTCTCGAAGCTGACATCTCGAAGGATCCTGCCGCCCTTGAAGATCTGCTCGCGTGAAGCCCAATGCATTGTCGCGAGCGCCGCCGTTCCGAGAAAGACGAGCGTGCCCCGAAGCAGCCATCGGCTGAGCCGGTTGCGGACGCGATCCTCTTCGGCCAGCGCCTCGACAAGGGACCGCGGCCCCTTGACCGCACCGGCTCGCCGGTCGCGGCGGAATGACACCAGCTCGGCCAGGATGTAGGTCGCGAAGGACAGTCCGGCCATGACCAGCACGCTGTCCCAGATCACTTCATGCCAATCGTCCGGCTGCGAGGGAAAGACGAATGCGAGGGCAAAAATCATCGCGGCGACCAGAGACTGCATGCTGAACAGGCGAGCAAAGCGGGACAGTGGCACGCGGCCGCTTCTCGTGAACCAATAGGCCCAGGCGCAACAGGCCGGCCAAAACGCGAGGATGATCAGGATGAATTGCCACACGCCGTATCGGTCGTCGCGGATCCGGAAATGCGCCAGCGCGCCCGAGCGGATGATCAGCGGATCCAGCACCATGACGGCGAGATTCACCAGGAAGAAAGCCGCCATGATTGCCAGCCCGCAGACAATCGCGAGCGCGAACCAATTCCTCGCGGCGATCACCGCCGCAAACAGGGCATCGCTGGTCCCGTTCGGAGCGAGATAGTGGCCGCCCTGCCTGAGCTGAGCGATCCCCTGGAGGCCGTCCGGAAGGCCGAGGACGTCGCATTGCGTGCCCGGCGCAACGCCCGCCGCCCCAGCCCCGCCAGAGGGGTCGGGATGCTCTGAATCGACAGACTCCTGGTGCACCGGGGCCGGGCCGCGCCATTCGTTCTTGATGAACAAGCTGCAGAAGAAGGCGCCCGCATACCCTCCGCCCGATACCGTGGACAGATAGTCGACGGCGTGGATGAGCCGCTGCTCGCTCAGCGAACGCATCAGGCCGAGGCTGAATGTCGCGCTGCGAATGCCGCCCCCAGACAGCGCAAGGCCGACGCGGTTGGCGGGAAAGCGGCATGTGCATTTCAGCTTCGTCACCAGACGTTCCCGGCGCCGTGTCGCCCTGGCCTCCTCGTCCGCGCGAACTTCTGTCCAAATCTGGCCGTCGTCTGGCATGGGAGTGGCCCCTTCGACCGAAACACGCATTGGTTGCACGACTACGCAGCGATCGTGATGCTATCCGGGCGCCGCGCGGCGCGATGTGAGAATTGCCACACGCGCTCGGGTCCTCCCGCGGGCCGAAATCGTTCCGGGCGCGTATTAACCCAGATCAGAGTTTTCGCCCGGAACTCCGCCTTGTTTCCGCGGGTTTAGCGGGATCATGTCGGCCCCGAACCAGTCCAGGCCAAAGCCCGGCGACGAGCACGCTTCGCAGGCCGGCGTCGAAGCGGCGGAGAAGATGTTCTTTCACTCCCGCACCGACAGCGGCGCGCACCTGATGGCCGCGCCGGCCGCGGTGACGGAGGTCGCCGTCTATCGCGGTCCGCATTATTTCAGCCACACGCCGATGATCCGCATCCAGCTCGACCTCGGCCGGCTCGAGGAGTGGCCGACGAACCGAATCGTCGGCTTCACCGACGCCCTCCTCGATCTGCTTCCGGGCGTCGGGCGGCACGGTTGCTCCCTGCGCGTCCGCGGCGGTTTCGAGCGGCGGTTGAGGGAGGGGACGTGGCTTGGTCATGTGGTCGAGCATGTCGCGCTGGAGCTGCAGACCTTGGCCGGCTCGAGGGCGATCCGCGGCAAGACGCGCTCGGTCAAGAACCGCCCCGGCGTCTACAACGTCATGTTCGCCTACAACGAGGAGAAGGTGGGGCTGGCGGCCGGCCGGGCGGCGCTGGAGCTGGTCGATTCGCTGCTGCCGGCCGAGCTGCGCGGCATCAGGGGCGCCGAGCGCGTCTGGAGCGAGTTCGCCGGCGGCTTCGAATTCGAGCGGCGCATCGACGCGCTGAAACGCCTCGTCCGCCGCAATCAGCTCGGCCCGACGACGCGGGCGCTGGTCGACGAAGCGGAGCGGCGCGGCATCCCGGTGATGCGGCTCGACGAGAAGAGCCTGATCCAGCTCGGCCATGGCCGCTACCAGCAGCGCATCCGCGCCTCGATCACGGGGCGCACCTCGTTCGTCGCGACCGAGCTCGCCTCGGACAAGGCGATGACCAAGAAGCTCCTCGACGAGAGCGGCATTCCCGTGCCGCGCGGCGTCGTCGTGCGCGAGCCGGACGACGCCGTCCGGGCGGCGCGGCGCCTCGGCTTCCCGCTCGTCACCAAGCCTCTCGACGGCAATCACGGCCGCGGCGTCACCATCGGCATCGCGAACGAGGAGCAGCTCCGCTTCGGCTTCGCCGAGGCGCAGCGCCAGGCCAAGGGCCGCGACGTCATCGTCGAGCAATTCTTCCAGGGCAACGACCACCGCATCCTGGTCGTCGACGGCCGGATGATCGCAGTCGCCGAGCGCGTGCCGGCGCAGGTGCTGGGCGACGGCCTCTCGACCATCCGCCAGCTCGTCGACGAGGTGAACCGGGACCCGCGCCGGGGGGACGGCCACGAGAACGTGATGACGCGCATCCGGATCGATTCGATCGTCGAGGAATTCCTTGGCCGGTCGGCCTTGACCCCCGAGAGCATTCCGGAGGCGGAGCAGATCGTGCAGCTGCGCGCCACCGCCAACCTCTCGACGGGCGGAACGGCGATCGACCGAACCAACGAGATCCACCCCGACAATGTCGAGATCGCGAAGCGGGCGGCGATGATCGTCGGCCTCGACGTCTGCGGCGTCGACTTCGTCTGCCCCGACATCACGCGGTCGGTCCGCGAGACCGGCGGCGGCGTCATCGAGGTCAACGCGGCGCCCGGGCTCCGGATGCATATCGAGCCTTCGCAGGGGGCGCCGCGCGACGTCGCCAAGCCGATCATCGAAATGCTCTTCCCGCGCGGCAGCCGCGCGCGCGTGCCGGTCATCGCGATCACGGGCACCAACGGCAAATCGACGGTCGCACGCATGACCAAGCACATCCTGCGCTACACCGGCTGCACCGTCGGCCTCACCTCGACGACCGGCGTCTACATCAACGACGTCCTCGTCCACGAAGGCGACGCGACCGGCCCGCGCAGCGCCCGCATGGTGCTTCGCGACCCGACCGTGGAGGTGGCGGTACTCGAGACGGCGCGCGGCGGCCTGCTGCGCGAGGGGCTTGCTTTCAAGGACGCGGATATCGGCGTCGCCCTCAACGTGACTGCGGACCACCTCGGGCTCAAGGGCATCGAGACGGTCGAGGACCTCGCCGACGTCAAGCAGGTGGTGGTCGAGGCGGTTCGCCGCGACGGTCACACCATTCTCAACGCCGACGATCCGCTCACGGTCAGGATGGCGCGCCGAGCGGGCGGGCGGATCATCTGGTTCACCTTGTGCGGCGGCCCGGAGATGTCGCCGATGGTGCGCGAGCACATCGACCGGGGCGGCATGGCGGTGGTGCGCGAGCCCGGCGTCGACGGCGGCACGATCGCCCTCTACGATTACGGCCGGCGCGAATTCATCATGAAAGCCGGAGACATTCCCGCGACGCTGCACGGCATTGCCGAGTTCAACGTCGCCAATGCGCTCGCCGCCATCGCGGTCGCGATCGCCCGCGACGTGCCGATCCTCACCATCCGCTCGGCGATGAGCCAGTTCCGCTCGACCTTCGAGCAGAATCCGGGGCGCCTCAACGTGCACGACGCCCACGGATTCCGCGTCATCGTCGATTACGCCCACAACGCCGCCGGCCTCACCGCCCTCGGCAACGTCGTGCGCGGCCTCTCCAACCGGTACAAGCGGACGATCGGAGTCGTGTCGATGGCCGGCGACCGCCGCGACGAGGATCTGGTCGAGATGGGCCAGATCGCGGCGGGCATGTTCGACGAGTTGATCTTCCGCGAGGATCCAATGACGCGCGGCCGTCCACGCGGAGAGGTCATGCGGCATCTCAGGGAAGGCGCTCTCGCGGCGGGCCGCTCTCCCGACCATATCCACCTCATCGCCGGCGAGCCGGCATCGACCGCCGCCGCTCTGGCGATGGGTCGTCCCGGCGATCTCATCGTCATCACGCCGTCCGACGTCAAAGCCTGCTGGCACCAGGTCAACGACTTCAAGCCCGCCTCCATTCGGTCCGCCAATCGCGGCCCTCTCGTCGCCGCGGAGTAGGAATGTCAGAGGCGCAGGAGGCCAGCTGGGCCCTGGTCGTCCATGGCGGCGCCAAGCCCTGGGACGAAAGCGAAGCCGAGGCCAATCGCCGCGGCATTCGGGGAGCGGCCGAAGCCGGCGCGAATGTCCTCGCGCAAGGCGGCACCGCCGTCGACGCCGTCGAAGCGGCGATCCGCACGCTCGAGGATCTCCCGGTCTTCAACGCCGGCAAGGGCTCAGCCCCCAACGAGGTGGGCGAGATCGAGATGTGCGCGGGGCTCATGGACGGGCGCGATCTCTCCGCGGGCGCCGTCGGCGCCGTCAAGTTCGTGCGCAACCCGATCGGCGTCGCGCGGCAGCTCATGCCTGAAAAGGAGATCATCCTGGTCGGCGAAGGCGCGCTCAAATTTGCCAAGGAAAAGGGTGCCGCGCTCGCCGGTCACGAGGAGCTCAAGGCCGAGGAGGAGAAGCAGCTCGCAACCGAGGGGCTCCACGACACCGTCGGCGCGGTCGCCCTCGACATGGGGGGAAACCTGGCGGCGGGCTGCTCGACGGGCGGTCTCAGCGGCCAAAAGGTAGGGCGCATCGGCGACAGCCCACTGCCCGGCGGCGGCCTCTATGCCGACAATCATGTCGGCGCTGTGTCTTTCTCCGGCGACGGCGAGACCATCGCCCGGCTCACCCTGGCATCGCGGGTCATGGCCTCCCTGGAGAACGGTGAGGGAATGGAGCAGGCGATCGCCAAGTCGGTCGCCAAGCTTCCCGGTACGGGCGGCAGCGAGGCGGACGGCGGCGGGATCGGCATCCACAAGGACGGCACGATCGGCTGGGCGCACAACAGCCCGATGTTCGTGGTCTCCTACGTGACGAGCGGCATGGGCGAGCCCAGAATCTATCTGAAGAAGGGCGAGGAAGCCGGTGGCTGACGACAAGAGCCGCCGCCAAGGCTGCCTGATCATCATCGGCGGGCATGAGGACCGCGATCCCGACGGGGAGCGCGTCATCCTGAGGGAAGTCGCGCGTCACGTCCGCGGCGGCAAGCTCGTCCTCGCCACCGTCGCCAGCCACCAGCCCGAAGGCTATTTCGACGATTATGAGAAAGCATTCGGCGACCTCGGCGTCGGCGAGCTCGTCGAGCTCTATGTCGAGGACCGCAACGAGGCCGGCGACCGCAAAAAGCTGTCCGTGCTGGACGAGGCCTCGGCGATCTTTTTTTCCGGCGGCGACCAGTTGCGCATCACCAGCCAGATCGGCGACACCGGCATCGAAGCCAAGGTGCGCGCCCTTTACGAGCGCGGCGGCACCATCGCCGGCACCTCGGCCGGCGCGTCCGTGATGAGCGACACGATGCTGGTCAAGGGGACGAGCTCGGAGACCCACCGGATCGGCGACCTTCACATGGCGCCGGGCCTCGGCCTCATCCGCGACGTCATCATCGACCAGCATTTCGCCGAGCGCGGCCGCTTCGGACGCCTGATCGGAGCCGTCGCCCACAATCCGCGCGTGCTCGGCATCGGCATCGACGAGGACACGGCGGCGGTGGTCGAGGGGGACGTCTTCGGCGTCATCGGCAGCGGCGCCGTCTACGTGGTCGATGGGACCGGCGTCACCTATTCGAACCTGGCCGAGGCCGATCCGGACAGGGTTCTTTCGATGCACGACGTCAAGGTCCACGTCCTCGGCACCGGCGACCGCTTCGACCTCGTCCGCCGGCGCCCGATGCCGCCGAGCGACTGACGGAAGGGCGATTTGCGGCCAAGACCGCGTGTTCCTGCGAAAGCAGGAACCCAGGACGGCGTTCGCGCTGGGCTCCTGCCTTCGCAGGAGCACGTTCTAGTCGCTCAGCCGACGTCACTTCCCGCACCGGTCGAGAGCGTGTTCCTGCGAAAGCAGGAACCCAGGACGGGGTTCGCGCTGGGCTCCTTCCTTCGCAGGAGCACGTCTGGTCGCCGCGGCCGACGCCGCTGCGCGCACCGGTGTCGAGCCTTCAGCGATTCGCTCGTGCCGGCCGACGATCTGCACCCGAATGGCGGGCCGGGCGTTGAAAATCCGGGATCGTCGCGTGATCGCCCGTCTCGGCGAGGTTCCGGAACGGTCCACCGCTCCGTTCAGGTTGCAAAAAGCCCCTTTTTGCACTATAGAGAGGTCCTCCCGGCAAAGGTGTTTGATGAGAGCGTTCCTACGACTTAGCCCTTCTTTGCGCCTGCCGGCCTGGCAGATGCCGGATCTGCGCGCGTTCGCGGCCGGTCTCGGGGAGGGCGTCCGCAGGCAGTGGGCCGGCGTCGCGCTGCTGACGGTCACCATCGGCCTGTACGTCCTGGCCGGCCTCAGCCTTGCGATGAACGGTGGGCCGGGCCTGGGCGATCCCAGCGATCCGCGCAGCCTCGCGGCCGGCGCAAGCGCGGTCGAGCTGATGACGGCGCAGGCGATTCGTCCGCTCGACCCCAACAGCGCCCAGCAGATCAACGCCGCGATCCCGATCGCCGGCACCGGCCCTGCCGCCAGTCCCTTCGCGCTGCGCTTCGCCAGCGAGGCGGATCGCATGCGGTCGCTCCAATGCCTGACCGAGGCGATCTATTATGAATCGGCGCGGGAGTCGGTCGACGGTCAGCGCGCCGTCGCGCAGGTGATCCTCAACCGCGTTCGCCACCCGGCCTATCCGAACAGCGTCTGCGCGGTCGTCTTCCAGGGCCACGAGCGCCGGACCGGCTGCCAGTTCAGCTTCACCTGCGACGGCTCGCTCGGCCGCCCGCCGATGGCGCCCTATTGGCAGAATGCGCGCCGCGTCGCCGAAGAAGCGCTCGCCGGCTACGTCCACGCGCCGGTGGGCTATTCGACCCACTATCACGCCAATTACGTCGTTCCCTATTGGGCCTCGAGCCTGGTCAAGTCGGCGAACATCGGCACCCACATCTTCTACCGCTGGACCGGCGGCTGGGGTCGTCCGGGCGCCTTTACCGACCGCTATGCGGGCGTCGAGCCGGAGATCGTGCGCCGCCGGACCGCGCCGCCCCCATTGCCCGGCTCGCCGCAGCAGATGCTGGTCGACGCGCGGGACGCCGCGGCCGCGGCCGCCGCGGAGCAGGCCGCCGCCCAGGGCCTGATTCCGCCGGGCGGCCCAAGCGGGGCCGCGCCCGTGGGCAGCGTCGACAGCTTCAACCGTGCGGTCATCCGCCGCTACGAACCGCTCCAGCGCGAAAGCGCGACCAAGGTGATCAGCGAGCGCCGGTCCGACAGCACGATGACGGCCAGCCAGCGCTGGGCGCTCACCGGCAGCGACAGCGGTCCCGCCCAGACGCCGCTCGGCCGCCGCAACCCGACCAGCGGCTCCGCCGTCCCGAGTCCCGAGCCCGCGCGCACTCCCGCATCCTCGCAGCAGACCCCGCCGGCGCCGAGCGGCGAAGCGGCGCGCTAGACGGGGACTGTCCCCAATACCCCGAACCCGTTCGTCCCGAGTAGCCGTCGAGCTCGTCGAGACGGCGTATCGAGGGACCGTGCTCAGCGTCCTTCGATACGGGCTCTCGCTGCGGCTTCGCCTACTCGATCCCTACTCAGGATGAACGGGATCGGGTTCGATCGCCTGGACACGCCTAGCCCCTTACCAGCGGCACGAACCTGACCGGCAGGATTGCGCGACGCGACACGCGGCCGCGCCGGTCCTTGACGACCAGCACGAGCTGATGGTCCTCGCTCGAAGCCCCGACCGGGATCACCATGCGGCCGCCGGGCCGGAGCTGGTCGGTCAGCGGTTGCGGGACTTGCGGCGCGGCGGCGGTGACGATGATGCGGTCGAAGGGCGCGTGCTCCGGCCAGCCGGCATAGCCGTCGCCGGCCCGGACGGTGACGTTTGCATAGCCGAGCGCCGCGAGCCGCTCTGCGGCGCTCGCGGCGAGCGGCTCGACGATCTCGATCGAGAAGACCTCGCGCGCCAGGCCGGAAAGGACGGCGGCCTGATACCCCGAGCCGGTGCCGACCTCGAGCACGCGATGCCCCGGTGCGACGTCGAGGAGCTCGGTCATCAAAGCGACGATGGTCGGCGCGGAAATGGTCGCGCCGTGCCCGATCGGGAGCGGGCGATCGCGATAGGCCTCTTGCTGCGCCGCCTCGGGCACGAAAAGATGCCGGGGCACCCGCCGGATCGCGTTCTTCACCGCCTGGCGCAGACGCGTCCCTTCGCGCGCGCCGGATGTCGCGACGAGGTTCTCGACTTCCATCGCCATCCTCGCGCGCTCGGCGGCGCGGTCCGCCTGCGCCGCGGCGAGGGCGGCGGCGGGGACGGTGAAGGCGGCGAGCGGAAGGATCAGGTGGGAACGCATAGGTCCCTTCTATCGCAAGCGGTTCGCTTCCGCGAGACGATGCTGCTACCTGCGGCGCCATGAACCCCGTCTTCGCCGCGACCGGCACCAGCATCTTCGCGCGCATGTCCGCCCTCGCCGCCGAGCATGGCGCAGTCAATCTGGGACAGGGCTTTCCCGATTTCGGCTGGCCGGACGACGTCCTCGACGTGGCTGCGGACGCGATCCGGAACGGCTCCAACCAATATGCGCCGATGCGCGGGCTTCCCGAATTGCGCGACGCCGTCGCGGCACACTACCTCGCCCATCAGGGGCTCGACGTCTCCGCCGACGCGGTGACGGTGACGTCCGGCGCCACCGAGGCGATCGCCGCGGCCTTATTGTCCCTGGTCTCGCCGGGCGACGCCGTCGTCCTCTTCCAGCCGCTCTACGACAGCTATCTGCCGATCGTGCGCGCCGCGGGCGGCGTGCCGCGCCTCGTCCGCCTGGCCCCGCCCGACTGGCGGATCACCGAGGAGGCGCTGGCCGAGGTCTTCGGCAAGGACACACGCGTCGTCGTGTTCAACAATCCGCACAATCCAAGCTCCCGCATGTTCTCGGAAGCGGAAGTGGCGCTGGTGGCCCGCTTCTGCATCGACCACGATGCGATCGCGGTGGCCGACGAAGTCTGGGAGCATGTCGTCCTCGCCGGGCGGCGGCATCTGCCGCTCTCGGCCGTGCCGGGCATGGCCGAGCGGACGATCAAGATCGGCTCGGCGGGCAAGATCTTCTCCTTGACCGGGTGGAAGGTCGGCTGGGCGATCGCGCCCGGCGGGCTCACGTCCGCTTTTGCCGGGGCGCACCAATATCTGACCTTCGCGACGGCGCCCAACCTCCAGCAGGCGGTCGCCTACGGCCTCGGCAAGGAAATGCCCTATTTCGAGGAGATGCGCGCCGCCTTCACCGAGGCCCGCGACCGTCTCGCCGGCGGCCTCGAGCAAGCGGGCTTCGCCGTCCTGCCGGCGGAGGGCAGCTATTTCCTGTCGATCGACCTCGCCGCCTCGGGCGTCGCGGCGGACGACGCCGCCTTCTGCGACCATGCGGTACGGGAATGCGGCGTCGCCGCGATCCCCGTCGGCGCCTTCTACGAGGAGGATCCGGTGACCAGCGTCGTCCGCCTCTGCTTCGCCAAGCGCGAGGAGACGCTGGCGAAGGGCATAGCGGGCCTGCAGCAGGCCCGCGCCTTCTTCCGATGAACCTGCGCCACATCGAGATCTTCCACGCCGTCTACGTCTACGGCTCGGTCAGCGCCGCCGCGCGCGCGCTCAACGTGTCGCAGCCGTCGGTGTCGAAGATGCTGCGCCATGCCGAGAGCCTGCTCGGCTTCCAGCTCTTCCAGCGCACCAAGAGCGGCCTCGTGCCGACCGAGGACGCGCACAGCCTGTTCGCCGAGGTGAAGGAGATCCAGGACCGCGTCCATGCCCTGCGCGAGGCGGGGCGGCAGCTGCGCAGCGGCAGTGGCGGCACCCTGCGCGTCTCGGCCTTGCCCTCGCTCGCCCTCGATGCGGTGCCGACCGCCGTCTCGCTTTTCCTGCGCACCCACGGCGACGTCAGGTTCGATCTCCAGACCGTCCATCATGACGATCTGCTGAGGAAGCTGCACGAGCGCGAGACCGATATCGCCATCGCCTACCAGGTGCCGGCGGCGGCGCCGATCGCCCAGTCCTGGCTCGGCGAAGGCGAGCTGGTGGTGCTCTATCGCGAGGAGGACATGCCCGAGGCGGCTTCGTCCGTCGCGCTGCGCTCGCTCGCCGGCAAGCCCTTCATCAGCCTCGCCGCGAGCGGGCCGACCGGCCGCATCTTCACCGAGGAGCTCGATCGGCTCGGGGTCGAACTGAACGAGGTCGTCTCGGCGCGCACCTTCTACATCGCGGCCGCTCTGGTCCGGCACGGCGTCGGCATGACGGTGATCGACAGCTTCACCGCCTCGGCCTGCCTCGCGCCCGGCCTCTCGATGCGGCCGCTGAGGCCCCGCATCACCTTCGACATCCACGCCATGCACCTGATCAACCGGCCGCTCGGCGCGCTCGCGAAGGAGTTCCTGAAGAAGCTCAAGCAGGTCCTCGACGCTCCATAGCGGCAGGCTATGCCGGAGCGCGTCATGGATATGAGCCCGCCGCCGAGGCGCAAGGTTAGGCTCGCGGCGATGATCCCGGCGCCTTTCCTCCTCTATCTCGGCGGCAGTGCCGACCCGCTCGCGATCAAGACGTCGCGGGGCGTGGCGGCATTTCGGCGCGGCGATTGCCTCGGCGAGTTCCGGCACGACGATTGCCCCCTGACGCTCGGACTGCCGCGTTTCGCGATGAAGGAGGCGGCGGCGGCGGGCGCCCGGACTCTGATCCTCGGCATCGCCGGCGCCGGCGGCAAGCTCGGCGCCGATCTCGTCCGGGACGCCGCTGCCGCTCTGGAAGCGGGGATGAACGTCGCGTCCGGTCTCCACCACCGGCTTCGCGACGAACCGCGGCTCGCCGCGCTCGCGCAGGAGCGGGGCCTGTGCCTGTTCGACGTCCGCGATCCGCCTGCCGGCCTGTGCGTCGGCACGGGCCATGGCCGGCCGGGACGGCGCCTGCTGACGGTCGGAACCGACTGTTCCGTGGGAAAGATGTACGCGTCGATCGCCCTTGCGGAGGGGTTTCGTGCGCGCGGCGTCGCGGCCGATTTCCGCGCGACCGGCCAGACCGGCATCCTGATCGCGGGAGCGGGCATCGCCGTGGACGCCGTCGTCGCCGATTTCATATCTGGCGCGGTCGAGCGGCTCGCGCCCGCACGCACCGACGGGGGCTGGGACGTGATCGAGGGTCAGGGCTCGCTCTTCCACCCGTCCTTCGCCGGCGTGTCGCTCGGCCTCCTCCACGGCGCCCAGCCCGAGGCGCTGGTCCTCTGCCACGAGCCGGGACGACCGCACATGCGCGGCATCCCCGGCCGTGCCCTGCCAGAGCTGGCACAGTGTCTGGAGGCGAACCTGGAAGCCGCGAGGCTGACCAGCCCCGATGTCTACGCGGCGGGCGTGTGCCTCAACACGTCGGCGCTGGAAGGCGAGGCGGCGCGCCGCCTTTGCGCCGAGACCGAAGATCTTCTCGGACTACCCTGCACCGATCCCATGGCCCTCGGCGTCGCACCGATTCTCGACCTCCTATGTCCCGCACCCTCCGCGCGCAGCACGACCGCTTCCCGCTGATCCGGCCGTTCCGGATTGCCCGCGGCAGCAAGTTTGCGGCCGACGTAGTGACCGTGACGATCGGTGAAGCCGATGCGCTCGGCCGGGGCGAGGCCGTCCCCTATCCCCGCTACGGGGAAAGCATCGCGAGCGCGATGGCCGCGATCGAGCGGGTCGGCCGGCTGATCGAGCAGGGCGCGGGCCGCGCCGAGCTGGCCGAAGCGCTTCCCGCGGGCGCCGCGCGCAATGCACTCGACTGCGCCTTGTGGGACCTGGAGGCCCGGCTCGCCGGCCGCTCGGTCGCCGAGCTGCTCGGCCGCCCCTCGCTCGTGCCGGCGGCGAGCGCCCTCACCGTCGTCATCGACGCGCCGGAGGCGATGGCGAGGGCCGCGGCGAGCCTGGCGCAGGCGCCGGTGCTCAAGGTGAAGGTCGACGACCGCGACCCGGCGGCGCAGATCCGGGCCGTACGGGAGGGAGCGCCCGAGCCGGTGCTGATCGTCGACCCCAATGAAAGCTGGGATCGCGCGCTGGTCGAGGCGATGCAGCCCGTGCTCGTCGAGACGCGCGCCGCGCTCCTCGAGCAGCCCGTTCCTGCGGGCGGGGATGCGTGGCTGGAGGGTTTCCAACCGGCCGTTCCGATCTGCGCAGATGAATCGGTCCACGTCGCGGCCGACCTGCCGGTCGTCGCGCGCCGGTATCAGGCGGTTAACGTCAAGCTCGACAAGGCCGGAGGGCTCACCGCCGCGCTGGAGCTGGCGGCAGCGGCGCGCGAGCGCGGGCTGGGCGTGATGACCGGATGCATGGTGAGCTCTTCCCTTTCGATCGCCCCGGCGCTCCACGTCGCCGCGATGTCGGACTTCGTCGACCTTGACGGCCCCGCCTGGCTCCTTGAGGATCGCGCGGGCGGCGTGACGATCGCGGACGGCATCATCCACCCGCCGGTCGCGGGCTTTTGGGGAACGGAATGAAGCTTCGGCTGGCCGCTTTGCTGCTCGGGCTCGCGGCGCTCGGCGGCGCCGCGCCGCCGCCGCAGGCGGACCTGATCGTCCGCGGCGGCACGATCTACACCGGATTCGGCGCGCCGTTCGTCGGCGACGTCGCCGTCTCGGGCGATCGGATCGTCGCAGTAGGGCGCCGGCTTCCCCATTCGGCGCGAAGGGCGATCGACGCACGCGGGCTGATCGTGGCGCCGGGTTTCATCGATCCGCACGCGCATATCGGCGAGCAGCTCGCCGCCGGCGATGCGCGCACTCGCCTCATTCCCGCTTTCCTCATGCAGGGCGTGACGACCGCCTTCATCGGCAATGACGGCGGCGGCGATCCGGACGTCGCCAGGGTGCTCGGCGGTGCGGCGGACCGGCCGGTCGGGATCAATTATGCGACCTATGTCGGGTTCGGTGCCGTCCGGCAGCAGGTGATGGGGGCCGAGAACCGGGCGCCGAGCGAGGCGGAGCTTGGACGAATGCGCAAGCTGGTCGCCGGCGCCATGTGCCGGGGAGCGCTCGGCCTCTCCACCGGACTCTTCTACGCCCCGCAGAGCTTCGCGAAGACCCGGGAAGTGGCCGAGCTCGCCCGCGAAGCCGGCCGGCGGGGCGGCGCCTATGACAGCCACCTTCGCGACGAATCCTCCTACACGATCGGGCTCGCCGCCGCCGTCGACGAGGCGATCGCGATCGGGCGCGACGCGAGCGTGCCGGTCCACATCTCCCATATCAAGGCGCTCGGGGTCGACGTCCAGGGCCAGGCCCCGGCGATCATCGCCAGGGTCGAGGCCGCCCGCCGCGCCGGCCAGGCCGTCACCGCCGACCAATATCCCTGGTCGGCCTCGGGCACGAGCCTGGCCGCCGCCCTGGTTCCGCTCTGGGCCCAGGACGGCGGCCGCGAGAGGCTGCTCCAGCGCCTGGACGATCCGCGCCTTCGCTCCGGGATGGTCGACAATTTGCGCCGGCGAGGCGGAGCGGCGGCGCTCCTCGTCACCGAAGGGGCGTTCAGCGGTCGAACCCTCGCCGATATCGCGAGGAGCCGGGGCGAGGATGCGGTCGCCGCGGCCGTCGCTGTGATCCGGGAGGGTGACCCTGCGGTCGCCTCGTTCAACCAGATCGAGCCGGACATAAAGGCGTTCATGCGCCGGCCCTGGGTGATGACCGGCTCCGACGGCTCGACCGGCCACCCGCGCATGTACGGCAGCTTCGCCCGCAAATATTCCAAATA
>DASVVQ010000034.1:0-48713 GCA_036386475.1 Allosphingosinicella sp. | reverse complement strand
CCAGTACACCGCGATCACCATCGTCGGCCTCGTCGTCGCGGCACTGGTCTTCGCCTTTCTCGGCGGGCTGAGCGCGATTGCCTTCGTCATCGGCGCCTTCCTGTCCGGAGTCACCGGCTTCATCGGGATGAACGTCTCCGTCCGCGCGAACGCGCGCGTCGCGGAGGCCGGGCGCTCCGGCATCCCGGCCGCGCTGAGCGCCGCCTTCCGCGGCGGCGCCATCACCGGCATGCTCGTCGTAGGCTTCGGGTTGCTCGGCGTGACCGGATATTTCTGGTTCGCAACGGCGATGTACGGCGCCGACAAAGCACTTCACGCGCTCGTCGGCTTCGCTTTCGGCGGCTCGCTCATCTCGATCTTCGCGCGTCTGGGCGGCGGCATCTTCACCAAGGGCGCTGACGTCGGCGCCGACCTCGTCGGTAAAGTCGAAGCGGGCATTCCCGAAGACGATCCGCGCAACCCGGCCGTGATCGCCGACAACGTCGGCGACAATGTCGGCGACTGCGCCGGCATGGCCGCCGATCTGTTCGAGACCTATGTCGTCACCGTCGGCGCCACCATGGTGCTGATCGCGCTCCTCGTCGCCGGCTCGACCGAGCAATTGACCGCGCTGATGAGCCTCCCGCTCATCGTCGGCGGCGTCTGCATCCTGACGTCGATCGCCGGCACCTACATGGTCCGCCTCGGCCGCAAGCAGTCGATCATGGGCGCCCTCTACAAGGGCTTCTGGACGACCGCCGTCCTCTCGATCCCGGCCATCTATTACGTCACCGCGCAGACGATCGGCGACATGGACACGCCGCTCGGCAGCTCCCGCGAGGCGGCCGGACCGGAATCGGCGGCCTCGGCTCCGGGCGAAGCGGCGCTGGGCGGCTTCACCGGCATGGATCTCTTCTGGTGCATGATGGTCGGCCTCGCCGTCACCGCGCTGCTGGTCTGGATCACGGAATATTATACCGGCACCAACTATCGTCCGGTGCGATCGATCGCCAAGGCTTCCGAGACGGGCCACGGCACGAACGTGATCCAGGGCCTGGCGATCAGCCTCGAATCGACCGCGCTGCCGACGCTCGTCATCTGCGCCGGCACGATCGTGTCGTACCAGCTCGCCGGGCTCATCGGCATCGCCTTCGCGGCGACCTCGATGCTCGCGCTCGCCGGCATGGTCGTGGCGCTCGACGCCTACGGGCCGGTCACCGACAATGCCGGCGGCATCGCCGAAATGTCGCACATGGAGGACGAGGTGCGCACCCGCACCGATGCCCTCGACGCAGTCGGCAACACCACCAAGGCGGTGACCAAGGGCTATGCGATCGGCTCGGCCGCGCTGGCCGCTTTGGTGCTGTTCGGCGCCTACACGACCGACCTCCAGCATTATGCGGGAGCGCTCGGCATCGGCGCCGGCGGCATCGATTTCTCGCTCTCCAACCCCTATGTCGTCGTCGGCCTGCTGCTCGGCGCGTTGCTCCCCTATCTGTTCGGCGCGATGGGCATGACCGCCGTCGGCCGCGCGGCGGGCAACGTCGTCATCGACGTGCGCGAGCAGTTCCGCTCTAACCCGGGCATCATGGAGGGCACCAGCCGGCCCGATTATGCCCGCACGGTCGATCTCGTCACCAAGGCGGCGATCCGGGAGATGATCCTGCCGTCGCTGCTGCCGGTGCTGGCGCCGATCGCCGTCTTCTTCGGCATCTCCGCGATCGCCGGCCGCGAGCAGGGCTTCGCCGCATTGGGCGCGCTGCTGCTCGGCGTCATCGTCTCGGGGCTGTTCGTCGCCATCTCGATGACCTCGGGCGGCGGCGCCTGGGACAATGCCAAGAAATATATCGAGGACGGCCATCATGGCGGCAAGGGCTCGGAGGCCCACAAGGCCGCGGTCACCGGCGACACTGTCGGCGATCCCTACAAGGATACGGCCGGTCCTGCGGTGAATCCGATGATCAAGATCACCAACATCGTCGCCCTGCTGCTGCTCGCGGCGCTGGCCGCAGGCGGCACCGCCGGCTGATCCCGCGCAGGCGATCGCATCCGATGAGCCCGCTCGGCCCCGCGCCGGGCGGGCTTTTCATTGGCTTGCGCGTCCACACCGCTTGCGCGAAGCTCGGCTCCGATGAGGGGACGAGTCCAATTCGCGGCCATGCTGGCGGCCATGCTCGCCGGCCCGGCGTCTGCACAGGATGCGGGATGGACCTCCAACGAAACACTGCAGCAGCTCGCGCTCGACGCGCACCGCGCCTGCAGCGCGCCGGATGCCGATCCCCCAAATGTCCAATACGGCTTGATGGGCCATGCCGGGTGGCTGGCGGGCCTGGAAGAGCGGGCGGACACCCCCTGCACGCCGCGCCCTCGGCTCGCCTTGCGTATCGCCCGCGCGGTCGCGGACAGCCGCGGCGCAAATGCCGCTCTGGGCCACCGCCTGCTCTCCCAGCTCTACGAGCGCGGCATCGGCGTCCCGCGCAGTCCGGAGGAGGCGCAGCGGCACGGGCGCATTGCCTGGCTGCTGATCTACCCGGGATCGCTCGACCGGCCGTTCGGCAGCACTGCGGAGATGGAGGACTATCTCGCCCGCCCCGAGACGATCGCGCTTCTGCGGCGATATGCCGACGTGCCGGACATGCCCTTCGTTCGCTTGCGGCTCGGCCGCGCGCTCCTGGCGAGGGGCGGGCGGAACGCAGCGAACGAGGCACGTGCCTTGCTCGCCGGGGGCGACGGGGTCCGATTCCCCGAAGCGACGTTCCTGCTCCAGCGGGCGACCTATGAGTGGGGCACGGCAACGGAGCAGGCGCTCGCGCTTGGACACCTCCGTTCGGCCGCGCGCCACGCGCATGACGGTGGGGAGTCGCGTGACTACGTTGCCGCCATCGCGCTGCGAATGCTCGCTGGGTCGTCGTCCGTCGAGGAAAGCCGCGAGGCGATCGCCATGCTGGCCGACGCTGCGTTCGCGCCGGATTCTCCGCACCGACCGGCCTTCCTGGAGGCCGTTGCGGCCGCGAATGGCGGCGTGCCGCCGGCCACGCTCACCGGAGAAGCGGCTGCGGCGGCGCGGCGGCGGCTCCGCCTGACGATATCGGCCGACGATTATCCGGCCGGGGCGCTGCGCGGCGAGGAAGAGGGCGCGGTCGTGCTCCGCGGCCTCCTCGATCCCGATGGCTGGCTGATCTACAACGAGCCGGCAGTGGGCGGCCAGCCGCGTTCGCTCGTCGCTTATGTGCGCGGCCTCTATGCGCGGCGGCGCCTGCCGCCCGTCGACCGCAGCGGGCACGCGGCGACGCCCTATGTGTGGGTGCCCCTGCCGGTGGTCCTTTTCTCGCTCTCCGAATGAGCGCTCGCCTTCCCTTTTCGCAGGCGGGCCGCTACAGCGGCGCGATTTTTTAGACGGAGAGACACCGGTTTGGCCAAGGAAGAACTTCTCGAGATGCGCGGGCAGGTCGTCGAGCTGCTGCCCAATGCCATGTTCCGTGTCCGCCTCGAAAACGACCATGAGATCCTCGGCCATACCGCCGGTAAGATGCGCAAGAACCGGATCCGCGTCCTCGTCGGCGACGAGGTCCTCGTCGAGCTGACGCCCTACGACCTCAGCAAGGGTCGGATCACCTATCGCTTCAAGTAGGACGGCAGGACCGCCGATGCGGCTCGTTCTCGCCTCCGCCAGCCCGCGGCGCCTCGATCTGCTCGCACGGATCGGCGTCGTCCCGGACGAGGTCGCGCCGGCCGAGATCGACGAGACTGCGCACCGCGGGGAGCTGCCCGCCGTCTATGCCTGCCGGATGGCCGCCGCGAAGGCGCTCGCCGTACCGCGCGCCGGGGCGCTCGTGCTCGCCGCTGACACGGTCGTCGCCGCCGGGCGGCGCATCCTTCCCAAGACCGAGGACGAGGACGAGGCGCGCGCCGCGCTGTCCTTGCTGTCGGGGCGGCGGCACCGGGTCCTCTGCGCCGTGACCCTGATCGACGTCGACGGCCGCGCCCGTCATCGCCTGTCGACGAGCATGGTCGGGTTCAAGCGCCTTTCCGCGGCAGAGATCGAAGCCTATCTCGAAACCGGCGAATGGCGCGGCAAGGCGGGCGCCTACGCAATCCAGGGCCGCGCCGAAGCATTGCTGCGGACGATGTCCGGCAGCCACAGCGGGGTCGTCGGCCTTCCTCTCTATGAGACGCGTTCGCTGCTGCGCGCCGCCGGCTATCCCCTTGGCTGAATGGCTGTACGAAGCGGGGATCGGCGAGAACCGCGCAATCCTCGTCGAAAGAGGCGAGATCGTCGAGGCGGCGATCGAGCTCCCCGCGGAGCTCCGCGCGGGCACGGTCGCACAGGCCCGGCTGGCTAAGATCCTCGTGCCGGGTCGCCGCGGACTGGCGGCTCTGCCCGGCGGGACCGAAGTCATCGTCGAGCCGCTGCCGCCGACGCTGAGCGAGGGCCAGGCGATTCGGATCGAGCTGGTTCGCGAGGCGATCGCGGAGCCGGGGCGGCCGAAATTGGCCAAGGCGCGTGTTTCGCAACGAACACCGCACCCGGGGCCTGCCCTGTTCGACCGTGCCGGGAGGCCTCCCCTCCACGGCACGCTTGGCCCGGACCGCTTCGAGGAGGCAGGCTGGTCCGAACTGCTCGAGGAAGCGGCGACCGGCGAGATCGCCTTTCGCGGCGGCGCCCTGCGGATGAGCCTGACCCCTGCCATGACCCTGTTCGACGTCGATGGCGCCCTCCCGCCAGCCGAGCTCGCTTGTGCCGGCGCGGCCGCCGCGGCACGCGCGATCCGGCGCCTGGGCATCGGCGGCTCGATCGGAATCGACCTGCCGACCCTCGCCGGGAAATCGGAGCGGCAGGCCGCCGCTGCCGCGCTCGACGCCATCCTCCCCCAGCCGTTCGAACGCAGCGGGGTCAACGGCTTCGGATTCCTCCAGATCGTGAGGCGGCGCGAGCGGCCGTCCATCCCCGAGATAGTGCAGGGCGATCCCGCCGGGGCGGCTGCCCGGGCATTGCTGCGCCGGGCCGAGCGCGCACCAGGCGCAGGGGAGCGCACGATCCGCGCCGCGCCGGCGGTCGTCGCGCTTCTCCAACGCCGAACGGACTGGATCGAAGAGCTCGCCCGCCGCATCGGCGCGAGCGTGCGGTTGCGGGCCGAGCCTTCGCTCGCCATATCCGGCGGCGATGTCCAAAGCGTCCAGAACTGACCGCCGCGGAGGCTGCCCGGTCTGCGGAAAACCCGCCGCGTCCGAGCGCGCACCCTTTTGTTCACAGGGCTGCCGCGACCGCGATCTGCTCAACTGGCTGGGCGATTCCTATCGCGTTCCCGGCCCGCCGGCGGGACTGGACAGCGAGCAATGAGCCCCTCTATAGGCGCACGACTTTCCGCTCTGCGGCAAGCAGGCCCAGGTAGCTCAGTTGGTAGAGCACGTGACTGAAAATCACGGTGTCGGCGGTTCAATTCCGTCCCTGGGCACCATATCTCCCTGAAGCTCTTCGCTTTTTCCCGGCCGAGCCCTTGCACCCGACGCGCTGCGCTGCGACGTTGCGGGCGAGCGGACGTGGTCGAAAGGAATGCGCATGAGGACCATCGGGATCGGCGCCTTGTGGGCTTGCGTGGCGACGGGTGGATCGGGGGCGACGCAGGCGCAGGCGCCGTCGGCTGCCGCGGAACAGGCCGCGGCACCGGCTCCGCAGGCGCAGCGCGAATTTGCATTGTCGCCCGAGGAGCGAACCGCCTTCGCGCCTTTGCTTGCGGCCTACAATGCCGCGGTCGCCGCCGGAGCCGCCGGGCAGCCCGCGGATTGGGCGGCGGTCCAGGCTCTGCTCCCGGCGGCCCAGGCCGCCGCGCAGGGCGACGATGCGCGCTACCTTCTGGCGCGGATACAACTCGCGCTCTCGCTCCAGTCGAACGACACCGCGCTCAAGACGACGGCGCTCGACGCTTTGATCGCCAATCCCGCGACGACGGCCGAGGAGCTGCCGCGCTATCTCAATGCGCGCGCCGAGATCGCCTTCGCCGCCGAGGATTTCGCCGCCGCGGAGCGCATCTACCAGCGGCTGCTCCTACTGACGCCCGGGGACCAGCGCGTGATCGGCAACCTCGGCGTCGTCCGCCGACGCATGGGCAATACGGCCGGCGCCCTCGACGAGATTCTCGCGGTCATCGCGGCCCAGGAGGCGGCGGGCGGCGTCGCTGAGGAAAGCCTCTATCGCCGTGCCCGGGACAGCGCCCATCAGGCGCGCGACCGCCGCGCCGCGGAGCTGGCCGTGCGGCTTGCCCGCAACTATCCTACGCCCGCCAATTGGCGCGACGCCGTCAACCTCTATCGGAGGATCTCGAGCCCGGGTCCGGCGCTCGCCCTCGATACCATGCGCCTCGCGCGGGTCACCGGCGCGCTATCGGGCAGCAACGACTATCTCGCCTTCGCGCAGATGCTCGACCAGGCCGGCCTTCCCGGCGAAGCCAAGGCGGTGATCGAGGAGGGCATCGCACGCGGCGACGTGCGGGCGGGCGAGCCTGGCGTGGCACAGATGCTGGCGACGGCCACGCGCCGAATGGCCGAGGACAGAAATGGCCTCGACGGGCAGATCGCACAGGCCCGCGCGGCCGCTGCCGGGCGACTCGCGCGCACCGTCGGGGACGCGCTCTACGGCTATGGCCGCTATCGCGAGGCTGCCGACCTCTACCAGGCGGCCATGGCCAAGACCGGCGAGGACAGGAGCGTCCTCAACCTGCGTCTGGGTGCCGCTCTCTTCATGGCGGGCGACCGCGCGGCGGCAGAGGCTGCTTTCGGCGCCGTCACCGGGCCGGCGGCGGATCTCGCCAGGCTTTGGCTCGCCTGGCTGTCCCGGCGCACGGGCTGACCGGCGGGCTCCCGAGCCGTCTCAAGGAATCCCGCGACTGTGCCTTGACGGGCCGGACGGGCCGGTCGAAGCTGCCGCGCTACAGTGGGGGATCGATTATGGTTTGGCTGAAGACGGCGACAGCGACTGCACTGGCCATGCTCCTTGCGTCGCCGGCGGCGGCTGCGCAGTGGTGGCTGATCGATCACAATGCGCGTGCCACGACCTTTGCGGACCGCGAGTCGGTCGACGAGGCGGGGCAGAGGCGGACGATATGGGTCCGCATCGAGCTTCCCCCGGGCGGACGCATCTCCGCAACGTCGACGCACTGGCGCTACGACTGCGCCGCGCGCACCAGCGAGATGCTGACCACGATCGGATTCGATCCGTCGCGCAGGGCTTTGCCGCGCGAGGTCCCGCCCGAGGACCAGCGCCGGCCGGAAGCCGTCCGTCCCGGGACGATCCACGACAATGCGCTGCGCTTCGCCTGCGGGACCAATGAGGAACGCGCAGTCCTCCCCTTCGCCTTCGCGGTCGCGCGGCCTCCGGAAGAGGTTGCGGCGCTCATCCCCCGGCTGGAGGCGATGGCCGTGCCGCCGCTCCGCGCCCGCTTCCTCGCATCCTTCACCTTCGAGCGCGCCGCTGCCGCCGGCGTCGGCCCGCAATATCTCGCACTCTTCCGCGAGACGTTCCGCGAGGACCAGCGCAGCGCCGCGGCGGCCCTGCTCGGCATCGAGGACTGGTAGGCGCGACGGCGACCGCCCGGCCTGCGCGCCCGCCGCCCGTCCGGCCTTCAATAGTCCTTGGAGTAGCGCACGTTGACATTCGTGCCGCTATTGCCGGAGCCGAACTGGGAGATGACGCTGAGCGCGCGGCTGAGCGCGATCTCGAGCTGGGTGGCGGTGAAGCCGCGAGCGTCCGTGATGATCTCGATATAGATGTCGTCCGACAGGTACATGCCCGCGGCAATGGCGGTGCCCCGGCCGGTGGTCTGGTCGGCGCCGAGGATGCGCAGTCGATCGATGCCGGTTGCCGAGCGCAGCTGGCCGAGCGGGTTGAGCCCGCCGCCACCGCCGCCCCGCAGCGAGTTCAGGGACGCGGCGACCTGGACCGCCTGGAGCGCCGAGATCTCCGTCACCGAGCTGCCGAACAGGATACGCGCGACGATCTCGTCCTGCGGCAGGCCCGGATTCGAGGTGAAGGCGATTTGCGGGCTGTTGGCGCTGCCGGAGACGTTGATGCCGACCTCGACGTCGTCGATGTCCGCGACGGCGCGGATGTCGATGCGCGGATTGGGTGGGCGCGCGCCGCTGAACACGACGCGGCCTTCCTCGAGATTGAAGCGGCGACCGGCGACGCTGAGCGTGCCGCGGATGAGCTCGACATTGCCGACGATGCTCGGCGTCGTCGACGTGCCCTGGACGCGCAGGTCGGTCGACCATTCGCTCTCGATGCCCATGCCCGAGACGAAGACGCGGTTGTCGGCGCGGACGCGGAGGTCGAGCCGCCAGTCGCTCGGCACGCCGCTCGCCTCGGCGGCGGCGTTGGGATCCGCGAGCGGGTCGCCGCGGCGGCGCACGCCGGCGAGCTGGCGGACCTCGGCGGCGGCCTGGCGAACGATCTGGTAGCGCGCTTCGGGCAGATCGAGCTCGCCGGCGATGAGCGCGCCGTTGGCGCGGCTGTTGGTGATGCGGATGTCGCCGGTCGCGGTCGCGCCGAGATCGTCGCCGCGGGCGAGCTGGGCGTTGTCGAAGCGGAACCGCAAATCCATCGGGAAGCCGGACGCGGCGGCGAGGCCGATCGTGCCCTCGCCGCGCAAGGTGCCGGGGCCGGCGCGGCCGGTCAGGCTGACGATCTGGAGCTCGGAGGCGCTGAAGCGGCCGTCTAGCGCGAGGTTGGTGATCCGCGTCCCATATTGCTCGTTGACGTAGACGAGGTTGGTCGAGCGGACGACGCCCGTAAATTGCGGCGCCTGCACGCGGCCCGAGAAATCGGCGCCGACCGCGATCGGCCCGGAGAGCTGGTGGCCCGACATGCCGGCGAGCGACATCAGCACGCTGGCGGGCCCGTTATAGCGGATGCCGCCCTGGAGCGGCGCGGCGAACAGGCGCGTCGACCAGCTGCCCGCGGCCGGGCCGAGCGGCTGCAGGCGGACCTGGAGGCGGCCGATCAGCGTCCCGTTGCGGCGGAAGGCGGCGGCGAGCTGGCCGCCTTCGGGAAGCAGGCTGCCGGCGAGGGCGACGTCGACCGGCTCGGAGCGGACGGCGATGCCGGTGCGGGTGAAGTTCTGGATGTTCAGCCTCGCCTCGGCGCGCGGGAACGAGCCGCCCGCCGGTTGGGCGAAGTCGAGGCTGCCGGTGGCGCGCCCGCCGATGCCGAGGCCGGGATTGAAGGCGTTGACGATCGAAAGGTCGAGATTGTCGAGCCGCGACTGGATCACCATGCCGCTCGGGCCGTAGCGGCCGGCGACGCGGACATTGCCGGCGCGCAGCTCGATCCGAGCCGGCGACAGCACCCAGTCGGGCCCCACTTTCCGGATGTCGGCGGGCTGGGCGAGCTGGAAGGGGATGTTGTTGACCGTGCCCTGGAGGGCGGCGCGGATATGGTTGGGCGCGAGCACGGCGCGGGCGCCGACCCGGAACGGCACCGCGTTCGAGCCCTGGGCGAAGATGTCTGCCGTGCCGCTGCCGCCGCGATAGTTGATCCGCGCGCGGCCGGTCTCGAGGAAGAGCTGGCCCGAGCGCAGCCCCGCCACCTGAACGTCGCCGACGATCGAGGGCGCATCGGGATAGAGGACGACCGTCGCCTGGACGATGGCGCGCTGGATCGTCACCGGCACGTCGCCGGGTATCTGGGCGCCATTGGCGGTCGCGGAGATCTCGGCGCGCTGGTGGCGGCCCTCGGCGCCGAGGCGGACGACGCCGACTATGCCCTGTCCCGACATTGCCAGGGTGCCGATCCACGGGCCTGCCGCCGACTGGGAGACGCGGCCGGTGAAGGTGACGCCGGCGATGGTCAAATTGTTGATCTGGATGGTGAGCGGGCCGCGGCGAGTCAGCACCACGACGTCGGCCGAGAAGGGACCGTAGGCCGAATCGCCCGTCGCCTGGATCGCCCAGCCCTGCGCGGTGCTTCGGACCGTCGCATTGACCCCGCGCAGGCCGAAGCCGAGCCCGGGATTGGCCGCCTGGATCCGAACCTGCGGCGCCGCCTGGGTCCCGGTGATGTGCACGCTGAGCGCGCCATAGGCGCTGCTGGTCCCGCGCAGTCGGAAGTCGAGGCGGCCGCTCGGCCAGTAGGTCCCTTCGCCGCCGGTGATGCGCAGCTCCGGCGACGTCAGCCGGATGCCGGTGAGGCGGATCACGCCCGAGGGATCGAGCGCGAGGTTCGAGCTGATCGTCGCGACGCCGCCGAGGAAGTCGCGGACCGAGGCATTGTCGATCTGGCGGGTGCGGGCGATGAAGCGGCCGCTGACGCCGAAGCCGCGCGCCGACGAGGTGACGTCGAGGTCGGTGGTGACGTCAACGATGCCGACGCCTTCGATCCGATAGCCGTTGACGCGGCCCTGGAGGCCGGTGCGGTAGATGCCGCGCGACAAATCGAAGGCGATGACCGCGGTGCCCGAGAGGCGATCGGAGCGGATGCGGATATTGTCCGAGACGATCCGGGTTCCGCTGATCGCGAGGTCGCCTTGTAGGCGGACGTTGGTGAGGAGGCCGCCGATCGCGGGATCGAGGCCGCGGATCCGCTGTACGCTGGCGACGAGCGGAACGACGATGCGGTCGCTGCGCACCTCGGCGCGGCCGCGGGCATTGAGGCCTTCGAGGACGGTGGTCCCGAAGCCGAGCGAGGCCGCGCGCAGCTCGTATCCGACGGTCGGCGTGCGCATCTCGCCGTCGAGCAGCAGTGCGAGGCGGACGTCGCGGCCGCGCAGGTTGGGCGCGATCGCGCCGGGCTGGATCAGCCGCGCGCCGACGCGCAGCCCCTCGAAGCGGTTGCGGCCGAGATCGACGATGCCTTCGGCAGTGATCGCGGCGACGCGGCTGTTGAGGCGCAGGTTGATCTCGGCGCGGCGATTCTCCCAGGTCGTGGAGAGGTTCACCATGGTCAGCGGCTGGACGAGGCGCTGGACCTGGCCCTGGGTGACGAGATCGAGCCGCATCGGGCCGGAGACCGTGTAGCGGCCCTCGCGCGACTGGATCTGGAGATTGGCGAAGGGCTGGCCGCCGACAGCGGCCCGCGCCTGGCCGCGCCAGTCCGACCAGCGGCCGCCGCCCCGCACCTGGGCAACGAGCGAGCGATTGAGGCCGGTCAAGCCGGCAAGGAAGCCATCGGCCGGCCCTTGGGCCAGCATGGCGATATCGAGCTCGTTGCGGGCCGGAACCGAATTGATCCGCAGAATCAGCCGGTCGCCGCCCGCCGTCGTCGCGCTGCGCACAGTGCCGAGGTTGAGGCCCACCTGGGCGCGGCCGTCGTCGATCTTGACCGTGCTCCTGATGTTCATCAGGTGGCGCCGCCCGCTCACCGCCGCGTCGATGGCGAGCTGGTCGATCTGGATCCAGCCGACGTCGATGTCGATGTCGGGAAGCAAGGGCGCGTTGGGATCGCCGGGGCGCAGCTCGGGCAGGCGCATCAGCCGCGCCCGCGGAATCTCGAGCCTCCTGATGTCGATATGATTGCGGAAATAGGCGAAGGGCCGGTACTCGACCGTCGCCTGCGGGGCGTAGAAGAAGGTGCCCTTGGGATCCTTCAGCGTCAAACCGTGGATGGTGAGATCGCCGAAGATCGAGCCTTCGATGCGCTCGATGTCGATGTCGAGGCCGGACGCGGTCTCGAGATTGTTGATCTGGTTGACGATGTAGCGCCGGCCCGGATCGCTGTTGAGCCAGACGAGGAAGCCGCCGACCAGCAGGACGACGGCGAGCAGGGTGAAGCCGATCCACTTGCCCGCGGTGCGCGCGGCGCGGCGCCGGCGGCGCACGACCCGGACCGGCTCCTCGCCGGCGGGCGCCTCGGTTGCGACCGGAGGGGGCGCGTCGCCGGCCATCAGAAGGCCTGCCCGATCGACATGTAGACGGCGATCCGCCCGTCATTGGGGCCCGGGTTGAGCGGCGTCGCCACGTCGACCCGGAGCGGCCCGAAATTGGTGTAGATGCGGCCGCCGACGCCGACGCCGTAGCGAAGGTTGGCGAGCGTCGGATAGGGACTCTCATACACCTGGCCGGCGTCGACGAACGCGACCACGCCGTAATTGCCGAAGCGGTAGCGGCCTTCGATCGCGAACTCGTTGAGGCTGCGCCCACCGAGCGGGACCGAGATCGTCGCCGGACGCCGATCGGGTTCTTCCGGATCGAAGCGCGGGTTCGGCCTGATCTCCTGCGGGCCGATCTGCTGATAGCCGTAGCCGCGGACGGATCCGCCGCCGCCGGCGTAGAGCCGCCGCGAGGGCGCCAGCGCGTCGCGCTCGATGCCGTAGATCGAGCCGACGCGGAAACGGCCGGCGACGACGAAATTGTCCTGCACCGGATAATAGACGCTGCCCTCGAACAGGTTGCGGGCGTAGCGGTCGAATCCGTCGCGCAGCGACGCTTCCGGGTTGATCCGCGCAAGGAGGCGGAAGCCGCGCGTCGGATCGAGCAGGCTGTTCGAGCGGTCGTAGCCGACCTGACCGATCAGGCCGCCGATGAAATAGGCATCGCCGAGCGACAGGTTCGGCTCGCCGAAGCGGCTCTCGTTGGTGGCAAGGATCTCGCCGCCGAACGCGTAGGTCCAGCGTTTCTGCCAGATCGGGGTCGATTCGCGCGTGACGAGGCCCTGGGCCCGCACCGTATAGCCGCGGAATGCGGCGTAATCGCGCCGTCCCGCCTCGAGCAGCGCGAGGAGGGCGCGGTCGCGCTGGCCCCAATTGTTGCGGCGGAAACGCAGGTTGAGCGACTGCTCCTGCGTTCCCGCGACGCCGGCGATGCGCAGCGAGCCTTCGGGCGGGAACAGGTTGCGATGCTCCCAGGCGCCTTCCAGACGCAGGCCCTCGCCCGTCGAGAAACCCGCGCTGGCGTCGAGCGAGCGCATCGGCCCGGCGTCCTGGCGGACGAGGATGTTGACATATTCGCTGCCGTCCTCGGCGAACTCGCCGGTCCGCACCGGCTCGGCCGCGACGCTGGTGAACAGGCGGGTCGCGACCATCGCTTCCCGGAGGTCGTCGACGCGTCGGCGGTCGTAAAGGTCGCCGCGATCGAAGCGGGCGAGGCGGCCGACATGGCGCGGCCCGAAGGCGAGGTCGCCCTCGGTGGTGAAGCCGCCGAAGCGTGCGCGCGGACCCGGATTGAGCGGCAGCGTATAGTCGCCGAGGCCGGTCTCGGGATCGAGCAGGATGTCGCGGACGCCCAGCTCCGGGAAGGGATAGCCCTGTTGCGGCAGGCGGAGCAGCACGTTCGCCTCTGCGGCCTCGACGTCGAGAGCGATGATCGGCCGGCCGGCGGTCAGTGGCAGCGCTTCGCGGGCGAGACCGGCCGGCTCGGTCTCCGGACCATCGATCCGGATCTCGCCGAAATTGTACCGCTGGCCGGGCACGGCGCTGACCACGACGCGCAGCGCCCCGGGCTGGTCGCCCTCGCCCGGCAGTTGCTCGATCGCGTGGGCGGCGACCGCGTCGTAATAGCCTTCGGAACGCAGCAGACGGATCGCCAGCGTCTCGTCCTCGCGTGCGCGCTGCACGATCTGGGCGCCGTTTACGGCCTCGCCGCGGGCGTCGTGCAGAGCCGAAAGGTCCCGGAAGCGGCCCTCGAGCCCGACCTCTTCGAGGCCCTCGACGACCAGGGTGTAGTTGATACGGACCGATTCGGATTCGTCGTCCTCACCGGCGGCGGAGGCATCGGCCACCGGTTCGGCCTGGAAGGTGGAAAGCGGCGGCAGCGGCTCGGCCAGGGCCGGATCGCCGAGCGGAGCGTCCTCGATCGGGCCGGGATCGGGCGGGAACATCCGCGCCGGATCGACCTGGTCGAGCGGCTCGAGCGGCCGGGTAAGGTCCGGGTCGAGCGGCGGCAGGGCTTCCTCGAACTGGCTGTCGGGAACAATCGGCGCGTTCGGATCGGTGGGGGCGGGGGGCGTTTCGCCATCGCGGCGCGAGGGTGCTTGCGCCGCCGCGCCCGTGGCGAGCGCGAGCGCGCCCACCGCAACGGCCGCCGACAAGAGCCTGGCTTTCTTCAACGACAACCCACCCGGAGAGGAGAGGGGGGCAGCATTGCGTGACAACGAGCGGAAAATAAAGGGCTAATTGACGGAGCCGGCGGCCGCCGTCCGTGCTCTCGCCGGGATCACCGGCCGCGCGCCGTCGCCGACAATGGCGAAGCCGGACCAGTAATATGGGTGCGAGGTTTGCGGATCGTCCATGAGCGCGCGCTGGGCGCGGCGCAGCGCCGCCGCCGTGGCCTCGCCGGGCGCGGACTGGAACATGGCCGAGATGAGGCGCTGGGTCGCGTCGAAGTCGTCGGGGACCGGCCAGTGGCTGGCGACGACCGAACGCCCGCCCGCACCGACGAAGGCGCGGACGAGGCCGTCGAGCGCGAAGTCGCCGCCGCTTGTGATCCCGGCTTCGCGCGTCGCCGCCGCGCTCGCGCCGCCGGCCGTGTCGCAGGCGGAGAGGATGACGAGGTCGGCGTCGATCCTGAGATCGAAAATCTCGGCGAAGGTGAGGAGGCCGTCCGACTCCGGACCGCCGAACGAAGTCAGCAGCGAGGGTTGCGCCGGGCATTCGGGGCGCGGGGCGGTGACGAGACCGTGGGTGGCGAAATGGATGACCCGATATTGCGCGAGGTCCTCGCGCTCCTTGATCGCCGTGTCGGTGAATGCCGCTCCGGTCACGACCTTGGCCTCGCCTGGGCTTTCGCCGGCGAGGGCGCGGCTGGCGGTGTGGAGCTCCTCCGCCGAGATCGGGCGGCTCCACAAAGCCGGGCTCCAAGCGCAGTCGCCGCCGAGCGGGGCTCCGCCGCGCACGCTCGCCGGCGGGGCGAAGAACGCGCCGGCCGGCGCGTTCTCGCCGAAGCCGATATATTCCTGCCGGGCCCGCGACGGCTCGATCCGGCGGATGTCGCGGAAAGAGGCGGCCGAGACGGCGGTGCTGATGTCGCGGTCGCGGCCGAGCCAGGCGATGCCGGTAAAGTCGAACCCGTCGTCGCCGGGCCGCGCGGCGCGGGCGCGATAGGCAGCGAGTCCGCGCTCCTCGGCGACGAGGAGATTGGGCGGCAGGCGCAGCATCGCGCCGTCCGGCTCGAAGACGAGATGGCGGACGGCGCCCATCTCGGCATCGACCGGGCCGAACAGGCGCCGGTAGAGGAGGTGAGAGCGCTGGGCATCGAACGGATAGGTGACCGTCTGGCCGTTCTCGACCACCGAGATCGTCTCGCGCAGGGCGTCGACATCGGCGTCGAGCTGGCTTGGCGTCGCGCCGACCCGCCATGCGCGGGCGGCCGATGGGGTCGCCCAGACCGCATAGACGACGTCGCCGACGACCGTCATCTTGTAATAGGCCTCGCCGGGACGGAGGAGGCGCTGCAACTCCTCGAGACTCATCGCCCCGCTCGCGACGGCCCGGTAGCGCGGGAATTCGGCGAGCCGTGCCTGGGTGGCGACCTGGTCGCGCTCGAGCGTCGCCAGAGCTGCGCGAAGCGCTGTCAGGCGCGCGGGGTCGGCCGCTTCTTCGGCCTCGGCGCGGCCGATCTCGATCCGGGTGCGCTCGACATCGCGAGTGAGCGATACCGACTGGCGGAACAGGCGCGACGCTTCGTCGGAGCCGCCGCTCAGCTCGCGCGCCAGCACCGCCTGGGTCTGGGCGACGCCGGGGCGGACCAGCACCTGGCTCGCGCGAAACATGTCGGCGACGGCTTCGGGAGAGGCGCCCTCAGCCGCGAGCAGCTCGAAATAGGGGGCCAGCGCGCCGCGGAGCGAGGGCGAGGCACCGCCCGCGTCGATATTGGCGTCGACAATCCGGCCGAACAGGTCTCGCGCTTCGGCGCTCCGGCCGGTTCGCGCATAGAAGCCGGCGAGCCGGGCCTCGGCCGCGAGCAAGGCCGCGGAGGCGGGGTAGTTGGTGGTGAGGAGCGCAACCGCCTCGCGGTGGCGGCGCTCCGCGCCCGCCCGGTCGCCGCGGCCTTCTTCCAGGGCCGCCAGCTCGCCGAGGATCTGGGCGCGCATCCACAGCACCGAGGCGACGCGGCCGCCACGGACGGCGACGAGGCGCTGGAGCGCGTCGGAAAGCGCGGCCTCGGCCTCTCCGCCGCGGCCCTCGATGCGGTGGATGGTGCCACGCAGATGCTGTGCCTGCGCATCGAGGATGGCGACCTTGTCCTCAGGCTGGAGGCCGGTGCCGGCAGCATCGAAGCGGCGCGAGACCGGCGATTCGCGGTTGAGGCGTGCCGCGAGCAGGCGGTCGACCGGCTCGGTGCGGGGGAGCTCGCGTGCGCCAATCGGGAGCGGCCGGTCGAGCTCGGCCATCGCCGCCTCCGGCTCGAGGCGGTTCAGGAGGTGCATGGCTCGGTAGTTGCGCAAGCGCCGGGCGAGCACGGGATCGTTGGCGACGAGCGGCTCGGCCCGCGCGAACAAGGTGTCCGCCTCGCCGTGCCCGCCGAGGTTGGAGCGCTGCAGCGCCTGGTTGACCATCGCCTCCGCCTGGCCGCCGCCGGCCGCTTCGGCGCGGCTCAATATGGCGAAGAATTCGGAAGACTCGGCATAGCTCCCGGCATTGTTGCGGCGATAGGCCTCCTCGAGCGCGCGGCGCGGATCGAGCGCTTCGGCCTGGGCGCGGGCGAAAGCGGCGGCATCGCCCGCCTCGGTGGTCGCGACCGAGACCTGGCCCGCGGCCGGCCGGTCGGTAACGATGGTCCTGAGCGTCAGGCGCAGCGCGCTGTCATAGCCGCCGAGGCCCTCGGCGGCGTAGAGCCGGTTGCCGCGCGCGAGGAGATAGACCCGGTAGGCCGCGCCGGCGGACGTGCGGCAGTCGAGCGTCTCGGCGCGGCCGAGGCCTTCGATCTCGCTCGGCGGGCCCGGCGCGCATTGGGCGTCGCGGGCGGCGGCGAGCCGCCCGGCCGGATCGCCGCGCCGGCGCAGCGCATAGGCCCGGCCGACGGGCGCCGCTGCATCGCGGCAGACGATTGTATAGCCCCGGTCGAACATGTCCGTGAGGACGCCGTCGGTCGGCGCGGTCTGTGCAGTGCAGACGATCCCCGGACCGGAACCGATCGGGAAGCTGTCCCGCATCGAGATCGGCTGGGCCGCGGCACCGCCGATCGCAAGCAGCCCGGCGAGCGCTATTGCGGGCGCGGCGCGGATCACCGCCGCTCCTCCTCGTCGTCGTCGTCGTCGTCCTCGTCGTCGTGGTCGTCGGGATCGGCCCAGAGCGCGGAATCCGCCCCGCTCGTCACCGGCTCCTCGATCAGCGGCTCCGCCAGGAAGTCGCTTTCGTCCAGCGGATCGCCGGGCGGCAGCTCGCGCAGCGGCAGCTGGAAGATGCGCGAATAATCGGGCCGCGGCGCGAAGCGGATCGGGCCGCCGCAGAAGCCGGCGTTGATGAGGCAGCGGTTGAACTCGGATTCGTTGGTGTAGCCGGCCGAATCGCCGCGGTTGAAATCGACCTGGAGGAAGAAGGGGATGTTGGTGGTGAAGCTGCCGTCCGCATTGAGGCGCCGGCCGAAAGCCGTGACGACCGCCCGGCTGGCGCCGCTCGGGTCGATCTCGAGCCCGCCGGTTCCCACGGTGAGGCCCGCGAAGCTGGCCGCCGTGCCGCTATTCTGGACGAACAGAGTCCGCAAGGGCGCGAGACGGATGCCGCCCGCCTCGACATGCCCGCGGGGCAGGTCCGCGCCCGGATTGTCCCGCAGCGCCTCGTCGCGGCCGGCGAAGTTCGGATCCGCGGCGAGCTGCCCGAGCATGTCCGCATCGGCGACCCAAATGTCCCCCGCGACGACGGCCAGCGAACCGGCGGGAGCGCCCGCGGCGTCGCGGACGCGCAGGCTGCCGGCGTCGGTCGAGACTTCGAGCGCGCCGGCGCCGATCGAGATCGCATCGTTCGCGCCGGCGCTGCCGAGGAGGAGAGCGCCGTCGACGCGCACCGTGCCGGGCGTGACGATCTCGAAACGGCCGATTCCGCCCGCCGCGCCGCTGCCGCCGAAGCTGAGGTCGCGCACGACGATGCGGGCCGATCCGGAGGGGCCGGCCGGGCCCGCGAGCGCTTCGACCCGGACCGTGTCCCCCCGCACGCGGTTGGCCTCGTCCTGGGTAAGCGTATAGCCCGGCCCCGGCGCGGTGCCGCCGAGCGTGGTCGCGGCGGCATTGGGCTGGACGCGCAGCGCGGCCAGGTCGGTGGTCGCATCGCCGACGCGTCCGGCGGCGGCGATTTCAACGTCGGCTGACTTCACCCGCACCTCGCGGCCGATCGCCGGCGCCTGGATGCGTGCGAGGCCGCCGGCGGTGACGGCGAGCTGGTCGGCGGCGTTCGTCGGCCCGACCGACGCGTCACGTCCCGCCCGCAGGTCGACGTTTCCGCCGCGTACCGACGAGCCGGGCGCGGCGCTGTAGTCGCGCGCGGCCTGGACCAGGACGGACGCAGTCGCGGCATTGCCGACCGCCCCGCCGGCGGCGACGGCGACGTCGCGCCCGGCGATGGCGACGGTCTCGCCGGCCGCCGGCCCGTTGACCGCGACGTCGCCGACCGCGGCGACGTTCAGCGCTCCGGCCGGCGCGGCCGTGTCGAACAAGGTCGCATTGCCGCCCGCCTGGATATCGACGCCGCCGCGCCCGACGATGGCCGTGCCGGCGGCTGCCGCATAATTGCGCGCCGCCTGCACGAGCAGAGTGGTGGCGTCGATCGTGGCAAGGCCCGCGGGCCGGCTGGCATGAGCGATCGCCACGTCGCGTCCGGAGACCAGCGCGATGGCGCCGCCGCGCAGCTGGCCGGTGCCGTCGGCGGCGAGGCCGACGTCGCCTTGGCTCGCGAACCGTCCGGTCGCGCCGACCGTGATCGTGCCGTTGAGCGGGCGGATGTCCGACTGCGTCAGAACAATCGGAGTGCCGCTGGCGGTCGCCGCGAAGTCGGCGGCGCCGAGCCGGAGCGTGCTGCGGTCCGCGACGACCTGCCAGCGGCCGAGCACGTTGAGGCTGTTGGCGGCGCCGACCGCGAAGGACCGCGCAACCAGATTGCCCACGAACAGGTCGCCGGGCTGGTCCGCCGCGAGCGGAACCGCCCTCACCGAGATGTCGCCGCCGCTTGCCGGCGCCTGCAAACCCGTTGCCCCGATGCCTCCGGTGGCGCCCGCATTGAGGTCGGCGCGGGCGAGGACGCTAACCGGGGCACCGGTCGATACCAGCTCGATCGGCCCGGACCTGCCCTCGCCGCCGGCCCCGCCCGGCGCGCCGGCGCCGCCATTGCCGCCGGTGCCGTCGGTGATCAGATCGAGCGATGCGAAATCGGCCCTGCCGCTGACCGGGCCGGCGATCTGGCCGGCAACCGTGCCGACCAGGATGCTCCCGGCCAGGCCGTCGCCGCCGGCGCCGCCGCCGGCTCCCGCGCCTGTCCCGCCCGGCCCGCCGGTGCCGGTGCTGCGCGCCCTGAGACCGGCCGTCTGGAGTCGCCCGTTGACCGACTCGGCGGCGGCGGTGACGTTGCCGCCGCGGCCAATGCCACCGAGCCCACCCGGCGCCGCGCCGGCTCCCGCGCCGCCGGGGCCGCCGGTGCCGGCCGAGCGGAGGGCCATCGAGCCCGAGGTGATCTGCGAGCCTGCCACGCCGCTGCGCGCCAGGATCAGGGCGTTGCCGCCGCTGCCGTCGCCGCCGCGGCCGCCGGCACCGGTGGCGGCGCCGCCGAGGCCGATCGACTCGACCGATAGAGCGTCGACGCTGGTGATGCGGCCGTCGACGGCGTCGATCCGGGCCGTTCCTCCCCGCCCGGCGCCTCCGGAGGCGGCGCTGCCGCCGGTGCCCTCCGCGCGCAGCGCGGCGCCGCCGGTCACGTCGAGCGTCCCTGCGTTCGCGAGCAGGTTGGCAATTCCCCCCTGGCCGGTACCGCCGGTCGCACCGGCGGCCGCGACGTCGCCCCCCGTGCCGGACGCCGTCGCCGTGCTCGCGCCGACGATCGTCACGGCGCCGCCTCCGGTCGCGGTGATCCGCGCCGTTCCGCCGGTTCCGCTCGCGCCGACCGCGACCGTGCCGGTCCCGCTGCTGCCCGTTCCGGACGCCGATACCGTCCCGGTACCGCCGACCTGGAGCACGCCACCGCCCGTCGCCTCGACGAACGCGTTGCCGCCCGCACCGGCGCCGCCGAAGACGTTGGGCGGCGCCTGCGGATCGCCGCCGCCGGTGCCGTCGGCCAGCACCGTGACGCTGCCGCTTATGTCGACATTGCCCTTGTCGGCGACGATCGCGGCGCGCCCGCCAGTGCCGCTCCCCGCCGTGCCGAAATCGTCCCTTTCGCCGCGGGCCGAGGCGTCGACCGTCGCCGAGCCGAGGATTTCGACCCTCGCGCCGGAGCCGGCCATGATCAGGGCGTCGCCGCCGCTAATGTCGAGGATGCCGCCGCCCGGCGATTCGGGAGTGAGGTTCGCGGCGGAGATCGCGGCGTTCCCTTCCACTCGCGCGACGAAGCCCTGATCGGCGACGAGATGCGCCCGGTTGCGCGCCGCGATGGAAAGGTCCTGCCGGAAGGTCACGGTACCGAGCGCCGCATCGCCGACGACGAAGTCGCGCGACGCGCGGCCGACCACGTCGGAGGTGTAGGTGCCCGACGGAATTCGGAAGTCGGCAGGGCCGGCCCCGCGCTGGACCTCTTCGACCGTCGTGCCGCGGATGTTGTGGCCCGCGGAAAGGACGATGGTGCCGTTCTCGACCGACGCGCTGACCGCCGGGTCGAAGCCGGCATTGCCGGTGAGCAGCAGGGAGATGGCCTGGTTTTGCGGCGCCGCGGCGAGATAGATGACGTGGTTGTCGCCGGCCGCGCCGCTCGCGGGTCCCCCGGTCGAGCCCCGGTGGACGACGCCGTTCGGGTCCGCCGTGCCCGCGACGATGGCGATGTCGAACAGGCCCTGGTCGATGAAGATGTCGACCTGCTCGCCGCCGACATAGGCCGCCGAGCCGTTGACGCGGACGCCGCCATTGTGATCGACGCGCGGCGCGACCATCGCCACCCAGCTATTCTCCGACGGCGCGTTGAACCGCGACCCGGCCTCGGTGACGATCGCCGCGGTCGGGAACTTGTCGCCGCCGCGAAGCTGGAACTGGCCGCCGACGAAGAATTCCATGGTGGCGGGATCGACGAGCGGGTCGAGCGTGGTGAGGAGCAGATTGCCGACGTCGAACACACCGGTCGGCCCGACGATGATCCCGGTCGGGCTCGAGAAGATCACGGTGCCGCCGGGCAGCGTGGTGCCGCCTGCGCTCACGAGCTGGCTGATGATGCGGCCGTCCATGCGGATGCGGCTGGTGCCGACCGGAATGATCCGGTTGAGGATGACGAAATCCTGGTTGATGGTCCCGTTCTGGAAGATTCCCGTCGTGCCGGACGGCAGGAAGACGATCGGATCGGGAGCCGGCGGGGAAAAGGTCAGCGTCCAGTCGACGATGGCCGACGGCGAGGATACCGTGATCGTGTCGAGGTTCGGAACGGAACGGTCGATGTTGACCGCGCCCGAGACCACGGTCGGCGTGGCGTTGAACGCTTGGGCGTCGGCGCGCTGCTCGGTTCCCGGCGAGGCGGCGAGGCCGGCGACGGCGCAGCCGAGCAGCATGTGAGTGCGGAGTCGCAAGCGGGTCGCCGTCATCGGGGGCTCCATGGCCAGAGGCGGGTGGTGAGCGAGACGAGCAGGCGCGGATCGGGCCGATCGGCGAGAAGGCCGGCCCGCTCGAGCGGCACGGCGAGTCCTACATCGAGCCGCGCGCGGTCGCCCCAGCCGGCGCGGATGCCGCCGCCGACCGAGCTCAGCCGGTCGCGCGATCCGACAAGGGCGAGCCGGTCCTCGTTCGAGACCCAGGCGCGGTCGTAGAAGACATAGGGCTGGACGGCATGGCCAGTGCGGGTGCGCGGCTGGGCCCGGCCGAAGCGCAGCTCGGCCTGGAAGCCGATGCCGCTGTCGCCGAGCAAGGTGCCCGGATCGTAGCCGCGCCCCACCGTGTAATTGCCGGCAGAGAATTCCTCGAATGCGAATAGCGGCCGGCTGCTGTGCTGGGCGCTGGCGCCCAGAGCCACGGTGACGCTTGGCACCGGCCGCCATTCGGCGAGGGCCTCGCCGCGCACCACGAGAGCAGTCGGGTCGCCCTCGAGCCGCGTCGGCGTCACCACGCTGGAGCTGAGGCAATTGACCAGCGCCGGGCCGCAGCCCTCGCTCGCGTCGAGCGCGCCGATGCCGTGGCGCAGCTGGAGCGACGCGGCGGTGCGCCAGCGCGGCTCGGCGGTCGTATAGCGGCGGGCGTCGCCGACGCCCTGCGCTTCCGCGTCGATGCGAGCGAAGGCGACGCGCAGGCGGTCGCGGTTGAGCGGCAGGCCGTTGAAATCCACGTCCTGGTTGATGACGTCCATGCCGAGAGAGCCGCGGATGGAGTGCGACTGGAGCCGGACGAAGGGATAGCTCGCCTCGACGGTCGCGAGCAGGGTACGGGCGTCGATGTCGACAGCCGGGTCGCCGAGATCGGGGCTCGCCCAGGCGTAGGTGAGCTGTCCCGACAGCGCGAAGCCCTCGCCGCCGATCCGGAAGTCGTGGCCGAGCTGGACCGTCCGCTGCTCCTCGAGATCGGGCGTCGCGAACAAGGCAAGGGTGGTGCGGTCGCCCAGGCCGGTAATGCCGTAGAGCTGGCCGCGGAGCAAAGCGCCCCAGCGGCCGAGCTCGCGCGATCCCAGATTCTGGACGCTGAAATCGGCCATGCCGGGAATGCGGACCACCGTCACCTCGCCGACCACCTCGCCGCGCGCCTGGCCGGCCGAGCGCAGAGCGAGCCGGACATTGTAGCCGGGCAGGTCCCCGGCGAGCAGCAGATAGCGCTCCGCCTCGTGACGATTGAACGCCTCGCGGCCTTCCAGATGCCGCAAGTAGCGCGCGATCGTACGCTCGGCCCGGCCGGCGTCGCCGCGGACCCGGATTGCGACGAGCCGCGCCATCAGCACCTGGAAGCGGACCTCGCCGCCCTCGATCCTTTGCTCGGGCACCTCGACGGCGGCAACGTAGCCGGCGTCGCGCAGGATTGCGGCGGCGCGGTCGCGGATCTCGCACAGCACGGAGACCGGCTGCTCGCGGCCGAGATAGGGCTGATAGGCCGGGCGCAGCGCCTCGGGGGCGAGCCCGCGCAAATCGTCGAACACGACGCTGGTCGGGGTGAAGCGGATCGAGGCGAATTGCGGATCGTCCAGCGCACAGGGCGCACGCTCGATGTCCGAATCCACCTCGAGCCGGGCGCGGTCCTCGCGCGGGGCGGGCTGGACCGGCCGCTGGACCTCGTCGCGCGTCGGCACGCGCGGCGATTGCGCATCGGCGGCGGCTAGCGGGGCGAGCGCCAGAATCCCGGCGGCTAGGAACCTCTGAGCGGGCCGTTTCACGAAACCAGTCAAGACCGACCCCCCGACCCCCCAAGCAACCTGCCGTTGACGCGGCAAGGCGGAGCCTAAACCAGCGCCGCGGCCGTGGGAAGCACCGGAATCCGCGGCTTCCTTGGCGGCGGAGCGCGCATCCTCTATCGCCGCTCCGGCAAGGCGAGAGGGGCAAGGTGGCGGATCGAGCAGGCCAGAGCGCGGCGCTGAGGCAGTTCTACCGCTTTCTCTCGGCGGAGCGGCGGCGGCAATTCTTCCTGGTCATCGCATTGATGCTGGCCGCCGCGATCGCCGAGATGGCGACGGTCGGCGCGGTGATCCCGTTCCTTACCTTGCTCGCCGATCCGGACGGCGGCGGCGGCGGCCTGGGCGCCGCGGCCGCGATCCTGATCGCCGCCGCCCTCGTCGCCGGCGCGGTCCGGCTTCTGCTTTCCTGGAGCAGCCAGCGCTTCGTCTTCCGCCTCGGCCACGAAATCTCGGTGGAGATCCAGCGCCGCGTCCTCGCCCAGCCTTATTCCTGGCACGTCGCCCACAACAGCCGCGAGGTCGTCGCCTCGCTCGAGAAGGTCCAGCTCCTGTCCTCGGGCGTGGCGCTGCAATTCATGCAGAGCCTCGGCGCCCTCGTGCTCGCCTCGTTCCTGCTCGCGGCGCTGGTCGCGATCGATGCCGCCGCCGCGCTCGCATCGGCGGCGGCGCTGGCGCTCGCCTATCTCCTGGTCTGGGTCCTTTTTCGGCGCCTACTCGGACGCAATGCGAAGACCGTCGCCGCGGCCTTTTCCGAGCGCGTCGGCATCGTCCAGGAAAGCCTCGGCGGCATCCGCGACGTGATCGTCGACAATGCCCAGAGCCTCTATCTCGACGCCTTCCGCCGCATCGACGCCGATTTCGGCCGCGCCCGCGCCGTCAACAGCTTCGTCGGCAGCGCGCCGCGCTTCGCGATCGAGGCGGCGGGGATCGCCATCTTCGCCGCCGCCGCCTTGCTGCTCGCGCGGCGGGACGGCGGGCTGGCCGCGGTGCTGCCGGTGCTCGGCGCGCTCGCGCTCGGCGCGCAACGCCTGCTGCCGCTCGTCCAGCAAATCTATTCCGGCTGGAGCTCGATCCGGAGCAACCGCGCGGTCACCGCGGACATCCTCCGGTTGCTCGCTCTCCCGGCGCCAGAGGACGGCGGCGACGCGGCACCGGCGCCCTTGGGCCTCGAGCGCGAAATCCGGATCGAGGGCGTGCGCTTCACCTATCCCGGCCGTTCCGAGCCGGCGCTGGACGGGGTCGGCCTCGCCATCCCTCGCGGCGCGCGCGTCGCCTTGGTCGGGACGACGGGAAGCGGCAAGAGCACGCTCGCCGACATGGTCATGGGCCTCCTCGAGCCGGACGCGGGCGAAGTGACGATCGATGGGGCGCCGCTCGCGGGGCCCGCTCGCGCGGCCTGGCGGCGAAGCATCGGCCATGTCTCGCAGTCCGTCTTCGTCGCCGATTCGTCTATCGAGCGGAATATCGCCTTCGGCGCCCGCGACGGCGAGATCGACCGCGCGCGCGTCGTCGAGGCGGCCCGCCAGGCGCGGCTCCACGATTTCGTGGCGACGCTGCCGGAGGGCTATGCGACCCGGGCGGGCGAGCGCGGCGTCGCCTTGTCCGGTGGGCAGCGGCAGCGTCTCGGCCTCGCCCGCGCCTTCTACAAGGGGGCGCCGGTGCTGGTGCTCGACGAGGCGACGAGCGCGCTCGACGAAGCCACCGAAGCGGCCGTGCTCGAATCGCTCGACGCCGTGTCGGCGGAAAGGAGGCTGACGATCCTGATGATCGCGCATCGCCTCCACCCCGCATTTCGCGCCGATCTCGTCGTGCGGCTCGAAGCGGGCCGGATCGCGGGTTGAGCAAAGCCGCATCGGCCGTGCTATGGGCGCGCCGATGTCGACGATCCTGATCCTGCTGCTGTTCCTCCTCCTCGCCGCGCCGGCGCTGGCCGCGTTCCTGCGCCGCGATCTGGGCTGGAAGACCGGCGCCTTCTACGGCGCCGTCGCGACCGCGCTGCTCGCCTGGCATGTCGGCTTCTCGGTCGGGCCGATGCCGGACCGGGCGGCATTCAAGCTCGGGCCCGGCGCCGTGCTCGACGCCGACCGGTGCGAGCAGGCGCTGGCCGCGGCCCAGCGCGGCGGCATCGTCGCCGACCGCTCCGATCCGAACCGCCTGGTCGTGCGCAGGGCGATCTGGGACCAGCTGCCGGACGACGTGCGCGGCGCGCTCACCGATTGCGCGAACAGCGTCCGGCCGGCGGACCGGCGCGACCAGCCCGTCGAGATCGTCAATCGCTGATCGAGAGCATGGAAGCGGGCGAACGGCTTCCTAAATAGGAGCCGAGGCGCCGCATCCGGCGTTCTTCGCTCTGAAAAGGATTTCCATGGGTCTCGTCGACCGCCTGCGCAGTCTCGTCACGCACAAGCCTCCCGCCGCCGCCGGCGCCGCGGGGGCGCGCGCCTACGCGGTGGGCGATGTGCACGGGCGGCTCGACCTGCTCGACAGGCTGCTCGCCCGGATCGAGGCGGACAACCGCTCGCGGCCGCGGCGACGGACCTTCGTCGTCTTCCTCGGCGACCTCATCGACCGCGGCCCGGCTTCGGCCGGCGTGGTCGAGCTCCTGCGCAGCTGGCAGCCCGACGGCATCGAGCCGGTCTATCTCGCCGGCAATCACGAGGAGGTGATGCTGAACGTGCTCGCCGGCCAGGAGGGCATATTGCCGAGCTGGCTCAAGTTCGGCGGCGCCGAATGCCTCGCCAGCTACGGCCTCGACGTCGAGGCGCTGAAGCGGCTCGACGAGCCGGCGGCGATCGCCAGGATCCGCGCCGCCGTGCCGAGAGAGCACCGCGACTTCGTCGAAGGCTTCGGCGACACCTTCCGCTTCGGCGATTATCTCTTCGTCCATGCCGGCATCCGGCCGGGCGTCGCCGTCGAGGAGCAGCATGTGAAGGACCTGCGCTGGATCCGCGAGCCCTTCCTCGGCGACGGCAAGGAGCACGGCTTCGTCGTCGTCCACGGTCATACGATCTGCGACCGCATCGAGGAGCGGCCGAACCGGATCGGCATCGACACCGGCGCCTACACGACCGGAAACCTGACCGCCCTGGGCGTCGAGGACGAGGAGCGCTGGTACCTTTCGACCCTCGACGGCGCCCCGGTCGCAGCGGAGGCGGCGCATTAAAGTCTTGCTCAAAACGGCTTTTTGAGCCAAGCGCCGAGATCGTTCAGCGCGGGGCAAGGGCGCTTGACCCAAAGCGCCCCGCCATTACCCTGATCACGAGAGGCCCATGATCGTCTTTGGATCGTCGAGCGAGCCCGCGCGGGCTGTCGGACCGATCGCTGCGGCACGCCGCCGCGTGCTGGCCTTCGCCCAGCTCCTCCTCGCCCTTTTCGCCTTCAGCCTCGTCGCGGCCTGCGCGACCCGCGGCGGCGACATTCCCTATCCGGACAAGGCGGGCGACTTCGTCGCGCCCGACGCGCCGTCCGCGCGAATGGGTCCCACGGAAGATTATCGGATCTCGCCGCTCGACAAGCTTCAGGTGACCGTCTTCCAGGTGCCGGACCTTACCCGAGACGTCGATGTCGACCTGGGCGGCAACATCACCATGCCTCTCATCGGCAGCGTCCGCGCCGTCGACCTCACCACCGCCCAGCTCCAGGACCGGCTCGAGCAGCAGCTCGGCGAGCGCTATCTGCGCAATCCCGACGTCACCGTCACGGTGCGCGAATCGAGCCGCCGCCACATCACCGTCGATGGCGCCGTCCGCCAGCCGGGCCAGTTCCAGATCAACGGGCCGACCACCCTCCTTCAGGCGGTCGCGCTCGCGCGCGGCACCGACGAGACGGCGAATCCGCGGCGCGTCGCCGTTTTTCGCCAGATCCAGGGACAGCGCATGGCCGCCGCCTTCGACCTCACCGCCATCCGCCGCGGCAATGCCGAGGATCCGGTTATTTACACCGGCGACATCATTGTCGTAGACGGCTCGCGGCTGAGGGCCCTCCAGCGCGAGATCATGTCCACCATCCCGCTGCTGACCATCTTCAGGCCGTTCTGAGGCGACAGCAGACCGGCGCGACGACGAAGCCGACAGGAAGCATTTTACAGCCATGGGCAAGAACGAGATCGGGCCGACTGGGGGCAATCCAGTCTGGCAGGTTAGTCAACAGACTGCGCTGGCGGGGATATCGCCCCAGCCGGGCGAGCCGCTCGCGCCGTCACCGACCGATCTCAACCTCACCAACCTGCTGCGCATCGCTTCCGAGTGGCGCTGGGTAATCCTGGGCTGCGTCGCGCTCGGTCTCGCCTTCGGCCTCATCGCGACCCTGATGGCGACGCCGATGTACCGCTCGACTGCGACGCTCGAGATGAACCAGCCGCAGATCGAAGTCCTCGGCCAGGGCAAAGGCGGCCAGCCGCTGGTCGCCAACGATCGCGACTTCCTCGCCACGCAATATGGGTTGTTGCGGAGCCGGAGTCTCGCCCAGCGTGTCGCCCAGGAGCTCAATCTCGGCGGCAATCCGGCGTTCGTGCCGGAAGGGATCGACCGCGCCACCGGCAACCGCATCGCGGCCGGCCGCCTGATGGGCGGCTTCGACGTCGACCCCGTGCCGCAGAGCCGGCTGGTCACGATCAGCTTCGTCTCCGAGGACCCGGCGCTGGCGGCGCGGGTCACCAACGCGTTCGCGGACAGCTTCATCAACTCGAACCTGGAGCGCCGCTACGAAAGCTCGGCCTATGCCCGCCGGTTTCTCCAGACGCAGCTGACCCGCCTCAAGGGCGAGCTCGAAAATACCGAGCGCCGCCTGGTCTCCTACGCCCAGGCGCACAACCTGGTCGGCACGCCCGGAAGCGGCGGCGGCGAAGGCGGCGAGGGCGGCGCCTCTGCGGGCGGCGGCGGCGGCACGCTGATGAACGCGACGCTGGCCTCGCTCAACTCCGCGCTCAGCCAAGCGACGACGCGGCGCATCGCCGCCGAACAGGCCTATCGCCAGTCCCTGTCTGTCACCCAGACGGCCGAAGTCAACGAGCGCGTGGCCCCCCTTCGCAGCGAGCTCAACACGCTCGAGGCGGAGTATCGCCAGAAGCAGACCCAGTTCCAGGACGATTATCCGGACATGGTCCGCCTCCGCTCCCGCATCGCCAGCGTCCAGGAGGCGATCCGCGCCGAAAGCGGAAGGACGACCAGCGCCCGCTCCAACACCCTGCTCGCCGCATATCGCGCAGCGCAGAACGAGGAAGCGACGCTCCAAGCGCGAGTCAATGCGCTGCGCAGCGGAGTGCTCGACGAGCGCGCCCGCTCCATCCAGTACAACATCCTCCAGCGCGAGCTCGACACCAACAAGGGCCTCTACGAGGCGCTGCTCCAGCGCTACCGCGAGATCGGCATCGCCGGCGGAGTGGGCACCAACACCGTCTCGATCGTGGACCGCGCCGAGCCCGCCGGCGGGCCCTTCACCCCGAACCTGATGATGAACCTGCTGCTCGGGGCCGGCATCGGCTTCGCGTTGGGCTTCGTCGCCGCGCTCGGCCTCGATATCCTCAACGACGTCATCAAGAGCCCGGACGATGTCCGCAACAAGCTCGGTCTGCCGTCCCTCGGCCTGATCCCGAAGAAGGCCGGCAGCGACCCGGTGCTGGAGGATCTGAAGGACCGCACGTCGCCGGTTTCCGAGGCCTATTTCTCGCTGTCGAGCGCGCTCCAGTTCACGACCGAGCACGGCACGCCCAAGAGCCTTCTCATCACCTCGAGCCGAGCCGCGGAAGGCAAATCGAGTACTACGCTCGCGCTTTCGCAGAATTTCGCGCGCCTCGGCCACCGCGTGCTCCTGATCGACGCCGATCTCAGAAAGCCGGCCTTCGTCACCGGGCTCGACAGCCAGGAGGGCCTGTCCAAGCTGCTCACCAACAGCGACGCTCTCGGCGCCCATGTGCTGGACACCGAGTTCGAGAATCTGAGCCTGCTGCCCTGCGGCCCGCTGCCGCCCAATCCGGCCGAGCTGCTCGCCTCGCAGCGGCTCAAGGCGATCCTCAACGAGGCCATGCAGCAGTTCGACCTCGTCATCGTCGACGGGCCGCCGGTGCTCGGGCTCGCCGACGCGCCGCTCCTGGCGAGCGTCTGCCGCGGCACGCTGCTGGTGGTGGAGACCGGCAAGACGCGGACCCGCGCCGCCGTCGATGCGGTCGGACGCCTGCGTACCGCCGGCGCCCATCTCGTCGGCGCCGTCCTCACCAAATACAAGCACCGCGCGCACGGCTACGGCTACGGCTACAGCTACGAGCCCTATCACTATGGCGGCGTCGGTAGCCGCGAACGCGAAATCAAGCTAATCGCGCGGCGTGAGGCATAGAAGAAGACGCTCCAAGGACGGCTTTCGCCTGACCGGCGCCGCCGCCGCGAAGCTCGCGGCCGGCGCAGCCCTGTGCTTTGTCGGCGGGTTGTGGGTGGCCAAGACCTCGGCCGTCGACGCTCTCGCCCGGCGCATGCCGGCTTTGGCAGCCGTCGCCTCGCCAGACCATCCGCAGGTCCGCCTCGCACTTGCCATGGCGCAGCTCGACGTTGGCACCGGCGCCGTCCCGCAAGCTGATCGTCGAGCCGCGATGGAGGCGCTCGCCCGCGCGCCGCTCGCGGAGGAGCCCTTCCTGATCGCGGGGAGCGCCGCCATCGCAGCCGGCCGCGCCGAGCAGGGTGAAGCCTTGCTCGAGGAGGCGCGTCGCCGCGACCCGCGGCTGCGTCCGGTCCGCCTGTTCCTCCTCGACCGCTATTTGCGCACGGATCGCATCAACGAGGCCGGACTGGAGCTTACCGCCCTGCGCCGGCTCATTCCCGGCGTCGCCGAAGCGCTGGCGCCGCAGCTTGCGCGGATGATTCGCGACGAACGGACCGGCGCGTCGCTGATCCGGGTCCTGACCCGCGATCCCGGCCTGCAGCAGGCGGTGCTCTCCAGCCTCGCCGTCGGCGGCGGCGACCCGGACCTCATCCTGCGCATCGCCCGCTCGACGCCGACCACGGCGCCGACGCCCGACGGCCTGCCCTGGCAGCGCCAGCTCCTCGCCATGCTCGTCGAGCGCGGCGAGGTCGGCCGCGCGCTGGCTTTGTGGCGAACCTTTGCCGGCCTGCCGCCCGGCCCGGCCGAAAAGGCCGTCTATGACGGGCGCTTCCAGCGCCTGCCCGGCGCAGGCCCGTTCAACTGGTCGCTCTACGTCGGCAGCGCCGGCGTCGCCGAGCGCAGCCGCGCCGCTGCGCTCGAGGTGCAGTTCTTCGGCCGCGAGACCATCGACCTCGCCAGCCAGATGCTGGTCCTTCGCCCCGGCCGCTACCGCCTCAGCTTCCGCGCCGAAGGCAGCGCCAAGGGCGACGACAGCCGCGTCACCTGGCAGATCCAGTGCCGCGGGCGGCCGGCCCTGCTCATCGACCTGCCGCTGCGCGACGTCACGGCCGCGCCGCGCACGATCGCGGGCGACTTCACCGTGCCCGCCGACTGCAACGGCCAGAGCCTGCGCCTCGTCGGCATTGCCGGAGAGTTTCCGGGCACGCAGACGGCGAGCGTCACGGACGTGCTGGTGGCTCCGGCGGGGGGGCGCTGATGCACGATTTGCGCAGCGCGCTCGTTCCCGCCTACCTTTTCCTCTGCCTGATTCTCGGGGGCGCCAGCGCGGCGGGCATCTGGAGCAACATGCTGCTCCAGCTCCTCGCCCTTCCGCTCATCGCCGCCGCCGTCTTGACCACCCCCACGACGCCGCTGCCGGCGCCGGGGCGGCAGCTGATCGCGCTCCTCCTCCTGACGATCGCCGTGATCGCGCTCCAGCTGGTGCCGCTGCCGCCCGCCGTCTGGACGTCGCTTCCGGGGCGGTCGGACGTGGCGGCGGGCTTTGCCGCGGTCGGCGCCGAGACGCCGTGGCTGACGCTCTCGCTCGCGCCCTACCGGACGATCTCCTCGGCGCTGTGGCTGCTGCCCGCGATCGCAGTCCTGCTCGCGATCCTGAGGCTGCGCGCCTTCAAGCCGGCGGCGATCGCCTGGACGATCATCGGCGTCACCGCGACCTCGGTGGCGATCGGTGCGCTACAGGTCGGCGGCGGCGAGACCAGCCCCTGGTATTTCTACGACATCACCAATTACGGCGCCTCGACCGGCTTCTTCTCGAACGCCAACCATCTCGCGACCCTGCTGGTCTGCACCTTCCCGTTCCTCGCCGCCCTCTATCTCCATGCCCGCTCGCGGGGCCGCTCGATGCGGCGCAATTCGGGACTGCTCGTGATCCTCGCCGGCGCCGTCGGCGTGGTGTTCGTCGGCGTCGCGGTCAACCGATCGCTCGCGGGCGCCGGCCTCGCCGTCCCGGTGCTCGCAGCCAGCGCGCTCATGATCGTGTCGCGCCGCGGCCGGCGGATGCCGCGGTGGCTGCTCGCGCTCGTCCCGCTGCTCGCGGTCGCGGCGGTCGCGGTCGCGCTCAGCACGCCGGCCGGCAACAATTTGACCAGCGAAGAGGCGCGCACTTCCGAGGATTCCCGCTTCACGTCCTTCTCGCGCAGCCTGGACGCGGCGGGCGACTATTTCCCCGCCGGCTCCGGCATCGGCACCTTCCAGGAGGTCTACAGCGCGCGCGAGGATCCCGCCGCGATCTCGCGCTTCTTCATGAACCACGTCCACAGCGACTGGATCGAGCTCTATCTCGAGACCGGCCTGCCGGGACTGATCGTGCTCGCGCTGTTCCTGTTCTGGTGGGGGCGGCGGGTGATTGCGATCTGGGGCGCGGAGGACCGCGACCATTTCGCGCTCGCGGGATCGGTCGCATCGGCGGCGATCCTTGCCCACAGCTTCGTGGACTACCCGCTGCGCACCGCCGCGATCAGCGCCTTGTTCGCAATGTGCGTGGCGCTGATGGCGGAGCCGCGATCCGCCAAGCGCGCGCGGCGCGAGGAGGCCGGCAGCGACAAGCCGCGAGCGCGCCACCTCAGCGCCGACTGAGCGCGGCCTCGATCGCTTCCAGGTAGCGGCGCACGACGATGCGCTCGTCGAAGGCCGCCTCGACCCGCGCCCGCCCGGCCGCGCCCATCGCTTCTCGCTCGTGCGCGGAAAGGAGCAGCATCCTGCGCATCGCCGCGGCGAGCGAGGCGGGATCGCGCGCGGCGCAGACGAAGCCGGTGACGCCCTCCTCGGCGACGTCGCGGCAACCGGGAACGTCGGTGGCGATCAGCGGCCGGGCCATCGCCGCGGCCTCCAGCAGCACCCGCGGCAGGCCTTCGCGATAAGAGGGGAGGACCACGCAATCGGCGGCGGCGAGGAAGGGACGGACGTCCTCGGCGTCGCCGAGATAGTCGATAAGCCCTTCGGCGACCCAGGCATCGACTTCGGCGCGCGGCACCGCCGTGCGATTGACCGCATCGAGGAAGCCCAAGAGCCGGAAGCGCGCGTGCGGGAATTCGGCGCGCAACAGGCGAGCGGCCTCGACATATTCGCGCACGCCCTTGTCCCAGAGCAGCCTCGCGACCATCAGGAAGGCGAACGAGCCGTCGCCGGCGCGTTCGTCTGGCCGGGGCGCGAAACGTTCCAGGTCGATGCCCGATCCGGGCAGCAGCGCCGCCTTTTCGGGCGCCACGATCCGGCGCGAGACGAACAGGTCTCTGTCCTCTTCATTCTGGAAAAAGACGGTCGCCGAGCGGCGGAAGGCGGCGCGATAGAGACCGGTGACGATGCGCGTGAGCAGCCCTTCGCGGATGAAGGCGGTGCCCAGCCCCGAGACGTTGTTGATCACCGGGATTCCGAGCGACTGGGCGGCGAGTGTGCCCCAGATGTTGGGCTTGGCGGTATAGCCGAGGAAAACCGCCGGCCGCAGCCGCTTCAGCACACGCCGATAGCGCGCGAGCAAGGCCAGGTCGCGCAGCGGCGAGACGCCGGCGCTGTCCATCGGCACCGCCACGTGCTCCGCGCCGATCCCGGCGAGCCGGGGCGCCCAGGGATCGGGCGGCGACAAAGCCGCGACCCGGTAGCCTTCGGCCCGCAGCGCACCGACCAGGCCGGAGCGGAAATTGACGATGTTCCACGAGGCGTTGATCGAGATCGCAATGGTCTTGCCGGTCATCGGCGTGGAGGATCCTCGGCATGCGGCGGCGGGAGGCGGGCTATGCCATGCCGGGCGGCCCCGCGCAAAGTGGCCGCGGGTGTGGACGCGGCGCGTCGCAAGCCTCTATAGGGCAAGCGCAATCGGGCCGCCCCACAGGCCGCCGTCGCCGCTTTTGTCCTGGAGCGAACGTGTTCCCCTACTGGCTTCTCTTTTCGCTGTTCGCGGCGGGCGCCGTGCAGTCGAGCCGCGGCCTCGACCCCGTCGGGCGCCGCTCGGCGGTGATGTTGTTCATCGCCGCTCTGTTGCCGGCGGCGATGATCGGCTTCCGCTACCAGACGGGCGCGGACTGGCAGCCCTATCTCTTCATCTACGAAGAGATCAGCTACATGGATTTCGGCGACATGCTGGCCATGGACGACCCGGGCTACAACGTCCTCAACTGGGTCGCGAGCGCGGTGGGACTGCAGATCTGGGCGGTGAACCTCGTCTGCGCCGGCCTCTTCTGCTGGGGGCTGTTCAAGTTCGCCAACCACCAGCCGAACCCCTGGCTCGCCTTGGTCGTCGCCGTCCCCTATCTGATGATCGTCGTCGCCATGGGCTATACCCGCCAGGCAGTCGCGATCGGCCTGATCATGGCGTCGATCGTCGCCTGGGACCGCGGCCAGGTGGTGCGTTTCGTCGCCTATATCGTGATCGCCGCGACCTTCCATAAGACGGCGGTGCTCGCCTTGCCGCTGATGGCGCTCTCGGCGCAGCGCAACCGGCTGGTCACCGCGGTCGGCGTCCTCGTCTTCGGCTTCATCCTCTATCGATCGTTCCTCTCCGAATCGGTCGACCGGATGCTCGTCAACTATGTCGAGTCGCAATACAGCTCCGAAGGCGCCGCCATTCGCGTCGCGATGAACCTCGTCCCCGCGATCCTCTATTTGCTGTTCCAGCGCCGGTTCGACATCGAGGAGAACCAGCGCCGGATGTGGCGCTACTTCTCGATCGCCACCGTCGGCACGGTCGCCCTGCTGATCGTCCTCCCCTCGTCGACCGCGGTCGATCGCATCGCGCTCTACCTGATCCCGCTCCAGCTCTTCGTCTTCTCCCGCCTGCCGACGGTCTTTCCCCAGGGGACCCGGCCGAACGGGCAGCTGCTGGTGCTCGTCCTCGCTTATTCGGCGCTGATCCAGTTCGTCTGGCTCAATTATGCGAACCACGCCGAATATTGGGTGCCCTACAAGTTCTGGCCCTTCGTCGAGGGCGCGGAAACGGCGCCCAACCCGGACGAATTGTGACGGCGGCCGCGCAGCCGGCGGACGCCGGCGAACAGCGATACGCCGTCGCGATACCAGTCGAACAGGGCCGTGCCGCCCTTGAAGTTGAGCGTGTGCGGGCCCCGCACGTCCTCGAAGCGTAACCTGCTCGCCAGCGTCTCGCGGTAGCGCCCGGGCGAGATTTCCTCGATCGCGAACACCATCAGGCCGTCACCATAGCCGCCGCTGTCGTCCTGGCCGAGGCGCACATAGACGCCGTCGAGGCGCAGGATCGAGCCCGCCATGCGCGATCCGGCGGGGGTGATCCGGACCGGCGAGGCGGGATGCTCCTCGAAGCGGGCGAACAGGGCGGGCGCCCGCCAGAGCCGGAGCACGCCGCTGCCTTCCTCGAACCGGTTCGCGAACAGATAGAGGCCGCTTTCGTGGCGGAAAAAGGTCGGGTCGATCAGCCGCGGCGATCCGGCGATGTCGAGCGCGCGCGATTCGGACCAGCGGTCGCCGAGCCAGCGATAGGCGCGCGGCGGCGACCAGAAGACGGTTTCCGGGACGACGTAGGGACAGCCGTCGTCCTCGACCGAGCCGGGATAGCTGTAGTGGCAGGACGGGTCGGAGAGGCGAAGGGGCTCGCCGTCGCCGAGCCGGAGGATCTCGCCCTTGCCGCTGCGAGCGTGGAGCGCCTCGGCGAGGATCGCATCGCTGCCGGGTGCGAAGAAGGGATCGGCGAGAAAGGTGTAGCCGCGCGGACAGGGGAGCGAGCGCCACGTCTCCCGCGGCGGGAGACCCGCCCCGTCCGGCGCGAGCAGTGCGCCCGCGTCCGCCGCAGCGGTCGCGACCTGCCAGCGTTTCTCGCGCAGCGCGCCGTAGACGAGACGCGAAGCGGCGGCCCTCGCCATCCGCGCGCAGAAGCGCAGCACGGTCGCATTGCCGGGCAGGCGATAGTTCCTGCCGCCGACGGGCTTGGCGAGGACGGTGCCGGCCACCGCATTCTCGATCGCGCGCGAGAGGATGAGCGGCGAGGCGCGATAGGCCTCGATCAGGGTGGCGCGCCAGCTATGGGCATAGGCCTTGGTCTCGGCATAAGCGACGACCGCGCCCGCATCGAGCCTGTCGGAGAGGATCTGGACCATCTGGCCGACGACCGAGCGGCCGTGGAGCAGCTCCCAGAAGCCTGCCGGGCGGCCGCGATACTGCTCCGGATCGCCGTGGTGAAAGGAGAGGATCGGCGCCGCGAGCCGGTCCGCGGCCGGCACGCGCAAGAGGTTGAGCCCGAACTTCACGATCGCGGCGGGGCGGTCGCGGGCGATCTGTTCGAGAAGCGAGGCCGGCAGACGCTGCCAAATGCCCTCATGCTCGGAGTCGAAATCGACGAATCGAACAACATGGCTGCCGACATCATCGACCGGGACAAATCTCGTCAGCGGATTGCGGACGCTGACCAGGTTCAATGCATAATATAAAAGGTGCTTTAGTCGCCGCTTGCCGCTGCGGGAATTGCGGCAATTGTAAAAGACTATTTCATCGCAAGCAGGCAGCATCTGCAGGGCGTTGAGCTGCCACTGCGCGACTTTCATGTCGTCGACGATCACCCCGAGCTTCATGGCGGCGCGTTATCATCCCTCCATGGGCAGAGGAAGCCCGGCGGCGGCGCAAGGCTTGCGTGGGCGCGCCGCCGCCCGTAAGTGCTCTCGCGCCTGCAGGCGCTGCCCGCTCCTGCCTGCCACCGTGCCCCCGGTCGCCGGCCCGCGCGACCCTGGATCGACTCGAGAGCCATGCTGCCCAAGAACAGTCCGGTCATCATCCTGTGCGGGGGCGAGGGCACGCGCATCGCCGACGTCTCGCGCGACGCCGTGCCCAAGCCGCTGATCCGGATCGGCGACAAGCCGATCCTGTGGCACATCATGAAAATCTACGCCTCGTTCGGCTACACCCACTTCATCCTCGCGCTCGGCCACCTCGGCTGGGAGATCAAGAGCTACTTCCTCAACCACCGGCTGATGGACTGCGATTTCCGGCTGAGCATGCGCAACGGCGAGCCCCAGATCGAGGTGCTGAGCCGCCCCGAGCGCACCGACTTCACCATCACCTTCGCCGAGACGGGCGAGAAGACCCAGACCGGACAGCGCATCGCCTTGTGCCGCAAATATGTCGAGACCGATCATTTCATGGCGACCTACGGCGACGGCGTCGCCGACATCGATCTGCACGCCCTGACCGGCTTCGCGCTCGAGCAGGACCGGATCGGAACGGTGACCAGCGTCACCCCAGCGAGCCGCTTCGGCAATATCGAGGTCGACGGCGACGGCAGCGTCACCGCCTTCAACGAGAAGCAGGATGCCGGCGGCGGCGCGATCAACGGCGGCTTCTTCGTCTTCAAGAAGGAATTCTTCGACATCGCCGCGCGCCACGGCGACGTCATGCTCGAGCGCGAGCCGATGGACGAGCTGGTCGAGCGCCGCGAGCTCGCCGCCTACCGCCATCCCGGCTTCTGGGAGCCGATGGACACGATGCGCGAATATCGCCTCCTGAACGGCCTGTGGGAGCGCGGCGAGGCGAAGTGGAAAATGTGGTGAGCGTCGCGTTCGCGGACGCCTATCGCGGCCGCCGGGTCCTCGTCACCGGGCATACCGGCTTCAAGGGAAGCTGGCTGGCGCTGTGGCTGACGCGCCTGGGCGCCGAAGTGACCGGCTACGCCGACGCGGTGCCGACCGAACCCAGCCATTTCGGCCTGCTCGACCTTCCCGTCGACGACCGCCGCGGCGACATCGCCGATGGCGAGGCGCTCGCCGCCGCGCTCGACGCGGCGCGGCCGGAGATCGTCTTCCACCTTGCCGCCCAATCTCTGGTCCGCCGCGCATATTCGGATCCGCTCGGCACCTACCGCACCAATCTGCTCGGCTCGCTCGCTTTGTTCGAGGTCTGCCGCAAGCAGGGCGGCGTCGAGGCGATCGTCTCGGCGACGACCGACAAGGTCTACAAGAACCGCGAGTGGGAATGGGGGTACCGCGAGAGCGACGAGCTCGGCGGCTCGGATCCCTACAGCGCGTCCAAATCCTGCGTCGAGCTGATGACCAATTCCTACCGCGAGAGCTTTCTGCGCTCGCGCGAGGCGATACGGATCGCGAGCGTGCGCGCCGGCAACGTCATCGGCGGCGGCGACTGGGCCGAGGACCGCCTCATCCCCGACATCGTCCGCGCGGCCTTCGCCGGCGAGACCTTGCGCATCCGCAACCCGCAGGCGACGCGGCCCTGGCAGCATGTCCTCGATCCGCTTGCCGGCTATCTCGAAATCGGAGCGCGCCTGCTCGCCGGCGACGGCACCGCCGCCGAGGCCTGGAATTTCGGGCCCGAAGCGAAGGCGAGCATCCGCGTCGCCGACATCATCGCGGTCATGCAGACCATGCTGCCCGAGCTCCGGGTCGAGATCGAGCCGGACGCCGCCGGAAGGCACGAATCGGGCCTTCTCCAGCTCGACAGCTCGAAGGCGGCGGCGAGGCTCGGCTGGCGCCCCCGCTTCGAGCGCGACATGCTGGAGCAGACCATCGCCTGGTACAAGGCCTGGTACGAGGACAAGAGGGTCCTGTCCGAGGCGCAGCTCGACGACTACGCCCGGGCAGGATGATGGATTTCGTCGGGACCGACATCGAGGGCGCCTATGCGGTCCGCCTCGACGTCCGCGGCGACGCCCGCGGCCGCTTCAAGCGCCATTTCTGCAAGCGCGCCTTCGCCGAAGCGGGGCTCGCGACCGAGTTCGTGCAGATGAACCACAGCGTCACCATGGACCGCGGCGCCATCCGCGGCATGCACTATCAGCGCCCGCCGGCGGCCGAGGACAAGCTCGTCAGCTGCGTGCTCGGGCGCGCATTCGACGTCGCGGTCGATCTTCGCCGCGGCTCGCCGACCTTCCTCCGATGGGCGCCGGTCGAGATCGACGAGCGGACCTCCTTCTACATTCCCAAAGGCTGCGCGCACGGCTTCCAGGCGCTCACCGGCGACGTCCATCTGGTCTACCTCCACAGCGAATATTATACGCCGGAGACAGAAGGCGGGGTGCGCTTCGACGATCCGGCCCTCGCCATCGAATGGCCGTTGCCGATCGGCGTTACCTCCGAACGCGACCGTTCCTTTCCCCTTCTCGCCCCGGGCTACGAAGGCCTCGACCTATGAAATGTCGACATTGCGGCAATGACGGCTTCCTCCCGTTCGCCGACCTTCAAAACTGCCCCCCGTCCAACGCCATGCTGACGCGCGAGACGCTCTACGCGCCCGAGACCTATTACCCGCTTGTGGTCGAGGTCTGCGACCATTGCTTCCTCGCCCAGGTCGGCGAGCATAAGAGCGCGAAAGAGATTTTCGACGCCGACTACAGCTATTTCTCCTCGTTCAGCCGCTCCTGGCTCGCCCATTGCGAGCGCTTCGCCGCGGCGGCGGTGGCGAGGTTCGGCCTCGGTGCGCAGTCCAAGGTGATCGAGGTCGCCTCGAACGACGGCTACCTGCTTCAATATTTCAAACAGGCGGGCGTGCCGGTGCTCGGCATCGAGCCGACGGCGAACACGGCCGAGGCCGCGCTCGCCAAGGGCATCCCAACCCTCGTCGACTTTTTCGGCGCGGATTTTGCCAAAACGAACGTCATGCGCCAGGCCGACCTCATCTGCGGCAACAACGTCTTCGCCCACGTTCCCGACATCAACGACTTCACCGCCGGTCTCGAGGCCGCGCTCGCTCCGGGCGGCGTCGTCAGCCTCGAATTTCCCCACCTCCTCCGGCTGATCGAGGAGGCGCAGTTCGACACCATCTATCACGAGCATTTCTCCTATCTCTCGCTCGCCGCCACGATCTCGATCTTCGAGAAGCAGGGCCTCACAGTCTTCGACGTCGAGGAGCTGCCGACCCATGGCGGCTCGCTGCGCGTCTTCGGCGCGCGCGCCGGCGACGAGACCAAGCAGCGCAGCGAGGCCGTGGGCCGGGTGCTGGACGAGGAGGAGCGGGCGGGACTGCGCGGCCGCGACGTCTACGAAGCCTTCCAGCCGCGGATCGATCAGGTCCGCGCGGACTTCCTCGATTTCCTGCTCGACCAGCGCGCCGACGGCAAGACGGTCGCCGGCTACGGCGCCGCCGCCAAGGGCAATACCCTGCTCAATTATTGCGGGGTGAAGGGCAATGAGCTGGTCCGCTTCGTCGCCGATCTCTCGCCGCACAAGCAGGGCCGCTTCCTGCCCGGCAGCCACATTCCCGTCGTCCCGCCCGAGACGATCGACGCCGAGAAGCCCGATTTCATCGTCATCTTCCCGTGGAACTTGCGCGAAGAAGTGATGGAGCAGCTCGCGCACGTCCGCCAATGGGGCGCGCGCTTCGTCGTCGCCATTCCCGAGCTCAGGATCCTGTGACGACGGGACGCACCCTCCTGACCGGCGCCACCGGCTTCATCGGCCGCGCGCTCCTTTCCCGGCTGCTGGACGACGGCGAGCGCGTGCTGGCGCTCTATTGCCGGACGGAGCCGGAGCTGCGCCACCCGAACCTCGAATGGCGCCGCTTCGACCTTGTCCGGGGGAGCGCCGAGGACCTCGAGCTCAACCTCATCGGCGAAGGCCTCGAGCGCTGCGTCCACGCCGCCTGGTACACCAACCATGCCGACTATCTCGTCCACGAGATCAACCGCGAGTGGGTTGCGGCGAGCCTGCGCCTGCGCGACGCCTTCGCCGCCGCCGGCGGACGTCGCTTCGTCGCGCTCGGCACCTGCATCGAATATGATTCCGCCGCCGCGAACGGCCCGTGCCGCGAGGATGCGACGCCGCTGAGGCCCGAGACGGTCTACGGCGAATGCAAGGAGGCCCTGTTTCACGCGCTCGAAGCGCGGGGCCGCGACTTCGCCTGGGCGCGGATCTTCTTCGTCTACGGCCCGGGCGACCGCGAAGGACGACTCGTCCCGCACGTCCTCGCCGCCTTCGCCCGGGGCGAGGAAGCGGGCCCCAGGAGCGGCGGCCTGCGCCGGGACTATGTGCACGTCGACGACCTCGCCGGGCAGCTCGCGCGCATCGCCGCCGGCAATGTGCAGGGTGCGGTCAACACCGGCACCGGCGCAGCGGTCACGATTTCCGAAATCTTCGAGACCGCCGCCGCGCTCTACGGCCGCCCCGACCTCGCCCGGCCCAATGCCCGGATGGACGCGGGCCAGCCGCCGCTGATCGAGGCGGACCTGACCAAATTCCGCGCCGAGGTCGGCGAGCCTGAGGCCCGCAGCCTGCGTGACGGATTGGCGGGGCTGATCGAGGGGCGGCCGTGACCCGTCCGCTCGGCGAGGCGCGGATCGGCTATGGCGGCTACAGCCCCGACTTCCGCCACCCGGGCGACCGCCGCCGCTTCGCCGCCTATGCCGACCAGAGGGGCCTCGCCTTCGAGCGCGCCGATCTCGGCCGCCCGTACGACCTCGTCCTCATCACCCACAATGCCGACATTCCCGGCTGGACCCACCGCAAGCGCCGTGAGGGCGACGGCCTCAAGCTCGTCTTCGAGCTGGTCGATTCCTACTTCGTCCACACCAATCCAGCCCGCCGCTTCGTCAAGGGAGGCGCCCGCTACGCCCTTGGCACCGACAGCCGCCTCTCCCCCGATTTCATGCGGACCCTGATCCGCGCCTGCGAGTGCGCCGACGCCGTGATCTGCTCGACGATCGAGCAGCGCGAGACGATCCGGCGCTACAATCCGAACGTCTTCCTGAGCTTCGACTGGTTCGGCGGCGATCTCGGCGCGCCGAAGACCGATTACAGCCGGAGCGACAAGCTGAGGATCGTCTGGGAGGGGCAGTCGACCACCGTCCCCAATCTCCAGGTCATCCGCGAGCCGCTCAACGACCTTCGCGACAAGATCGAGCTCCACGTCGTCACCGACCCCCTCATCTACCGGCACTTTGGGCGCCTGAGGCCCTATCCGACCATGGAGGCGCTGGGCGGCATCGAATGCGAGAAGATCTTCCACCTCTGGGAGAAGGACAGTTTCTCGCGCCACGTCACCGCCGCCGACCTTGCCGTGATCCCGATCTACCGGCCCAACAAATTGTGGTGGGGCAAGCCCGAGAACAAGCTGGTCCTCCTCTGGCACCTCGGCATGCCGGTCCTGACCGGCGCGACGCCGGTCTATGAGCGGACGATGGCAGCGGCGGGGCTCGACCTGGTCTGCAGGACGGCCGCCGAATGGGGCGCGCAGCTCGAACGGATGATCGCCGCGACCCCCGGCGAGCTCGACGCGATCGGCCGCAAGGGCCAGGCATACGCTCTTTCGGCCTATTCGAAGGAAGAGTTTCAGGCGCGCTTCGACGCGGTCTTCTCGGCCGTTGGATTCGATCCAACGCGCTGACCATCTCGTCACTGCGAAGAGCGTCATCACGGCGAAGGCCGGGACCCAGGAACACGGATCTCGGCGGCCGGGGTGCGCAGCCGCCTCGTTCGCATTCCGCTCTGTTCATAGGTCCCAGCCTTCGCCGGGATGACGCTAGGGCACGAGGCTGCGGTAGACGGCGTCGTAGCGGGCGATGCCGATCTCGACGTCGAACCAGGGCAGGGCCTTTTCGCGCTGATCGGCCGGCGCCGGCGCCATCGCTTCCAGCGCGTCGAGCGCCTCCCCATAGGCCGCCTCGTCGAACCGCTCGATCGCCACGCCGCAGCCCGTTTCCTCGACGATGCGGGCGACGTCGCCGACGCCGCCATTGGTGACCAGCGGCAGGCCCAGAGCGAGCATCTCTCCCATCTTGGTCGGCGAGCTCGCCTTCTTCGAGAAGACGGGCTGGATGAAGAAGATGCCGAGGTCCGCCGCCGCCATGAAGGCGGGCACTTCGTCGCGCGCCGCCGGGCGGATGACGAGCCTGTCGGCCGCCACGCCTCGCGCCCGCGCCGCCGCCTCGATCTCGCCGGGCGGGTCCTGGGTCACGAAGAGGAAGACGGACGCGGCGTCGAGCTGCGCCATCACCCGGAAGAAATCGAGCATCTCGTCGAGCATGTACCAGGAGCCGAGCGAGCCGAGATAGACGAGCACTTTCGCATCCGCGGCGATGCCGAGCGCCGAGCGCCCTGCGGCGCGATCTCCCGCAGCGACGAGCGGGAAATGGGTGAAGTCGACGCAGCAGGGGATGACAGTGATCTCCGGCCCCGCCGGCTGGAATTGCGGGCGCGTCTCGAGCTGTCGCTTTCCCTCATGAGTGAGGCTGATGATGTGGTCGGCGCCGGTCAGCAGCTCGGCCTCGAGCCGCTTGAACCAGGCATAGACGCGGCGGAAGACGGGATTGGTCTGCGGCCAGCTCCTCCCCTCGACCTTCTCGTCCGGCCAGAAGCCGCGCATGTCGAACAGGAAGCGCACGCCGAATTTGCGCTTGAGGTGCAACCCCGCGATCGAGGGGATGTAGGAGCGGCAGTGGACGATGTCGAAGGGCGCAGCGCGGTGCAGCCGCTCGGCGGTCCGGCGCAGCGCCCGCGCGTCCCAGGCCGATGAGAGCACCGGCGGCTTCTTGTGGTAGCGGATCGGATGCCATTCGATCCCGGCCTCCTCGCAGATCGCGCGGATGCGCGCGCCGTCCCTGGCCTCGCGCTCGGGCTTCTCGCAGGAGAGGATCGCGATCCGGTGGCCGAGCCTACTCAGCCCCGTCAGATATGGCAGGACCTGCGAGCGCCCGAGCGGGTCGGTCAGCCCGTCATAGCTGATGTAGAGGATGCGGCGGGCGGCCATGGTTTCGCTCGGCGGGGGACAAGAGCGGGCGTGTAGAGCGTGGCTCCGCATATGCAAGCGGCGGCGCCCGGGCTTGACCCGGCGCGCCCGGGCCGGATAGTCGGCGCGTCCCAGGCGGCGCCGGCGAAAAGACCGGCAGGCCGCTTTGCCCGAAAGCCTCGCCGCCATGCCTGTCCAGTTGATCAATCCGGCGAACGGCCTCGCCTTGCGCGCCGAAGGAGACGCGCTGGTCGATGGCGACGGCAATCGCTTTCCCATCGTCGCCGGCGTGCCGCGGGTCTGCGAGGAGTCCAACTATACGGAGAATTTCGGCAAGCAGTGGAACCTGTTCGCCGGCACCCAGATCGACCGGCCGGAGGCGGGCCAGAGGCTGAGCGAGGAGCGCTTCTTCACGACCACCGGCTGGACGCCCGAGGCCATGGCCGGCGAGGACGTGCTCGAAGTCGGATCGGGCGCCGGCCGCTTCAGCCGGGTGGTGCTCGAGCGGACGCGGGCGCGGCTCTGGTCGGTCGACTATTCGAGCGCGGTCGAGGCCAATCTCAGGAACAACGCCGCGTGGGCCGAGCGCCTGCGCCTGTTCCAGGCGAGCATCTACGAGCTCCCCTTTCCCGACGGCAGCTTCGACAAGGTCTTCTGCCTCGGCGTGCTGCAGCACACGCCGGACTTCGAGGCCTCGGTCCGCGCCTTGATCGCCAAGGCGAAGTCCGGCGGCGAGATCGTCGTCGATTTCTATCCGATCCGCGGCTGGTGGACCAAGGTCCACGCCAAATATCTCCTCCGCCCGCTCACCCGGCGCATGTCGCACGAGCGCCTCTTGAAGCTGATCCAGCGCAATGCCGGCTGGATGATCGGCGCCAGCCGGGCCGCGAACCGCGTCGGTCTGCACGCCCTCACCCGCTTCCTCCCGGTCTGCGACATCCGCGATACCATGCCGGAAGGCCTGACGAAGGAGCAGCTGCGCGAATGGGTGGTGCTCGACACGTTCGACATGTTCTCGCCGGAATATGACAATCCCCAGCGCGTCGAGGCAGTGGCGAGGATGTTCGAGCGCGGCGGCGCCGAGGTCATGTTCGCGGGCTTCATCGAGAGCGGCGGCGCGCAGGCTGCGGTGGTGCGCGGACGCAAGAAGCGCTAAGGGCGCGGGCGTACGCGCAAGAAGGAATTTCCAGGACGATGTGCGGCATTGCCGGCCTCATCAGCGACAAGAAGGTCGATCGGGCGCTCATCCGTCGGATGACCGATCCGATCGCCCATCGCGGGCCGGACGACGAGGGCGTATGGATCGACGAGGAGGCGGGCGTCGGCCTCGGCCATCGCCGCCTGTCGATCGTCGACCTCTCGCCGGCCGGGCATCAGCCGATGCATTCCAACGACGGCCGCTGGGTGCTCGATTTCAACGGCGAGATCTTCAACCACGCCGCGATGCGCGCCGAGATCGACGAGGATAGCCGCGGCCCGAAGTCGAACGGCATACCCTGGCGCGGCCACAGCGACACCGAGACCTTCATCGAATGCATCGCCGCCTGGGGCCTCGAGGCGGCGCTCGAGAAAGCGGTCGGCCAGTTCGCCTTTGCCCTCTGGGACAGGAAGGAGCGCGTCCTGCGGCTGGTCCGCGACCGCTTCGGCGAGAAGCCGCTTTACTATGGCTGGGCCGGGGGCGCGTTCGTCTTCGCTTCCGAGCTGAAGGCGATCCGGGCGCTGGAGGGCTTCGACAACGAGATCGACCGCCGCGCCGTGAAGCTGCTCGCCGCGCGCACCTACATCCCTGCGCCGCTTTCCATCTACAAGCGCATCTTCAAGCTCGTCCCCGGCACCATCCTCACCGCCCGCGCCGATGCCGCGCGCCACCCACTCGACGATCCGCCCGCACCTGGATCGCGAGAAGGCGCGGTTTCGATCGAGCGCTACTGGTCCTATCGCGACGTGGTCGCCGCCGGCCTCGCCGATCCGATCGAGGACGAGGAGGACGCACTCGCCGCCCTCCACGAAGAGCTCGGCACCGCGATCCGCGATCAATCGATGGCCGACGTGCCGGTCGGCGCCTTCCTCTCGGGCGGCATCGACAGCTCGACGGTGGTCGCCCTCTACCAGAAATATTCGTCGCGCCCGGTGCGCACCTTCTCGATCGGCTTCGAGGAAGCGGGCTTCAACGAAGCCGAATACGCGAAGAAGGTCGCCGCGCATTTCGGCGCCGACCACAATGAGCGCTACGTCACCGTCCGCGAGACGCAGGACGTGATCCCGCTCTTGCCGCGGATGTACGACGAGCCCTTCGCCGATTCCTCGCAGATCCCGACCCATCTCGTCAGCCGCTTCGCGCGCGAGCAGGTGACCGTGGCCTTGTCGGGCGACGGCGGCGACGAGCTGTTCGGGGGCTACAACCGCTATTTCGGTACGGCGCGACTTTGGGGGCAGTTCAAGCGGCTGCCGGGGCCGGTCCGCCGCGGCGCCGGCCGCGCCTTCGGCGCGCTGCCGCCGGGCCTGTGGAATGGCCTTACGGGCGGCGGTCGCGGGCCCCATTTCGGCACCAAGGTGCGCAAGACCTTCCGCACCATGGCCCGCGCCGACCGGCTGGAAGGCGTGTTCGACAGCTTCCTCGACGAATGGGCGGGCGAAGGCTCGCCGGCCCTGAACGGAATCGGCTTCCCGCGGCAGTGCGCGTTCGATCTGGATGTTGGCGAAGGTGCCGCGGACGCGACGCGGATGATGTATTGCGACGCCGTCTCCTACCTGCCGGACGACATCCTCGCCAAGGTCGACAGGGCGTCGATGGCGGTCAGCCTCGAGACCCGCGTTCCGTTCCTCGACCACCGCGTCGCGGCGGTCGCGGCGCGGATCCCGGAGCGGATGAAGATCAAGGGGGGAAGCGGCAAGGAGATCCTGAAGGCCCTCCTCTACCGCGAGGCGCCGCGCGCTCTGTTCGAGCGGCCCAAGGCCGGCTTCGGCGTCCCCGTCGGCGAATGGATCAAGGGGCCACTCAGGCCCTGGGCCGAGGAATTGCTCGACCCCGTGCGAATGAAGGCGGAGGGCTTTTTCGACCCCGCCATCGTCCAGCGGCGCTGGCGCCAGCATCTCGGCGGCAGCGGCGATTCGACGCCGGCGCTTTGGGCGATCCTGATGTTCCAGGCCTGGCACCGCGAGGCCGAAGCGGTGCAATGAAGGGCATCATCCTCGCCGGGGGCAGCGGCACGCGCCTCTATCCGGTCACGCTCGCCATCTCCAAGCAGCTGCTCCCGGTCTACGACAAGCCGATGATCTATTATCCGCTGTCGGCCCTGATGCTGGCCGGCATCCGCGAGATATTGATCATCTCGACGCCGCACGATCTGCCCCTGTTCCAGTCGCTGCTCGGCGACGGCAGCTGCTACGGCATCTCGCTCTCCTACGCCGAGCAGCCGCGCCCGGAAGGTCTCGCACAGGCCTTCGTCATCGGCCGCGACTTCGTCGGCGGAGATTCGGTGGCGCTCGTCCTCGGCGACAACATCTTCTTCGGCGCGGGCCTCACCCCGCACCTGCGCGCCGCCGCCAATGAGGAGACGGGCGCGACCGTATTCGCCTATCATGTCGACGACCCGCAGCGTTACGGCGTCGTCGTCTTCGATCCGGTGACGAAAAAACCGCTCGAGATCGTCGAGAAGCCCAAGGAACCCCGTTCGAACTGGGCGGTCACCGGCCTCTATTTCTACGACAACGACGTCCTCGACATCGCCGCGGCGGTGAAGCCGTCGGCGCGCGGCGAGCTCGAGATCACCGACGTCAACCGCGAATATCTGCGCCGCGGCACGCTCCGGGTGACGCCACTCGGCCGCGGCTTCACCTGGCTCGACACCGGCACCCACGACAGCCTCCACGACGCCTCCTCCTTCGTGAAGACGATCGAGCAGCGCCAGGGCATGAAGGTCATGTCGCCCGAGGAGATCGCCTTCGATCTCGGCTATCTCGGTGCCGAGGAGGTGCTCGCCGCCGCCGAGCGGATGGGAAGCTCCGACTATGCGGCTTTCCTGCGCCGCCGCGTCGAGGAAGGCCGTAACCCGCCGCCGGCTCACGTCCTCGAGGGAAAGCCGGCCTGAGATGAGCTCCCCGAAGCCAATATTGGTCACCGGCGGCGCCGGCTTCATCGGCTCGGCTCTGTGCCGCCACCTCGTCGCCGGCTGGGGCGCCCGCGTCGTCAATCTCGACAAGCTCACTTATGCCGGCAATCTCGCCTCGCTCGCCGAGATCGAGAGCGACCCGAACTACCGCTTCGTCCAGGGCGATATCGCCGACGGCCCGCTGGTTTCGCGACTGCTCGCCGAGGAGCGGATCGAGGCGATCGTCCACCTCGCCGCCGAAAGCCATGTCGACCGCTCGATCGACGGGCCGGGCGCGTTCGTCGAGACCAATGTCGTCGGCACCTTCCGGCTGCTCTCCGCCGCGCTGGAATATTGGCGGGAGCTTGAAGGGACGCGGCGGCAGGCCTTCCGCTTCCACCATATCTCGACCGACGAGGTGTTCGGCGACCTGCCCTTCGACAGCGGCATCTTCACCGAGGAGACGCCCTATGCGCCATCCTCGCCTTATTCGGCATCGAAGGCGGCGAGCGACCATTTCGTCCGCGCCTGGCACGAGACCTACGGCCTGCCCGTCGTGCTCTCCAACTGCTCGAACAATTACGGGCCCTATCACTTCCCGGAGAAGTTGATCCCGCTCGTCATCCTGAACGCGTTGGAGGGCAAGCCATTGCCGGTCTACGGCAAGGGCGAGAATGTCCGCGACTGGCTCTATGTCGATGATCACGCCAAGGCACTGGAACTGGTGCTGACCAGGGGCGCGGTCGGCGAGAGCTACAATGTCGGCGGGCGCAACGAGCGCACCAATCTGCAGGTGGTCGAGACGATCTGCGACCTGCTCGACACGCGCGTCCCGCTGGCCGACGGCCGCAAGCGGCGCGAGCTGATCGCCTTCGTCACCGACCGGCCCGGGCACGACCGCCGCTACGCGATCGACGCGAGCAAGCTGGAGCGCGAGCTGGGCTGGCGGGCCGAGGAGGATTTCGACAGCGGGCTCGCCAGGACGATCGACTGGTATCTCGACAACCGCTGGTGGTGGGAGCCGATCCGCTCCGGCAGCTATGCCGGCGAGCGGCTGGGCCAAGGATCGTCGGCGCCGTGAAAATCCTCGTCACCGGCCGCGAGGGCCAGGTCGCGCGCAGCCTCACCGAGCGCGGCGCGACGCGTGAACTTGTCTTCGTCGCCCGGCCGGAGCTTGACCTCGCCGATCAGGCCAGCATCGAGCGGACCGTCGCCGCGGTCGTTCCCGATCTCGTCG
>DASVVQ010000033.1:0-77324 GCA_036386475.1 Allosphingosinicella sp. | reverse complement strand
GAATTTTCCTAACGCGTTGGCCCGCCGTGGCGAGGGCGCAGCGGCGAAGCTTGCCTGCAAGGGTCGAGCGTCAGCCGTTGACGACAGTCCCGCCATTGGGGTGGAGCACCTGACCGGTCATGTAGCTGCTATCCTCACAGGCGAGGAACAAGAACGACGGCGCGACCTCGTTGGGCTGGCCGGCGCGCTCCATCGGCGTGTCCTCGCCGAACTCCGGAATTTTCTCCTTGGGCTGGCCGCCGAACGGGTTAAGCGGGGTCCAGATCGGCCCCGGCGCGACAGCGTTGACGCGAATCCCATCCTTGACCAGCGCCTGGCTTAGCGAGCGCGTGAACGCGGTGATCGCCCCCTTGGTCGCCGAATAATCGAGCAGCAGCTCCGACCCCTTGTACATCGTCACCGACGTGCAGTTGACGATCGCCGAGCCGCGTTTCAGGTGCGGTCGCGCAGCCTGGACCAAGTAGAACATCGCGAAGATGTTTGTCTGGAAAGTGCGCTTGAGCTGCTGCTCGTCGATATCGCGGATGTCCTCTTCCCAATGCTGCTCGCCGGCATTGTTGACCAGGACGTCAAGCCCGCCGAGCTCGCGCACTGTGCGCTCTACCGCCTGCTCGCAAAATTGCTTGTCGCCGACATCGCCAGCGATGGTGATCGCACGGCGTCCCTCGCGCTCGACGATGCGTTTGGTTTCCTTCGCATCGTCATGCTCGCAAAGGTACAAGATCGCGACGTCAGCGCCCTCGCGCGCATAGAGAGCGGCGGTCGCGCGGCCAATGCCGCTGTCGGCGCCGGTGATCAGCGCCACCTTGCCCGCGAGCCGCCCGGAGCCGGGGTAGCGCGGCTGCCAGTCCGGCTTCGGCTCGAGCCGGCTCTCATGGCCGGGAAGGGCGTCCTCGTGGATCGGCGGGTCGATCGTGTCGCTTTCGGGTCCGCTCATGGCGTCACTCCTTCGCGGCGATCCCGGCGCCTTCCTCGCCGAAGGCCTCGATCGTGCCTTCGTTCTGGCTCTGCTCTTCGGGAATCTGGTTGGTCGGCTCCTCGCCTTCCTTCGTGTTGACGTCCTTGCCCCGCGAACCGTCGCCCGGGTCCTCGGACATCTGGTTGTTCTGGTTCTGCGTCATCTGGGCGCTGTCGTGGCGGTTCTGGCTGACGGACATGTCGGTCTCCCGGTCGAGTTGCGGTTCAATGTGACAACCGCCGCAAACGGCCAGCGTTCCCCGTTCCGGTGCCCCCTCTTACCGATCCCAGGCGCTGGGGCGGCGGTCGGGTTCGGGGAGCCGGACGTCGGACGGGCTGAGCGGCGCAGCGGCGGCGCCCAAGGCGCGGCATTCGGCGACGACGATCGGGAAATCGAGGGCGGCGACGCGGGCGAGGGCGCTCTCGGTGGCGGCGAGGCAGGATTCGCGGCTCTCGTAGCGCGCGGGTGCGACCTCGACCGGCTGGCAGGCGGCGTCACCTTCGCCGCAACCCAGGATCGCGATCACGTAAAGTGCCGGGCCCATACTCAACGCTCCCACTGACGAACGCAGCTTAAACCGTTGATCCGCAAGGCCTGTTCCACGGCCCGTCGCAGACCGCCTTTCGCTCGCGGCAGGGCGCCCTATCTTGGGTCCGATGGCGGCCTCCCCTTCCGACCCTGTCCCGCGCCCGACGTCCGGCTGGCGCACGCTCGCCCGCTTCCTTCCCTATCTGTGGCCCAAGCACGCGCCGGCGCTGCGGATGCGCGTCGCGATCGCCGTGATCCTGATCCTCGCCGCCAAGGCCGTCTCGCTCTCGACCGGCTTCGTCTACAAGGCCGCGGTCGACCGGATGACCGGCGGGATGGAAGCGGCGGCCGGCCTCGCCATCGCTTTGGTGGTCGCCTATGCGGGCGCGCGCTTCGCCGGCATCCTGTTCGAGAATGTGCGCAACGTCGTGTTCGAGCGGGTCGGGCTCGACGCGGCGCGGCGCTTCGCCGACCAGGTCTTCCGCCACATCCACGCGCTGTCGCTGCGCTTCCACCTCGAGCGGCGCACGGGCGCGCTCACAAAGGTGGTCGAGCGCGGCATCAAGAGCATCGACATGATGCTCTATTTCCTCCTCTTCAACATCGCGCCGACGGGGGTCGAGCTCCTCGTCATCTGCATCATCTTCGGGGTCAAGTTCGGCGCCGGGCTGGTCGTCGCCACGCTCGTCATGGTCGCGCTCTACATCGCCTTCACCCGGGCGGTGACCGAATGGCGTGCTCGGCTCCAGCGCGAGATCAACGAGCTCGACAACGAGACGGTCGGGCGCGCGGTCGATTCGCTGCTCAATTACGAGACCGTCAAATATTTCGGCGCCGAGGAGCGCGAGGCGCGCCGCTACGACGCGGCGCTGCGCGGCTTGAACGAGCGCGCGGTCCGGAACGAGGCTTCGCTCGCCTGGCTCAATATCGGCCAGTCCTTCATCACCAATCTGATGATGGCCGGCGCCATGGGCTATACCGTCTGGGGCTGGAGCCGCGGCCAGTTCACCACCGGCGACGTCGTCCTGGTCAACACTCTTCTCGCCCAGCTCTTCCGGCCGCTGGACATGCTCGGCTGGGTCTACCGCACGATCCGCCAGGGCCTCGTCGACATGGAGCAGATGTTCGGCCTGCTCGACACGCCCGCCGAGATCGGCGACGCGCCCGGCGCGCCCGCGCTTGCGGTCACGGCCGGCAGGGTCCGCTTTGAAGGGGTCGTCTTCGCCTACGATCCCGGGCGGGAGATCCTCAAGGGGATCGACATCGACGTGCCGCCGGGCCGGACGGTGGCGGTGGTCGGCCCGTCCGGCGCGGGCAAATCGACCTTGTCGCGCCTTCTCTACCGCTTCTACGACCCGCAGCAGGGGCGGATCACGATCGACGGCCAGGACATATCGAGAGTCAGCCAGGCCAGCCTGCGCGCGGCGATCGGCATCGTCCCGCAGGACACGGTGCTGTTCAACGACACGATCGGCTACAACATCGCCTATGGCCGCGACGGCGCCGGCCAAAGCGACATCGAAGCGGCCGCCCGGGGCGCGGCGATCCACGATTTCGTTCTCAGCCTGCCCGAGGGCTACGAGTCCAAGGTCGGCGAGCGCGGCCTCAAGCTTTCCGGCGGCGAGAAGCAGCGCGTCGCGATCGCGCGCACCTTGCTCAAGGATCCGCCGATCCTGATCCTCGACGAGGCGACCTCGGCGCTCGACAGCCGCACCGAGGCGGCGATCCAGGAGACGCTCGGCAAGGTGACCGCGCGGCGGACCTCGATCGTCATCGCCCACCGCCTCTCGACCGTGGTCGACGCCGACGAGATCGTGGTGCTGAGCGAAGGCCGCGTCGCCGAACGCGGCACGCACGGCCAGCTGCTCCGCAAGGCCGGCCTTTACGCCGAAATGTGGCAGCGCCAGCAGAGCGAGCGCGAGGAGGAGGAGGTCCGGGCGGCCGAATGACCTTGGCAAGCGGGCTCCGAACCGCGAGCGCGCCCAGGCGCCGCGCCTCAGGCGCGCCCTTGATTCGAGCCGTCCAACCGTCTCTGATGGGTAGAGAGAGGGGCTGATTCGATGATGATGGACTTGATCGCGGCGGCCGCGTTGGCCGCGGCCTGGGCACCCCTCGCGCAGGAGGCGCCCAAACCCCCGGCTGCGCCGGCGGCCAGCGAAACCGCCGACAGTCTTTCGATCGCGATGGGCGAGACCGTCGTCGTGCGGCTCGGCGAAGGCGGCCGCGGCCTCCTGGTGGTCAGCCGGACCCGTGACGACCCAGAGGGCGAGGTGCCGGCGGACAGCGTCCGGTTCAGCTTCGGATCGGTCGCCGGCCAGTCGATGCTGTCGGTCGAGAACGGCTACGGCCGCGCCTTCGAATATCGCGCGCGCATGTTTCTCGGCCGCCGCTCGGCCACCACCAGCACCTGTACCGTGCTTCCGGGCATCTCCGCGTTCGAGAGCTGGCCGCATGCGATCGACCGGCTCGAGGTCAGCCGCGCCGAGCTGCTGCCGCCGGGTCCGGTCGCGAGCATCCGCTGCCGCTGACGTCGACGGTCGCATGCGAGCGTCGTGGCTCGACGGGAGGTCGGCGGAGGAATAAGTGGCTTGCGTTTCAAGGCGATAGCGCTCAGCTCTGTGGCCGAAGGGGGACTCGCCATGCATGGATTTCGGATCGCCTCGTTGTACGCGGCATGCGTTGCCGCGCCGGTCGCCGCACAGACTCTCCCGGCGGTGACGCTGTCTCCCGGCGAGGCGGTGACGATGCGCCTCGACGACGGCGGAGTGGTCGGCGCGCCGGAACGGGGGCGGGCGGAGTGGAGCCGTTTCGATCTCTATGCGGCGCGCCAGCTGGCCGGCATGACGCCGCCGGACGCGCCCGAGCCCGAAAGCACGCCGATCACCGGGCCCGAGGGCGTCTCGCCCGACCCGATCCCGCCGGGCGAGGTGCGCCTGCGCTTTTTCGCCTTCAACGGCCACGGTCTGCTCGTCGTCGAGAACGGACACGGAGGTGCGCTGCGCTACCGGGCGCGGATGACCGTCAACGGGCGCGCGCGCCATACCGACGTTTGCGTCGTGCTGCCGCATCTGCCCAGCTACGAGCATTGGCCGCACTCTGTGGAACGGCTCGAGCTGACCGATTTCCGGTTCATCCCGTGGGTCCCGGGCCGCCGGCCGACCTGCGAATGAGCTAGCCGGGCTGGCGTTCCCTCTCTGTTCGCGCTATCCGGCGCGAATGCGACTCGACTCGGCCAAAGGCGGCGGCTTGAGTGACGCGGTGTCGCACCCGCTTTCGATCCTTCGCCGGACCTTCGGCTTCGCTTCCTTCCGCGGCGTGCAGGAGGAAGTGATCGGGCGCGTCATGGCCGGCCGCCATACGCTGGCCGTGATGCCGACCGGGGCGGGAAAGTCGCTCTGCTACCAGGTGCCCGCGCTGGCGCTGGAGGGGACGGCTCTGGTCGTGTCGCCGCTCATCGCCCTGATGCACGACCAGATCCGGGCCGCCGACGCGTTCGGGATCAAGGCCGCGTCGCTGACCTCGGCGGACGAGAATCGCGGCGAGACGATGCGGCGCCTGCGCGCCGGCGAGCTCGATCTCCTCTACGTCGCGCCCGAGCGGGCGACCGGCGAGGCCTTTCGCAGCCTCGTCCGGGAGACCCGGCTCAGCCTGGTCGCGATCGACGAGGCGCATTGCGTCTCCGAATGGGGGCACGACTTCCGGCCCGACTACCGGCTGCTGCGGCCGCTGCTCGACAGCGTGCCCGGCGTGCCGCGTCTCGCGCTCACCGCGACCGCGGACCGTCAGACCCGCGGCGACATCCTCGTCCAGCTCGGCATCGACGAGGACGGGCTGATCCTCGCCGGCTTCGACCGGCCCAACATCCGCTATCACATCCGGCCGCGCGACGGCGTCTCGGCGCAGGTCAAGGCGCTGCTGGACGAGCAGAAGGGCCCCGGCATCGTCTACGTGCCGAGCCGCGACAAGGCCGACAAGCTCGCCGTCCAGCTCGGCGCGGCGGGACGGCCGGTCCTGCCCTATCATGCCGGGCTCGACGCGCCCGTCCGCGCGCGCAACCAGGCCGCCTTCGTCCGCTCCGAGGAGATGGTGATGGTCGCGACCATCGCCTTCGGCATGGGCATCGACAAGCCCGACGTGCGCTTCGTCGCCCATGCCGGCCTGCCCAAGTCGATCGAAGCCTTCTACCAGGAGACGGGCCGGGCCGGGCGCGACGGCGAGCCGGCCGAGGCCTGGCTGTTCTGGGGAGCGGAGGATTTCGCCCGAGCGCGCCGCCGGATCGAGACCGAGGTGCCCGAGGACAGGCGCGCGGGCGAGCGCCAGCGCCTCAATGCGCTCGCCGCTTTGGTCGAGGCGGGGACCTGCCGCCGCGCCATCCTGCTGCGCCATTTCGGCGAGGAGCCGCCCGAAGCCTGCGGCAATTGCGACAATTGCCTCGCCCCGCCGGCCAGCGTCGACGCGACCGAGACGGCGCGAAAGCTCCTCTCCGCCGCCTTCCGGACCGAGATGCGCTTCGGCGTCCAGCACCTCGCCGACGTGCTCGCAGGGCGCGAGAACGACAGGATTTTCGGCTTCGGCCACCACCGCCTTTCCGTGTTCGGCATCGCCGGCGAAGAGGAGCTGGCGCTGATCAAGCCGGTGGCGCGGGCTCTCCTCGCACGCGATGCGCTGCGCGCCGACGGATATGGCGGCCTCTCCTTCGGTCCCGGCGCGCGGGCGATCCTGAAGGGCGAGCAGAAAGTCGAGCTGGTGCTGCCGCCCAAGCGCGCGCGGCGGCGGCGGACCCGGGACGAAGGCGCCTGGGCCGAAGCCGACGATCCTTTGTTCGAGGCCCTGCGTGGGCGCCGGCGCGAGCTCGCCGCGGCAGCATCGGTGCCGCCCTATGTCATCTTCCACGATTCGACGCTGCGCGAGATGGCCGCGGCCAAGCCGGCGAGCCTCCAGGCCCTTGCGCAAGTCTCCGGCGTCGGCGCGGCGAAGCTCGAGCGCTACGGCGCCGCCTTCCTTGAGGTGGTTCGCGCCCATGCGGCAGCTTGATCCAAGCACCTTCGTCGCGCCCGTGCAGCTCCGGCCCGAGGAGGTCGCCGGACTTGCCGCCGCCGGCGTGACCCTGATCGTCAACAACCGGCCCGACGGCGAGGAGCCGGGCCAGCCCGCGGGCGCCGAGATCGAGGCAGCGGCGCGCGCAGCCGGCATCGGCTATCGGCACATTCCGATCGCCGGCGGGTTCAACCTCGACGATGTGCTGGCGATGGCGGAGGCGCTGGCCGAGCCGGACGGCAAGACGCTGCTCTACTGCCGCACCGGCACGCGCTCGACCTTCCTGTGGGCGCTGGCGCGCTCTGAGCTGGGCATGGGGAGGGAGGATCTCGTCGCGCGCGCGCGGGCTGCGGGCTACGACCTTGGCCCGATCGCCGGGTCGCTCAGTTGATATCCTGACGCCGGAACAGGGCGAACGCGGCGCCGGTCAGCCCGGCGATCCAGGCGGCGACGACCGCCAGCGAAGCGGCCCAGCCGAGCGCCAGCACGGCGCCGCTCGGGAACGGCATCGACAGCGCTTGGCCGCTGTCGATCCAGCTGGCCAGATTGGCGAGGTGGTACCCCGGCAAGAAATGCGCCAGCGCCCACATCGCGCTCGGCAGATAGGTCGCCAGCATCGGCGCGAAGCTGCCGATGACCGATTCGACGGTGATCATGACGATCGAGACGATCAGGGCGCCGACCATCGAGCGCGTGAGGATCGCCGCGAGGCTCGCATAGGCGATCGTGACGAGCACCGGAGCGATCGCGGCGAGTGCGCCCAATCCGTGCGCCCGGGCAAGGCCGGTGAAGGTGATCCCGGCGGGCGTCGGATCCCCGCTCATCACGTCGTCGGTCCAGACGCCGGCGGTGAACAGCATCGCCGCAAGCGTGAAGGCGATCGCGAACAGGATCAGGACGAGCGCATATTTCGCCGCAAGGAGACCGGCGCGGGCGCGATGCGGCACGACCAGCTTCCACGTGTTCCAGCCATATTCGCCGGCGAAGACGACGGCGACATAGGCCGCGATCAGCATGCGCACGACGACCTCGCGCGGACCTCCCCAAAAGGCCGCGGCGTCGGCGAGCCATTCGGCCAGCGACGGCGGCTCGTCGACGACGTCGCCCCCGTTGATCAGGGTCATCACGATGATCAGGCCGATGATTCCGAGAAGCACGATGGGATAGATCCAGACGAGGCCCCAGGTCGCCTTGTGGCGGCCGATCTTGGCGGCCTCCGCCCTCAGCGCATCAAGCATCGTCGGTCTCCGGCTGGGTGATCGAGAGGAAGACCTCCTCGAGATTGCGCTGTTCGGGAATCAGCCGGAAAAGCTCCGCGCCGGCGCCGACCAGCCGGCGCACCACCTCCGGCGCCTCGGCGCGCGTCGCACGCACGACCAGCGCCTCGCCGTGGCGCTCCACCGCCCAGCGGGACGACAGCGCCGCCTCGGCCGCTTCCAGCGGCGTCGCCTCGACCCTGAGCCCGTCGTCCTGGCGGAGCAGCTCGGCGATCGTGGATTCCCGGACGATCTCGCCGTTGCTGATGATCGCGACCCGGTCGCAGACCTGCTGCACCTCGTGCAGCAGATGGCTGGAAAGGAAGACGGTCTTGCCCTGGTCGACCGCGAGACCGCGAATCAGCGCGCGCATCTCCTGGATGCCCGCGGCGTCGAGCCCGTTGACCGGCTCGTCGAGGATGACGAGGTCGGGATCGTTGAGGAGAGCCGCGGCGACTCCGAGCCGCTGTCGCATTCCGGTCGAATAGCCTTTGACCTTGCGCTTCGCGTCTTTGGCCAGGCCGACCTGGTCTAGCAGCGGCTCGATCCGCTCGCGGCCGACGCCCTGCGTCATCGCCAACACTTCGAGATTTCGCCGTCCCGACAGGAACGGATAGAAATTGCCGCCGTCCACGAGCGAGCCGACGCGCCGGAGGACCGACGGCTCGGACCGGAGATCGCTCCCGAACAGCCGCGCCGCGCCCGTCGTCGGCGAGATCAGCCCGATCAGCATCCGGATGGTGGTGCTCTTGCCCGCGCCGTTGGGCCCGAGGAAGCCGTAGACCTCGCCGGCGCCGACCGACAGGCTGACGTCCTTCACCGCCTGCACGCTTTTGCCGCGCCGTCCGTAGGTCTTGCTGAGATTGGCCAGTTCGAGCACCGGCGCGGTGAAGTCGCTCATCTGGTGTATTGGAGCACTGATACACCGGCGGTGTCAAGCGCCTGGCAAGCCCGTCGGTCAGGGCCCCTCGGCGAGGAGCCGCTGCGCCTCCTCGACATCCTCGTCGTCGACCATCAGGCGGATCGGGATCATGCCGCCCATGCCCTCCCAGGACATTTGAAGGTCGAACAGGAAGCTGTCGATCCCTTCCGCGTCGAGCCGCGACTTGGCGACGCCGGCCTCGAAGCTGTTGTAGAAGCGCGCCGCCTCGACCAGCGCCATTACCAGGGCACCACTTCGCCCGCCGCGACCTCCTCGGCGCGGGGCTTGCGGCCGAGGAGCGAATTCCTGTGCGGAAAGCGGCCGAAGCGGGCGATGACGTCATGGTGCAGGCGGGCGTAGCGCAGCTGCTCGGGCTCGCCCAAGGCGGCGAAGAGGAGAAGCGAGCGGCGCTGGTCGGCGATCTCCTCGCTGTGCTGGAAGGGCATGTAGAGGAACTGGCGCCGCTCGGCGCTCATGCCGTCGTCATAACCGCGGTCGACGGCCGCCTTGGCGACGGCGAGAGCGATCGGGTCGGTCGCGAACTGATCGGCGTGGCCGCGGAACATGTTGCGCGGGAACTGGTCGAACAGGACGATCGCGGCCAGCGCATGGTCCGGCGCATCGGCGAATTCTTGGACCGGCCGCTGGCGCTGCTCCTGCCAGGCATCGCAGAAGCGCCGGCTGATCTCGGCGTCGAACTCGGGGTCTTGCGCCCACCAAAGCCGCGGCTCCTGCGCGAACCAGAAGGCGAGAACGTCGCGCGCCCAGCCCATCAGGCGCCCGCCCTCATTCGCCCGTCCCGCCGACGGTCAGCCCCTCGATCAGCAGGGTCGGCTGGCCGACGCCGGCCGGGACCGACTGCCCGCTTTTGCCGCAAATGCCGACGCCTTCGTCGAGCTCCATGTCGTCGCCGATCGCCGCAACCCGGGTGAGCACGGTCGGGCCGTCGCCGATCAGGGTCGCCCCCTTGATCGGCGCGCCGAGGCGCCCGTTCTCGATCCGGTAGGCCTCGGTGCAGGAGAAGACGAACTTGCCCGACGTGATGTCGACCTGGCCGCCACCGAAGCTCTTGGCGTAGATGCCGTTCTTCGCCCGCGCCAGGATCTCGCGCGGATCGTCGCGCCCGCCGAGCATGAAGGTGTTGGTCATGCGCGGCATCGGCGCATGGGCGAAATCCTCGCGGCGGCCGTTGCCGGTCGGCTCGACCCCCATCAGGCGGGCATTGAGCCGGTCGTGGATATAGCCCTTGAGGATGCCGTCCTCGATCAACGTGTTGCACTGCGTCGGCGTGCCCTCGTCGTCGATGGTGAGCGAGCCGCGGCGCGCGCCGAGCGAGCCGTCGTCGACCACGGTGACGCCGGGCGCGGCGACGCGCTCGCCCAGGCGTCCGGAAAAGGCCGAAGTGCCCTTGCGGTTGAAATCGCCCTCGAGGCCGTGGCCGATCGCCTCGTGGAGGAGGACGCCGGGCCAACCGGGGCCGAGCACCACCGTCATTTCGCCGGCCGGCGCCGCGACCGATTCGAGGTTCACCAGCGCCTGGGCGAGCGCGATGTCGATGGCGCGCTGCCAGGTCGCCGGCTCGAACAGATCGTCGTAGAGAGTGCGGCCGCCGAGGCCGTGGAACCCGGTCTCGCGGCGACCGCCCTGCTCGGCGACGATCTGGACGTTCATGCGGACCAGCGGGCGCACGTCATGGGCGACGAAGCCGTCCGGCCGCACGATCTCGATGACGGACCAGGAGCCCGAGAGCGTCACCGATACCTGGGCGACGCGCGGATCGCGGGCGCGGGCGGCGGCGTCGATCTCCTGGCAGAGCGCGACCTTCCTCGCGAACGGCACCAGGCTCAAGGGATCGGATTCGGTGTAGAGCGCGGCATTGGTGCGCCGCGGCGGCGCCGCTTTCGGCGCGCGCGTCGGATCGAGGACCGACATGGTCTCGGCGGCGCGGCGGATCGCCGCTTCGGAGAGCTCGTTGGCGTGGGCGAAAGCAGTGGTCTCGCCCGAGACGCCGCGCAGGCCGAAGCCGGCCTGGGTGTTGAAGTCCGCCGTCTTGAGCCGCCCGTCGTCGAACGCGAAGCTCTCCGAGGCCGTGTACTGGAGATAGAGCTCGCCGTCGTCGCAGCGGCCGAGCGCCGCGGCGGTCAGCCGCCTGGCGGCATCGGGGTCGAGTCCGTCGGGACGGTAGAGGAAGCGGCGCGGATCGGCGGGGATGGTCATGGGAGGGATATAGACAAATCCGCCGTTATTGCGAGCGCCGGCTAGAGCCGCCCAAGCCCCTGCAGCAACTCGATGCTCGCGGGTACGGTCAAGTGGCCGTAGTCGAAATGCATCGGCATGCCTCCCGCCGTGAGCAGGCGGCAAAGCCGGCCCGGCGGACATTCCTGGCGGTACATCGAATAATATTGCGCCCCGGCCCGCCGGACCGCCGCCTCCATCCGGCGATCCAGCGATTCGCGGCTGAGCCGCCGGGCCCTGTCCACCCAGCTGCGGTCGCGGCGCAGCGAAGCCCGGGCGAGGAGCTGCGGCATGTCGCCTTCATATTCGACCACCGGCCCGAGCACCGTCACCCGGACGCCGTGACTGCGGATCGCGCTTATCGTGGCCTCCAGACGCTCGACATCGTCCTCGGTCCACCGCGCGGCGAGGATGACGGCCGAGACCCTCCCGCTCGGGATCACCTGCTCCAGCGCGATCTCGAGATGCCGCGCACAACGCCGCGCCCCGCCGCCGCCGAGCACGGGGCGGCACCCCGTGACGGAGGCGGGAACCACATTGTGACTGCGGAAGCGTTCTTGCAGGGCCTGGACGACGTGCCGGGCGTGGCTGTCGCCGAGCAGAAGCAGGTTCCGCCGCCTCGGGTCGAGCGGAGGGCAGCGCTCGCCGGGCGCGGCCTCGGGCAGGAAGGTGCAGCGTCGCTGCGCCCTGAATTCGAGCGAATTTCTATAGTCCGAGAAGGCGGCGAATCGGGCCGCTTCGGCGGGTATGGAACGGATCAGCGGCGCCGCCCGGGCGAGGACCAAAGCAGCGGCTGCCACCAACAGGCTGGCGAGGAGGCCGAGCGCGACGACTGGCCAGGCCGGGGCGGAACGACATCGCCGCAGGAACGGGCGTTCGACCATGGCGTAGGAGATCCACCCGAGGACCAGCGACGCGAGGCCAAGCCCCACCATTTCGGCCGCGTCCAGATCGACGTCGCCCCCAATCCGGTAGAAGGCGATCAACGGCCAGTGCCACAGATAGACCGAATAGGAGATCAGCCCGATCGCGGTGAAAGGCGCAAGGGCGAGCAGCCGCCCGGTCGGGCCCTGCGCGCCACAGGCGATGAGCACCGCCGTTGCGGAGGCAGGCAGGACAGCCCAGCGCATGCTGTGCTCCTCGCCTGCGAGGACGAATGCGAGGAGCATCGCAGCGATCGCCGCAAGCGGAAGCAGGCGCGCAGGCGGCCCTGTCCCGAGGCGCGGAAACGCTCCCAGAGCGACCATCGCACCCAGTCCCAGCTCCCAGGCCCGCGTCGGCAGCAGATAGAATGCGGGCATCGGATGATCGAGGGAGATGGTGAGGCTTGCCGCCAGCGACACGGCCGTCGCCGACGTCACCAGCAGCTTGAGCCGGCCCGGAAAGAGGCGCCGCGCCGCCAGCAGCAGCAGCGGATAGAGGATGTAGAATTGCTCCTCGACTCCGAGCGACCAGGTGTGGAGCAGCGGCCGTCCCATGACGGCGCCCGCGAAATAGGCCGACTCGCGCCAGAAATAGAGGTTCGAGACGAACCCTGCCGCCGCCGCCGCGCTTTCGGCGAGCGCGCTCAGTTCGCCCGGCAGCAGGACGAGGCATCCCGCCGCGCAGACCAGCACCACCATCGCCAGCAATGCAGGGAGGATCCGAACGACCCGGCGCCGGTAGAAGCCGAGCAGGGAGAAGGATTTATCCTCCATCTCCCGGACCAGGATCGAGGTGATGAGGAAGCCGGATATGACGAAGAAGATATCCACGCCGAGGAATCCGCCGGGAAGCCACTCGGCCTTGCCGTGAAAGATGACGACCGGCACCACGGCGAGCGCCCGCAGGCCGGTGATGTCGGCGCGGTATCTCAATACATCCACCCCATCGGCGTGCTGGCCCGCCCTTCAGCACGAAGGGCTCGTCGCACCAGGCTCGTTCGACGAAGCCCTGCTCCTCGACCTGCCGGTCGACGCGCCGATGACGGTGGCGACCGCCCCGTCAGTGTTCGACGCCGAACGTCACATAATAGCGCACGAGCTCCGGATGGGACGACTCGATGAGCTCCACCTCGACGCGGACAGCATTTTCGTCGAACTCCTCGCCCTCCGCGACCTCGGTAATCTCCGCCGCATTCGTGCGTATGACCGACCAGGCGGATGCGGCCGTGCTCGCCGGCCCCGCCGTGAACTCGACGCCGAGGCACTGCCGGGCCCGGGCGAGGAACGGCTCGTAAAAGGCGACGGCCTCGGCGTAGGTCCCAAATCGCCAGCGGCATTCGAAGTTCGGGTCGTGGGCGTCGGTATCGAACTCGCATTCGTTCGCCGCCGGGAGGTCGGCACGGTTCCTGCCCAGGAAGAAGGAAATCCCGGTGCCCGGCTCGTAGCTGAAGCGCAGCGTGCGGAGCGCGGAGCCGTCGCGAGCGGTCATCGCGCGAAGCAGCGCGCAGTCGCGGTCCTGCGCCGCAGCCGCGGCGGGCTGCACGGCGGCGAAAAGAGCCAAAGCGCCGGCGGCGATGCGGCGCAGGCGCGTCATGCCGCGCTTTCGTCGGCCGGTCCGCCCTTCAGGATGAAGCGCTTGTCGCAATAGCCGCATTCGACGAAGCCCTGCTCGTCGATCTGAAGGTAGACGCGGGGATGCCCCAGAGCGGCGTGCGTTTCGCTGGCGCCGTCGCAGGCGACGCGCGGCGTCGAGACGTAGGAGGTTTCGGGGGCGGGTACGCTGGCCATATCCTCGTCTAGCAACGGCCCGGGTGGCAGACAATCGGCTAGCGGGGCGCTAAGGCGCGCGCGATGAGCGAAGCCGCGATCTCGATCCGCAATCTCGAAAAGACGTACAAGGGCGGCAAGCGTGCGCTCGACGGGGTCTCGATCGACGTTCCCCGCGGGCAGATTTTCGGCCTGCTCGGGCCCAACGGCGCCGGCAAATCGACCCTGATCAACATCCTCGCCGGACTCGTCGGCAAGTCCGGCGGCGAGGCGGCGATCTGGGGCTTCGACATCGATCGGCACCCGCGCAACGCCAAGGCCTCGATCGGCATCGTCCCGCAGGAAATATTGTTCGATCCCTTCTTCACGCCGGCCGAAACGCTCGAGCTTCAGGCCGGGCTCTACGGCGTCCGCAGGGCCGACCGGCGGACGGCGGAGCTGCTCCGGGCGGTCCGGCTCGAGGACAAGGCCGATGCCTATTCGCGAACCCTCTCGGGCGGCATGAAGCGGCGGCTGATGGTCGCCAAGGCGATGGTCCATTCGCCGCCGATCCTGGTGCTCGACGAGCCGACGGCGGGCGTCGACGTCGAGCTGCGTCAGCAGCTCTGGGACTATGTCCGCGAGCTCAACTCGAAGGGCGTCACCATCGTCCTCACCACCCATTATCTCCAGGAAGCCGAGGAGCTGTGCGACCGGATCGCGATCATCAACCACGGCAAGGTGATCGCCAACGAGGCCACTCGCACATTGGTCGGCATGGCGCAGGAAAAGGTGGTCGTCGTCACGGTCGACCGGGACATCGGCGCCGCCCCCGTCGCGCCCTGCTTCGACCGGATCGAGATGATCGCTGAGCGGACGATCTCGATCCGCTACCGGAAGGACCGCGTCAATGCCGGCGAGGTCCTCGCCGCGCTGCAGGCCGAGGGGCTCGGCATCGTCGACGTCTCCACCCAGGACCCCGATCTGGAGGACGTCTTCCTGAACCTGACGCGGGCGGGAGCGGGGTGAAGACTGTGCGCCGGGGAGGAAGAAGACCGCTCGTCCTGAGCTTGTCGAAGCCTGTCCTGAGCGACGCCGCAGGCGGCGTCGAAGGGGACGGTTTGCAGGGCGCGGGCGAACCGGGCTTCGACAGGCTCAGCCCTAGCGGGGACGGGAATTGAGCAACGCCCAACGTTTCGACGTCCTCGTCATCGGCTCGGGCGCGGCCGGCCTCTCCGCCGCGCTCGCGGTCGATCCGTCGCTCAGGGTCGGGGTCCTGGCGAAAGGCAGCGTGTCCGGCGGCTCGACCACCTACGCGCAGGGCGGGATCGCGGCGGTGCTCGAGGCGGGCGACACGTTCGAAAGCCATGTCGAGGACACGATTCTGGCGGGCGCCGGGCTCAACCGCCGCGAGGCGGTCGAATTCGTCGTCGGCAGCGCGCCCGCGGCGATCGAGCGGCTGGCGAAGCTCGGCGTTCCGTTCGATGCCGGGGACCAAGCGCGCTGGCACCTCACCCGGGAGGGCGGGCACAGCCACCGCCGCATCGTCCACGTCGCCGACGCGACCGGCCGCGCGGTGCAGGAGGCGCTCGAGCAGGCGGCGCGCGCGCATGCCAACATCACCCTCCTCCCCGACAAGATCGGGATCGACCTCGTCACCGGCCGCCACACCGTCTGCGGCGGCGGCGACAAGCGAGTCTGGGGCCTCTACGCGCTCGACCGCGGCACCGGCCAGGTCGAGACGCTGACGGCGCGCGCGACGATCCTCGCCACCGGCGGGGCGAGCCGCGCCTGGCTCTATTCGACCAACCCGCGCGGCTCGACCGGCGACGGCATCGCCATGGCGTGGCGGGCGGGCTGCCGCGTCTCCAATATGGAGTTCGCCCAGTTCCACCCAACCTGCCTGTTCCACCCGGAGGTGAAGAACTTCCTGATCACCGAGGCGATGCGCGGCGAAGGGGGGCGGCTCCTCATCCCGGGCAGCGGCCAACGCTTCATGCCGGAGTTCGACGAGCGCGCGGAGCTCGCGCCGCGCGACGTCGTCGCCCGCGCCATCGACCATGAGCTCAAGCGCCTCGGCCTCGATTTCGTCCATCTCGACATCTCGCACCGCGACCCGGGCTTCGTGTGCGCCCACTTCCCGACCATCGCGGCCCGCCTCGCCGAGCCCGACATCGGCATCGACATCACGAAGGAGCCGATCCCGGTCGTCCCCGCCGCCCACTATACGTGCGGCGGCGTCGTCGTGGACCTGGACGGCGCCACCGACGTCGAGGGACTCTATGCGGCCGGAGAAGTCACGCAGTCCGGCCTCCACGGCGCCAACCGGCTCGCCTCCAACTCGGTGCTCGAATGCCTCGTCTTCGGCGTCGCCGCGGCCGAGGCGATCCATTCGCGGCTCGGCGATCTGCCGCCGCCCCCTCCGGTTAGGCCCTGGGACGAGAGCCGCGTCACCGATTCCGACGAGGAGGTCGTCGTCCAGCACAATTGGCGCGAGATCCGCCGCTTCATGTGGGACCATGTCGGCATCGTGCGCACCACCAAGCGGCTCGAGCGCGCCAGGAACCGCGTCGACCTGCTGCGCCGGGAGACGCAGGATTATTACCGCCATTTCCGGGTGACGCCCGACCTCGTCGAGCTCAGGAACCTGGTCGAAGTCGCCGACCTCATCGTCCGCTCCGCACTGGCGCGCAAGGAGAGCCGCGGGCTCCACTACACGCTCGATTATCCGGAACCCGCGCCCGCAGCGGTCGACACGATCCTGGTGCCCCAATGAGCACTCTCAGCCTCGCCGACCAGGACCTTCGCGGCCTGCTGACGCGCAGGATCGCCGAGCGCGGTCACGCGCCCGCGCTCGCGGAGCTGGCGCAGGCGGCGGGACTGTCGCCTGCGGATGCAGAGGCGTCGCTGCGGCGCGTCCGAGCCTTGCCGTCCCGCCCCTGCGGCCCTAGCCTCGCGCTATGCCGGTCGCGCTCCTCGCCGCCGCGGCCCTTGCCGGCCAGGTCCCGGCGGCGCCGCTTCCCGCGCCGCGGGCGCTGACCCGCGAGGAGGCGCTGACCCAGCCTGTCGACGTCCTCGCCCGCCGCCTGCTCGGCGCCACCGGCGCGCTGGTCAGGGAAATGGAGCGGCCGTCGCCCGCATCCTTCTTCGACGGGCCATGGCTGATGAGATTGACCTTCGCCTCGGCGCCGCGCTGGTCGGGAATCGCCGGCCTCTGTCAGGCGGACCTGTTCCACCTCGGCTTCGAGCCGGCCGGAGAGGCGGAGGAAGGGCAGGAGCCGCCGGTCCGCGTGGCGCACCTGTGGATGCAGGCGCGGTACCGCGCGATCGGCGAACCGGCGGCGACCGGGGCCGGCTGGACGCCCGATGACCACCGGCGAGAGGATAGGGCCTGTGCGCAGAGTGGACCCGTCCTCGGGGCGAGCAATTCCTATTTTGGCGGCAGGACCCGGCCGAATGGGGACGATCTCGATGCGGGCGAGGCCGCCTTCGCCATCCGGGTTTATCGCGCGGCCATTGCGAGCGCCCGACGCGGAGCGCTGGCGGAAATTCCATGCCGGAACGACGTCGTGGGGGGCACGCCGCCGATCTGCGACGATCCGCGCGCGACGGTCGCCGCACTGCCGCTCGACGGCCCGAACTGGCTCGAGATCGATCCCTGCGGGGAGACGCCCGAAACGCTTTGCGTGTCTGCGATCGTCCCGCGCAACATCGACGCGCTCGGCCCGCAACGACGGATCCAGGTCCGGATCGCGACCGCCCATCCCACCCCCGGCTTGCGGCTGCCGTCGATCGAGCTGCGCGGCGTCGACCTCGCGGCGCACACGATCATGTACTGATCCGCCCAGGCTAGCGGTCGAGAAAGCTCCGCACCACCTCGTGGAGCCGCGCCGGCTGGTCGAACATGATCATGTGGCCGCTGCCGTCGATGCGGACGAGCTCCGCTCCGGTGGCGCGGGCATAGGCGGTACGGAAGCCGGCGTCGGTGCGGGCGGCGCTGCCGGCGTCGGCATTGGCATAGACCACCGTCAGCGGAGCGGCGATGCGCGGAAGATCGGGGGTAAGATCGATCGCGGCGAGCTCGCGCATGGCGCGGGCGACGACGTCGGGATCGCTGCGCCCGCGCGGCCCGTTGGTGCCGAGGCTGCCGACGAGGTCGGCGAACAGGCGGCGCCCGCTCGGCGTCGCGGTGATGTCGCCGAGGCGTTCGGCGAGGCCGCCCAGCGCCTGCGCGCTGCCGCCGAGCAGGCCGGCCGGCTGCGGATACATATCGATCACCATCACCCGCCGCGCCAGGTCCGGCCGGCGCGCGGCGACCATCATCGCCAGCGTCCCGCCCATCGAATGGCCGATGAGAGCGGGCCTGAGGCCGCGCGAGGCGATGTAGCGGACGAGCTCGTCGGCGAGCGGCCCCATGATCGCGCCGCGGGCATTGGCGCCGGCGGGCGCGCCGGCCATGCCAGCGACATGGACGAGGTGATAGCGATAGCCCGGCACCGCCGCGACCGTTCCAGCAAAGACTTCGGGCCCGGCGGTGAGGCCCGGGATCAGGATCACGTCGGGCCCGCTGCCGCGGACCTCGACGCTGAAGCGGGTCGGCGCGAACGGCGTATCCGCGAACACGGCGGCCGGCGCGCAGCCCAGCAGCACGGCGGCGCCCAAGCCGGCAAGGAAGCGTCTGCGTCGCATCGCCCTCCTCCTACCAGGGCCGCTTTAACGGAGCATGACCCGGCTTGGCATTGTGTCGCCCCGCGAATGGGCTAAATCCCGCCAATGCCCCATCTCTACCTCGTCGACGGCTCCTCCTACATCTTCCGCGCCTATCACCGGCTGCCGCCGCTCACGAACCGCCACGGCCTCAATGTGGGGGCGGTCTACGGCTACACGACCATGCTGTGGAAGCTGGCCGAGAGCCTGCATAAGGAAGAGGGGCCGACCCACCTCGCCGTCATCTTCGACGCCGGTTCGCACACGTTCCGCAACGACATGTACGACGGCTACAAGGCGCAAAGGCCGCCGCCGCCGCCCGACCTCGTTCCCCAATTCCCGCTGATCCGCGATGCGACCCGCGCCTTTTCGCTGCCCTGCATCGAGGAGGAGGGGCTCGAGGCCGACGACATCATCGCCTGCTACGCCAAGGCCGCCCTGGCGGAGGACTGGAAGGTGACGATCGTCTCGTCGGACAAGGATCTGATGCAGCTCGTCGAGGAGGGCCGGCTCGACCTCTACGACACGATGAACGACCGCCGCCTGGGCCGCGACTATGTGATCGAAAAGTTCGGGGTTCCGCCCGAGAAGCTGGGCGACGTGCTCGCCTTGATGGGCGACAGCGTCGACAACATCCCGGGCGTTCCCGGCGTCGGACCCAAGACGGCCGCTTTGCTCATCCAGGAATATGGCGACCTCGAATCGGTCCTCGCCCATGCCGAGGAGATCAAGAAGCCCAAGCTCCGCCAGAATCTGATCGAGCATGCCGAGAAGGCGCGGCTGTCGCGCGAGCTCGTCCGCCTGGTCTGCGACTCGCCGCTGCCGGAGCCTCTCGACGCGCTCGAGATGAAGGGGATTCCCAAGGAGCCGCTGAGGGAGTTCCTTGCCGACCAGGGTTTCCGCTCCCTGCTCGCGCGGCTCGACGGCACCTCGCAGGTGCAGGCGCCCTCGGTTGCGCCAGGCGCGCGCCCGGCGCAGGCGGAGGTGCGGCCCGAGCCGAAGATCGACCGCTCGGCCTACGAAACCGTCATTACGGAGGCGGCGCTCGACCGCTGGATCGCCGAGGCGCTCGGCAAAGGCCTCGTCGCGATCGATACCGAGACCGACGGCTATGACTGCGTCACCGCCAAGCTCGTCGGCATCAGCCTCGCCACCGAGTGCGGCAAGGCCTGCTACGTCCCGCTCGAGCATGGCGGCCACGATCTGCTCAGCGAACGGCCCGAACAGCTCGAAGCCGATCTCGTTCTGGCCAAGCTCAGGCCGCTGCTCGAGGATCCGGCGGTGCTCAAGGTCGGCCACAATTTCAAGTTCGACTGGATCGTCTTCAACGTGCGCGGGATCGACGTGGCGCCGGTCGACGACAGCCTGGTGATGAGCTTCGACCTCGACGCCGGCGGGCTCAACAGCCACGCCATGGACGATCTGGCGAAGAAGCATCTCGACCATCATTGCCTGACGTTCAAGGAAGTGTGCGGATCGGGCGCCAGGCAGATCAGCTTCGACAAGGTGCCGCTCGACCGGGCCACCGAATATGCGGCCGAGGATGCGGACGTGACGCTGCGCCTTCACAAGCGCTTCAAGCTACGCCTTGCGCACGAAAGGGTGGCCCGCGTCTACGAGACGGTCGACCGGCCGCTCGTGCCCGTCGTCGCGCGGATGGAGCGCGAGGGAGTGCTGGTCGACCGCGGCGAGCTCTCGCGGCTCAGCGGCGAGTTCGAGACCCAGATCGCCGCGCTCGAAGAGCGGATCTGCGGCGAGGCGGGATGCCGGTTCACGATCGGCTCACCCCAGCAGCTCGGAGACGTCCTGTTCAACCAGATGGGCCTCAAGGGGGGCCGCAAGGGCAAATCGGGCACCTGGTCGACCGACGTCACCGAGCTCGAGCGGCTGTCGCGAGAGGGCGTGCCGATCGCCAGCCTCGTCCTCGAGTGGCGCCAGCTTTCGAAGCTCAAGTCGACCTATACCGACGCGCTTCAGCAGCAGATCAATCGAAGGACCGGACGCGTCCACACCTGCTACTCGCTCTCGGGCGCACAGACCGGGCGCCTGTCCTCGACCGACCCCAATCTCCAGAACATCCCGATCCGCACCGAGATCGGCCGCCGCATCCGCGACGCCTTCGTCGCCGCGCCGGGCTTCGTCATGCTCTCGGCCGACTACAGCCAGATCGAGCTGCGCCTCGCCGCCCATATGGCCGACGTGCCGCAGCTGCGCGACGCCTTTGCGCGCGGCGACGACATCCATTCGATGACCGCGCAGGAACTGTTCGGGGAGGTGACCCGAGACACGCGCGCCTCGGCCAAGACGATCAACTTCGCGATCCTCTACGGCATCTCGCGCTGGGGTCTCGCGGGGCGCCTCTCGATCACCGCGGACGAGGCGCAGGCGATGATCGACCGCTATTTCGACCGCTTCCCCGGCATTCGCGACTATATCCACGCCCGCCTGACCGAAGTGCGCGAGACCGGCTTCACCACCACCTTGTTCGGCCGCAAAACCCATTTCCCGAGCATCCGCTCCAAGGTCCAGCACGAGCGCCAGGGCGCCGAGCGCGCCGCGATCAACGCCCCGATCCAGGGCACCAGCGCCGACATCATCAAGCGCGCCATGATCCGCATGGGCCCGGCGCTCGAGGCGGAAGGGCTGGGCGGCACGAAGATGCTCCTCCAGGTCCATGACGAGCTCGTCTTCGAAGCGCCCGAAGGCGATGCGGAGCGCGCTTCGGCCGTCATCCGCCGCGTCATGGAGACGGCCGCCGCGCCCGCCGTCAAGCTCTCCGTCCCGCTCGGTGTCGAGATCGGCACCGGCGCGAACTGGGGCGCCGCGCATTGAGCAGCGCCGCCCCGCCGCCCGGCGAGGACATCGCCGCGCTGGCGCGGGGCGGGCGGACCAACTTCTTCGGCTTCCTGATCCGTCTGGTGGCGCGTCTCCCCTTCCTGTTCATCGCCGGGCATTGGTACGGGCCCGAGATCCTCGGACGCTTCGCCTATGCGGTGATCGTGATGGAGCTCGCGGCCCAGCTCGCGACCATGGGGCTGAAGCGCGGTCTCGCCCAGCAGCTCGCGACGACGACCAAGCCGCATGTCTGCGTGGTCTGGGACGGCCTGCTCGCCGCCTTCATCGCCTCGGCCGCGGCGAGCGCGCTGCTGATGATCTTCCCCCAGGCGATGTTCCCGCGCGGCGACGTCTACGGCGCCGACTGGCTGCTGCCTCTCGTCATCTTCGGCATTGCCGGGGCGGACGTCGCGCTCGCCGCATTGGCCTATCGCCACGATGTCGCCGCAACGGTGCAGGTCCGCGCGATCGTCGAGCCGTGGACGATCTCGATCGCAGCGGGAGCGATGATCTTCCTCTCGTCGCGCGACGGCCTCATCATCGCCTATGTGATCTCGGTCGTCGCCGGCTTCGCGGCGGCGATGTGGCGACTCCTCAGAAGCTACGGCCGGCCGGAGGAGTGGAAGCCCAATCCGGCCGAGATCCTGCGCACGTCGCGGCGCAATACGCCGCTCGCGGCGGCCGACGCGATCGAATGGGGCTCGCGCCGGCTCGACATCGCCATTCTCGGCCTGTTCGTGTCCCCCGCGATCGTCGGCATCTATTATGTCGCCCAGCAGGTCGCCTCGCTGCCGCAGCGGCTCAAGACCAGCTTCGATCCGATCCTGGCGCCGGTCATCACCCAGAAGCTGGCCGAAGGCGACCGCAAGGCGGTGGCCCGGCAGGTCAGGCAGGTCGGCTTCTGGATCATCGCCGCCCAGGCCGGGATCGCGCTCGCGCTCGGCATCCCGGGAGAGGCGATCATGGGCCTGTTCGGCGAAGGCGGCGCCTTCGTCAGCGGCACGGCCGCGCTCGCCTTTCTGCTCGCCGCCGAGGTGGTCGCGGCGACCGCCGTCGTCTCCGAAGCCGCGCTCGTCTACGTGGCGCGGCACCGCAACCTGCTCATCTCGTTCCTGATGCTCGCGGTGCAGGGCGCGCTGACGCTCGGCTTCTTCCTCGCTCTCGAGCGCGTCGCGCTGCCGCTGACGCCGGCGCAGATCGAGGCCTGGCAGGGCGCGGGCGCGGCGCTCGCCTTGATGCTCGCGCTCGGCCTCGCTTCGATCCTCAAGGCGCGGCTGCTCTGCCGGTTGCTCGATGCGCCGGTCCAGGGGTGGCGCTGGCCGCTCGTCTGGGCGGCGGCGGCGGCGGCGGTGACCGGCTTCGTCGTCGTTCAGCTGCCGGCTTGGCTGCAGCTCCTGGTCGGCGTGCCGGTGATCATGGCCGCGTTCGGCATTACCGTCTGGTACCGCGGCTTCACCGACGAGGACCGCGTCCTCTTCCGCAAGCAGGGGCCCGAGGAGCCGACGCTGCCGCCGCCGGGGACGGGACCGACCGTCGATCAGTGACGAAAGTGGCGCATGCCCGTGAAGACCATGGCGAGGCCGGCCTCATCGGCGGCCGCGATGACCTCGTCGTCGCGGATCGAGCCGCCGGGCTGGATCACCGCCGTCGCCCCCGCCTCCACCGCGGCCAGGAGACCGTCGGCGAAGGGGAAAAAGGCATCCGATGCGACCGCCGCGCCGATCGTCCGCGGCTCCGGCCAGCCCGCCTTGTCCGCCGCGTCGCGCGCCTTCCACGCGGCGATGCGCGCGGATTCGAGCCGGTTCATCTGGCCGGCGCCGATGCCCGCGGTGGCGCCGTCCTTCGCATAGACGATGGCGTTCGACTTGACGTGCTTGGCGACCGTCCAGGCGAACAGGCAGTCGCGCAGCTCCTGCTCGGACGGCGCCCGCTTCGTCACGACCTTGAGATCCTCGCGCGACAGGCGCCCGTTGTCGCGCGACTGGACCAGCCAGCCGCCGGCGATCGACTTTGCCGCCAGCCCCGCCCGGTGCGGATCGGGAAGGTCGCCGGTGAGGAGGAGGCGGAGATTCTTCTTCCTCGCGAACAGCGCGCGCGCCTCCTCGTCGGCATCGGGGGCGATCACGACTTCGGTGAAGATCGCGGTGATCGCCTCCGCAGCGGCCGCATCGAGCGGGCGGTTCAACGCGACGATGCCGCCGAACGCCGAGACCGGATCGCAGGCAAGCGCCTCCTCGTAGGCGGCGAGCAGGTCCGGCGCGCTCGCGACGCCGCACGGATTGGCGTGCTTGACGATGACGCAGGCCGGGCCGCCGTCGCGGAACTCGGCGACCAGCTCGAGCGCCCCATCGGCATCGTTGTAATTGTTGTAGCTGAGCGCCTTGCCCTGGATCTGCCTTGCTTGCGCGATGCCGGGGGAGTGGGGGCCGGCGGGAAGATAGAGCGCGGCCAGCTGATGCGGATTCTCGCCGTAGCGGAGCTTGCCGCCGAGGCGCAGGGTCAGCGGCAGCGTCTCCGGGAACGCCTGCCCCTGGTCCGCGAACGCGAACCATTGGGCGATCGCGGAATCATAGGCCGCCGTGGCGGCGAAAGCCTTGGCGGCGAGGCGGCGGCGCAGATCGATCGGCGTCGCACCGCCATTGGCGTCCAGCGCTTCGATCAGCTCGGCATAATCGCCCGGATCGGTGACGATCGCGACATATTGATGGTTCTTCGCTGCCGAGCGCACCATCGACGGGCCGCCGATGTCGATATTCTCGATCGCCTCGTCGCGTCCCGCGCCGCGCGCGACCGTCTCGGCGAACGGATAGAGGTTCACGACGACAAGATCGATCGCGCCGATGCCGTGCGCCGCCATCGCCGCCGCATGCTCCGCATCGTCGCGCACGGCGAGGAGGCCGCCATGGACCTTGGGGTGGAGCGTCTTGACGCGCCCGTCCATCATCTCGGGAAAGCCGGTCAGGTCCGAAATGTCGCGGACCTCGAGCCCGGCCTCTCGCAGCGCCTTGGCGGTGCCGCCGGTCGAGACCAGCTCGACGCCGTGGCGGACGAGGGCGGCGCCAAGCTCGGCAAGTCCGGCCTTGTCCGAGACCGACAGGAGGGCGCGGGCGATCTTGACGTTCATCTTCGGCCTTTTCGCGCGATCAGCTGGCGCGCTTGAGCTGCCACGATATGGTCATGCCGTCACGCGGCGTCTCGCCGGCGACGACGAGCTGGAGCGTCGAATGGGGCCGCGCTTCGCCGTCGAGCCAGAGGCTGTCCTCGACGGTGAGGCCGCCGCCCCAGCAGCGAAACTGCCAGAGCGTCTTGCTGCGCATGCGCAGCAGGGCGCCCTGGCCGTCGGCAGTGGTCGTCACTTCGATGCTTGGGGCGAGGTGGAAGCGGACCGCGAACGGAGTCGCCTCGGCGCGCTTCCTGCGTCCCTCCGGAGAAAGCAGGTCCTCGCCTCGCAGCTCCCGTCCGTCGGGGCTCAAGATGAGCTGGCGGCGATGGGCGAAGCCGAAGCGGCGGACATAGCCGTCGTGGGTCGCCTCGATGCGGATGATGCCGGCGGTCTCGTCGCGCGCCAGCTCGACCTGGTCGACGCCCCTGCCGAGGGACCCGTCGGCATGGATCGCGGTCGAATTGCGGTCGCCCAGCGTCAGGGTCGAAAAAGCGGCGGTGGTGCGCAGCGCCTGGACGAGGTCGACGGGCAGCGCGTCCTCCGCTTCGGCAACCCCTCCGCAATTGACGATCAGGCGGTCGGCGCCGTCGCTCAGCTCGAAGGCGAGGGTCGAGGCGCAGCCGCCCGACAGCGCCCGCGTCGGCGGCGGCGGCGCGGCGTCGAACACCAGCACCGCGTTCTTGGCCACCGCCCGTTGATAGCCCCAGCCGCGGGCCTGGCGTAGCGGCCGGGACTCGACCCCGGAGCCCTCGACCGCGGCCGCGATCCGCCGCGCGTCGAGCATGTTGCCGCCTTGCCAGCTCGACAGCGCGCGGTCGCCGAGCGTGGCGCCCAGCAAGGCCGCGACCGAGCCGGCGAGAGCATCCTCGACCGCTTCGGGCATGTCGCGGCCGGCGGCGATATAGGCGGTGCGCAGCTGCGAGAGCGTCTCGACCAGAGCGAGCTGCTCGGCGGGCGATCGGCTGTGGAGCCCGCCGTCGTCATGCAGCGAGTATGCGAGCGCGCGGTTCATCCCCGCCTCGCCGAGCCGGAGCCGTGCCGCACCGCCCTGAACGACGAGCCCGGCCACGATCACCCCCGCCCAGGCGGTAATCCGTTTGAGGCCCGCCGGCGCCCTCGCCGCATTGCGCTCGAGGTGCCGGGCGCCGCGGGCGAGGGTCTTGAGCACGGCCGCTCGGTAGTTCGCGTCCCGGCTCGACAAAATATAGGGCGCATAGGCGGTCCAGAAGAGGATGCGCCGACCCCACAGGTCTGCGCGCCACGCCTTTTCGGTTACCTGCCCGGCGAAGCTTTCGATCCACAAGGCGGTGAGCTTCTCGGCGAGCTTGGCGGCGCGCTCGCGGGTGGCGGCGGCGGCGAGGTCGCGCAGCCAGGCGAAGCTCTGGAGATGGTCGGCGACGTCGCGCGGCAAGGATGGATCGGCGAAGTCCAGCTGCTCGATCGGGACCGAGACGTCGCGGCGGACGAACAGGCCGCGCAGCAGCGCCTCGCCGGCCGCCTTGTCGCCGGCGACCGGATCCTTGGGCACGGCCAGCAGCTTGAGCGGCGTCCGTCCTCGCAGCCGAAAGGCGTGAAATGGGGTCCGCCAGGCAAAACGGTGGAAATAATAAGCGACGCGCTCGGCCAGGGAGACGCCGCGCCCGTCGCCGACCCGAATCAACCTCTTGCCGGGCTCGATCTCCTCTTCGGCGGCGGTCGGCTCGACGCGGCCGACGGCGCTCATCCGCGCAGCGTCCTGATGTTGTCGGCGTAGCGATCCGGGCCGCCCTTGAAGGTGGCGGTGCCCGCGACGAGGACGTCGGCTCCGGCCGAGATTGCGAGGCGCGCCGTCTCGGCGTCGATGCCGCCGTCCACCTCGAGGTCGATGGGCTTGCCCGTCTTGTCGATCTGCTTGCGTATCGCCTCGATCTTCCGCAATTGGCTCGAGAGGAAGCTCTGCCCGCCGAAGCCCGGATTGACGCTCATCACGAGCACGAGATCGACCTCCTCCAGCACGTAATCGAGCATCTTCGCCGGGGTCGCGGGATTGAGCGACACGCCGGCGCGCTTGCCCAGCGCCTTGATCGCCTGCAGCGTCCGGTGGAGGTGCGGTCCGGCTTCGGGGTGGACGGTGATGATGTCGGCGCCGGCCTCGGCGAAGGCGGCGAGGAAGGGGTCGACCGGCGAGATCATCAGATGGACGTCGAAGGGCCTTGCCGTATGCGGCCTCAGCGCCTTCACCACGGCGGGGCCGATCGTCAGGTTCGGGACGAAATGGCCGTCCATGACGTCGACATGGATCCAGTCCGCCCCGGCTTCGTCGATCGCGCGCACCTCCTCGCCGAGCCGGGCGAAGTCGGCCGAGAGGATCGAAGGGGCGATGCGGACGGGCACGGGTTCCGGATTAGACATAGGCTCTGGCGATGTCACCTGCGGCGGAAGCGGGCGATGAAGAAGGAGTCGGCGCCCCCTTGCGCTTCGAATGCGCCGGGAAGGATGCGCAGCCAGCCCGCGGAGGTGGGCGCCAGGCCTGCGGGGAGCTCCTCTCCGGAGATCGGCACCGTCTCGAAGTCGATGCGCGAGGCGAGGAACTCCTCCACGACCGCCTCCCCCTCCTGCGGCTCGAGCGAACAGACCGAGTAGACCAAAGTGCCGCCGCCCCTCTTCACCCATTCGGCGGCGCGCCCTAGCATCGCCTTCTGGATTTCGGCGAGCTCGGCGATGGCGCGCGGCCGGACGCGGTGGAGGACGTCGGGGTGGCGGCGATAGATGCCGGTCGCGCTGCAGGGCGCGTCGAGCAGGACGGCGTCGGCCTCCTCGCGCGGCTTCCAGCCCATCACGTCCGCGGCGACGATCTCGGCCTCGAGCCGCGTACGAGCGAGATTCTCGCGCAGGCGCGCCAGCCTGTCCTTGGACATGTCGACCGCGGTGACGCGGAAGCCGGCGGCGGCGAGCTGCATCGTCTTGCCGCCCGGCGCCGCGCACAGATCGAGGCCCGTACGACCCCCGCCGGCGCCGAGGAGGCGCGCGGGCAGCGCGGCGGAAATGTCCTGCACCCACCATTTGCCTTCGCCGAAGCCGGTCAGCCCCGGCGGCGCCGTGCCGCGCACGAGGCGCAGGTGGCCCGGCATCAGGCTTACCCCCTCCTCGTCGGCCGGCGGTTCGCCGATGAGATCGAGCGGCGGCGGCACGGCGATCAGGCGCGCCGCTGCCGCCGTGACGCCATCGCCCCACGCGCTGCGCCAGCGCGCCGCCACCGCTTCGGGAAGCGACGGCGGCGAGGGGAGGGTCGCGCCCTGCCGCATCAGGGCGCCGAAGACGCCGTGGACCAGCCGCCGCGGGCCGCCGTCGACGAGCGGCAGCACGGTCGCGATCGCCGCATGCGCCGGCGTGCCGAGCGCGATCGCCTGAACGAGGGCGATGCGGAGCGCGAACCGCGCCTTGGCGTCGTCGGGCAGGCGCTGCTTCGTCGCGCCGTCGATCAGGGCGTCGAGATCGGGGAGACGCCGCAAAGCCTCCGCGGCGATCGCATGCGCGAAGCCGCGGTCGTCGGCGCGATCGAGGTCTCGCGCGGCAACGTCCAGCGCCGCCTCGAGCGGAAGCCCCTTGCGGAGCACCGCATCGAGCAGGCGCAAGGCGGCGCGGCGCGACGGCGTGCCGGCGGCATCGCCGCGTTCGGGCAGGTCTTGCGGACGGGCCATGGACCGGCGACATGTGGGTCACCTGACCTCCAGTCAACCGGAACCGCGATGCGCCCGCCCCACGTCAAGCCCCCCGCCTACCTTTCGAAGAGTCCACCGGTGCCGAAGCCGGAGCCCGCTTTGCCGGCCGAGGAAAGCGGCGGCCCCAAGGGCAAGGAGCCGACCCGCTACGGCGACTGGGAGAGCAAGGGCATCTGCTGGGACTTCTGAGCAAGGCGTCGTCCCGGCCGGTCGGGACAGCGGGCCTCGTTCAGGCCCCTTCAGGCCGAAGCGGACGCGACAGGAGTGCCTCCATCGCCTCCTCGACCGATGCTTCGCCGGCGAGCAGGGCGCAGACCGAGGCGACGATCGGCATGTCGACCCCGAGCACATCGGCCGCCCGCTTCAACGCCGGCGCGGTATGGGCGCCCTCGGCGACGGTGCGGCGGTCGGCGAGCAGGTCGGCCGCACTGGCGCCCTCGCCGATGCCCTTGCCGAGGCTGAAATTGCGCGAATTGGTCGAGGAGCAGGTGAGGACGAGATCGCCCAGGCCGGCCAGGCCCGCCAGCGTTTCGGGCCTCGCGCCCTTGGCGAGGCCGAAGCGGGTCATCTCGGCAAAGCCGCGGGAGATCAGAGCGGCCCGCGCGTTGAGGCCGAGGCCGCGCCCCTCGACCACCCCGCAGGCGATGGCGAGCACGTTCTTGACCGCGCCGCCGACCTCGGCGCCGGCGACGTCGTCGGAGAGGTAGGGCCGGAAGAAGGGCTGCGCGAGGCGCCGGACGAGCGCTTCGCCAGTCGACGCATCTTCCGCCGCGAGAGTCACCGCCGCGGGAAGGCCGGCGGCGACCTCGTGCGCGAAGGTCGGCCCCGACAGGACGGCGAGGCTGCAGCCCGGCTGCGCCTCATGCGCGACCTCATGCATGAGCTGCCCGGTCGCGTCCTCGATGCCCTTGGAGCAGAGGACGAGCGGCTTGCCGCCCGCGTCGAGCCGCGAGAGCACGGTCCGCATGTGCTGCGCCGGCGTGACGACGAGGAGCGCATCGCACGTTCCGAGCTCGGCAAGGTCTGCGGTGGCGCGGAGCGTCCGCGAAAGTGCGACCCCGGGCAGAAAGAGGCCGTTTTCGTGCTGGTCGTTGATGCTCTCGGAGACCTCCGGCTCTCGGGCCCACAGCAAGGTCTCCTCGCCCCCGCAGGCCGCGACTTGCGCCAATGCGGTGCCCCAGGCGCCGCCGCCGACGACGCCGATCTTCATGCCTTCACTCCCGCGCCGCGCGCCTTTTCCGCATTGGGGTCGAGCGGCCACCTTGCCCGTGCCGGAACGTCGAGGCCGTCGGTGAGGCCGCGCTCGAAGCGCATCGCGCCCGCCCAGGCGATCATCGCGGCGTTGTCGGTGCACAGCCAGAGCGGCGGCGCGACGAAGGGCAGATCGCGGCGCGCGGCGAGTTCGCTCAAGGCCCGGCGAATCGCACCGTTCGCCGCGACGCCGCCGGCGACGACCAGCGCGGTCGCCCCGCTCGCCCGGCTCAGCGCGCGGGCGGTGCGATCGACCAGGCATTCGACCACCGCCTGCTGGAAGCAGGCGGCGACGTCCTCGGCGCGGTGCTCGCCGCTGTCGCAGGCGCGCAGGACGGCGCTCTTGAGGCCCGCAAAGGAAAAATGCGGTTCCGTGGATCCGACCAAAGGGCGCGGCAGCTTTAGAGCCTTGGTATCGCCGTTCTCCGCCGCGCGCTCGACCGCCGGGCCACCCGGGAAGCCGAGGCCGAGCAGCTTCGCGGTCTTGTCGAAGGCCTCGCCCGCCGCATCGTCGATCGTAGTCGCAAGCCGCCGGTAGCGGCCGACGTCCTCGACGAAGAGCAACTGGCAATGACCGCCCGAGACGAGGAGCAGCAGATAGGGAAAGCGGAGATCGGGCTCGCTCAGCATCGGCGACAATGCATGCCCTTCGAGATGGTTGACCGCGACCAGCGGCTTGCCGGCTGAAAGCGCCAGGCCTTTCGCGGCGACGAGCCCCACCATCACGCCGCCGATCAGCCCTGGGCCCGCCGTGGCCGCAATCGCATCCACTTGCGCCAGTTCGACGCCTGCGTCCGCCAGCACTTCCCGCACCAGCCGGGGCAGGATTTCGACATGGGCGCGGGCGGCGATTTCCGGGACGACGCCGCCGTAGGGCCGGTGCGCCTCTTCCTGCCCGGCGAGGCGGTGGGCGAGCACCTGCCGGCCGGACGTGACCAATGCGGCCGCCGTTTCGTCGCAGCTCGATTCGATGCCGAGGACCAGGGTCATGTCGACCTTCCCTGCCACCGGCTACGGTGACGGACAAGCTGCACCGGCCCGCTCCCCCACCCATTCTCCCGACATGGTACGCTGGATCGGGAGGTTGGGTGGGGGAGCGGGCTGGCCCCGCCTCGACAGAGGCGCTAGCACAAGCGCCGCATGATCGAGCTCCTCCGCATCGGCACGCGCGGCTCGCCGCTGGCGCTCGCCCAAGCCCGCTTGGTCGCCGACGCGCTGCGGGACGTCCATGGCTGGGGTCCGGAACGGATCGAGATCGTCGCGATGACGACGACCGGGGACGTCGTCCACGACCGTCCGCTCGCCGAGGTCGGCGGCAAGGGCCTGTGGACCAAGGAGCTCGACCGGGCGCTGCTCGAAGGCGTGACCGACATCTCGGTCCATTCGATGAAGGACGTCGAGACGATCCGGCCGGTCGAGCTCGAGATCGCCGCGATCCTGCCGCGCGCCGACGTCCGCGACCGGCTGGTCGGCGCGGCCAGCATCGAGGCGCTGGCCCAGGGCGCGCGCATCGGCACCTCCTCGCCGCGCCGCGCCGCCCAATTGCTGCGCCGGCGGCCGGATCTCGCCGTCATTCCCTTTCGCGGCAACGTCCAGACCCGCCTCCGCAAGCTTGGGCTCGGCGAGGTCGATGCCACCCTGCTCGCCGCCGCCGGGCTCGACCGCCTCGACCAGAGCGAGATCGGGACGCCGCTCGACAATCTGCTGCCGGCGCCGGCGCAGGGCGCGATCGGCGTCGAGATCCTCGCCGCCAACCGACGGCTGAGGCCGCTCATCGGCGCGATCGACCATGCGGAGACGCATTCATGCGTCTCGGCCGAGCGGCGCCTGCTCGAGGGGCTGGGCGGGAGCTGCCGCTCGCCGGTCGCGGCGCTGGCCCGGATCGAGGACCACCGGGTCCGTCTGCGCGCCGAGATCCTCACGGCGGACGGGCGCGACTGCCGGGACCTCGACACACGTTTCGACGCCGCCGACGGCGACGCGCCGTTCCTCCTCGCTCGCGAGCTGCTGCGCAGTGCGCCGCCGGCGCTGCGGGCGCTGTTCGCCGGGTGAAATGCCGCGTCCTCGTGCTGCGCCCCGAGCCCGGCGCCGGCGCGACCGCGGCGCGGGCCCGCGCCATGGGTCTGCGCCCCGTCGTCGCGCCCTTGTTCACGATCCGCCCGGTCGCGTGGGACGCGCCTCAGCCCGACGCCTTCGACGCGGTCCTTTTGACCAGCGCGAATGCGGCGCGCCATGCCGGAGCCGGTCTTTCGGGCTTTCTCCATCTTCCGTGCCGCGCGGTCGGCGAAGCGACGGCAGCGGCGGCGCGCGCGGCCGGCTTTGCGCGGATCAGCACCGGCGACGGCGACGGCGCCGCCGCTCTCGCGCCGCTGGCCGGCCGAGTCCTTCATCCCTGCGGGCGCGACCATGTGCCGCTGCCCCAAACCGAGACCAGGATCGAGCGGCGCGTCGTCTATGCGGCCGATGCCTCCCGCGCGCTGCCGGATGCGGCGCGCCAGGCGCTGGCGGCAGGAGCGATCGCGATCGTCCATTCGCCCCGTGCAGCGGCCACGTTCGCGGCGCTCGTCGATGCCGGCGGCCTCGCTCGGCATGAAGTCGTGGCGGCGGCGATCAGCGAGGCGGCGGCGGCGGCGCTCGGGGACGGCTGGGCCGCGATCGGGGTCGCGGCGCGCCCGCGCGACGAGGCGCTGCTGGAGCTTGCTGCGCAGCTGTGCCAGAAGATGGCCCGGCGTAGGGAGTGAGGACGAGCATGGACTATGACCCGGTCACCGGCGTCGAGCGCAGGCGCTCCGTCTGGTCCTGGCTGGCGCTGCCGCTCATCGCCTTCCTGCTCGGCCTCGCGGCGATGGGCTGGCTGCTTTCGAGATGGGGAACCGCGGCGATCTTCCTCGGCATCGCCGACGCGCCGCCGTCCGCCGTCCCGCCGCCGCCCCAGCAGGCAGCCGCGCCGGCCCAGCCGCAACAGCCGCTCGGCGCCGTCCCGGAGGGCGAGGCGCGCCTCGTCATCGATCCGGAGACCCAGCGCCGGGTGACGCGGCTCGAGCAGCGCCTTACGGATCTCGACAACGCCTCGCGTGCGGCGGTCGGCAATGCCGACCGGGCCGAGGGCCTGCTCGTCGCCTTCGCCGCGCGCCGCGCGCTCGATCGCGGCGTCGCATTGGGCTATATCGAGCATCTGCTGCGCCAGCGCTTCGGCCAGACCCAGCCGCAGGCGGTCGGCCTCGTCATCACCGCCGCGCGCCAGCCCGTCACGCTCCAGGAACTGCAGCGCGAGCTCGAGGAGCTGGGACCGCGGCTGGCGGCGAGCGGACCCAATCGGAGCTGGTGGCAGGGGCTGAAGCGCGAGCTGGGCAGCCTCATCACGATCCGCCGCGAGGGCACCCAATCGACCATTCCGTCCGAGCGCCTCCGCCGCGCCCGCGCGCATATGTCCGCCGGCGAGGTCAATCTTGCCCTCGTCGAGATCCTGCGCATGCCAGGACATGAACAGGCGCGAAGCTGGATCGAGAAAGCGCGGCGCTACGTCGCCGCCCGCTCGGCGCTCGACGCGATCGAGACCGCCGCCCTGCTCGATCCGGTCAATCCGCCGCAGGCGCCGGCGAACCAGCAGCCGCCGCGCGCGGCCCCGGCACCGCGCGCATCGCCGCCTCCGCAACGCCCCCAGCCGGCGCCCGCCCGCCGCTAGATTTCGAGCAGTGCGTAGGGGCGGCCGAGGGCCTCCTCGACCACGAAGCGCGCACAATTGTAGACCGGAACGCCGCGCGGCGTCGCGCCCTGGTGGCGGCCGCGATGGGCATGGCCGTGGACCACCGCCTTGACGTTGTCGAAGCGGTCGATCGCATCAGCGAGCCGCGACGAGCCCAAGAACGGGTAGATTTCGAGCGGCTCGCCCTCGACCGTCTCGGCGATCGGCGCATAATGGAGAACGGCGACGACCCGCTCGGTGCGCAGCGAACGCAGCGCATTTTCGAGCTTGCGCGCCTCGTTGCGCGTCTCGTCGACGAAGGCCTTGATCGCGTCCTCGCCGAACGCGCCGAGCTCGCCGCGGCCGAAGCCGCCGAGAAAGCCTTTGACGCCGGCGAAGCCGACGCCTTCGATCACCACCGCCTGCTCGTCGAGCACGGTCACGCCCGCTTGGTCGAGGATGCGCAGCACTTCTGCCGTCTCCCCGGCCTCGACGTCGTGATTGCCGAGCACCGCGACGGTCGGGATGGTGAGCGACCGCAGGTCCTCGGCGAGAAGCTCCGCCTCGCGCACCTTGCCGAAATTGGTGAGGTCCCCGCACAAGGCCGCGACGTCGGCCGCGTCGGACATTTCGGCGAACAGGTCGCGATATTGGTGCTCGTCATGCTCGGTGACGTGAAGGTCGCCGATCGCCGCGAGCGTGATCGCGCCCTCGCGCGGCGGCGCCGCCGGTTCAGTGCTTGGGCCGCTCATGCTTCTCGTCCACGCCCTTGCCGACGACGTCCGCAAAGCCCCACTCGGTGACGTCGACGACATAATCGGTGGGGCTGATCAACCGGCCGCGGCAGATCTTGATCGAAGCAGGCGGCATCTCGTCCTGCGCCTTGAGGCGCTCCAGCAGCTCCTCGTAGAGCCAGCGCGGAATGAGGTCGCGCTCGGTGGGATAGACGAAACGGAAATTGAGCACGTTGATCAGCAGCACCTCCCAATAGAGCTCCATGTTGGAGAGCAGCCACTGCCAGTCGATCTCGTCCTGCTTGATCAGGATGGTGTGGACGATGTCGGCGCCGTCATAGCGGTAGCGGGTCTGCAGGAAGAGCTTGGAGAGGATGAACTGGGTCGGCGGCGTCACTCGTACGGTCGTGCCGTAGACCTCGGCCTCATAGACCTCCTGGAACCACTCGTCGGTGATCGGGATCGAGGCCGAGGAAATATTGAAGATGACGTCGAAGAAATTGTCGCCGCGCCAGACCTTTCCGATCCAGCGCTCGTCCTCCATCTCGATCTCGTAGCCGCGGCCCTTGAAGAAGGCGAGGATCCTGGGCGCGTCCGACGGCTTGCAGAAGACGTCGAGATCCTTGGTCGGCCGCGTGATCCCCGTGAAGCAGGACAAGGCATAGGTCCCCGACAGGAGAAACGGAATGCCGCTCTCCTTGAGGAGCTTGAGGCTCTCGGCGTAGAAGCCGACCGCGTCCGGCGGCGGCTCGAATGCCGAGCTGTCGAATTTGTCCAATTGGGTGCTCACGGACCCGAGAACGGGGCCGGAAGGAATGCGTTCCGGTGCGCAGGCACGGCTGGGGGCCGCTGGTCGCGGAAATTGGAGCGGGCGAAGGGATTCGAACCCTCGACCCCAACCTTGGCAAGGTTGTGCTCTACCCCTGAGCTACGCCCGCTCGGCGGACCGTCCCGGGAGGGGCGATCGAGGCGGGGCGGCTGCTAGCAAATGGCCCGTCCCCCGGCAAGCCCTAGTTGGGCTTGGCAGGGCGGGGGCGGATACCACATAGGGCAGCTGGATGACCGCTGGAGTAGAGAAGATGGCGACACTGGGCATGAGCGCGGGCGACCGCGAGGCTCTGGAGAGCTTCCGGCGAGACGTGATCGAGCCGTCGCGCGATGCGCTGGTGATCGTCGATTTCTGGGCCGAATGGTGCGGGCCGTGCAAGCAGCTCGGCCCGGTCCTCGAAAAGGTGGCGGCGGATTATGCCGCCCGCGGGGTCAAGCTGGTCAAGATCGACGTCGACGAGAACAAGGCCATCGCGGCCCAGTTCCGGGTCCAGTCGATTCCGACCGTCTACGCGATCTTCCAGGGCCAGCTCGTCGCCGATCTCACCCCAGCGCGCACCGAAAGCCAGCTCGTTCGCGCCCTCGACCAGATCCTCGAGCAGCTGCCGGTGGAAGGCGAGGCGCAGCAGCTCGAAGCCGAGATCGAGCCGCTGATCGCGATGGGGGAGGATGTGCTTGCCGGCGGCGATGCCGAGCGTGCTGCCGGCATTTTCGGCCAGATCGTGGAAATGGCGCCCGAAAATCCCCAGGCCGTCTCGGGCCTCGCCCGTGCGCTGCTTGCGGCCGGCCGCACCGAAGAAGCGAAAGGCCTGCTGGGCTCGCTCCCCGAGACACTCGCCGACGATCCGGCGCTGGCCCAGGCGAGATCGGCGCTCGCCATCGCCGAGCTGGCGCCCGCCGCCGGCGACACTGCAGGCTTCGAGAGCCGGATCGCGTCCGATCCGGACGATCATGAAGCGCGCTTCGAGCTCGCCGCGGCCTTGATGGCGCAAGGCGACCGCGACGGCGCCGCCGACCAGCTGCTCGAAAGCATCGCCCGCGACCGCGAATGGAACGAAGGCGCCGCGCGCAAGCGTCTCCTCCAGTTCATCGAGGCGGTCGGACTGGAAGATCCCTGGGCCGGGGCGCAGCGGCGGCGGCTCTCGGCGATCCTGTTCGGCTGATGGGCGACGGCGCGCTGCTCCGGGTGCCGATCTTTCCGCTGGCGGGCGCGCTTCTCCTGCCCCGGACGCAGCTCCCGCTCCATATCTTCGAGCCGCGCTATCGGGCGATGGTCCGCGATGCGCTGGCGAGCGACAGCCTCATCGCGATGATCCAGCCGCGCGACGACCTCGACCCGCGCGGCCTGTTCGAGGTCGGCTGCATCGGCCGCATCTCTGCCAGCGACGAGCTCGACGACGGGCGCTTCAACATCGTCCTCGAAGGACTCGGCCGCTTTCGCATCGCCCGCGAGGCCGAGGTCGAGACGCCCTATCGCCAGGTCGATGCGGATCGCGAGGGCTTCGACGATGCGGCCGAGCCGGAGCCGCTCGGCATCGCCCAGCGCGCGGAGCTGGAACGCGAATCGCGCCGCTATGCCGACGCGCTCGGCTACCAGGTCGACTGGGAGGCGGTCGGCCGGCTCGACGACGAGATGCTGGTCAACGGCATTGCCCAGATCGCGCCGCTCGACGTCGGCTCGAAGCAGGCTTTGCTCGAAGCGCCGGACATTGCGGTACGCGCCGATCTCCTCGTCCAGTTCATGCAGTTCCAGCGCATGGCGCCGGGCGGCGCCGACGGTCCGGAGACGCTGCAGTGAAGCCGGAGCTGCTCGCCGTCCTCGTCTGCCCGCTCACCCGCACAGCTCTGCGCTACGACGAAACTGCCCAAGAGCTCGTTTCCGACGAGGCGGGTCTCGCCTACCCGATCCGCGACGGCGTCCCCGTCATGCTGGTCGAGGAAGCGCGGCACGTTCCTCCCCTTGCCCCGCATGGGGAGGAGATCAGACCGTCAGCCCCCTGAGCAGCAGCGGGAGGTCTCCGCTCTCGCCGCGGGCTTCGGCCATGAGCATGTCCTTGAGCGGTCCGATCCGCTGCACCGCTCCCATGCCGAAGCGGCGCACGGCCGCGGCGGTCCGGCCCGGCACGCCGTAGAGGCGCGTCAACGCGTCGGTCGAAGCCGCCACCATGAACGTGTCGAGGCTCCGCCACGCCTGATAGCGGTCCAAAAGCTGCGCATCGCCGAGATCAAGGCCGAGCCGGGCGCCTTCGACCAGCACCTGCGCCAAGGCGGCGGCGTCGCGGAAGCCGAGATTGAGGCCCTGGCCGGCGATCGGATGGATGCCGTGGGCGGCGTCGCCCACGAGTGCCATCCGCAGGGCGGTGATCCTCGCGGCATGATGAAAGCCGAGCTTATAGCTCGCTCGCGGTCCGGCGAGCGCGACTTCGCCCAGGAAGCCGCCCATCTTCTTGTCGATCTCGGCCGCCATCGCCCGGTCCGGAAGGTCCAGATATGCCTCGGCGTCCCCGGCAGGGACCGACCAGACGACCGCCGAGCGCCAGCGTCCGTCCTCGCCCTGGAGCATCGGCAGGATCGCGAACGGTCCCGTCGGGTAGAAAATCTCGTAGGCGGTGTTTTCGTGCCAGCGCTCGTGGGCGACGGTGACGACCAGTGCGACATGCTCATATTGCCAGCGGGCGAGCGCAATGTTCGCGGCCTCGCGCGTCGGCGATGCGCGGCCCTCCGCGCCGACCAGCAACGGCGCGGCGAGGAGACGCCCGTCGGTCAGCGCAACCCGGACGCCGTGCTCGTCGCGGATCACCTCGCCGGGATGCGCCGGCATGACCAGCGTCACCTTCTCCGCCGCCTTGGCGCAGTCGCGGAGCGCGGCGCGAAGCCGGCGGTTCTCGAACATCATGCCGAGCGGGTCGTCCCCTGCCGGCGGATCGAAGGTGATGCCGCCCGGCGCGAGGCCGTCGCTGACCCGGATCGCCTCGATCGGGCACCCTTCTCCTTCGAGCGCCTCGGCGATTCCGAGCGCCTCGAGCATCCGATAGGACGCGCTCGCCACGGCCGTCGCGCGGCCGTCATATTGCGGAGTGAGCTGCGTTTCCGGATCCGCGGGATCGACGACGAGGCTGGAAACGCCGTGCCGGTCGAGCGCGACGGCGAGGGTTAGGCCGACCAGCCCGCCGCCCAGGATGATGACGTCCGCGCGCTCCATTTTGCCGCCCTAGCGATGCAAAGCTGCAACGCCAAGCGCTTGACCGGCGAGTCGGCATGGGCGCATGTAGGTTAAAGCGGGAACATTCGGGGCACGGTTTTGGCCACTGCAGCAGCACGGAAGGGCCGCCCGGGGCGCCTCGGCCAGTGGCGGGAAGGGGCCGAGCGCAGCGCGCGCAAAGGGTTTCGCGTCGTCGGCGGCGGCGCGCTCGCGGCCGCCGCTTTGGCGGCCGCCGTCGCGCTCGCCACGTACCGGCCGACCGATCCGTCGCTCAACACCGAGGCCGGCGGACCCGTTCAGAACTGGACGGGCGCGCCCGGCGCGTGGACCGCGGACCTCTTGCTTACCTTGTTCGGGCCACTCTCCGCGCTGCTCCTGCCGCTTCTCTTCCTCACCGGGCTGCGCTTCGCTCTCGCCGCCCCGCGCCGGCGCTGGAAACGCCTCGTCCTCCTCAGCGCGTCGGGAATCGCGTTCGCAGGGACGGCGGCCGCCCTCCAGGTTCCCGGCGCGGTGAACGGCCTGCCCGCCGGCTGGGGCGGCGTGACCGGCCTGATATTGTCCAGCCTGATCGAGCGCGGCCTCGGCGCGATCGGCGAGCCGGGCATCGTCGAGCCGTTCCGTGTCGTGGTCGTGGCGCTCACCGCACTTGCCGGCGCGGTGCTTTGCTATCTCGGCCTCGGTCTCAGCCGGGAGGAACGCGACTGGGTCGCCTCCCGCCGTCCGCTCCGCGGCGCGGGCGGGGACAGGGACGGACAAGCCGCGGACGATCCGGCCGAATCCCTGGATCGGCCGGCCCGCCGCCAGGTCGTCGCCGCGACCGAGGCGCGCACGCCGATCATCGCGGAGCCCTCGCGGGCGCCCGAGAAAAAGCGCTCGAGCCGCGAGCGCCAGCCCTCGCTCGCGCTGGGCGACAGCTACACCTTGCCTTCGATCGATCTGCTCAACCCGGCGCCGCCGCCGGTTGCCGGGACGCTCGACAAGGCCAGCCTCGAACGCAATGCGCGCCTGCTCGAATCGGTGCTCGAAGACTTTTCGGTGAAGGGCGAGATCGTCGAGGTCCGCCCCGGCCCGGTCGTCACCATGTACGAGCTCGAGCCGGCGAGCGGGATCAAGGCGAGCCGGGTGATTTCGCTCGCGGACGACATCGCACGCAACATGTCGGCCTTGTCGGCGCGGGTCGCGACCATTCCCGGGCGCAGCGTGATCGGCATCGAGCTGCCCAACGCCAAGCGCGAAAGCGTGGTCCTGTCCGAGCTGATCGGCAGCCACGCCTTCGAGGACCAGGTCGCGCAGCTGCCGATCGTGCTCGGCAAGAACATCGCCGGCGATCCGGTCGTCGCCGATCTCGCGCCGATGCCGCATCTCCTCGTCGCCGGCACCACCGGCTCGGGCAAGTCGGTCGGCCTCAACTGCATGATCCTGTCGCTGCTCTATCGGCTGACGCCCGAGCAGTGCAAAATGATCATGATCGATCCCAAGATGCTCGAATTGAGCATCTACGAGGACATTCCGCACCTCCTCGCCCCGGTCGTCACCGAGCCCGCCAAGGCGATCCGCGCGCTCAAATGGACCGTCGAGCAGATGGAGGAGCGCTACCGGATGATGGCGTCCGTCGGCGTGCGCCAGCTCTCCAGCTTCAACGCCAAGGTCCGCGAGGCCAAGATGAAGGGCCAGTCGCTCGGCCGGCGCGTCCAGACCGGCTACGATCCCGAAACCGGCCAGCCGCGCTACGAGCATGAGGAGCTCGATTACGAGGTGCTGCCGCAGATCGTCGTCATCGTCGACGAGCTCGCAGACCTGATGATGACCGCCGGCAAGGAAGTCGAGTTCCTGATCCAGCGCCTCGCCCAGAAGGCGCGCGCGGCGGGCATTCACCTGATCATGGCGACGCAGCGGCCCTCGGTCGACGTCATCACCGGGGTCATCAAGGCGAACCTGCCGACCCGGATCAGCTTCGCGGTGACTTCGAAGATCGATTCGCGCACCATCCTCGGCGAGCAGGGCGCCGAGCAGCTGCTCGGCAAGGGCGACATGCTCTACATGCCCGGCGGCAAGCAGATCGCCCGCGTCCACGGGCCGTTCGTGTCCGACGAGGAGGTGCGCCTCGTCGCCGAGCATTGGCGCGGCCAGGGCCACCCCGACTATATCCAGGCGGTGACCGAGGAGCCGGAGGACGGCGGCTACATGTTCGAGGGCCAGCCGGTCGGCGAGGACGATCCCGAGGCGCAGCTCTTCCGCAAGGCGGTGCAGACCGTCGCCGAAAGCCAGAAAGCGTCGACCTCCTACCTCCAGCGCCAGCTCCGCGTCGGCTACAACAATGCCGCCCGCCTCATCGAGCGGATGGAAAAGGAAGGCATCGTCAGCGCCCCCGACCATGTCGGCCGCCGCGAGGTCCTCGTCGACCCCGAAGGGCGCCCGCTGGGCTGAGACTCGTCCTGTCTCATGAAAAAAAACGACTTTCCTACAGCATGCCCTTCATGGTCTAGCCTGCCGGATGGAACAGCCCCCCGATTCGACGGCAGTCGCAATTCCCTGGTACTCGAAAAACGCCCGCCGGCTCAATTACGGACCTTCCATGGTCAGCGCGAACATTCAGACCTTTCGTGTCGCCATGGGCTCACCTGCCAACGCGGCGAACGCTCGGAAAGTGCTGGCGGTGAGACTTTCGTGTGACCTTCCGAATGCGGTTCGGCGCCTGAACGGTTCGGAACCGGCGGGTTCACTAGGCATTCAAGGGGGCGACACCATATCCCCCGCAAGTCTGTCCCATACGGAGGTATTTTCCATGTTGCGTTTCCGCGCGCTCGCTCTGGCCGCAGCCCCGCTTGCCGCCGCTCTCGCTTTCGCTCCCGCGCCGCTCGCGGCGCAGGCGAATAACGGGCTGTCGATGGTCACCGCGCATCTTCGGGCGGTCAATACGATGACCGCCAATTTCAGCCAGACCGACCGCCGCGGGCGGACGCTGAACGGCACCGTCTCGATCAAGCGCCCCGGCAAGGTGCGCTTCGACTATGGCCGCAGCGCCAACATCCTGATCGTCGGCGACGGCAATGCGCTCAATTTCATCGACTATGACGTGCGCCAGGTTTCGCGCTGGCCAATCAACGATTCGCCGCTGTCGGTCCTCCTGAACCCCAACCAGGACCTGTCGCGCTTCTCGCGGGTCGTGCGCAATGACAACCAGGTGCTGCTGGTCGAGGCGCGGGATTCCCGCCGCCGCGAGTTCGGCACGATCACCATTTCCTTCGCCAAGTCCGGCAACGCACCCGGCGGTCTCATCCTGCAGGGATGGACCACGCTCGACGCGCAGAACAACCGGACCACGATTCGCCTCTCCAACCAGCGCTTCAACGTGCCGGTCGCAGACAGTGCCTTCCGCTTCACCGATCCGCGTCGCCGCGGCGGTCCGCGCGGCTGACGGGTCCGGGGTCCGGAGACATTATGTCATTCATGCTCCGGACAGGTGGGTTTCGATAGGCAACATATCGCAATTGCGAATCCCCAGCTTGGGTTTCCCCCCTGTTCCCCGAGCCGGATCTTGCAATTGACCTCGCGTCACAACGCTTGGTTGGCCCTCGCTCCACGCCCCCGGAGCGGGGGCCTTTCCATGTCCGGGCGCGGCTCCCGCATCATCGACAGCGCGGCCGCCGGCAGCTAGACCCCGGCCATGTCCGTCACGCTCAAGATCGCCTCCTGGAACGTCAATTCGGTCCGCGCGCGGAGCCACATCGTCGAGCAGTTCCTGCGCGAGGAGGCGCCCGACATCCTCTGCCTCCAGGAGACCAAGGTCGTCGATTGCGACTTCCCGGCGGGGCCGTTCCGGGACCTCGGCTACGACCATCTCATCCTCTGCGGACAGCGCATGCACCACGGCGTCGCCATTCTCTCCAAGGTGCCGATGCACGAAGAGGACCGCTTCGACTGGCAGGCGAACGGCGAAGCCCGCCACATCGGTGTGCGCCTCGATTGCGGGATACGGCTGGAGAACGTCTACGTCCCCGCCGGGGGCGACGTTCCGGATCGCGAGGTCAACGTCAAATTCGGCCAGAAGCTCGACTTCATCGAACGCATGACGCGCTGGTCCGAAGCCTGCAGATGCCCGACCATCCTGGTCGGCGACCTCAACGTCGCGCCGCTCGAATGCGACGTCTGGAGCCACAGGCAGCTCCTCAATGTGGTCAGCCACACGCCCGTCGAGGTCGAGGCGCTGTCGGCGCTCCAGGCGAGCAACGACTGGGTCGACCTCGGCCGTAGATTCCATCCCGCCCCGGGGCGGCTGTTCACCTGGTGGAGCTACCGTTCGCCGGACTGGACGAAGAACGACCGCGGCCGGCGGCTCGATCATATGTGGGCGACCCGGGACGTCGCCGCACTCGCGGTGGCGCACAAGGTCCATGAGCCCTGCCGCGGCTGGGAGCGGCCTTCGGACCATGTGCCGCTGGTGACCGAGTTCCGCATTTGACCGACGGCGGCGCCAGCGACGTCGCTCGCGCCATCGACGCGCTGCGCCGCGGCGCCCCGGTCGCGATCGGCGAAGCGGCCTTCCTCGCCGTGGAAACGGCGGACGAGGAGAGTCTCGCGCGCTTCGACGCCGCGGCCGCCGCGGACCTGCTCATCTCCGGCCATCGCGCCGCAATCCTCAAGCTCGCCAACCAGCGCGACGGCGTGCCGCTCGGGCCGGTCCGGATCGCGCGAACCTCCTGGCTCGATCTCGAGGCCGCGCGCGCCGTCGCGGATCCCGCGCTCGATCTTGCGACGCCGCTCAAGGGACCGTTCCGCACGCGTCCGATCGAAGACGGCGAGACGGCGGAGGCGGCGCTCACCCTCGCCCGCCTGTCGGGCCTGCTGCCGGCGCTCTTCGTCGGCGGACCTCCCGACGCCAGCGCGGTCGTGACCGCCGAAGCGATCCGTTCCGCCGCCCGCGGCGAGTCGCTCCGGATCGTGGCGCGCGCGAAGCTGCCGATCCGCTCTGCGGAGACGGCCGAGATCGTCGCCTTCCGATCGGCGTCCGACGGAGCGGAGCACGTCGCCTTGCTGATCGGCGAGCCCGCCGGTGAGGCCCCGCTGGTGCGGCTTCACAGCGAGTGTCTAACCGGAGATGTCTTCCAGTCGCTCAAATGCGATTGCGGGCCGCAGCTGGGCGACGCGCTCCAGGCGATCGCCGAGGCGGGCTGGGGCATCCTTCTCTACCTTCGCCAGGAAGGGCGCGGCATCGGCCTGGCCAACAAGCTGCGCGCCTACGCCCTCCAGGACCAGGGCTTCGATACGGTCGACGCCAATCTGAGGATCGGCTTCGGCGACGACGAGCGCGACTATGCCGTCGCCGCGCGCATGCTCGAGGCGCTGGGCCAGACGCGCGCGCGCCTCCTCACCAACAATCCGCGCAAGGAGGCCGGCCTCGTCGACCAGGGGATCGACGTCGCCGAGCGCGTGCCGCTGAAGAGCGGACGCAATCCGCACAACGAAGCCTATCTCGCCGCCAAACGGCTCAGGAGCGGCCACCAGCTGTAAAGCCCAGCATCGCGGCGACCTCCTCGAAGCCGGAGGCGATGTGCCGAACGCCGAGGGCGCGCAGGCGCTCGTCGTGGCCGGCGAGGCAGTGGCTGCCGGCGCACAGGCCGATCACTTCGGCGCCCGAGGCGAGCGCGCCCTCAACGCCGACGGGCGAGTCCTCGATGACGACGACGCGCTCGATCGGGACGCCCATCGCGCGGGCGGCGTGGAGATAGAGATCGGGAGCCGGCTTGCCCCGTTCGACATGCTCCGCGCCGCTGAAGACCATGTCGCCGAAATGCGCGCGAAGGCCGAGATGGTCGAGATGGGCCGCGATCCAGCGGCTCGAGCTCGATGAAGCGACCGCCCGCGGCAGCTTCGGGGGGAGCGCCTCCACGAACGCGATGGCTCCGGCGACGGCGGGCAGGCCCTCCTCGAGCACCCGCGCGTCCTCCTCCTCCCGCGCGGCATCGAAATCGGGAGGCAGCGGCCGTTCCATCCAATGTTCGATCGCGTCGGTGAGGCCGCCGCGGGCAAGGCCCATGAAGCGCGCCATCGTCTCTTCGGTCGAGATCGGGTGGCCGCACCGCGTCAGATAGTCGGCGATCTGGGCGTTGCCGGCATATTCGCTTTCGAGGAGGACCCCGTCGAAATCGAAGATCAGGCCGTCGCAGCGGAGCGTCACGCGGCGCCGGTCCATAGGGTCCGGTGCCAGCCGTTCCTGCCGCATTGCGGACAGCGCATATGCCGGCGCGGCGTTCCGGCCGCCTTGTAGCGCATGCCGCCCAGCTCCAAGACCGAGCGGCCGAAGCCGCAATGGGGGCATTGCACCGTCCATTGCCGCGACTTCTCCTCCATCGCGGCGAACCTGCGCGCGGAGACGAAGGCGCGGACGATCCGCTGTACCAAGCTGAGCCGAAGCGCGGTCACGCCCGCGCCCCGAACAGATCGGTGCCGACGCGGACATGGGTGGCGCCGATCGTAACCGCCGTCTCGTAATCGGCCGACATGCCCATGCTGAGGCCGGCGAGGCCGTGCCGCCGCGCCAGCTTCGCGAGCAATGCGAAATAGGGCGCCGGCTCGACCGCGGCCGGCGGGATCGCCATCAAGCCCGCGACCGGAAGCCCAGCCGCGCGCGCTTCCTCGAGCAGGGCCGGAAGCATTGCGGGGGAGCAGCCGCCCTTCTGCGGCTCCTCGCCGATATTGACCTGGAGGAAGCAATCGGGCGTGCGGCCCGCCTTTGCCATGGCGGCGGCGAGCGCCGAGACGAGGGAGGCGCGGTCGACCGAGTGGATCGCATCGAAAAGCGCGACCGCCTCCTCCGCCTTGTTCGACTGGAGCCGGCCGATCAGATGCAGCTCCACGTCCGGACACGCGCCGCGAAGCTCGGGCCATTTCGCGGCGGCCTCCTGGACCCGGTTCTCGCCGAAGACGCGGTGTCCCGCCGCGAGCAGAGGCCGGATCGCTTCGGCCGGATGCGTCTTCGAGACGGCGATCAGGCGCACCTCCCCCGGCGGCCGGCCCGCGAGGGCGGCGGCCCGCCCGATCCGGCCCCGGACATCGTCCAGCCTTTGCGATGCTCCGCCCATCGCGGCTGCTATAGGAACGGCGATGGATGCAAGCCACCCTCTGCCGCGTTGCTGGCTGATGACCGACGAGCGCCTGGGCGAAGGGCTGGTCGCGGCCGTCGCGCGCCTGCCGGAAGGCGCGGGCCTCGTCTTCCGGCACTATCGGACCGACGCCGAGGCCAGGCGGCGCCTGTTCGACGACGTGCGGGCGCGGCGGCCCGATCTGCTGGCGTTGCTGGCCGGTCCGGCTGCAGAGGCGCGCGCCTGGGGGGCGGACGGCAGTCATGGCCGCGGGCCCGGCGAGGGACTGCGGACGGCGCCGGCGCACGATTTGGCCGAGATCCGGGAAGCGGAGGCGGGAGGCGCGGCGGCGGTCTTCCTTGCGCCCGTCTTCGCGACGCGCAGCCATCCGGGCGCAGCGCTGCTCGGCGTCGCCGGGTTCGAATCGCTTGCGGCTCGCACGCAATTGCCCGCGATCGCGCTCGGCGGGATGAACGCAGAGCGATTCGCGCTGCTCGGCAATGCCTATGGATGGGCGGCGATCGACGCCTGGGCCGCAGCCTGACCGATCTCAGAAGCGGAAGGCGGTGCCGATATAGACGGCCTGGCTGTCGCGGCGCTGGTCGGTGGCGAGCGGCTCGAGGCGGTCGCGGGCGATCCGATAGCGAACGCCGCCGGTCACGTCGACGTTGCGCGCGATCGAATAGGAGCCGCCGACGTCGACGGCATAGGCCTGATCCTCGGCGACGACCCGCTGGCGCCCTTCCGACTGCTCGGCGGAGGCCTGGACGCGGGCGGTGATGCGCTGGTTGGCGCGGTAGCTCATGCCGACCTGCGCCGAGGCGCGGCGCCCGGAGAGGACACCGTCGCGGGTCTCGGCGACGTCGCCGGAAATGGCGAAGCCGCGCCAGCCGACCGATGCGCCGAGATCGAAGGACGCAGGCGTGATCGCGGTGACCGGAGTCGCCGAGGCAGTCTGTACGCGCCCGCCGGGCTGCGGCGTAGAGGCGCGGGCGCGAATGGCAACCTGCACCGGACGCCGACGCTCGGCCGTCGTGGCGGCAGGGGTGAGCCGGAAGCGCGGCGTTGCATTGCCGCTGCGAGCGAGCGCCGCGGCGAGGCGCGGATCGGCGACGGCGGGAGTGAAGCTGCCCGCAGAGGCGCCGCGCGCCGCCGCTTTGGAGCGCGTCTGGGCGGCAGCGGGGGCGAGCAGGAGCGACGCCGCGACCAACGCGGTTCCCGCAACTGCACCAATGCCCCCGAAACGCCTCACGGATTCGTCTCCCGTCACCGATTGGATGTAGTCGCCGCCGCCGCCCTTGCATAGCGGAGGCGGAGCGCGGCGTGGCCGAATCGTCGCGACATGTTGCATCTTGTCCACATGCGGCCCGCCATCCTCCTCCCGCGCCTGTCCGCGTTCCCGTCCGTCGCCTGTCCGAGAGACGGCTTGCCGCCCGCGCGGCGCTCTCTATAACGGCGGACGAAGCGTTCAGTTTCTAAGGACATCCCAATGGCCCGCTCTCTTCTTCTCGCTTTGGCAGGCGCCGCCAGCCTCGGCGGGTGCCAGTTCATCCAGGACGACATCAGCCGCACGCTCGGCAACGCCCCCGAAGACCGCGGCCGCGCGGCCGATCTCGCCGCCAGCCGGACGACGACGATCGGCGTCAACGCCTATCTCTGGCAGGCCGCGCTCGACACCTTGTCGTTCGCGCCGCTCGCGCAGGCCGATTCGAACGGCGGCGTCATCGTCACCGACTGGTACGCCAACCCCAGCTCGCCGAACGAGCGGGTGAAGGTGACCGTCACGATCCTCGACGCCGACCTTCGTGCCGATGCATTGCGCGTCGCCGCGTCCCGCCAGACCCTGCAGGGCGGCCAATGGCTCGAGGCGCCAGTGACGGCGGCCACGGTCCAGCGGCTCGAGGAGATCATCCTGACCCGCGCCCGCGACCTGCGCCGAGCCGCAAGCATTCGCTAAGCTTTTCAAAAAAGGCCAGAAATGCGCTTCAACCCGCTGACGGCCGACGCACATTGGCAAAAAGTCTGGGAGGAGCGCGGCACGTTCCGCGCGTCCGACGACAGCCCGCGCCGCAAGGCCTACATCCTGGAGATGTTCCCCTATCCTTCGGGGCGCATCCACATGGGCCACGTCCGCAACTATACGATGGGCGACGTCCTCGCGCGCTACAAGCGGATGAAGGGCTTCGAAGTGCTCCACCCGATGGGCTGGGACGCTTTCGGCATGCCGGCCGAGAATGCGGCGATGGAGAAGAAGGTCCATCCGGGCGCCTGGACGCGTCAGAATATCGCAACGATGCGGGCGCAGCTCAAGCGGCTCGGTTTCGCGCTCGACTGGAGCCGGGAGCTCGCCACCTGCGATCCGGCTTATTACGGCCACGAGCAGGCGCTGTTCCTCGATCTTTACGAAGCTGGGCTGGTCTATCGCAAGGACAGCGAGGTCAATTGGGACCCGGTCGACATGACCGTGCTCGCCAACGAGCAGGTGGAAGGTGGCCGCGGCTGGCGATCGGGGGCGCTGGTCGAGCGGCGCAAGCTCAGCCAGTGGTTTCTCAGGATCACCGATTTCGCAGAGGAGCTGCTCGAGGGGCTCGGCGCGCTCGACGACTGGCCGGACAAAGTACGGCTGATGCAGGAGAACTGGATCGGCAGGAGCAAGGGCCTGCGCTTCCGATTCCGGATGGCGGAGACCCTGGCCGGGCACGATTCGCTCGACGTCTTCACGACCCGTCCCGACACGATCTTCGGCGCGAGCTTCGCGGCGATCTCGCCCGATCACCCGATCGCGGCCGCGCTCGCCGAGGGAGATCCGGCGCTCGCCGCCTTCCTAGCGGAATGCAAACAGGGCGCGGCCACGGCCGCCGCGATCGAGACGGCCGAGAAGAAGGGTTTCGGCACCGGCATACGGGTCGTCCATCCGCTCGATCCCGAGTGGACGCTTCCCGTCTGGGTCGCGAACTTCGTGCTGATGGAATATGGCACGGGCGCGATTTTCGGCGTGCCCGGCCACGACCAGCGCGATTTCGAGTTCGGGACCAAATATGGCCTGCCGATCCGGCGCGTCGTCGCCTCCTCGGCCGAGGAGGCGAGCAGGCCCTTGGCAGGCGAGGCGGACAGCGGCGGCGGGATAATCGTCAATTCCCGCTTTCTCGACGGCCTGTCGGTCGAAGAGGCGAAGACGCAGATCGTGCGCCGCGCCGAGGCGGACGGTTGGGGCGAGGGCACGACCGTCTGGCGGCTGCGCGACTGGGGCGTGTCGCGCCAGCGTTACTGGGGGACGCCAATTCCGATCGTCCATTGCGAACGGTGCGGCCCGGTCGCCGTGCCGCGCGAGGACCTGCCGGTCGTATTGCCCGAGGACGTCGACTTCGCCAAGCCGGGCAATCCGCTCGACCGCCACCCGAGCTGGAACAAGGCCGCCTGTCCGGCATGCGGGGGTGCGGCGCGGCGCGAGACCGACACGCTCGACACCTTCGTCGATTCGTCCTGGTATTTCATCCGCTTCGCCAGCCAGCCCGCCGACCGCCCGTTCGACAAGGACGCGGCCGAGGCCTGGCTGCCCGTCGACCAATATATTGGCGGAGTGGAGCATGCGATTCTCCATCTGCTCTACGCCCGCTTCTGGACGCGGGCGCTGCACCGGATCGGCAGGCTCGACATCGAGGAGCCGTTCCAGGGCCTCTTCACCCAGGGCATGGTGACCCATGAGACCTATCGGGCGCCCGATGGCCGTTGGGTTGCCCCTGACGAGGTCGAGGAGCGGGAGGGACGGCTGGTGCTGGCCGCGACCGGCGAGACGCTCGACGTGGGCCGGCCCCAGGCCATGTCCAAATCGAAGCGCAACGGAGTCGATCCCGAGCCGATCGTGGATCAATATGGCGCCGACGCGGTCCGCTGGTTCATGCTTTCGGACAGCCCGCCCGAACGCGACCTGGCCTGGAACGAGGACGGCATCGAGGGAGCCTGGCGCTTCGTCCAGCGCCTGTGGCGCCTCGCGACCGCGGGGGCGACGGAACAGGGCGAGGATCGCATCCTCCGCCGCAAGACCCACCAGACGATCGCCGCCGTCGGTGGCAGCATCGAGGCGCTTGCCTTCAACAAGGCGGTCGCCAGCCTATACGAGTTGGCCAATGCCGTCGAAAAGGCGCCGCCTTCCGCCGATCGGGCCGAGGCGGCGCGCAACATGCTCCTGCTCGTCGCACCCATGATCCCCCACGTCGCCGAGGAGGCCTGGGCCGCGCTCGGCAATGAGGGGCTGATCGCGGACGCTGCCTGGCCGGAGGCGGATCCGGCGCTTCTCGTCGAGGACCAGGTTACGGTCGCGATCCAGGTCAACGGCAAGCTGCGCGACACCCTGATCGTGCCCAAAGGCGCGCCGCGCGAAGCGCTCGAGGAAATGGCCCTGGCCTCGGAGAAGATCGTGCGCAGCCTCGACGGCAAGGTGCCGCGCAAGGTCATCGTCGTGCCCGATCGCCTCGTGAACCTGGTCGCATGAGCGCCGCGCCATCCAGCCGAGACCCCGTTCGGGGTTCGCTCGTCGAAGCCCTGCCTTGTGTCCCGCAGCCGAGGAGAAGCAATGGGCTTCGGCAGGCTCAGCCCCTATGGGGGTGGGCGCGATCGGCCGTACTGTCCTTGGCGGCCTCCCTCGCCCTTTCCGCATGCGGCCTTCGCCCGCTCTACCAGGGCGGCGGGCAGGGGGCTGTCGCGCAGTCGCTGCGCTCGGTCGAGGTCGGGCCGATTCCCGGCCGCGCGGGATGGCTCGTCCGCACCGCTTTGCTGGACCGGCTGCAGGCGCCGGAGGGGGTCCAGCCGCGCTATCGGCTCGAGGTCGAGCTCGACGACCAGATTACCGGCTTCGGCATCCGCTCCGACGACGCGGTCACGCGCGAGCGGCGGACGCTGCGTGCGCGCTACCGGCTGGTCGATGCTTCGCTCGGCACTGTGCTGGTCGACGCGACGGCGGGCTCGGACGCCGGCATCGACGTGGTGAGCTCCGAATATGCTACGGTGGCTGCCGAACAGACCGCGCTCGAACGGCTCAGCCGCGAGATCGCCGACCAGATCGTAAGCCGCCTCGCTCTGTACGCGGCGCGGACCGGCGACCGCAGATGAAGGCGAGCCGCCCGCAGGTCGAGCGCGCGCTCCAATCCCCGGCGGAGACGCTCTTCTTCCTCTTTCACGGCCCGGACGAAGCGGGCAGCCGCGCGCTCGTCAAGGCGCTCGCCGCGGCGATGGGCGATGGGGCCGAGCGCGTCGATTTCAGCGGCGGCGAGCTCAAGAGCGACCCGGCGCGGCTTGCCGACGAAGCGGCGTCGATCTCCTTGTTCGGAGGGGCGCGCTATATCGTCGTCGAGCCGGCCGGCGAGGAGGTGCTGGCCGCTCTGGAGGCGCTGATCGAGGCGCCTGCCGCGGGCAATCCTGTCGCCCTCGTCGCCGGCGCGATCAAGCCGACGTCGAAGCTTCTCAAGCTCGCGCTCGCGCACCCCGCAGCGCTGGCGTGCGCCAGCTACGTCCCGGAAGGGCGGGACGCCGAGCGCATGGTGGCCGAGTTGGCGCGGGCGGAGGGCCTCATCCTCCGGCCCGGCCTCGCCCGCCGCATCGCCGACGCCTGCGCCGGCAATCGGGCGGTCGCCGAGCAGGAGCTGCGCAAGCTCGCCTTGTTCGCAGACGCCGCCCCCGAGGCGCCGCGCGAGATCGACCATGACGCGATCGACGCGATCGGCGCCGCCAGCGAGGAGGGTGACCTCGGCCGCCTCGTCGACAGTGTCGTCACGGGCAATAGCGAGACGCTCGCGGCCGAGCTGGCGCGCCTTCGCAGCGAAGGGATCGAGGGCATTCCCCTGATCCGCGCGATGCTGCGCCGGATGGTGCTGCTGAGCCGGCTGCGCGCCGAGGTCGAAGCCGGCAACGGGGTCGGTGCCGTCATGGCGTCACCTGCTGCCAAGTCCATATTCTGGAAGGAAAAAGAAGCGGTCGCCGGGCAAATCGGGCGGTGGCGATCGAACCTGCTGGCGAAAAGCGTCACGCGGCTGGTGGAGGCGGAACGCCAGGTCAAGGCCTCGGGCGGCCTCGGCGCCCTCGCCGTCGACGAGGAATTGTTCGCCATCTCCCGCCAGGCCGCGCGGCTGCGATAGGACCAAGAAAGGCGCGCGCGGTGCCGCTCAGATCTTCTCGCCGCTGAGGCGCTGGCAGATCATGTCGAGCTGGTCGAGGGTCGTATAGGCGAGCGCGACGCTACCCCCCTTGGCCGCATGCCTGATGGTGACGTTGAGCCCGAGCATATCGCCCAATTGCCGCTCGAGCGCGGCAACGTCGGCGTCGGCACCCTTATACTCCATCGGGCCGAGGCGGAGCTGGCGCGGGCGGCCGCCGCGAACGAGCTTTTCGGTTTCCCGCACCGACAGGCCGCGCTTCACCACCTCCTCCGCGAGCGCTGCCGGATCTTCGGCGGGGATCAGCGCGCGGGCATGGCCCATGCTGAGCTTCCCGGATCCGACCAGGTCCTGCACGGCTGGCGGAAGGTCGAGCAATCTCAGTAGGTTAGCGACATGGCTTCGCGATTTGTGGACGAGCCGGCCGAGCTCTTCCTGGGTGTGGCCGAAATCGTCGACCAGGCGCTTATACCCTTTCGCCTCTTCGATCGCGTTGAGGTCCTGGCGCTGGATATTTTCGATCAGCGCCACTTCGAGCGTCTGCTCGTCGTCGAGCTCGCGCACGATCGCCGGGATCTCGTGCAGGCGGGCCTTCTGCGCCGCCCGCCAGCGGCGTTCGCCGGCGACGATCTGGAAGCGGGGGCCGTGGGGACGCACGACGATGGGCTGAATGACGCCCCGGGACCGGATCGACTCGGCGAGCTCGGCGAGTGCTGCTTCGTCGAAGACGCGGCGCGGCTGCTCCGGGTGCGGCTCGATGCTGGAGATCGGGACCATCTGTATGCCGCCGCGCTGCGCGCCGCCTCCGCTGCCGTCGACGGGCGCCTCCTGGGCGGCCTCGCCGAGCAGGGACGACAGGCCCCGCCCGAGCCCGGACGGGCGGCGGCGGGAGGCAGGCTCGTCGCTCATGCCGCCTCCGCCGGCTGGGGCTCGCGCTTGGGTAGGCGCCCGATCAGCTCGCGGGCGAGGGCCATATAGGCTTCCGACCCGGAGCAGCGGTGGTCGTAGATGAGGGCGGGGATGCCGTGGCTCGGCGCCTCCGACAGGCGCACGTTGCGCGGGATCACCGTCTCGAACACGATCTTGCCGAGACAGGCGCGAACGTCGTCGCTGACCTGCGTCGAGAGGCGGTTGCGCTTGTCGAACATCGTCAAGGCGACCCCGAGCAGCGAGAGTTCCGGATTGAAACGGGCACGGATGCGCTCGATCGTCTGGAGGAGCTGGCTGAGCCCCTCGAGGGCGAAGAATTCGGTCTGCAGCGGCACCAGGATCGAACGAGCGGCGACCAGCGCATTGACCGTGAGCAGGCCGAGCGAAGGCGGACAGTCGATCAGGCAGAGATCCCAACGGCCCGGCGGCAGAGCGTTGAACGCATCGTCGAGAAGATGCGTTCTTCGTTCAAAATCAATGAGTTCGATCTCTGCCCCGGAAAGATCGACGGTCGCCGGGATGAGGTCGAGTCGCGGGACCCGCGTCGCTACCACTGCCTCCTCGACGCCGCATTGTCCGGTCAGCAGCTCGTAGCTCGAGCGCTCGCGCTGCGATTGGGTCACGCCGAGCCCGGTCGACGCATTGCCCTGCGGATCGAGATCGATCAGCATCACCTTCCAGCCGGTCGCGGCGAGCGCGGTGGCGAGGTTGATCGCAGTGGTCGTCTTGCCGACTCCGCCCTTCTGGTTCGCGACCGCGATCCGGATCATCCGCGCTTCCTCTTGACGCCTGTCGCCACGATGATCCCGGCTTGGGGATCGGTGAGGCTCGGCTCGATGCGGAAGTCACCCTGCCACGAAGAAAGGGCCGCATCCAGTTCCGAACGCGCATTGCGGCCCTTTGGGAGGATCCAGCGCGTCTTTGCTGTGGAAAAGCGCGCGCCGAGCTCGAGCAGCTTCGGCAGAGGAGCAAACGCGCGAGCACTGATCACGTCGAAAACGCGCCGGTCCATGCGCTCGACGCGGCTCGCCACGATGTCCGTGCGGACGTCGACGCCGAGCAGCAAAGCAGCTCTGCGCAGGAATTCGGCGCGCAACTTGCGCTCCTCGACCAGCGTCACCCGACACCCGTGGAGCGCAGCGACGAGGAGGCCGGGAAAGCCTGCGCCGGTACCCAGATCGATCCACGACGTGGCCGGAGCCGGACACCATTTCAGTAATTGGACGGAATCCAGAACGTGGCGCTGCCATATATTGGCTAGGCTGGCGGCCGAAACGAGGTTTTGGTTGCGACTTTCCTCCCGCAGAAGGCGAACGAAAGCGTCTAGCCGCTCCATTGTTTCACGTGGAACATCGAAATCGCGACCGACCTGCTCTCGCGCAGCTTCCTCGTCCACTCAGGCAGCCTGGCGCCGCGAGTGGACGAGGATCGCGCTCAAAGCGGCCGGAGTGATGCCTCGCACTCGCCCGGCGGCGCCCAATGTGGTCGGGCGCGCACTCGACAGGCGCTCCACCATCTCATGCGAAAGACCGGCAATTCCCGCATAATCCAGTCCATCCGGAATCCGGACCGCTTCGTCGACGCGTAGCCGGTTCACCTCGGCTTTCTGGCGCTCGACATAGGGAGCGTATCGATGATCCTGTACGGATTCGTCGAGGAGCCGCGGCAAGAACGACCGCAGCGCAGGGACGAGGCGACGGAGCGCATGGGAGTCCAGTTCGGGAAAGCGGAGCCATTCCGAGAGCGGTCGCCGCACCCCCTCCTCTCGCACGCCGGCTCCGGCCTCTTGCAGCTCCCGCGCAGAGCAGACGCGATCGAGCAGCGCCTCGATCGCTCTGCGCGCCCGCTGCGCCGCCTCGAAGTGCCGCCGCCGCTCCGCCGAGACGCAGCCCGCTGCGATCGCCAGCGGGGTTAGGCGCGTCTCGGCATTGTCGGCGCGCAGGCACAGGCGATACTCGGCCCGTGCGGTCAGCATCCGGTAGGGTTCCGTCACTCCCTGGAGGATGAGGTCGTCGATCATGACGCCGATATAGGATTCGGCGCGGTCGAGGAGGATCGGCGCGCTGCCCGAAGCCCACGCCGCGGCATTCAAACCCGCAATCAGGCCCTGCGCCGCCGCTTCCTCATAGCCGGTGGTGCCGTTGATCTGGCCGGCGAGATAGAGGCCCTCGACGTCGCGCACGCCGAGCGTGGGCTCCAGGATGCGCGGATCGACATGGTCGTATTCGACGGCATAGCCCGGCTGGAGGATCCGGGCGCGCTCCAGGCCCGCCATCGAGCGCACCAGCTCGAGCTGGACATCCTCCGGCAGCGAGGTCGAAATACCGTTGGGATAGACGGCGACGTCGTCCAGGCCCTCGGGCTCGAGGAAGACCTGGTGGCCGTCCCGGTCGGCGAAGCGGTGGACCTTGTCCTCGATCGACGGGCAGTAACGCGGCCCGACGCCGCCGATCTCGCCGGCGAACAAAGGCGAGCGATCGAGCGATGCGCGGATCATGGCGTGGGTACGGCCATTGGTCCGGGTGATCGCGCAGAAGAGCTGCGACGTGGTGCGCCCTCCGCTCATCGGCGACATCGTCCAGTCCTCAGCGTCCGATTCCTGCCTCTCCAGCGCCGCCCAGTCGATGGTGCGGCCGTCCAGCCGCGGCGGGGTCCCCGTCTTGAGCCGGGCGAGCGGTAACGCCAATGCACGCAGCTGCCCGGCGAGCTCGGTCGCCGCGCGCTCGCCGACCCGGCCCCCGGCGTGGCTGGCCATTCCGAAATGCAGCTTCGCGCCGAGAAACGTGCCGGTCGCCAGGACCACGGCCTTGGCAGTCAACTGGCGCCCGCTCACCTCGACCCCCGTTACGCGGCGGCCCTCGAGCAGCAGAGATGTGGCTTCCCCCTCGACGACAGTCAGGCCGGCCTGCCCTGAAACCACCTCCTCGACGGCGGCCCGGAACAGCTTGCGATCCGCCTGCACGCGAGGCCCGCGCACGGCGGCGCCCTTGCTCGCGTTCAGCATTCGATAGTGAATTCCTGCGCGGTCCGCCGCGCGCGCGATCAGGCCGTCGAACGCATCGACTTCGCGGACCAGGTGGCCCTTGCCGAGGCCGCCGATCGCCGGGTTGCAGGACATGGTGCCGATCTGACTGCGCAAGAAGGTCACGAGCGCCACCGCCGCGCCCATGCGGGCCGCCGCGGCCGCCGCCTCTACCCCGGCGTGACCGCCGCCGACGACGACGATGTCGAACTTCTCGCTCATGCTTCGCATTTATTGGGATGTTCCACGTGGAACAACCTCATTTGCCGATGCAGAAGCGACCGAAGAGGCTATCGAGCATATCTTCGACGCCGGCGCGGCCGGTGACGCGATCGAGCGCGACTCGAGCCCGCCGAAGCGCTTCTGCCGACACCAAAAAGTCGGAAGCTTCCGCCGCCATCCCCAGGCACTCGGAGCAGGTGGCGAGCAAGTCCCGGTGCCGCCGGTTCACCGCTAGCTCGTTCTCCTGCGGCACCAACGCCCCCGCACGGACCCCGAGGAGTGCGACAAGATCGTCCAGGCCCTGTCCCGTCACGACAGAAATGGCGACGTCCGCCTCAGCACTCGGAGGGAAAAGGTCTGATTTCGCGTGAACGCGAATCGCCCCTTCCGGCGCGCGCTCTGCCTCACCAAGCCACAAAACCAGATCCGCGCCTGCAATTGCGCCGCGGGCGCGGCCGACGCCGATCGCTTCGATCGGGTCTTCCACCTCGCGCAGCCCCGCAGTGTCGATGAGCAGGAACGCGGCACCGCCGATCGCGGTAGGTGCCTCGACGAGGTCGCGCGTCGTGCCGGCGACTTGCGAGATGATCGCTGCGTCCCTCCCTGCCAACGCATTGAGAAGGCTGGACTTTCCTGCGTTGGGCGGGCCGGCGATGACGACCCGGACGCCGTCGCGGAGGCGCTGCGTCGTGGGTCGCGCCAGCACCGCCTCAATGTCGCCTCGCGCCCGCTCGAGCCGGTCGCGCCAGGCCGCGGGAAGCGCATCGGCGACGTCGGCCTCGTCGGCGAAGTCCAAGACGGCCTCGACGGCCGCCGCGAGATCCAGGATTTCCGTGCGCCAGCGCTCCACCTGCCGGCTGAGCGCGCCGCCGGCGAGAGCGAGCGCGGCCTTGCGCTGGGCCTCGGTCTCGGCGGCGAGGAGGTCGGCGAGCCCTTCCGCCTCGGCAAGGTCGATGCGGCCATTTTCGAAGGCGCGCCGGGTGAACTCGCCGGGCTCGGCGGGGCGCAGCCCGGGCACCTGCGCCAGCGCGGCCAGCACCGCCGCGACGACGGCGCGGCCGCCGTGGAGGTGAAGCTCGGCCACGTCTTCGCCGGTGGCGCTTCCCGGCGCCGGAAAGCGCATCGCGATCGCCCGGTCGAGCTCCTCGCCGCCATTGGCGCGGACCGTAGCCACCACTGCCCGTCGCGGCTCCGGCCGAAGCCCCGTCAGGGCGGCCAGCGCCGCATCGGCGCACGGGCCGCTCACCCGCACCAACGCGATGGCGGCGGGCGGTGTGCCGGAGGAGAGCGCGAAGATCGTGTCGTTCACCGGGACGGCGGCGCGATTGGATCGATCTCCCGGCCCCATCTCCGGGGGCCGCAGGCCGCACGGACCGGCGCCGGGTCCTGCAATCCCAGCAAGGGTCTTGCTATCCGGGATGTTTCGGCGATCCCTGGCGTGAGCATCATGGCGTCTCCTCCCGCGCGGCTCTATAGGCCCGCTGCGCAGGAAAGGAGAGCCAAGATGATCGAGATCCGGACGCTGGAGGGCAGCGAAAGCTTCGGCGCCTATCTGGCCGAACCCGAAGGCGCCCCGCGCGCCGCGATCGTCGTCATCCAGGAGATTTTCGGCGTCAACGAGGGCATAAGGCGCAAGTGCGATCGCTGGGCCGCGCTCGGGTACCTCGCGATCGCACCGGACCTGTTCTGGCGCCTCCGGCCCGGCGTCGAGCTCGATCCCGACGTGCCGGATCAGTTCGAGGAGGCGCTGGGCCTGATGGGCCGATTCGACCAGGATCGGGGGATCCAGGATATCGAGGCCGCGATCCGCGCCGCGCGCGCGCGGCTATCGGAAGGCGGCAAGGTCGGCTGCGTCGGCTACTGCCTCGGCGGACGGCTCGCCTACATGACCGCGGCGCGCACGGATGTGGACGCCAGCGTCGGTTACTACGCCGTCGGTCTCGACAGCCTGCTTCACGAGAAGAATGCCATCGCGCGGCCCCTGATGCTCCACATCGCCGGGGCCGACGGCTTCGTCCCGCCCGAGACCCAGGCGAAGATGCACGAGGCCCTGGACGATCATCCGCGCGTCACTCTCCACGATTATCCGCGCGAGGACCACGGCTTCGCGGCCGAGATGGGCAAGCGGCGAAGCGAGGAGGCGGCGGCACTGGCGGATGCAAGGACCGAGGCGTTTTTCAGGGAGCATATCGGGTGAGGAGCGGGTGGCTGGCGAGACACGTCATCCCGGCGAGCCGGGATATCGGGGGATGATAGGCGACAGAGCCTATGCGGGGTGTCCTCCAAAAACGCCCGCGCTTTTCACCCGCTGAGATCCCGGCCTCCGCCGGGATGACGACCTGGAAACGGCGCCCATGACCAAAGCCCATGCCATTCAGATCGTCCGCACCGGCGGGCCCGAGGTGCTCGAGCTGCGGGACATGGATATTCCGCGACCCGGACCCGGCGAAGTGCTCGTCCGGCACGAAGCGGTGGGGCTCAACTTCATCGACACCTATTATCGCAGCGGGCTCTATCCGCTCGCGCTTCCCTCCGGCCTTGGCAACGAGGCGGCGGGGGTGGTCGAGGCGGTGGGAGAGGGCGTGACCGGGTTTCGGGAGCGAGACCGCGTCGGCTATTTCACCGGGCCGCTCGGCGCCTATGCGTCGCATCGAAATGTTGCGGCAGAGCGGCTCGTGCGCCTGCCGGAGTCTCTTTCGGCCGAGGATGCCGCGGCGCTCATGCTGAAGGGGGCGACGGCCGAGTATTTGGTCGAACGCTGCGCGGGGGTGCAGGCGGGGCAGGCGGTGCTGGTCCATGCGGCGGCGGGCGGCGTGGGGTCGATCCTCGTGCCATGGCTGAAGGCGGTGGGGGCGACGGTGATCGCTCATGCCGGGAGCGAGGAAAAGGCCGCGATCGCCCGCGAGCTCGGTGCGGATCATGCGCTTTCCTGCCCGATGGACGCGCTTGCGGGCGAAGTGCGCGCCCTGACCGGAGGCGAGGGCGTGCCCGTGGTCCTCGACGGTGTCGGAGCGGCGTCCTGGCAGGCGTCGCTCGCCTGCGTGGCGAGGCGCGGGCTGATCGTGAGCTACGGCAACGCCTCGGGACCGGTGCCGCCGTTCAGCGCGCTCGACCTCAGCCGCGCCGGCTCGGTCTTCGTCACCCGGCCGACGCTTGGAGATTATGCGACGACTCCGGAGGAAATGCGGGCCTGCGCGGCTCGGCTGTTCGCCATGGTCGAGCGTGGAATCGTGAGGGCGCGGATCGGTGCCCGCTACCCTCTCCGCGACGTTGCCGAGGCGCACCGGGCGATCGAGTCGCGCGCGACGACCGGCTCGACCGTGCTGATTCCCTGAAAAAGCGGGCGCCCGTCGGCGCTACTGGTTCATCGAGGCGAAGAAGTCCTCGTTGGTCTTGGAATCCTTCATCTTGTCGAGAAGGAACTGCATCGCGTCGACTGTCCCCATCTGCATGAGGATGCGCCTGAGGACCCACATCTTGGAGAGCGTCGCCTGGTCGACGAGCAGCTCCTCCTTGCGGGTGCCGGACTTGCCGACGTCCAATGAGGGGAAGATGCGCTTGTCGGCGACCTTGCGGTCGAGCACGATCTCGGAATTGCCGGTGCCCTTGAACTCCTCGAAGATGACCTCGTCCATCTTCGAGCCGGTGTCGATCAAGGCGGTGGCGATGATCGAGAGCGAGCCGCCTTCCTCGATGTTGCGCGCGGCGCCGAAGAAGCGCTTCGGACGCTGCAAAGCGTTGGCATCGACGCCGCCGGTCAGCACCTTGCCGGAGCTCGGCACCACGGTGTTGTAGGCGCGGCCGAGGCGGGTGATCGAATCGAGCAGGATGACGACGTCCTTCTTGTGCTCGACCAGGCGCTTGGCCTTCTCGATCACCATCTCGGCGACCTGGACGTGGCGCGAGGCGGGCTCGTCGAATGTCGAGGAGATGACCTCGCCCTTCACCGAGCGCTCCATGTCGGTCACTTCCTCCGGCCGCTCGTCGATCAGGAGGACGATCAGGAAGACTTCGGGATGATTGTCGGTGATCGCCTTGGCGATGTTCTGGAGCAGGACCGTCTTGCCGACGCGGGGCGGCGCCACGATCAAGGCGCGCTGGCCCTTGCCCTGCGGCGAGATGATGTCGATGACGCGGGCCGACTTGTCCTTGACGGTCGGATCGCCGGGATCGAGGCTCAGCTTCTCGTCGGGATAGAGCGGCGTGAGATTGTCGAAATTGACGCGGTGGCGGACCGCGTCCGGATCGTCGAAATTGACCTTCACCAGGCGAGTCAAAGCGAAATAGCGCTCGCCGTCCTTGGGTCCGCGGACCTCGCCTTCGATCGTGTCGCCGGTGCGGAGCCCGAACTTCCTCACCTGGTTCGGCGCGACGTAGATGTCGTCCGGGCCGGCGAGATAATTGCTGTCGGGCGAGCGCAGGAAGCCGAAGCCGTCCTGGAGCACCTCGATCGTGCCCAGACCCATGATCTCCTCGCCGTTCTCGGCGCGGACCTTGAGGATCGAGAACATCAGCTCCTGCTTGCGCAGGGTCGACGCGCCCTCGATGCCGAGCTCCTCGGCCATGGCGACCAATTCGGCCGGGGTCTTCTGCTTGAGATCGTTGAGATGCATGGGAATATCCGGAAAAAGAAAATCGTCTCGCCAAAGAACGTTGAGGACGGTCCGGGCGGATTGTTGCCCGCGCAGGACGGCGAGCGAACGATGGAAGCGGAGTTAGGCTCCGCCCTAAACCAAGTCAAGGCGCGGCGGGGCCCCCGGGGCTCAGGCGGAAAAAGGCTTGACGATGACGAGGATGACGATCGCTGCGGCGGCGACGCCGGGGATCTCGTTCATCAGCCTCAGGGTGCGGCCGTCGACCGGGCGTTCGCCGCGGGCGAGCTTGCGTCCGTAGCCGATCATCCAGCCGTGATAGGCGGAGAGGCCGACGACCAAAGCCAGCTTGAGCAGGAACCAGGTCTGCGCCCAGGCATCCAGGATGTAGGCGAGAGTCAGGCCGAGCAGCCAGACCATGATCATCGCCGGCGTGATGATGATGTTGCGGAGCTTGGCTTCGCGCTCGACCCACTTCTTCTCCTCGGCCGAGCCCGCGGGCGCTTCCTGGTGGTAGACATAGTAGCGCGGCAGCATGAACAGGCCCGCGATCCAGAAGATCACGAAGATGAGATGGGCGGCCTTGATCCATTCATAGGTCACGAGCAGAGCCGTATCGAAATCGAGGGTAGGCATTAGCGGCGCACCAGCTGGAGCAGGCGCTCGACATGGGCGAGCGGCGTGTCCGGCAGGATGCCATGCCCGAGGTTGAAGACATGGGGGCGGTCCTCGAAGGCTGCAAGGATGCGGGCGACCGCGGCTTCCAGCACATCACCGCCGGCGATCAGCGCGAGCGGGTCGAGATTGCCCTGGACGGGCAGGCCCGCGGAAAGCTCGCGCGCCGCCCAGACCGGGTCGACCGTCTCGTCGAGACCGATCGCATCGACGCCGGTCTCGCGCGCATAGGGACCGAGCTTGCCGCCGGCTCCCTTGGGAAAGCCGATCACCGGCACATCCGGATGGCGTTCCTTCAGCGCCGCGACGATGCCCGCCGTCGGTGCGATCACCCAGCGCTCGAACTGGGCCGGCGAAAGGCTGCCCGACCAGCTGTCGAACAGCTGCACCGCCTCGACGCCGGCGCTTATCTGTCCGGAGAGATAGTCGACGGTCATGGCCGCAACCCGCTCGATCGCCGCGCCGAACCGGCCGGGATCGCCGTAAGCGAGCCGCCTCGCTTCGCCTTGCTCCTTCGAGCCGCGGCCGGCGACCATGTAGGTTGCGACCGTCCAGGGGCTGCCCGCAAAGCCCAGAAACGTGGTTTCGGCCGGAAGCGCCGCCTTCACCTTCGCCACGGTCGCATAAATGGGCTCCAGGCGCCCCGGAACGGCCTCCAGGGCGTCGAGATCGGTCTCGACGAGGGTTGGGCTCAGGCGGGGCCCTTCGCCGGCCTCGAAGGCCAGTTCCTGGCCGAGCGCATAGGGCACGATCAAGATGTCGGAAAAGAGGATGGCGCCGTCGAAGCCGAAGCGGCGGATCGGCTGGAGCGTGATCTCCGCTGCCGCCTCGGAATCGTAAACGAGATTGAGGAAGCCGCCTTTCTCAGCCCTCAGCGCCCGATATTCAGGGAGGTAGCGGCCCGCCTGACGCATCAGCCAGACCGGCTTTCGCTCCGCTCGCTCGCCTCGCAGCACGGCGAGCAAGGGCTTGGCTGGACCGTGCGTCAAAGGGCTCGGGGCTCCGCTCTTCTCTTATTTAGAGTCTTATATAAGAGGATTGTAGATAAGGGTTGGCGCGCTGAAGCCGGGGTTTATTGCCTCGTGCCGGAATTGCAAACAGCTTGACGCGTTCGAAGCCTCAGCAAATCCGCCGAGTCCCGCGTGCCGTCCCCATTTTCCACATGCTGTGGACTGCTTTCATCCCCTCTGGGCGGGCTTGTGGATCGTCGCCGAAAAGCGGGGACGCGCGCTTGTGCTGGAACCGCCCCGAGGCTTTCGCTAGCGATCTCCCCATGCTTTTCCACAAGGGCGCGGCGTGACCCAGCACCACCTCCATCTGCTCTCGGACTCGACGGGCGAGACGCTGGAGACGATCGCCAATGCCTGCCTCGCCCAGTTCGAGGGAACCGAGATCAAGCGCCACCTCTGGCCGATGGTCCGCTCCGAAGGCCATCTCGAGCGCGTGCTCGACGACGTCGAGCGGCGGCCTGGCCTGGTCCTGTTCACCCTCGTCAACAGCGTCATCCGCCGCGAGCTCGAGCAGCAATGCCGCCGCCGCGGCATCCATGCCGTCTCGGCGCTCGATCCGGTCGTCCACGCCCTTTCCGCGGTGCTCGGTCAGGAAGCGGCGGGACGCCCGGGGCGGCAGCATGCGCTCGACGCCGCCTATTTCGCGCGCGTCGATGCGATCCAGTTCACCATCGCCCATGACGACGGCATCAACGCCGACAATTGGGAGGAGGCCGACATCGTCCTGGCCGGGGTCTCGCGCACCTCCAAGACGCCCACCGCAATCTATCTCGCCAACCGCGGCTACAAGGTCGCCAACATCCCACTCGTCCCGGAAGCGCCGCCGCCGCCCTCGCTCTTCGCGCTCGATCATCCGCTCGTCGTCGGTCTCACCACCAACCCCGAACGGCTGATCCAGATCCGCCGCAACCGCCTGCTCTCGCTCAACCAGGCACCGGAGACCGATTATGTCGACCGCGAGGCGGTCGATGCCGAGCTCGCCTTCGCGCGCCGCCTCTTCGCCGACAATGGCTGGCCGGTGATCGACGTCACGCGCCGCTCCATCGAGGAGACGGCGCTGGCGATCGTCAAGCTCTACACCGAGCGCTACGAGGCCGCGAACGAGCCATGAGAATCCTGCTCGCCTCGAAAAGCGAAGCGCGTCGCGCAATTCTGAGCGCGGCCGGCGTTGCTTTCGAGACGGTCGAGGCCGAGCTCGACGAAGAAGCGGCCAAGGCTGGGCTGGAAGCGGCCGGCTTCGATGCGCGCGGCGTCGCCGAGGAGCTGGCGCAACTGAAGGCGCTGTCGACCCGGGCCGGCGAAGGCGATCTCGTCATCGGCTCGGACCAGACGCTCGAGCTCGACGACGGCACGATGTTGTCCAAGCCCGCCTCCCGCGCCGACGCCCTCGCGCAGTTGCGGCTGCTGAGCGGACGCACCCACTTCCTCCATTCCGCGGCGGTGGCTGTCGAAGCCGGGGAGATGCGCTGGTGGCATTGCGAGACGGCGACGCTCGCCATACGGCCGCTCGGCGAAGCCTTCCTCGAACGCTATCTCGAACGCGAATATGAAGCGATCCGCTGGAGCGTCGGCGGCTACCGGATCGAGGGTCCCGGCGTGCAGCTTTTCGAGCGCATAGAAGGCAGCCATTTTGCAGTCCTGGGCATGCCGCTTCTCCCCTTGCTCGCCTATCTGCGCGAGCGCGGAGTGCTGGAAAGCTGATGGGCGTGCCTTTTGCCGAAGTGATCGGCGATCCGGTCGCTTTTTCGAAGTCGCCGGCGATCCACGGTCACTGGCTGGCGCAGATGGGAATCGAGGGCCACTATCGCGCCACCCGCGTGACGGCTCCCGAACTGCCTTCTTACCTCGCCGAGCGCTGCGCCGATCCTGACTGGCGAGGCTGCAACGTGACGATGCCGCTCAAGCAGGCGGTCGCAGAGCATCTCGACGATGTGAACCCGATCGCCCGGCGAATCGGAGCGGTGAACACGATCGTCCGGTACGACGAGATGCTGTGCGGCCTCAACACCGATTGGATCGGCGTGAACCTCGCCCTCATGCAGTCGCTCGAGGGAAAGGACACGGTCGTGATCGGCGCCGGGGGCGCCGCGCGCGCAGTGCTCGAGGAGTTGCGCCAGGCGAAGCCGCAAAAGGTGACGATCATGAACCGCTCGCAGGACAAGGCGGCCGCGCTCCTCGATCGCTTCGGGCTCGAGGGCGAGGTCAGGCCGCTGGGCGCGGCGCCGCCGGCCGATCTGCTGGTCAACGCCAGCCCGCTCGGCATGGCCGGCCATCCGGAGCTCGAAGTGGACATTTCCGCGCTGCGTCCCGGCGCCATCGTCTTCGACCTCGTCTACCATCCGCTCGAAACAGCGCTCCTCCGCACCGCCCGCGCCGCCGGCCTGCGGACGCTGGACGGGCTCGACATGCTGGTCTGCCAGGCCAGCATGGCGTTCACCCACTTTTTCGGCGCGCCGCCCGAGCCGATGTGGACGCCGGAGCTTCGCGAGCTGCTCGCGCGATGATCCGGCTCGGCCTCACCGGATCGATCGGCATGGGCAAGTCGACCGTGGCGCGCATGTTCGCGGAGGAAGGTGTGCCCTTGTTCGACGCCGACGCGGCGGTGCATTTTCTGCAGGGGCCGGAAAGCGCGCTCGTCGCCGAAATCGAGGCGCATTTTCCCGGCACTACCGGTGCGGCGGGGGTCAATCGCAGCGCGCTCGCGGAACGAGTGCTTGGCGAACCGGGAAAGCTGCGCACGCTGGAGCAGCTCGTTCACCCTGCGGTCGCGCGCGAGCGGGAGGCGTTCCTCGCCGCTCATGCGGACGCACCTTTGGTCGTCCTCGACATCCCCTTGTTGTTCGAGGCGGGCGGCTGGAAGGACGTCGACAAGGTGGCGGTCGTCTCGGCTCCTGAGGAAGTGCAGCGTGAACGGGTGCTCGCGCGGCCGGGGATGACGCCGGAAAAACTCGACCGGATCCTTGGCCGCCAGCTGCCCGACCGGGAGAAGCGCGCGCGGGCGGATTTCGTCGTCGATACCGGCACTTCGCTCGACGAAACGCGACGAGCGGTTCGCCGCATCCTCGCTTGTCTGACGGGCCCGCGGGATTCATAACAGGGCCGAGATGCGGGAAATCGTCTTCGACACCGAAACCACGGGCCTGAGCCCGCTCACCGGCGACCGCATGGTCGAGATCGGCTGTGTCGAGCTCGTCAACCGCTGCGAGACGGGGCGGACCTGGCACGCATATTTCAACCCCGGCCGCCCGATGCCGAGCGGCGCCGAGTCGGTCCACGGCCTGTCCGACCGCTTTCTGGCCGACAAGCCGCGCTTTCACGACAAGGCCGAGGAGCTGCTCGAATTCATCGCCGATTCGCCGATGATCGCCCACAATGCCGGCTTCGACTTCGCCTTCATCAACCACGAGCTCAACAATTGCGGCCGGCCTCTGGTCTGCACCAGCCGGATGGTCGACACGCTGGCGATCGCCCGCCAGCGCCATCCGGGCGCCAAGCACAGCCTCGACGCGCTCTGCACCCGCTTCGGGGTCGACCGCAGCGCGCGCGTCAAGCACGGTGCCTTGATCGACGCCCAGCTCCTCGCCCAGGTCTATGTCGAGCTCACCGGGGGCCGGCAGATCGGCCTGTCGCTCGGTGCCGGCGCGCAGACTCCGGACCTCGAGGACGAGGTGGTCGAAGCGCAGATCGCCGCGGCGGTCACCGTCCACGTGCGCCCGCCGCGCCCGCACGGGCCGACCGAGGAGGAACTGGTCCGCCACGCCGCCTTCCTCACCGGCCTTACCGACCCCATATGGCATCGGTTGACGCAAAGCGCCGACGGCGCCTAAGCGCCCGGCTCAGGGTTTGGAGAGGTCGATGGACATCCGGGTCTCCGGACACCAGGTCGATACGGGTGAGGCGTTGCGGGGGCGGGTCGAGGACCGGATGGCCGCGCTCGCCGACAAATATTTCGAGCGCGCGCTCTCGGCCCACATCACCTTCGGCAAGGGACCGCACGACCATGCCTTCACCTGCGACATCGTCGCCCATGTCATGCAGGGCGTGATCCTGAAGGGCTCGGGCCAGGCGCAGGAGGCGCATCCGGCCTTCGATCAGGCCGCCGACCGGATCGAAAAGCAGCTGCGCCGCTACATGCGCCGCCTCAAGGATCGGCACGGGGCGGGCAACTCGGACGGTAGCAGTCTCGACACGCTCGTCATGGCGGACGGCGCCGGGAGCGACGCCGCCTATACCGTCTTCGCTTCCCCCGGGGACGAGGAGGAGCCGGCCGACAACCCGCCGATCGTCGCCGAGACCAGAGTCGACATTCCGGACGCGAGCGTCTCGGATGCGGTGATGCTGCTCGACCTGCGCAACACCAACGCTCTGTTCTTTCGCAACAGCGGTACCGGCCTCTTCAACATGGTCTACCGACGACAGGACGGGACGATCGGCTGGGTCGAGCCGAAAGGCGGCTGACGCGTCAACAGAGGCGAGGGCCGCGACAAAAACTCCATTCCATGCCAACAAGAGGAGGGCCCGCGCCCTCCGTCAGGTGCATTTCGATGAAGCTTTCCGAACTGATTGCTGCCGATGCGGTAGACGCGGCCTTGCCGGCCGCGAACAAGAAGGCCTTGTTCCAGCAGCTCGCCCTGGCCGCCGGCCGGCGCACGGGCCTGGATCCGAAGCGGATCGCGGCAAGCCTGGCCGAGCGCGAAAAGATCGGCTCTACGGGATATGGAGGCGGCGTCGCTGTGCCGCACGGCAGGATCGATGGACTCGACAAGGTCTTCGGCTATTTCGCCCGGCTTGCGGCGCCGGTCGACTATCAGGCCGTGGACGGCATGCCGGTCGACCTCGTCGTCCTCCTGCTGTCGCCGCCCGACGCGGGTGCCGGCCATCTCAAGGCGCTGGCGGGCGTGAGCCGGATGCTGCGCGACCGGCAGGCAGTCGCCAAATTGCGAGGTGCGCGCTCCAAAGACGCGATCGTCGCGCTTCTCGGCGGCGACGAAGCGCGCGATGCCGCCTGATCGCCGCGCCGCGCCGGTCTCGACAGGGGTTTCGGGCGCCGGCGCGCACCTCCGCGCCCTCGAAGCGCTCTATCGCCACGCCGCGATCAACCGCCACTTTCGCTCGACCATCGAACTCTCCGAGCAGGGCATGGCCAGGATTCGCTTCGACGTGGAGGAGTCGATGTTCCACGCTGCGGGGGCGGCCCACGGTACGCTCTACTTCAAGATGATGGACGATGCCGCCTTCTATGCCTGCAATTCGATGGTCACCGACCGTTTCCTGCTCACCACCGCCTTCAACCTCAACTTCACCCGTCCACTAAGGGCCGGGCCGGTCGTTGCGGAAGGGCGCTGGGTGAGCGGCCGGCGCCGCGTCTTCGTCGGCGAGGCGCGGCTGATCGACGCCGAGGGCGAGGAAGCCGCGCGCGGCACCGGCACCTTCATGCGCTCCCACATTCCGCTCGCCGGCCTCGCCGGCTATTCCCACGGCTGATGGAGCCGCGCCTTGCCAGCTCCGTCCTCGTCTCCGCCCTTCTCAAGCTCGCCGGCCGCGAGGGCGGCTTCGGCGCCGTCCTCGCCAGGGGAGATTCGACTGCGGGCGCGGTCACCGTCGTCCTCGCCGAGCGCGGTGCGCGGCGCATGGTGCTCGAGCGTGTCGTCCAGCCCGACGGCGGCTATGCCTGGCAGGAAACCGGGAATCAGGCCGCCGCAAACGACGAGGACTTTGCAAAGTTCCTCGATCGAAAGCGGCGATTCGACCCCGATTTGTGGATTTTGGAACTGGACATCGCGTCAGCCGAACGGTTCGCCGACGAAATGGCCGGCGTTGGTTGACCGTTAACCGGTCCCGGGCCACCCCGGCTGCACCAGTTTTCTGCAAGAGCGGGGGGCCGCCCAGAGTTTCGAAAAGCGGCCGCGCAAGTCGGGGGGAGATCGGGGTGCATCCGCGCCGTCCGAGAACCAACCGCCAGGTTTAGAAGTTTGATGTTGAATATGTTTCGCGTCGCGGCACGGTCCGCGGCCGCACTGTCGCTTGCCGTCGTTGCAACCGCCGCCCAGCCGGCCCTGGCCGCGGAATCGGGCAGCGCCGCGACCACGATCACCGCCGAGGCGGCGGTCAGCCCCGGCGCCGGGACTCTCCAGGAAGTCGTCGAGCGCGCCATCGCAGCTCCGGCCGCCGCCGAAGCGGCCGCCGCCCGCTCCGCGCCGCTCACCGGCGCCGACGGAATCGCTCCTTCCCTCGATCGCGGCCGCCCGCTGGCCGAGCTCGTCGCCGAATTCTCCAGCGTCGAGCCGCGCGACGAGCAGGCCGAGTGCCTCGCCAGCGCCGTCTACTGGGAATCGAAGGGTGAGCCGCTCGCCGGCCAGCTCGCCGTCGCCGAAGTGATCATCAACCGCTCGCGCTCGGGCCGCTTCGCGTCGACGCTTTGCGGCGTCATTACCCAGCGCAGTCAGTTCTCCTTCGTCCGCGGCGGCCGCATTCCCGCGCCGCCGCGCAGCGCCGCCGCCTGGCGGACCGCCGTCGCCATCGCCCATATCGCGCTCGACGACCTCGCCGACAGCCCGGTATCGACCGCGCTTTTCTTCCATGCACGCTATGTTTCCCCCGGCTGGCGCCTGCGCCGCCTCGCCTCGGTCGGCAACCACATCTTCTATCGCTAGATCGCGGCTACGCGCCGAGGTCTGCAACCCGCCCTTCGACAGGCTCAGGGCTAGCGGTGGAGTGCTGTTCAGGGCTCCAACGCAACGGACCGCAAAACCGCTAGGGCTGAGCCTGTCGAAGCCCGGTCTCCAGCGCGATGGCCGAGTCGCGCTCTTGCTCCTTGTTCCCGACTCGTTCTAGCCTCTGCTCATGGCCACGATCAGCGATTCGCCCGCTTGCTTCGCGGATGCCCCGCTCGCCGCGCAGGACGTGGCGCGCGGCGCCACGCGCATGTTCTTCCGCCAGGATCTGTTCGCCTTGTGCGAGGTGCCGCTGCCCAACGGGCGCCGCGCCGACATGGTCGCGATCGACGGCAAGGGCGTGCTCACGATCGTCGAGATCAAGGTCAGCCGCGCCGACCTTCTCGGCGACCACAAATGGCCGGATTATCTCGATTATTGCGACCGCTTCTTCTGGGCCGTCCCTGCCGGATTCCCGCTCTCGCATTTCGACAAAGGCGCGCTCGGGCCGGATTTTTCCGGGCTGATCGTCGCCGACCGCTACGACGCGGCCATCGTGCGCGAGGCGCCGCTGAGAAAGCTGGCGCCGGCGCGGCGCAAGGCCGAGACTTTGCGCTTCGCTCGCCGCGCCGCACGGCGGCTGGTGGGGGACCTCGATCCCGGTCTCGCCGGCTTCGCCTAGCGGGGCGGCCCCGCTGCGGGCGCGGCCGGTCGCCGCGCCTCGAGGAGACGAAGCAGCGGCCCGGCGCGATTGTCGCGGCGTGCATAATCCAGGGCGGAATAGCCGGCGACGTTGTCCGTCCGGCTCGGGTCCGCGCCGCGGGCCATGAGCACACGCACCATGGCGATGTCGCGGCGCTGGACGGCGAGGATGAGCGGGGTCTCGCCGCGGCTGTTGGCGAGGTCGACGCTGGCGCGGCGGGCGAGCAGGGCTTCGGCACCCTCCGCCCAGCCGATCTGCGCGGCGGCCATCAGCGGCGTGTTGCCGCGATTGTCCTGCAGGTCCGGTCGTGCCCCGTGAGAGAGGATGTAGACCAGCCAGGCGAGGTCGCGGCCGCGCACGAGGATGTGGAGCGCCCCTTCGCCGGTAGCCCGGTCGCGGGCGTTGATCGCGGTCGAGGACGGGTTGGCGACGATCTGCGACACCTTGACGTTGTCGCGCTCGCGGATCGCTTTCAGGAAATTGAAGCTTTCGGAGAATTGCGCGAAGGCCGGAACTGCCGCAATGGCCAGCACTGCCGCGAAAAGTCCGCGCCGATTCAGTCTGTTCACGCCCTCGTCCCCGTTCATTCGGCTTGATCGCGGACCTTTAGCAAAGCAAGGCTGGCCGCGCCATGAACGATCTGCGCGCCACTTTCCTGCTCCTCGCCGCCGCGTTCATGGCGGTCGCCGGCTGCCGGGCCGATCCGGGGCCGCCGCCGCTCGCGGGCGCGAAGATGAGCAACAGCTTCGCGCTCACCGCCCATGACGGCCGCCGCCTCACCGGGGACGCGTTCGCCGGAAAGTACCGGATCGTCTATTTCGGCTACACCTTCTGCCCCGACATCTGTCCTGTCGACCTCCAGCTCATCTCGGCGGCCCTGCGTCAGTTCGAGCAGAGCGATCCGGCCCGCGCGGCCCGCGTCCAGCCGATCTTCATCACCGCCGACCCCGCCCGCGACACGCAGGCGGTGATGGCGGACTATGTCGACAATTTCCATCCGCGCCTGATCGGCCTCACCGGCAGCGCCGACGAGATCGGCCGCGCGGCGCGCGACCACGGCGTCACCTTCGTGCGCCGCGACCCGGGTGAGGGCGGCAACTACCTCCTCGATCATAGCCGCTACACGGTCCTCTACGGACCGGCGGGCGAGCCCATCGCCTTCCTCCCTCACGATCAGGGGCCGCAGGGGATGATCGACGCGCTCGATCGCTGGGTAAGATGAGCGGCAAGCCTTTTTGGGAGCAACCGCTCGCGTCGCTCGACCGGGCGCAATGGGAATCGCTGTGCGACGGCTGCGGCAAATGCTGCCTTCACAAGCTTGAGGACGAGCTGACCGGCGACGTCCAGCCGACCAACGTCGCCTGCCGCCTGCTCGACCGCGGCACGGCGCGCTGCTCGGACTACGGCAACCGCCGCGCGTTCGTCCCCGATTGCGTGCGCCTCAGCGCCGGCAACGTCGCGCGCCTTGCCTGGCTGCCCTCGACCTGCGCCTATCGCCTCCGCGCCGAGGACAAGCCGCTGCCTGCTTGGCACCCGCTGCTCACCGGCGACCCGGATTCGGTCCACAAGGCCGGCATGTCGGTGCGCGGCTGGACGGTCTCGGAGGACGAGGCCGGCGATCTCGAGCATCATCTTGTCGATCCCGAGCTCTTCTGACCTGCGCCTCCCCTGCGGCACGCCGCTGACGTTCAAGGTGAGCCCGCGCGCCCGGGTTATGCGTCTTCGCCTCGACCAGCGCACCGGCGCCGTCCTCCTCACGGTCCCGCGCCGCGTCTCGCAGCGCCGCGCGCTCGACTGGGCTGCGGGCCAGCGCGAATGGATCGAGAGCGCCCTCGCCGAGCTCGCGCCTGCCGTCGCGATCGGGCCGGGGACGGTTCTTCCGATCGAAGGCGAGCCCCATGTCGTCGACTGGGATGCAAGCCGTCCACGGCGCATTTCCCTGGATGGCGGCCGCCTCGTCGTCGGCGGTCCGCTCGAAGGGCTCGAAGCCCGCATCCTGCGCTGGCTCAAGGCCCGCGCCCGCGACGTCCTCTCCGAAGAGACGGCCTCCTACGCCGCTCGCGCCGGCAGGAAGGCGGCGCGCGTCGCCGTCGGCGATCCCTCGTCGCGCTGGGGCAGCTGCTCGGCGTCCGGGGCGATCCGATACAGCTGGCGCCTGATCCTCGCGCCTGCCTTCGTCCGTCGTGCGACCGCCGCGCACGAGGCCGCGCACCTCGTCCATATGAACCACAGCCGGGCATTCCACGCACTTGCGGCCGAGTTGCTCGGCGAGGATCCGCGGCCGGCGCGGCAGTGGCTGAAGCGCGAGGGCGCCGCGCTCCACCGGATCGGCCGCAGCGTCTAATTCTCGTCTGGCTTGGCGCCGCTCGGGTCGCGCTTGTCGTCGCGTTCGCGGTTTCGCCGCGGCGGCGGCGGCCGTTCGGGAGGCGGGTCTCGGCGCAGCGCGCGGTCGAGCCACTGCTTGTCGAGCGGGTCGCGCTCGCCGGGCTGCCGCGGCCGGTCGGCGGGGGCGTCGCGCGGTTCGGGCGGCGGCGGCAGCTCCGGGTCTGCGGGCTCGCCGGGAACCGCGCCGGGCGCGGGCAGCGGTTCGTCTTCGATGGGGGCGAGATCCTCGATGAGGTTGCCGGGTTCCTGCTGAACATCGGGGGCGGCGACGCTGGTGATCAGATTCTCGACGGGACGGCCCGCGACCGCGCGGACCATGAAATCGTGAAAGGCCTGGGCCGGCGCGCGGCCGCCCGCGAGGCCGGGCACGGCGCGCGAATCGTCGCGCCCCATCCAGACGCCGGTCGTGATCCCGCTCGAAAAGCCGAGGAACCAGCCGTCCTTGTTGGAGGTGGTCGTGCCGGTCTTTCCCGCAGTCGGGCGGCCGAGCGCTGCGTTGCGGCCGGTGCCGTGCGTGACGACGCCTTGCAGGAGGTCGGTCATCTGCGCCGCGACCCAGGGCGCGACGAGGGTGCGATTCTCTTCCGCACGATGCTGGTAGAGCAGGGTCCCGTCCGCCGTCGTGACGCGGCGGATGCCGTAGGGCATCACCGCGGTTCCGCCCGAGCCGACCGACGCATAGGCGCGGGTCATGTCGATCAGGCGCACCTCGGACGTGCCGAGCGCCATCGAGGGATTGGTGTTGACCCGCGTCGTGATGCCGAAGCGCTGCGCGATGTCGGCGACGTTGCCGGTTCCGACCTCCTGGGCGAGCCGTACCGCGACCGTGTTGATCGAGAATGCCAGCGCCTGGCGCAGGCTCACCGCCCCCGCGAAGCGACCGTTGTCGTTGCGCGGGCTCCAGCCGCCGATCCGGATCGGGGCGTCCTGCACCGTCGTGCTGGGCGTGAAGCCCGATTCGATTGCGGCGAGATAGACGAACAATTTGAACGCCGATCCTGGCTGCCGGGTCGCCTGAGTAGCGCGGTTGTAGTTCGAATTTGCGTAATCGCGGCCGCCGACCATCGCGCGCACCGCGCCGTCGCGGTCGAGCGAGACCAGGGCTCCCTGCGCGCCGCCGGGCGCATTGGCGTTGATCGCGCTGTGGCCCGCGCGCTGGAGATTGGGATCGAGCGTGGTCCAGACGTCGAGCGGCTGGACGGTCTCGTCGATCAGCATGTCGAGCTGCGGCAGCGCCCAGTCGATGAAGTAGCGCGCAAGGTCCTGGCGCCGCGGATTGGGCTCGAGCCGGACCTGATTGGGATCGGACGCGGCTCTCAGCGCCGGAGTGATCGTCCCGGCCTCGGCCATCACGTCGAGCACGACGCCGGCGCGCCCGCGCGCGGCTTCGGCATCGGCGCTCGGCGAGTAGTTGGACGGCGCCTTGACGAGGCCGGCGATGATCGCCGCTTCGGGGGTCGAAAGATGGCGCGCCGGGTGGCCGAAGAAGCGCCGCGAGGCCGCGTCGATCCCGTAGGCGCCGCCGCCGAAATAGACGCGGTTCAGATAGAGCTCGAGGATCTCCTCCTTCGAGAAGCGCCATTCCAGCGCGAGCGCGAGTATGCCCTCGCGGATCTTGCGGCCGAAGGTGCGGCTGTTGTCGAGGAAGATGTTGCGCGCGAGCTGCTGGGTGATGGTCGATCCGCCCTGCGTCCAGCGCCCGGTCGCTCCATAGACGCCGATCGCGCGCGCCATGCCGATCGGATCGATGCCGGGATGGTTGCGGTAGCGCCGGTCCTCGACCGCGATCATCGCCTCGCGCATGATCGGCGGGATCTCGTCGTGGCGCAGCCATTCGCCGAAGCTTGGCCCCATCGACATCATCACCGAACCGTCCGAGGCGCGCACCCGGATCATCTGGCCGAGATCGTCGCGCCGGGTCAGCTCCTGGTACGAAGGAAGCTGGCTGACCGCGACCGCGACCGCGACGACCAGGGCCACCGTCGCCACCACCAGCGAATAGACCCCGATCTTGAAGACGGTGGTCAGCACCCGCTTGAGGCGGGAGGGGGCGTGGCTTGCCATGGCGGCTCAGCGATAGGGGGAAGCGGACATGGCGACAAGAAGCAGCAGATGAGGTTAACCCCCGCTTACGGCGGTCTCGGCCGAAGTTGGCTGGCGCAACTTTGGGTGCCATAGGCGACGCGATGGCGCTCTATCCGCTGCTCCGGCCTTTCGCCTTTGCGCTCGATGCGGAGCGTGCTCACCGGCTCACGATCGCGGCACTGAAGATTCTGCCCGGCGGCGAGAGCGCAAAGCCCGATTCCGTTCTGTCGATCCGTGTCGCCGGGCTCGATTTCCCCAATCCGGTCGGCCTCGCCGCCGGCTTCGACAAGGACGCCGAGGTCTACGACCAAATGCTGGGCTTCGGCTTCGGCTTCGTCGAGGCGGGGACGCTGACGCCGCGGCCGCAGCCCGGCAATCGGCGCCCCCGTCTGTTTCGCCTCGCCGAGGATCGGGCGGTGGTCAATCGGATGGGCTTCAACAATCGCGGTCTCGACGCCGCCTCCGTCCGCCTCGCGAAGCGCCGCCGCGGGCGGGGGATCGTCGGCGTCAATGTCGGCGCAAACAAGGACAGTGCGGACTTTGCGGCCGATTACGTCGCCGGCGTCGCGCGCATGGCGCCGGTCGCCGACTATCTGACGATCAACGTCTCCTCGCCGAACACGCCGGGCCTGCGCGGACTGCAGGAGCGCGCCGCGCTCGACGCGTTGCTGGCGGCCGTCCTCGCGGCGCGGCCGGACGGCGGCCCGCCGATCTTCCTCAAGGTCGCCCCCGACCTCGAGCCGGGCGGGATCGACGACATCGCCCGCGTCGCGATCGACCGCGGCATCGACGCTTTGATCGTCTCCAACACGACCTTGAGCCGCCCGCCTCTGCGTTCGCGCCATCGCGGCGAGCCGGGCGGCCTCTCGGGCGCGCCGCTCAAGGCGCTCGCGCTCGAACGCCTGCGCGATTTCCGCCGCGCGACCGGTGGCGCGCTGCCGCTGGTCGCGGCCGGCGGCATCGAGAACGGCGTCGATGCCTGGGACCGCATCCGCGCCGGCGCCAGCCTCGTCCAGCTCTATACGGCTCTCGTCTATGAGGGCCCCGGTCTTGCCGTCCGGATCAATGCGGAATTGAGGCGCCTCGCCGCGCTCGCAGGCATTGCCCGCCTTGCCGACGCGGTCGGCAGCGAGACCGACTGAGCCGGAACCAAATGCAGGCGTGCGGCTTCTCCCGGTTCAGGAGAAGGCCGATGTCGCGAGACCTCATGAAGACGCTCACCTATCTGTCCGTGCACCTCACGGTGGCGTTCACGGTCGGCTATCTCCTCACCGGATCGGCTACGATCGCGGGTGGCTTCGCGCTGATCGAGCCATTGTGCAACGCCGTCGCCTTCTTCTTCCACGAAAAGGCCTGGAACGGCCGCCTGCGCCTGTTCGGCTTCATCGGACGTCGCCCCAGAGCGACCTAGAGCGGCGCCCGCTCCACCAGGAACACGCCCTCGCGGCGCGGGTCGGCGCCTCCGTCGGGGACGCCGCGGCGCAGGAAGACGCCATGCAGGCCCGAATCCTCACCCGCACCGGGCTGCAGCGTAACGCCCCGCGCGCCGAGGCCTTCGATGACCGCGCCCGGGAAGCGCGCGACCTCGCCATGATAGGTCCCGCCCCGCGCGATCAGGTTGGGAAGCGCGATCGCCTCCGCCATCGGCAGGCCCCAGTCGACCGTGCCGACCAGCGCTTTTCCGACATAGGCGAGGATCGCGGTGCCCCCCGGCGATCCGAGCGCGCCCGCGAAGCGGCGGTCGGGGCCGAGCAGGATCATCGGCGTCATCGACGAGCGCGGCCTTTTCCCTGCGGCGACCGCGTTCGCCGCGCTCCGCCCCTGCGCGTCGCGGGGCAGAAAGGAAAAATCGGTCATCTGGTTGTTGAGGAAAAAGCCGTCGACCATGCGGCCCGAGCCGAAGATCGACTCCACCGTCGAGGTCATTGAGACCACGTTCCCGTCCGCGTCGCCGATGACGAAGTGGGTCGTCCCCGCCGGTTCCAGAGTCGCGTCCGGCGTTGCCGCGATCGCGCCCGGCGGATTGCCGGGAAGCGGCGGTGGGCCGGCGCGCGGCCCGATCAGCCGCGCCCGCGCGGCGACATAGGCAGGATCGAGGAGGCCGGCGACCGGTACTTGGACGAAGGCCGGGTCGCCGACATAGCGGTCGCGGTCGGCGTACATGAGGCGGCTCGCCTGGGCGAACAGATACCAGGCCTGCGGGTCCTGCGGCCCGCGCGCGGCGATGTCCGTGCGCTCGAGGATCGCCATCAGCTGGAGGACCGCCACTCCGCTCGACGGCGGGGGCGGCACGCAGGCGAGATAGGCGCGGTAGCGGCGGCAGAGCGGCTCGCGCTCCACCGCGCGGTAGCCGGCGAGATCGGCGAGCGTCATCGTCCCGGGCAGCGGCCCTGCGCGGGTGCGGGCGACGATGCGCTCGGCGGTCGACCCGCGATAGAAGGCGTCCGGCCCCTCCGCCGCAAGCCTTCTCAGGAAGTCGGAATAAGGCCGGTTCACGAGCCGGTCGCCCGGGTCGAGCAAGGTGCCGTCCGCCTCGGCGAAATAAGCGCGCACGTCCGGCGCCATGTTCTGCGGATACGAGCCGGCGATCATCCGCCCGAGCCGCGGGCTGATCGTGAAGCCGTCGCGCGCCGTGCGTTCGGCATCGCCGAACAGCTCGTTCCAGGCGAGCCGGCCGTGCTCGCGATGCGCCAGCTCGAGCAGCCGCAGGACGCCCGGGACTCCGGTCGCGCGGCCGCTCAGCACGGCATCGCGGAACGGCAGCGCCTCGCCGCCGGTGCCGACGAACATGTCCGGAGCGGCGCCCGCCGGCGCCGTCTCGCGCCCGTCATAGACGACGACGCCGCGCTCGCTCGCATCGTAATAGGTCATGAATGCGCCGCCGCCGAGGCCCGAGCTTTGCGGCTCGACCAGCGACAGCATCGCTTGGACCGCGATCGCGGCATCGACGGCGCTCCCGCCCCTTCGAAGCACATTCATGCCCGCTTCGGCGGCAAGCGGATTGGCTGCGGCGACGAATATCTGGCTCCGGGCCGGCCCGCCTGGCCTCGGCGCGGTCGCGCATGCGGCGAGCGGAACGAGGATTCCAAGGCACAACAGACGCAGCAGCACTTTCATGTAGCGCTACTAGCCAAGCCGGGTGGCGCCGTCCACGGGCCCGATCGCGCTTGGCGTCAGGCGTTCAACGGCTCTAGGAGGGTGTCGATGACGCGGCAAAGCCGCGCGATACTCGGAGGGTTGATGCGCCAGCTCGAACATTTTCCGAACCTGGTGACGATGTTCTTCGCCCGCGCGGCGGAGAAAGTCGATGCGCCTTTCCTCTGGGCGAAGAAGGACGGGCAATGGCGGCCGACCAGCTGGCGGGAAGCCGCCGGGCAGGTCGCCTCGCTCGCCGCCGCCCTTCGCCGGATCGGCCTTCGGCGCGGCGACACGGTGATGCTGGTCTCGGAGAACCGCCCCGAATGGTGCATCGCGGACCTCGCGATCATGGCCGCCGGCTGTGTCAGCGTTCCGACCTACACGACCAACACCGAGCGCGATCACCAGCACATCCTCGACGATAGCGGAGCGCGTGCGGTTATCGTCTCGAGCCAGAAGCTGGCCAAGGTCCTGCTTCCGGCCGCGGTACGATCGTCCCGCTGCGAGCATGTCATCGGCATCGACAGGCTGCCCTCCGGGCAGGAGAGCAATATCGGATTTCACGGCTGGTCCGAGATGATCGCGTCGGAAACGCCCGACATAGAGGCGATGACCACCGCCTCGGCCGAAGTCGGGCGCGACGATCTCGCCTGCCTGATCTACACGTCCGGCACCGGCGGCGCTCCGCGCGGAGTGATGCAGCATCACGGCGCAATCCTCCACAATGTCGAGGGCTGCGTTGACGTCATCTCCGAGGATTTCGGCTGGGCCGAGGAGATCTTCCTCTCATTCCTTCCGGCCAGCCACGCATATGAGCATAGCGGCGGACAGTTCTTCCCGATCGCTCTCGGCGCGCAGATCTATTATTCCGAAGGCCTCGAAAAGCTCGCCTCCAATATCGAGGAGGTCCGCCCGACGATCATGATCGTCGTTCCGCGCTTGTTCGAGGTGCTTCGCCAGCGGATCC
>DASVVQ010000032.1:0-126449 GCA_036386475.1 Allosphingosinicella sp. | reverse complement strand
CGGGCTACAACGTCGTCGGCATGAAGGCCGAGGACGCGCCGGACATCGCCACGGTCTGACCGGCAGCCGTGGGTCTGCGGGCAGTGCGCGCGGCCTGCGTCCCATATCGTTACGTCCCGCGCGTCTCGGCGCTTGGCGGCGGGCATGCTCAACTGATATAGATCAATCGACTCGTCGTGGGGATGGCGCCGGGTTATCGGCTTCGCCGCGTTGACTCCTTTCCGCGGCGAAGCCTTTCCCCTTCGCGAAGCTCTCCTTGCGATCGGGAGCGGCCGCTTACGCGGCGAACGGATCGCGCACGAGGATCGTGTCCTCGCGCTCGGGGCTGGTCGAGACGAGGGCGACCGGACACTCGATCAGCTCCTCGATGCGGCGGATATATTTGATCGCGCTCGCCGGAAGCTGGGCCCAGCTGCGTGCCCCCGCGGTCGATCCCGCCCAGCCCTCCACCGTTTCGTAGACCGGCTCGACCGACGCCTGATCGGCAGCATGGGCCGGGAGATGATCGAACGGTTCGCCGCGGAGGCGATAGCCGGTGCAGATTCGGATCTCGTCGAGGCCGTCCAGGACGTCGAGCTTGGTCAGCGCGATACCGGTGACGCCGGACACGGCGCACGACTGGCGCACCAGCACCGCGTCGAACCAGCCGCAGCGGCGCTTGCGCCCCGTCACGGTGCCGAACTCGTGGCCCCGCTCGCCAAGCTTCTGGCCCACCTCGTCGTCCAGCTCGGTGGGAAACGGCCCGCCGCCGACCCGGGTGGTGTAGGCTTTCACAATACCCAGCACGAACCCGGTGCTTCCGGGCCCGAGGCCCGATCCGGCCGCCGCGGTCCCGCTGACGGTGTTGGAGCTGGTGACGAAGGGATACGTCCCGTGGTCGACGTCGAGCAGCACGCCTTGCGCGCCCTCGAACAGGATGCGTCGGCCCTCGGCGCGGGCGCGGTTGAGCGTCTTCCAGACCGGCCGCGCGAATTGGAGGACGAAATCGGCGATCTCGGCGAGGTCGCGCATCAGCCGGTCGCGGTCGATCGGGGGCTCGCCGAAGCCGGCGCGCAGCGCGTCGTGATGGGCGCACAGGCGGTCGACCTGCGGCTCGAGCGCGCCGAGAAAAGCGAGGTCGCAGACCCGGATCGCGCGGCGGCCGACCTTGTCCTCATAGGCCGGCCCGATGCCGCGGCGGGTGGTGCCGATCTTGCCTGCCCCGCTCGCATCCTCGCGCAGCGCGTCGAGATCGCGGTGGAAGGGGAGGATGAGCGGGCAGGCATCCGAGATCTGCAGCGTATCCGGCGTGACTGCCACCTGCTGCTCGCGCAGACGCGCGACCTCGGCGCGCAGCGCCCAGGGATCGAGCACGACGCCGTTGCCGATCACGGACAGAGTGCCGCGGACGATGCCGGAGGGGAGCAGCGACAGCTTGTAGACCTGGTCGCCGACGACCAAAGTGTGGCCGGCATTATGGCCGCCCTGGAAGCGCGCCACGATCTCGGCCCGGCTCGAGAGCCAGTCGACGATCTTGCCCTTGCCTTCGTCGCCCCACTGGCCGCCGATCACGGTGACGTTCGCCAATTTTCGCTGCTTTCGCCTCGTGCCGGGGGATCGCGTGCGCCCTAGGGCACGCGAAGGACAAGGTCCAGCAGCCGCGAAAATCGTTGTTTGAGGTTAATGAAACCGCGCCGGAAAGCGAGGCGTTGTCGTCCCACGAGTTTCTGTTGGAGGACGTTAAATGCGTAATGTCACCCTCGCGATCGCAGCCGCCGCCATGGCGGTCCCGGCCATCCCGGTCTTCACGCCGAGCGCCGATGCCCATGTCGTCAACGGCTCGCGCAATCACCGTCACTGCCGCCGCGCCAACGGCACGGTCGGTATGGTCGTCGGCGGCGCCGCCGGTGCGCTGGTCGGCCGCGAGATTGCCGGCCGCCGCCACCGCACCACCGGCACCATCGTCGGCGCCGCGGGCGGCGCGCTGGCCGGCCGGGCCATCGCCCGCGGCAGGGTGCGCTGCCGCTGAGGCCTTCTGTTCGCCGACGCGTGAGAGGCGGGGCACCCGGCGCTCCGCCTTTGTTTTGCCCGCGTGCGGGGCGCGTCGTCCGGCGGCAGCCGGGACCTCAGCGGGTGAATGACACCGAGGTCCGTGCAGGGGCCCTCAGGCGCCCTGCACAACGCTTGCGATTTGCTTGTCTTGAGATCCCGGCCTTCGCCGGGATGACGGCTTGGCTCAGCCGCCGCCGCCCGGCGTCCCGCCGCCCTTGCCCGAGCGGCCGCGCCTGGGAGCCCCGCCGCCAGTTGAGGCCCCGCCGGCGCTCTTGGCGCCGCCGCCGGAGCTGCCGCCGCCCTTCGAGCCGCCTCCGCGGCCCTTCGAGCTGCCTCCGCGGCCAGCCGATCCGGCAGCCGTCTTGCCGGACCCGCCGGCCTTGCGGCCGCCGCCGCCCGGGGAAGCGCTTGGAGCGGCCGCCGCCGATCCGGTGCGTCCTCGCTTCGCGCCGCCGCCGCCTCGGCCACCGCGCCCGCCGGTCGAAGCTCCGGTCGCGGCGGCTCCGCTTGCCGCTTCGGCGCCGCCGCCTTGGGAACCGCCTTCCGAGCTGGTTTCGCCGCTCATGCCGCCGATCGCCATCATCCGGCGGACAGCTTCGGTCGCGGCGTTGATCATCGCGGCGCCGATCTTGTTGGCGGTGTCCGCGGCGACTTCGGCGGCGGTCTCGGCCGCTTCCTGCGCCTCCTTGGCGCCGCGCTTGGCGCTGTCGCGGACGTTCTTGTTGGCGGCGAGCGCTGCAGCGGCAGTCACCAGGCCGGCCGCGAGCAGGCTGCGGGCCATCGGATTCTGCGCCAGATCGGCCGCGCGCCGGCCGGCGTCGCGCAATGCGTCGCCGATCAGCGATTCGCTGTCATTGCCGGAACCGCCGCCGCCGCTCCTGACGCTGCCGCTCTTGCGGGCCCCGCCGCTCCTGGTCGCGCCGCCGCCGGCGGCGCCTTTTCCGGATCCGCCGGACCGGCGACCGGACGATGCACTCTTAGCCATCACGGATCTCCGTTTTTTCGTAACCGAAGCGTAACAGACGAGCAAAAGCTGTGAGAGTTCCCTCGGCACCCTTCCCGTTCGCCTCCGGGAAACGGGATCAGACCTCGTCTTCGGCAGCGTTCTGGCCGCGATCCCGATGGGCCTGCCGGTCGTCGGCGGAGTCGTCGTCCTTGTCGAAGCTCACTGAATCGGCGCCGCGTCCGCCTCCGGACAGCTCGTCGAAGCGCTCGCCGCGCGACTGGCCGCGTCCGCCCACACCTTCATCGCCTGGTTTCGATCCGTCGTCGGACATGCTCAGCTCCTCGGTGGTTCAGGGTCCCGGCTCGGGCTCGCGGTCCGCCGCTCCGTCGCCGGCGGGCGGGCCGCGGCCGAGATCGTCGTAGCGATAGGGCTCGCCGTCGGGATCGACGCCGCCGGGATGCGGAGTCGCGATCTCCTCGGGATCTTCGCCGAGGCCCTTCTCGGCCTCGAGCCCTTCGGGGATCTCGTTGTGCCGCGCCTCGCCGCTGCCCGGAAGCGGGTGACCCTTGCCCGCCATCTCAGACGCCCTCGTCCGGATCGATCGGACGGCGCGCGGCCTCGCCTTGCGGCCGCGGACCTTTGAGCGGCTCCGCGCCGGCGCCGGCCATCGGATCCTTGTCGTAATCCTCGCCGGGATTGCCTTCGCCGCCGGCGCCCGATCCGCTGCCGTGGACCTCGCCGGTCTCGCGGTCGAACGTCGCGCGCTTGCCGCGCTCCGATTCGACGGCCTCGCCGCCGCCGAAATCGTTCGAGAGGGGCTTGCTCTGGGCCATGAAAGCGCTCCGTCTGCCGTGTCGCAAAGAAGAACGATGCGGGCCCGCACGCCGTTCCCGCTTATGGCAGTGGGGCCGGCGCCCCTCGCGGGACGCCGGCCCCTCCCTCGGTACGCGACACGAGGGAAACCGTTTATTCTTAAGGACTTGCCTGCTCGGCCGCGACGGGCTATCGCCTTGCCAACCGCCAAGGCGCATGGCCCGCTCCTGCCCGGGAGCGATTGAGCAGCCGCTGAATGAGGATGTCAGCGGCGGTTCATCCCCGTGAATTTAACGTTTGCGAAACGATCCGGTTACGCGAGGAGCGCCTCGGTCCAATTGGGCCGGGGCGCTTTCGCGTCAGGGGTCGCTTCCTGGCCTAGCAATGACCTCCTTTCGGCAGGGGCACGGGAAAGCCGATCGACTCGACGATTCTTGCGCGGCACCAAAGCTGGGCCGGCTGAAAGGCCACCGAATCGCGCGAGATGCGGACCGCTTCGACGTCGTCGCGGGCGCTGAACTCCTCCACGCTGTCGATCGAGCCTTCGGCGTCGATGAAATAGAGCCGGTAATAAGGCATCGCGTCGCCTCCAAGGCTGACTTCACATGTCGCGCCGGACGCGCTCGGCGAAGAGCAGCTGGAGGCCCGCCCCGGCGATGGCGGCGAGCGCGATCACGTAGGGAAAGGGCCGTGCGTCGCGCTCCGGATCGTCGAGCGCGATCGCCGCGGCCGGGCCCGCCAGTCGCTGGGCGTGGCCGCCGCCCGCGAGGGCCAGCACCTGGCGGTACCAGCCGCCGTGCCAGTGTTCGGGCACGCCGCCGCGCACCGAGTCGCGGTAGAGCATCGGCAGGTTGCGCGAATAGCCGGCCGGGCGGCTATGCTCGTGGAGCCCCGCCTTCCAGACGACCTTGTGGCCGCGCGGCACGACTTGCCAGTCCGCTTCGGAACGGACCATGTCGCAGCGGCATCGCCGGCATCTGGAGAAGGAATAGCCGCGATTCCAAATCTGCTCTTCGGACGGCGAATGGCCCTGGACGAAGCACAATAGGGACATATTCATTCCTCCTCTTGGGTGCGTGGCAAATCGTGGCCGAGCCGCCAGCGGGCGAGCTCGGCCAAAGCGGGGTCGCCGCTGTCGGCGGCGAGATGCGGGTTCCAGATCTCGAATGCGCCGCCGGTGCCGACGAAGAGGGCAAGTCCCTCGATCCGCCCGATCCGCCGCACCATCGGCGGCAGCATTATGCGGCCGTCATCGCCGTAGCCGGCTTCCTCGGTGAGGCCGAAGGCGCGGCGCGCGCGGCGGTGGTGAGGAGCCGCCGACCCGGCCTCCGGCGCCTCCTCGCGCAGGCGCATCCGCTCCGCATCGGCATGGACGACGCGCCGGTAGGGGCGGTCGTAGCCGGTCAGGCACGGATCCGATTCGTGCAGGCCCAGCACCAGGGTGCGGTCGTCCGAGCGTCGCCCGGCGACCTCGCGGACGAAGCGCGGTAGCCTGACGCGCCCGTCACCGTCCACGGCCGCGAGCGCACTCCCGCCGAAAAGATGGTCCAAATGCACGCGATACGCCCCCACCCACAAAGGCCCTTTCACTCGCGCTGCAAAGGGGCCGTTGAAGGCGAGTGTGGATGGTTAAGAAGTCCTTTGCACGACTGGAATATCCCCGCGGCGGCGATTCGGATTCTACTGCGCAACCTAGTTTAGACTCTTCGTACAGCTCGAACCATTTCTTCCCGGAGCAGGGAGCGGGAGGGCGGAGTCGGGCGCAGGGCTTGCCCTCGTATTATCCGCACGACCGGCCTGCGGGTGGTCCGCAAAATGAGGCGGGTCTGCGGCAAGCCGCGGGCGCGCGAACCGTTATTTCCGTTCGCACACAGTATTTTCCACAGGTTGCGCTAGCGTGGCTTAACCGAAACATTCAAAGGCTGGGCCCTGTGTCTGGCCCGGTCATTGGGAGCGAGCGTATGTCGCACCAACGAACTGTGTACCTGATCGACGACGATGCGGCGACGCGTCGCTCCCTCTCCTCTCAGCTCGCCAATCTCGGCGTCGAGGCCTGGCCCTTTGCGGGAGGGGCCGAGTTCGTCGGCATGCTCGGCCATTTGCGCCCGAGCTGCGTTGTGCTCGACATGGAGATGCCGCACATGAACGGCCTCGAAGTGCTGGCGGAAATGGTCCGCCAGGACGTCGAATGGCCGGTGGTCGCCCTGAGCAGCCGCGGCGAACTTGCGGTGGCGATCGATGCGATGAAGCTGGGCGCGGTCGATTTCCTTCAGAAGCCGTTGCAGATGGATCTGTTCGAGGCCGCCATGAATCTCGCCTTCGAATCGCTGGAGCGGACGATGGAAGCGAACCTGGCTCGCCAGAAAGCCCAGGAGCGCGTCTCGCGCCTGACGCCGCGCGAGGTCGATATCGGTCTCGCGTTGCTGCGCGGCATGGCGAACAAGAGCGCTGCGCACGAGCTCGGCATCTCCGTCCGCACGGTCGAGATGCACCGCGCCCACATCCTTGAGAAGCTCTCGGTGAAAAGCCTGGCCGAAGCGGCGGTCTTGATGACCCAGGCCGGCCTTACCGTCGCCCAGCCCGAGGATGGAGACTATCGCAAGCGGTTCGCGAACCAGTTCTGCCTGGGCCGGTCGGCACCGTCCGTCGCATCCCTGTCACGCGGGAGCGCGCGGTCGCCGGTTCGGGCCGTCGAGGGCGGGAGCCAGCCGCGGCGGCTCCCGCCCTTCTTGTCGGCAGTGCCCTCCGCGACCAGCCTGCGTTAGCGCTACCGGGCTTCGAGCTTCGCGCGATATTCGTTCCTGAGCGCGACCCGGTCGATCTTGCCAGTGCCGAGCTTGGGCAACGGATCGTCGACGATCCAGACATGAGCCGGGTGCTTGAACGAGGCGAGCCGGCCGTCGAGGAAGGCGAGGAGCGTCTCGGCGCGGAGGCCAGGATCGACCTCGGAATGGACGACCGCGGCAGGGACCTCACCGAGCCGCTCGTCGGCAACCGCGAAGACCGCGGCTTCCGAGACCGACGAGTGGCCGTAGATCGCGGCTTCGACCTCGGCCGAGGAGATATTCTCGCCGCCGCGGATGATGATGTCCTTCTTGCGGTCGACGATGAACAGGTAATTGTCCCCGTCGAGATAGCCGATGTCGCCCGTTTTCATGTAGCCGTCGTCGGTGAAGGCCGCGCGGGTCGCGGCTTCGTCCCGCCAGTAGCCGCGGATGTTCGCGGCGGAGCGGATCGCGATCTCGCCGCGCTCGCCGATGGCGAGATGCCGGTCGCCGTCCCCCAATATGGCGAGCTCGACCATCGGGCGATGAGGACGGCCGGTCGAGGCGGGCTTGTCGGCGTAATTCTGCCAGAAATTGCCGCAGCCGACCGCATTGGTCTCGGTGAGGCCGTATCCCAAGGCCGGTTGGGCACCGCCGAAGCTTTCCTGCAGCCGCTTGACGTGCGCGACCGGACGCGGGGCCCCGCCCGCGGCGACGTCGGTCAGGCTCGAGAGATCGTATTGCTCGCGATCGGCGTGCTGCATCAGCTCGAGGCTCATCGTTGGCACGCCGACGAAATAGGTGACGCGCTCCGCCTCGATCAGGCGCAGCGCCTCGCCGGCGTCCCATTTCGCCATCAGCACCATGGCGCGGCCGATCACGAAGCTGTTCAAAAGCACCGGCACCTCGCCGGTGACGTGGAAGAGAGGTACGTTGACCAGGGTCTTGGGCGGGTTCGCCGGCGGACGGCCCTCACTCTCCATGATGCCGAGCAAGGTGAGCAGCGAGATCGAATAGGTATAGACGCCGCTGGTCACCGCCCGGTGGCTGGAAACCGCGCCCTTGGCGAGTCCGGTCGAGCCGGAGGTGAATAGAATCGTCGCATCGTCTTCCGGAGCGACCTCGGGCAGTTCGGCCGTGGTCCCCCCGCCCTGCCCGAGCAGCGGCGCCAGCGCCTCGGCGAGCGGCTTTTCGATATCGATCACCGTAACCGGCGCGGCGCCGCCGCTTGCCTCGATCCGCTTCGCACGCGGCGCGTCGGCGATGACGCGCTTCGGTTCGGTAAGCTCGAGCGCGTGGCGAAGCTCGTCGGCCTGCCACCAGCCGTTGATCAGGGTTGCGATGCCGCCGGCCTTGAGCACGGCCATGTAGCAGACGATCCAGCTCGGGCAGTTGCGCATCGCGATCGCCACCCGGTCGCCCTTGGCGATGCCGCAGCCGCCGACCAGCGCATGCGCGAGCCGCGTCGAATGCTCGCCGAGCTGACCGAAGGTGAGCCGCTCGCCGTTTGCGACGACCGCCTCGGTCGCGCCATGGAGCGCACAGAAGGCGTCGAACAAACCGGGCAAAGTCGGCGGCAGGTTGGCGACGATCGCCCGGCCCTCCTCGTCGCGCCCGATCTGGATCCGCCCCCCCGGCCCGATCACCGCCGCCAGCACCGCATCGAACTTGCGGTCGAGCTCGCTCGGCATCCTTCCCTCGCTCCTCACTTCTTTGCCTTTTCGGCGACCCCCTCTATGAGGGCGGGAAGCCGCTGGGGGAAGCCTTGATCCTTTCGTATCTGACATCGATGGCCGCGACCGCGGGCGACGCGATCCGCTATACCGATCTCGGTCTCCACCCGATCGCCTTCGAATGGGGCTGGTTCAAGCTGCGCTGGTATTCGCTCGCCTATCTCGCCGGCATCGCGATCGGCTGGTGGTATTTGCTGCGTCTCTTGCGGCAGCCCGGCGCGCCGATGGCCCGGCGCCACGCGGACGACCTCGTCTTCTACGCGACGCTCGGCATCATCCTGGGCGGCCGCCTCGGCTACGTGCTCTTCTATCGTCCGCTCGATTATTGGAACGACCCGGTCCAGGTCCTGCGCATCTGGGACGGCGGCATGTCCTTCCACGGCGGCGTCATCGGCGTCACTCTGGGCATCCTCTATCTGACGCGCAGGAATGGCCTCGACTGGCTGCGGGCCCATGACTACGTCGCCTGCTGCGTGCCCTTCGGGCTCTTCTTCGGCCGGCTCGCCAATTTCGTGAACAGCGAATTGTGGGGCCGGGTGACGGACGTGCCCTGGGCGATCCGCTTCTGCGAGACCGGCGTCGACGATTGCCGGCTCGGCCCGCCGCGCCACCCCAGCCAGCTCTACGAAGCGGCGCTCGAGGGACTGGTGTTGTTCGCGATCCTTTGGTTCCTGTTCTGGCGGACCGACGCGCGCTATCAGCCTGGCAAGCTCGTCGGCGCGTTCCTGCTCGTCTACGGACTCAGCCGGTTCCTGGTCGAGCTCGTCCGCCAGCCGGACGAGGGGCTCGAAAACCTCGCCTGGGGCCTCTCCATGGGGCAGACCCTGACCCTCCCGATGATCGCGGGCGGCCTCTACCTCATCGCCACCGCGAAGAAGCGCCGCCAGCGAGTCGAGCCCGTCGCCGGCGGCGAAAGCGTCGCCTGAGGACAGGCCGGGTTCATCATGCGGAGCTTCTCGTGCCAGAGCCGTCGCTCACCGATCGCCTCGCCCGGCTGATCGCCGCATCGGGACCGATCCCCGTCTCCGTCTTCATGGCGGAGGCGAACGCGCATTATTATGCCACCCGCGATCCGTTCGGGGCAGCGGGTGACTTCACCACCGCGCCCGAGATCAGCCAGATGTTCGGCGAGCTGGTGGGCCTGTGGCTCGCCGATCTCTGGGACCGGGCCGGCCGGCCGGCCGATACGGCGTATGTCGAGCTCGGACCCGGCCGCGGCACCCTCGCCGCCGATGCCCTGCGCGCCATGCGCGCGGCCGGGCTTCGGCCGAAGGTCCATTTCGTCGAGATCAGCCCGGTTCTGCGCGCCGCGCAGGCGGAGCGGGTGGCGGACGCCGAATGGCACGGCGACCTCGCTTCCCTGCCTTCGGACGTGCCGCTGCTCGTCGTCGCCAACGAATTCTTCGACGCCCTCCCGATCCGCCAGCTCGTGGCGACCAGGCGCGGCTGGCACGAGCGGCTGGTCGCGCATACCGACGCGGGCTTCGTTCCCGTGCCAGGCCCGCTCATTCCGGCGCCTCTTGCCCCCGCAGAGACCGGCGCCGTGGCCGAGACCTCGCCCGCCGTGCTCGGCATTGCCCGCGCGCTTTCGCAACGCTTGGCCGAGCAGGGCGGGGCCGCGCTGATCGTCGACTACGGCCACACGCAAAGCGCGGTCGGCGAGACGTTGCAGGCCGTCTCGGCGCACGCTTTTGCCGATCCCTGGCAGGAGCCGGGAAGCCGCGACCTTACCGCTCATGTCGATTTCGACGCCTTGGCCAGGGCGGCCGCCGCGGAGGGCGCGCGCGTCTCCGGTCCGGTCGGCCAGGGGGAGTGGCTGGAAGCGATGGGGATCGGCGTGCGCGCCGAAGCCCTCGCCGGCGCGGCGCCCGGCCGCGCCGACGAGATTGCCGCCGCGCGGGAGCGGCTGGCCGGCCCCGGGCAGATGGGCGGCCTGTTCAAGGCGCTGGCCCTGACCGATCCGTGCTGGCCGGAGCCTGCGGGGTTCGCATGACCGTCGTCTACCGTGACGCCGGGCCAGCCGACGCGGAACTCCTGGCACGGCTCGGGCGCGAGACCTTTACGGAGACCTTCGGCCATCTCTACTCCAAGGAGAATCTCGCCGCGTTCCTCGAAAGCCACGAAGTTGGCCGCTGGCGCGCAGAGCTTGCCGATCCCGCATTTTCGGTCCGGCTCGCCGAAGAGGATGGCTGCGCCGCCGCTTATGCGAAGGTCGGTCCGCCGACATTGCCGTTCGAAACCAGGCGCGCGGCCACCGAGCTGCGCCAATTCTACGTGCTCGATCGCTGGCACGGCCGCGGCGTCGCGCGCGAGCTGATGGCGTGGGTGCTCGCCGAAGCGGGGCGTCGCGGGGCCGAGGAGCTCTACCTCTCCGTCTTCGTCGACAACCACCGCGCCAGGCGCTTCTATGCCCGCTATGGTTTCGAGCAGGTCGGCACCTACGATTTCATGGTCGGCACCCATGCCGACCTCGATCTGGTGATGCGGCTGAATCTCGAGCATGCGCGTGTCGCTTGACGTCATCAGGGCAGGCGCACTGGACGGAGTTGCCCACGCTTTTCTGGGACGGCGCGGCGGCGTTTCGGAAGGTGTCTGCGCCGGGCTCAACGTCGGCTGGGGCTCGGGCGACGACCGCGAGGCGATCGCGGAGAATCGCCGCCGCGCGATCGCGGCGGTTGCGCCCGGCGCGCGGCTCGTCACCGTCCATCAGGTCCATTCGGGCGAAGCGCTCTACGCGGCCGAGCCCTGGCCCGATGCCGGCCGGCCGCATGCCGACGCGATGGTGACCGACCGCCCCGGCCTCGCTTTGGGCATCCTCACCGCCGATTGCGCGCCCGTCCTCCTCGCCGACCGTGAGGCGGGGGTGATCGGCGCCGCCCATGCCGGCTGGAAGGGCGCCTTCGCGGGGATCGTCGAGGCGAGCGTGGCGGCGATGGAGCGGCTCGGGGCTTCCCGCGGCCGGATCGCCGCCGCCGTCGGCCCCTGCATCGCCCGCCGCTCCTACGAGGTGGACGAAGCGTTCCTTCGCCGCCTCGCGCAGGCCGACGAGGAGATTGAGCGTTTCTTCTCGCAAGGGCGGACGGGGCACCACCAATTCGATCTGGAGGGTTTTGTCCTCTCCCGCCTCGCCGAAGCCGGTCTCTCCCGCGTCGAGGCGCTCGGCCAAGACACCTACTCGCAGCCCGAGCTCTTCTATTCCTATCGCCGCTCGACGCACCGCGGCGAACCCACATATGGCAGGCAGATCTCGCTGATCTCGGTGTAGGGCTCTGGCGCCGGCCGCGGGCCTCTGCCATCACCTCCCGCCATGGTGGAGGCAAAGAAGACGACCGCAGGCGAACGCTCGGGGCTTTGGGCCGGCCTGGCGCTTTTCGCGGCGATGCTGGCGCTGCCGCCGCCGGCCGCCATGCCGCTCGCTGCCTGGCATACCGCAGCGATCGTCGTGCTGATGGCGACTTGGTGGATGACGCAGGCGCTGCCGCTCACTGCGACGGCGCTGGTGCCGTTCCTCGCTTTCCCGCTGCTCGGGATCATGAACGCAAGCGACACCGCAGCGTCCTATTATTCGCCGATCCTGTTCCTGGTGCTCGGCGGCGCGATCATCGCGCTGGCGATCGAGCGGACCGGCCTCCATCGCCGTCTCGCGCTCGCGATCGTCAGCCGCGGCGGCAGCACGCCGGCGGCGATGCTCCTCGCATTCATGGCCGCGACCGCGATCATCAGCCTGATCGTCTCCAACACCGCGACGACCCTGATCATGATGCCGATCGCCGTCGCCGTGCTGAAAGCCGCGGACGTCGGCGAGAAGCAGACCGAAGGCTTTGCCGGCGCGCTCGCGATGGGCATCGCCTTCGCCGCGTCGATCGGCGGCCTCGGGACATTGGTCGGGTCCCCGACCAACGCGATCGCCGCCGGCATCATCGAACGCACGCTCGGCCTTCGCATCGATTTCCTGACCTGGGCGATGTACGGCATCCCGCTCGTCCTCATCGCCATCCCCCTCGCGTGGCTGATCCTCCTCAAGGTTCAGCGCGTGCAGAGGACCGACTTCGACCCGGCGGCCGCGCTCGCCGGCATCGGCGAGGCGCGCGCCTGGTCGACGGCCGAAATGCGCCTCGTCCCGCTCGTCGCCGCCGTCGTCGCCGGATGGGTGCTGATCCCGTTCATCACACCCTTCCTGCCGCGCGACAGCCTCACCGACGGCACGGTCGCCGTCGCGGGTGCCTTGCTGCTCTTCCTGATTCCGGACGGAACCGGACGCGCCATCCTCAATTGGGACGAGGCCAACCGCGCGCCCTGGGGAGTGATCATGATGTTCGGCGGCGGGCTCGCATTGGCGGCCGGCATCGGCGAATCGGGCCTCGCCCAGTGGCTCGGCGTGGCGCTGCAGCCGCTACGGACGGTCCATCCTCTGGTGGTGGTCTGCGTCCTCGTCGCCATCGTCATCGTGATCACGGAGTTCGCATCCAACGTCGCCGCGGCGAGCGGTATCATCCCGGTCGTCGCCGGCATCATCGCCGCGACCGGAATCGATCCGATCCTGCTCGCGCTCCCCGCCGCATGGGCGGCCAGCTGGGGTTTCATGCTGCCCTCCGGCACAGGCCCCAACGCCATCGCCTGGGCGACCGGCCACATCGCCTTGCCGCGAATGCTCAAGGCCGGCTTCCTCCTCGATCTCGCCGGCGTGCCGCTGATGGTTGGAATCGTCTGGATCGTCGCCGCCTTGATCGGCTAGGGAGCCGGCGGGCAACGGACCTCACCCCTGGGCCGCTTTCCACGAGCGGCCTTGAGCCTGCCTCCGGCACGGCTCGGTCTCCCGCAGCAATTGCGATCCGCTGGAAGGAGACAGACATGCGCAACGAAGACGAATCCGACCTGACCGGCGCGGCGCCGCGTCGGCGCCCCAAGCCGAGCGTGCTCGAGGTCGGCGGGCGCAAGCTCAAGCCCTCGACCCTTATGATGGGCCACGGCTTTGACCCCGCTTTGTCGGAGGGCTCGCTGAAGCCGCCGATTTTCCTCACGTCCACCTTCGTCTTCGAGAGCGCGGCCGCGGGAAAGCGCCACTTCGAGGGCGTCACCGGCAAGCGCCCGGGAGGCGCCGAGGGGCTCGTCTATTCGCGCTTCAACGGCCCCAACCAGGAGATTCTCGAGGACCGGCTCGGCCTCTGGGAGGATGCGGAAGATGCCTTGTCCTTCTCGTCGGGCATGTCGGCGATCGCGACCCTGCTCCTCACCTTCGTCCAGCCGGGCGACGTCATCGTCCATTCCGGCCCGCTCTATGCCGCGACCGAGACGCTGATCGGACGCATTCTCGGCCGCTTCGGGGTGCAGTGGCTCGATTTCCCGGCCGGGGCCGAGCGTGCCGACATCGAGGCGGTGATGGAGCAGGCCAGGTCGAAGGGCCGGGTGCCGCTCATCTATCTCGAAAGCCCCGCCAACCCGACCAACGCGCTCGTCGACGTTCAGGCCGTCGCTGCCGCGCGCGGCGCCGTATTCGGCGGCGAAGAGCTGCCGCCGATCGCCATCGACAACACATTCCTTGGTCCATTGTGGCACCACCCGCTCGACCATGGCGCGGACCTTTCGATCTACTCGCTCACCAAATATGCGGGCGGCCATTCCGACCTGGTCGCCGGCGGCGTGGTCGGGGCCAAGGCGCTGATCGATCCGATCCGGATGATGCGAAACACGATCGGCACGATTACCGACCCCAATACGGCCTGGATGTTGCTCCGCTCGCTCGAGACGCTGGAGCTGCGCATGACCCGTGCCGGCGAGAATGCCGCCAAGGTCTGCGAGATGCTGCGCCAGCACCCCAAGGTGGAGAGCGTAGGCTATTTGGGCTTCCTAGAGCGCGGCAGCGACGCGCGTCAGGCGGACATCTACCGACGCCACTGCACCGGCGCCGGATCGACTTTCTCGCTCTATCTGAACGGCGGCGAGAAGGAGAGCTTCGCCTTCCTCGACTCGCTCAAGATCGCTCACCTCGCGGTCAGCCTCGGCGGCACCGAGACCCTGGCCAGCCACCCCGCGGGGATGACCCACCTTTCCGTCCCGCCCGAGCGCAAACAGGCGCTCGGCATCACCGACAATCTCGTCCGCGTCTCGATCGGAGTCGAGGATCCCGACGATCTCATCGCCGATTTCGAGCAGGCGCTGGAAGCGGTCTGACGGGCGCAGGAAGGCGAGGGCCCCTACACGCACTCAGCGGGACCCTCGCCTCCCACCCCTTGCGGGGTGAATCCTCCCGTCCGCCGCCGGAGCGGGAGGGGTATCATGCCCGCGCCCGTCCGGGCGGCGCGATTCGCTCAGTCGGACGCGGGCGGCCTGCCTTGCGCGGGGGGAACCTCGCTCGGCAGAGACCAGGTGTGGCGCAAGCTCCGCCATTCGGTAATCGCCCGGCCGGCGGCATCGAGGGCGGGCCGGTACCGAAAGCGGCGCTGGATGAGGCTGCAGGCCGTGCTGTCGAGCGCGGCATTGCCGCTCGACCGCTCGACGAAACATTTCAGGACGCGCCCGTCCTCGCCGACAAGGTAGCGAAGGACGCTATCGCCTTCGGCGCGATCCCTGAGCGCGGAGGCTGGATAATCGTCCGCGCTGATCGCCCCGGAGCGCTGAATTGCGGGCCGCGGCCCCTTGACGCCCACAGGAGCGTCCGGCGCGGATGCGCTCGCGGCAGTGCCAAACATCAGGGCGAAAAGAGCGTGTGTAACTGCCATGCCGTCCCTCCCGTCGGATCAGCCCAGTAACGAATCGGCAGGTACTACTTGCACAAATGTAAGTCAAAAGAATTAGTGACCACTTTGCATTATCAATACTGGGTTTGCACACTGTTAAAAATGTAAATCTGTCATTTACATTGCTGCAACTTGTGGTCGAATCGCACGTTTCCGCGTCTGAGAATTTTCAGTGAGCCGAATCAAAGGCTTGCGGTGCTGGTCGCTACTCGCCTGAGCCCCGAACCGCGCAAGCGACTCCGATTCAATCCATGCGGTGGGTTAACGCACCAGTCCCGCCAGGGAACCGCGCCACGGTCCGGTACGTAGCCTCATGCATTCTGCCCGCGCTTGCCGCAGCCTTCCTTTTGAAGCAGTGTCCGCCTCCAAATGACGATCATGCCCGATTTCAGCCAGACGATGGAGGGCGAGCGCTGCGTGCTCTCCTTCAGCGGCAATCTGACGCTGGCGCGAATCCGCAAGGTCACCGAACGACTAGCGGAGGTGAAGGGAGACGGCTTCGTCGCGGACGTCTCGGCCATCGACCGGATGGATACGGTCGGCGCCTGGCTCATCTACAAGCTCGCCCGCGACCGCGGCGCCGAGGTGCGCGGGGCAAGCGAGGAGCACAGCTCGCTGCTCGAGCAGGTCGCCAAGGCGGATCAGCCGGTCAAGGTCCGCCGCGACCGCACGCCCGCTTTCTACCGCGTCCTCGCCCAGATGGGCGCGGCCACAGCCGTGGTCGGGCGCACGCTCTACGGGCTGCTCGGTTTCTTCGGCGGGCTGCTCGTCGCCTTCTGGAGCGTCGTCACCCATCCGCGCCGCTTCCGGATCAACTCGGTCGTCCAGAATTTCGAGCATGTCGGCGTGCACGCCCTCGTCATCATCGGACTGATGAGCTTCCTCGTCGGCATCGTCATCGCCCAGCAGGGCGCGGTCCAGCTTCGCCAGTTCGGCGCCGAGGTGTTCACCATCAACCTGATCGGCCGCTCCGCGATCAAGGAGCTCGGCCTGCTGATGACCGCGATCATGGTCGCCGGACGTTCGGGCTCGGCCTTCGCCGCCCAGATCGGATCGATGAAGCTCTCCGAGGAGGTCGACGCGATGCGCACGATCGGGGTCTCGCCGATGGAGGCTTTGGTGCTGCCGCGGGTCCTGTCGACGGTGCTGCTGATGCCCGTGCTCGGCTTCTACGCTTCGATGATGGCGGTCCTCGGCGGCGGCATCTTCGTGTGGCTCGACCTCGGCATTCCGCCGGTGACCTTCGTCCAGCGCATGCGCGAAGTCGTGCCGGAGACCGATCTGTGGCAGATGCTGATCAAGGCTCCGGTCTTCGGCCTGATCATCGGCATGGCCGGCTGCTTTCAGGGCCTGCAGGTCGAGGGCAATGCCGAATCGGTCGGTCTCCGTACGACTGCCGCGGTCGTCCAGGGCATTTTTCTGGTCATCGTCCTCGACGCCTTTTTCGCCGTTTTCTTCACCTCGATCGGATGGCTGTGACGCAAGCTTCCACCTCCGCTCCCGCACCCATCATCGAGGTCCGCGGCCTCAAGAACAGCTTCGGCCGCCAGATCGTGCACGAAGGGCTCGACCTCGAGGTTCGCCGCGGCGAGATTCTCGGCGTGGTCGGCGGCTCGGGCACCGGCAAGTCGGTACTGATGCGCGCGATCATCGGGCTCCAGATTCCCGACGAGGGCGAAATCACCGTCTTCGGCGAGTCAATGATCGGCCGGCCCGAGGAAGAAGCGAAGCACGTCCGCCGCCGCTGGGGGATCCTGTTCCAGGGCGGCGCCCTGTTCTCGACGCTGACCGTCGCCGAGAACGTCCAGGTGCCGATCAAGGAATATTTCCCGCGCCTCGACGAGACGCTGCTCGACGAAATCGCGGCCTACAAGATCGTCATGTCCGGGCTGTCCTCCGACGCCGGCGCCAAGTTCCCCTCCGAGCTTTCGGGCGGCATGCGGAAGCGGGCCGGGATCGCCCGCGCGCTCGCGCTCGATCCGGAGCTGCTTTTCCTCGACGAGCCCACCGCCGGGCTCGATCCGATTGGAGCCGCGGCCTTCGACGAGCTGATCAACGAGCTTCGCGACGCATTGGGCCTCACCGTCTTCCTGATCACGCACGATCTCGACACGCTCTACGCGATCTGCGACCGCGTCGCGGTGCTCGCCGACCGGCGCGTCGTCGCAATTGGAACGATTCCGGAATTATTGGCATTGGACCATGCGTGGATTCAGGAATATTTCCGGGGCCCGCGCGGACGCGCCGCTGCGACGGTGAACAAGAGGGAAAGAGCTAGCGGCTGATGGAAACGCGTTCGAACCATATCCTCGTCGGCAGCGTCGTCCTCGCGCTGCTCGTCGGCCTCGTCTTCTTCATCGTCTGGCTAAGCCAGGTCTCGGGCGAGCGGCAGGCGGAATATGACGTCTTCTTCCGCCAGTCGGTCGAAGGGCTCGCGAAGGGCACGGCGGTCACCTATAACGGCGTGCCGGTGGGGCAGATCGAGGCGATCGACCTCGAGGAGCGCAATCCGGAATTCGTCCGCGTCCGGATTGGCGTGCGCGAGACGACCCCGATCCTGCAGGGGACGACCGCAACCATCCGCGGCGTCGGCTTTACCGGACTGAGCCAGATCCAGTTGAACCCGCCTGAAATCCAGCAGGGCCGCGCCCGGCCGCAGCCGCTCACGTGCCCGGAGCGCAACCCGCAGTCGCACTGCCCTTACGGCGTCCCGGTGATCCCGCCGCGAATGGGCGGGCTCGGCTCGATCCTCAACACCGCCCCCGAGCTGTTGGAGCGGATCTCCACGCTGACCGAACGGCTCACCCAGCTGCTCGGCGACCGCAACCAGGAATCGATCGCAGGCATCCTTGCCAATACGGAGGAGATCAGCCGCTCGCTCGCCGAACGGTCGCCCGAGATCGCGGCGACGCTTGCCGAGGCGCGGATTTCGATTCGCCAAGCGGGCGAGGCGGCGGAGCGCGCCGGACGGCTGATGAGCTCGACCGAGCAGCTGGTGAACGAGAACGGCCGCCCCCTCGTCAACGATCTCAGACACACGATCCGGGCTGCCGAGCAGAGCATGGAGAACCTGAACGCCGTGCTCGCCGAGGCCCGTCCCGGGGTCAATGCCTTCACCAACCAGACCCTGCCGCAGGTCGGCGAGCTGATCCGCGACCTGCGCGAGACCTCCGAATCGCTGCGCGCGATCACAACGAGGATCGAGCGCCAGGGCGTCGGCGGCATCATCGGCGGCCAGCAGCTGCCCGACTATCGAGGAAGGCGGAACAAGCAATGAGACTGCGCGCATCGATCGCCGCCGCTGCGGCCCTCGCCCTCGCCGCCTGCTTCGGGGGTGGCGCGCCTGCCGAGCTCCTCACCCTCAAGTCGGAGCAGACCCGTCCGGTCGGCACCTCGCGCAGCGCCGGCCCGGGGGAGGCGATCACCGTTGCGGAGCCGACCGTCCCGGTCGCGCTCCAGACGACGCGCGTACCCGTCTACGTGGCGCCGCAGACCATCCAATATCTGCGCCGCGCCTTCTGGGCGGACGATCCAAGCGAGCTCTTCCGAGCCGTGATTGCCGAGACAATCGCCGCGCGCACCGGCCGCGTTGTCCTCGATCCCGGCCAGTTCAGCGCCGAGCCCGGCACCCGGCTCGCCGGGCAGCTCCTGATGTTCGGACTCGATGCCGACCGGATGGAGGCCGTCGCTCTCTATGATGCCGTACTGGAGCGCGGCCGGACCTCCGTCGTCACCCAGCGTTTCGAGGCGCGCGTGCCGGTTGCCGTGGCCGACGCGGCGACGGTCGCGCCGGCGCTCAACCAGGCCGCCAACCAGGTCGCCGAACAAGTCGCCGCCTGGGTCGGCGGCGGCGGGACCTGATCGGCCTCCGCTGACGCGTCAGCCGCTGCGCAGCGCCTGGGCCTCGAGGCGCACGATCCAGTCGCTTTTGCAGCCCGTGTAGGCGTGGCTGTCGTCCGGGTGCAGAGCGGCGCAGCGGGCCTTTTCCCGCTCGTACTCCGCAGCGATCGCCGGGTTCGCACGTAGATAGTCGCGAAAGGCGAGGTGCCGCCGGATCGCCGGGTCGCCAGCGGCGAAGCAATGGAGCTGGGCCAGCCGCGCGCCGCTCTGCGGATCCACGAGGGTGCAATAGCGCCGCCCCGTCATTCCGTTCTCGCCGCGCCAGACGAAGCCGAGCGCTGCCAGTGCCCGCCGCGCCGCGTCGAGCGCCGCGAGGCTCGGCCCGACGGCGAGCAGGTCGATGACCGGCTTGGCGGACAGGCCGGGAATCGCGGTGGAGCCGACATGGTGAACGACGAGACCGGCCGCTCGCTCGATTCGCTGCGTGTAAGCCGTGGCCGTCGCGGACCAAGCCGGATCGTGGGGCACCAGCGTGACGCGGATCGGCGGAAGCATGGGCGTCAGGCGAGGCTTTTGGAGGCTTGTTCGAACACGTCCTTCGACAGGCGGGGCGTCGCGACGATCCGTTCGAGCTCGGCGCGCATCATCGCGGCGCGGGCCTCGTCGAACCGCCGCCAGCGGCCGAGCGGCGGCACCAGGCGCGCCGCGGTCTGCGGGTTGATGCGGTCGGCGGCGAGGATCATGTCCGCAAGGAAGCGATAGCCGCGGCCGGAAGGCTCGTGGAGGGCGCGCTGATTCGACGCGAAGGCGCCGACCAGGGCCCGGAGGCGGTTCGGGTTCGCCAGGTTGAAATCGGGATGGCCGGCCAGCGCGGCGACCCGCTCCGCCGTGTCGTCCCGGATCGAGAGAGCCTGGGCAGTGAACCATTTGTCGAGCACGAGCGGGTCGTGCCGATGGCGCGCGTGAAAGGCCTCGATCGCCTCCTCGCGCTCCGCCGACTCGCCATTCACCAGCACGCCGAGCGCGCCCTGGCGATCGGTCATGTTGTCGGCATCGTCGAATTGGCGACGGGCAAGCGCCGCCGCGTCCTTCGCGCCGGAGGCCTCGACATATCCGAGCGCGACCGTCCGCAGGCGCCGCGCGCCCTTGGCGGCCGGAGAATATTCGTAGCGGTTCGCGGCGCGGGCCGCATAAGCTGCGCGCCACTGCGTCTCGAGCTCGACGCCGAGATCGGCGCGCAGTCTCTGCCGCGCGCGGTGGACTGCCTCGGGATCGACCCGTTCGAGCTGGTCGCCGATGAAGCTCTCGCTCGGGAGCAGCACCGCGTCGGCGACGAAGGCGGGGTCGAGCGCCTCGTCGGCGAGCGTTCGCTCCACCGCCTCGATCACCGGCCGGTGATCGGCATCGGCGCCGCCGACCGCCGCGATCAGCGTGTCGAGCATCAATTGCTGCATTGCCTCGTAGCGGGCGAACGGGTCGTCGTCCCGCGCCGACAGGAAAGCGAGATCGGCGGCGTTACGGCCGGTTTCGATCACGACCGGTGCCGAGAAGCCGCGATTGATCGACAGCAAAGGCCGCTCTCCGATCCCGTCGAACAGAATCTCCTTCTCAGTCTCCTCCAGCAGCACCAGCCGCTCATCCAGCTTGGCGCCGGTCGCCTCTCCGAACAGGGCGATTCGAAGCGGGATCGGCATCGGCCTCTTCGAGGCCTGGCCCGGTGTCGGCGGGATGTGCTGGGCCAGGCTGAGCCTCGCTCGTCCCGCGCCCGGCTGGTGTGCAAGCTCGGCCCGTACGCGGGGCGTTCCCGCCTGCGAATACCACAGCCGGAAGCGCTCGAGATCGACGCCCGACGCATCCTCCATCGCCCGCACGAAATCCTCGCAGGTCACCGCCGCGCCGTCATGTCGCTCGAAATAGAGGTCGCATCCCTTGCGGAACGATTCCGCGCCGAGGAGCGTGTGCATCATTCGGATCAGCTCGGCGCCCTTGTTGTAGACCGTCGCCGTATAGAAATTGGCGATCTCCAGATACGTGTCGGGCCGCACCGGATGGGCGAGCGGGCCGCCATCTTCTGGGAACTGGGCGGCGCGCAAGGTTCGCACGTCCTCGATCCTCTTGACCGCGGCCGAGCCGAGATCGGCCGAGAATTGCTGATCGCGGAAGACGGTGAAGCCTTCCTTCAGCGAGAGCTGGAACCAATCGCGGCAGGTGACGCGATTGCCCGACCAATTGTGGAAATATTCGTGCGCGACGACGCCGGCGATGGCGTCGTAGTCCGCGTCCGTCGCGGTCTCCGGATCGGCGAGGATGTAGCGCGAGTTGAAGACGTTGAGGCCCTTATTCTCCATCGCGCCGAAGTTGAAATCGGCGACGGCGACGATGTTGAAGACGTCGAGGTCATATTCGCGGCCGTAGGTCTCCTCGTCCCACTTCATCGCGGCCTTGAGCGACGCCATGGCATGCTCGGTCCTGGGTAGATCGTCCTCGCGGACATAGATGCCGAGATCGACCCTGCGGCCGGAGCGGGTGACGAAGCTGTCGCGATTGACCGCGAGGTCGCCGGCGACGAGCGCGAACAGGTAGCAGGGCTTGGGAAAGGGATCGTGCCACTCGGCCCAATGGCGCCCGTCCCCAAGCTCGCCCTTGCCGACCGGATCGCCGTTGGAGAGCAGGAACGGATACAGCGTCTTGTCGGCGGTCATCTTCACGCGGAAGCGGCTCAGCACGTCGGGCCGGTCCAGGAAGGGCGTGATCCTGCGAAAGCCCTCGGCCTCGCACTGCGTGCACAGGATGCCACCCGATTCGTAGAGGCCCATGAGGTGCGTGTTGGCGCGCGGCGAGATCTCGCTGACGATCTCGATCGTGTGGAAGTCCGCTGCCAGCTGGATGACGAGATCGTCGCCTTCCATCCGCCATTCGGCCTCATCGTTAGAATCGTAGACGTGCGAGGGTATCACCCCGGCGGCATTGAGCCTCAGGACATGATCCTGCGCGGACTCGGAGCGCTCCACCTGGAGGCGAGACCGGACGACCGTCCGTTCCGCGTCGAGCTCGAACTCGAGCGAGATGTGGGGCACCAGCCAGTCGGGCGGGCGATAGTCTTCGCGGCGGACCGCAACGGAAGGAGTGGCGGAAGCGATCTGGGCGTCGAGCATCCCCGGCATCTAGGAGCCGCGCCGGGGGTGCGCAATCGCGCGGCGGCGGGAAGGCGCCGCTCGGACCCCGAGATGCGCGCGGCCGCGCATCGTTGCCCGACCCTGCGGTTGCGATTATTCTCCGCAACAAGGGAGGGGATCCGGAATGAAGATCAGGCGCAAGCTCAGCAGGCGCTCGTTCCTCGCCGCCGTAGCCGGGGGCGCAGCTGCGGCGACCGCCGCGGGCGCGGCGGGCGCGGCACAGCGCAGCGACAACGACACCGGCCCGCGCGCCGACCCGGCCGGCCGCGGCACCCGAACCGGCCGCACCGATCAGGATGCCGCGGACCGTCCGGGGAGAGGCACCGTCACGGGAATCACCGACGCCGATCCCGCCGACCCACCGCAGCGTGGCCGTCGCTGCAACGATTCGGACCGAGCCGACCCCGCCACGCCCGGCGCCCGTCGCTGCTGAGCCTAACCCCCCGACATATGTCGGAATTTACGTGACGGCCCTGCAACGTCATCGTCGCGGGCAGTGCCTCCGCGATGTGCGAGTCGGCGTCCCGAAGGGAGAGTGCAATGAAGGTCACCCGCAAGCTCAGCCGACGCTCCTTCCTCGGCCAGGTCGCCGGCGGCGCCGTCGCGGCCGGCGGCGCGCTCGTCGTTCTCGGCGGCGAAGCGGCAGCGGTCCAGACCAGCGATTCCGATACCGGGCCGGGAGCGGATCCCGCCGGCCGCGGACGCGGCGGGCGCGGCACCAGCGACAACGATCCTTCGGACCCGGTCGGGCGCGGACGCGGCGGCAGCGGCGGCGTCACCGACAGCGATCCCTCCGACCCTGTCGGCCGCGGCCGCGGCGGGCGAGGCGGCGTCACCGACAGCGATCCCGGCGACCCGATCGGGCGCGGCCGCGGCGGAAACCGCGGCGGCGGCGTGACCGACAGCGATCCGTCCGATCCGGTCGGGCGCGGCCGCGGTGGGCGCGGCCGCTCCGGCGCCACCGACAGCGATCCTGGCGATCCCGTCGGCAACGGCCGCGGCGGACGCGGCCGCCGCTCCTGCAGCGACAGCGACAGCGGCTCCCGCGCCGATCCGGGAGGACGCGGCCGGCGCTGCTGAGCCTTCAATTCACGGCGGACCTGGCCGGCAGTGGCGACTGCCGGCCGTGTCTCTTTCTCCTGCACCCGCGCTCACGCTTGACCTCTCCTCGCCGCGAGTGCTTACGCACGCGCCATGAGCGCCATCCACGATCGGCTCGCCGAGCTCGGCATCGCCCTTCCCGAAGCGGCGGCGCCGGTCGCGGCCTATGTGCCGACGGTGCTGGCCGGAACCATCCTCCACGTTTCGGGCCAGGTCTCGTTCGAGAACGGGCGGCTGCTCACGGGAAGGCTCGGTGAGGACCTCGACCTCGAGGACGGCGTCCGTGCCGCGCGGGCCTGCGGCCTGATGCTGCTCGCCCAGATCGACAAGGCGGTGGGCCTCGATCGGGTCGAGCGGATCGTGAAGCTCGGCGTCTTCGTCAGTTCCGCCCCGGCCTTCACCGACCAGCCCAAGGTTGCGAACGGCGCTTCGGAGCTGATGGAGCAGGTCTTCGGCGCAGCGGGCCGGCATGCGCGCGCGGCCGTCGGTGTCCCCGTGCTGCCGCTCGGCGCCGCAGTCGAGGTGGATGCGATTGTCGCCGTTCGGGCCGCTTGACGGCCGCTTCGCGCCGCCCCCGCCCGGCGAACGGATCGATTGGCTGAAGGCACAGCCTTTCGCCCATCGCGGGCTTCACGGAGCCGATATTGTGGAGAACTGCCGTGCTGCCTTCGAAGCCGCGGTGGCGCTCGGCCACGGCATCGAGCTGGACGTCCAGGCTAGCCGCGACGGCGAGGCCATCGTCTTCCACGACTACGAGCTCCGCCGCCTCACCGGCGAGCCCGGTCGCGTCCGCGACCGCAGCGCCGCCGAGCTTCAGGCGATCGCACTCGCCGGCGCCGGCGAGACCATTCCGACGCTGGCCGAGATCGTCCGGCTGGTCGATTCCCGGGTGCCGATGCTGATCGAGGTCAAGGCGCCGACGCGTCGCGTCGCCCCGCTCTGCGCCTCGGTCCTGCGCGCGGTGCGCGACTATCCGGGGAGGATGGCGGTGATGTCGTTCAATCCGGAGGTCGGCGCCTGGTTCCACCGTCACGGCCGCGGCATCACCCGCGGCCTCGTCGTCAGCGAGCGCTACCGCCGCCGGCGCGTCCACGCCGGCTTCGAGCGCCGGCTCTCGCTCTGGCGCGCCCGTCCCCACTTCCTCGCCTACGACGTCGAATCGCTCCCTTCGGCCTTCGCCCGCGAGCAGCGGCTGCGCGGCCTCCCGGTCCTGACCTGGACCGTGCGGGGCGGGGAGCAGCGCGCGCGCGCCGCCGCCGAGGCAGACCAGATCATCTACGAGGACCGATGAGCGACGTCGTCGCCCGCATCGCGCCAGGCGTGGCGAGCTTCGCGGCCGAGGATTGGGACCGCTGCGCCGGGACGGCCAATCCCTTCACCAGCCATGCCTTCCTTTCGATCCTGGAGGAATCCGGAAGCGCGACGGCGCGGACGGGCTGGCAGCCCGTGCCGGTCGCGATCGAAAGCGGCGACCGGCGCCCGGCGGCGGTCCTGCCGGCTTATGTCAAGAGCCACAGCCAGGGCGAATATGTATTCGACCACGCCTGGGCCGACGCGTTCGAGCGGGCGGGTGGCGCCTATTATCCAAAGCTCCAGATCGCCGTACCCTTCACCCCTGTCCCAAGCCGCCGGCTCCTTGCCGCGGATGCCGCTCTTGCGTCGGCCCTGATCGGAGCGGCCGAGGCGATCGTCGCGCGCCATGCTCTCTCCTCCGCTCACGCCACCTTCATCGATCCCGACGAAGTCGCCTTGTTCGAGCAGGCCGGCTGGCTGATCCGGATCGACAGCCAGTTCCATTGGCACAATGACGGCTATTCCGATTTCGACAGCTTTCTCGCCTCGCTCTCGTCTCGCAAGCGCAAGGCGATCCGCAAGGAGCGCGCCGCGGCGCTCGACGGGCTCGAGATTCGGCGCCTCGCCGGGGACGATCTCACCGAGGCGCATTGGGACGCCTTCTGGGCCTGCTATCAGGATACGGGCAGCCGCAAATGGGGCCGGCCATATCTCACCCGCCGCTTCTTCTCTCTGCTCGGCGAGCGCATGGGAAAGAGCGTCCTCCTGTTCATGGCGATGCGCGGCGACGAGCCGGTGGCGGGCGCGCTGAACCTGATCGGAGAGGACGCGCTGTACGGCCGCTATTGGGGCACCTTGATCGAGGCCCCCCACCTCCATTTCGAGCTCTGCTATTACCAGGCGATCGAATTCGCGATCGAGCACGGCCTCGCCCGCGTCGAGGCGGGCGCGCAAGGCGCGCATAAGCTCAGCCGCGGCTACCGGCCGGTGCCGACCTTCTCGGCCCATTACCTCGCCGATCCGCGCCTGCGTGCAGCCGTCGCCGATTATCTGGACCAGGAGCGCCGTGCAGTGCTGCGCGAGATCGCCGCACTCGGCGACTTCACGCCTTTCCGCAAAGGCTGAGCCGCCTTGCCCCCGCCGGCGGGAGCGCTATCGTCGCCGAAACCAACAGGGAGATCGGCATGCGGAAGGCCCTTTTGATCGCTGCGCTGGCCGCGATCGCGACCGCGGCTACGGCGCAGGACCAGGCGCAGCAAGCACCCGCAGGTCCGACACCCGGCCCGAGCCGCATTTTCGACGCGCACGATCTGTTCGGCCTCGAGGCCGCGGCGGATCCCCGGATCAGCTCCGACGGGAGCCGCATCGCCTATGTCCGCCGCTCCGGCGACATCATGACCGACAGGACGCGATCGGCGATCTGGATGATCGACGTCGCGACCGGCGAGCAGGCACCTTTGGTCGCCGGCCCCGGCAGCCATTTCGCGCCGCGCTGGTCGCCGGACGGAACCCGGCTCGCTTTCATCTCCACGGCCGAGGGAGGCGCCGCCCAGCTCTATGTGCGCTGGCTCGACAGCGGCGAATCGGTACGGATCACCGGCCTCCCCCACGCGCCGAGCAGCATCGCCTGGTCGCCCGACGGACGCCAGCTCGCCTATGTCATGCTGGTCCCGCAGGAGGGGTCCCGGCTCGGCCGCACGCCGGCACGTCCCGAGGGCGCGCAATGGGCGGAGCCGCTCCAGCAGGTGACGAACCTGATGTACCGCGCCGACGGCGAGGGCTTCATCCGTCCGGGGTTCCGCCATCTGTTCGTCGTGCCCGCCGACGGGGGCGCCCCGCGCCAGCTCACCTTCGGCGATTTCCACCATGACGGGCCGATCTCCTGGGCCGCCGACGGAAGGACCGTCTTCCTCAGCGCCAATCGCACCCAGGACTGGGAGCGCGACATCGACGAATCCGAGATTTACGGGGTCGACGTTGCCACCGCGACCCTGCGGCAATTGACCGATCGCGACGGTTCCGACCGCCACCCCGTCGTATCTCCCGACGGCCGCCGCATCGCCTATCTTGGCTATGACGAACGCGGCTACGCCTACACCCAGACTCGCCTCTATGTCATGGACGTGGACGGCTCGAACCGGCGAGCGCTGGCCGGAGGGCTCGACCGGGACCTCGGAAGTCCGGTCTGGTCCGCCGACGGACGCGCCGTCTATGTCAGCTACGAGGAGAGCGGCACGGTCGAGGTCGCCCGTGTCGGGGTGGACGGCCGCGTCGAGACGGTCGCGGAAGGGCTGGGCGGCTCGGAGCTCGACCGACCCTATGCCGGCGGCAGCTTCAGCGTCGCGCGCGACGGCACGCTCGCGGTGACGGCGGGCAGCGCGCAGCGGCCCGCCGAGGTAGCGGTGGTGCGAGGCGGCGCGCCGCGGAGCCTGACGCGACTCAACGAGGATCTGCTCGCCCACAAGCGCCTGGGGGAAGTGCGGCGGATCGAGACCCGATCGTCGCACGACCAGCGTCCGATCGAGGGCTGGCTGACCCTGCCACCCGGCCACTCCGAAGGTCAGCGGCACCCTTTGATCCTGGAGATCCACGGCGGGCCGTGGGCCGCCTACGGCCCGAATTTCTCGACCGACAACCAGCTCTACGCGGCCGCCGGCTATGCGGTGCTCTCGGTCAATCCGCGCGGCTCCACCTCATATGGGCAGGAATTCGCCGACCTCATCCACCGCGCCTATCCCGGCAACGACTATGACGATTTGATCAGCGCGGTCGATGCGGCGATCACCGGAGGCTTCGCCGATCCGGAGCGGCTGTTCGTCACCGGCGGATCGGGCGGCGGCGTGTTGTCGTCGTGGATCATCGGGCGGACGAACCGGTTCCGCGCAGCCGCGGTGCAGAAGCCGGTGATCAACATGGTGAGCCAGGTGCTGACCGCCGACGCGACGCCCTATTTCGCACGCTACTGGTTCGGCACCATGCCATGGGAGGACCATGACGCTTATTGGCGGCGCTCGCCGCTGTCGCTGGTCGGCAATGTCAGCACGCCCACGTTGGTGATCGTCGGGGCGGAGGACAATCGCACGCCTCCAAGCGAGGCGGAGCAGCTTTATACGGCGCTGCAGCTGCGGGGCGTGCCGACGGCCTTGATCCGAGTGCCGGGGGCGTCGCACAATCTCGTCGGCCGGCCTTCGCAGAACGCGGCGCGGGTGAGCGCGATCCTGGACTGGTTCCAGCGCTATCGCAGCGGCGCACCGTCCGCGCGGGCGCCTTCGGGGGGCTGAGCGTCAGGCGGCGCGGCGCCAGCTCTCGGACAGCCAGGCGCGGGCCTGGCGCTGCGCTTCGGCGATCTCGCGCGCCGTCATTTCGTCGGCGATCTCGGCCCGGCATTGCTGGCCGATCTCACTGCCGTTCAAGGCCGCGAGGTTGAACCATTTATGGGCTTCGATGAGGTCGACCTCGGTCCCGCAAGTGCCGGTCGAGTAAGCGACGCCGAGTTTGTAGAGCGCGTCGGCGTTTCCGGTGGCGGCGTCCGCGACCAGGCTTTCCATGAGGAAGGCCGCCGATCTGAGGCTGTAACCCATGAAATGCTCCCTGTTCCTGCCTGTCGGGAACCTGTCTCGCTCACCGCGTCCAAAGAAATGGTTAACGCCGCGGTGACCGAATTCCAGCCTGTCTCGCTCAGCCCGCCTCGACCGGCAGATTGTCGATCAGCCGCGTCGTGCCGAGCCAGGCCGCGGCAAGGATGCGCGCGGGGCGCTCGACGCGCTCTACCGGCGCCAGCGTCTCGGCGTCGCGCAGCTCGACATAGTCGATCGGGCCGAAGCCCGCTTTGACGAGCCCGTCCCGGGCCTTGGCGATCGCATCCGCGACCGGCGTCCCGCCGGCGATCGCCGAGGCAGCCTCACCTAGCGCCCGCGGCAGCGCCCGCGCGGCGAGGCGCTCCTCGTCCGAGAGATAGAGGTTGCGCGAGGACAGGGCGAGGCCGTCGGCATCGCGCTGCGTCGGCACCTCCACGATTGCGACCGGAAGGCCGAGGTCCACGACCATCGCCTTTACGACCAGCAATTGCTGATAGTCCTTCTCGCCGAAGACCGCGACATCGGGCCGCACCTGATCGAACAAGCGCGCGACCACCGTCGCCACCCCGTCGAAATGGCCGGGCCTGGAGGCGCCGTCCAGCCCCTGGGCGGCGGGACCGGCCTTGACCGTCGCCTCCGGCCCGTCCGGATACATGGTCGTTGCGTCCGGCGCCCACAGGATCTCGACGCCCGCATCCTCGAGCATCTTGACGTCGCTCGCCTCGCGCCTGGGGTAGCGGGAGAGATCCTCGGCCGGCCCGAACTGCGTCGGATTGACGAAGATCGACGCGACGACGTAGCGGCCGCGCCGTCGCGCCTCCTCGACCAGCGCGAGGTGGCCGGCGTGGAGCGCGCCCATGGTCGGCACGAAGGCGATCGTGCCCCCGTCCGCCCTGAGCGCGGCGATCGCCGCGCGCAACTCCTCTTTTCCACGGATAATTTGCACGGCCCCTTGGCCTCCGATGCAGGCTTGGCCTATTTGCGAAGGCGGGTCCTTAGGCGGGGCCCGGGTTCGAGATCAAGTGAGGGTCAGAAGCGCCGCGTGCCGCACATCATCGTCTTCGCGAACGAAAAGGGCGGCACCGGCAAGTCGACCACGGCCGTCCACGCCGCCGTCGCGCTCGCCGCCGCCGGCCGCCGCGTCGCCGCGCTCGATCTCGACACGCGCCAGCGCACTCTCGGCCGCTACCTCGACAATCGCTCAGAAACCATGGGCAGGACCGGCGCCGAGCTGCCGATGCCCGACTACCACACGTTCGATCCGGCCAAGGGCGAGGAGATCGACGCGGCCATGGACCGCGTCTCCCGAGACGCCGAGATCCTGGTGGTGGACACGCCCGGCCGCGACGATCCCCATGCCCGCGCGGCGATGCTGCGCGCCGACACGCTCGTGACGCCGATCAACGACAGCTTCGTCGATCTCGACCTGATCGGCGAGGTCGACGCCGAGACCTACAAGGTCCGCCGCCCGAGCTTCTACGCAGACCTCGTGTGGCGCAGCCGCACCCAGCGTGCCAAGACGCACGGCGCCAGCGTCGACTGGGTCGTCCTGAGAAACCGGATGCAGCATATCGAGGCCCGCAACATGAAGCGCGTCGGTCTTGCCCTCGAGGAGCTGTCCCGCCGCGTCGGCTTCCGCATCATTCCGGGCCTCGGCGAGCGCGTCATCTACCGCGAGCTCTTTCCCAAGGGCCTCACTCTCCTCGACCTTGCCCAGATCGGCGACGTCGGCCTCAGCCACATCGCCGCCCGGCAGGAGCTGCGCGAGATGATCTCGGCTCTCGGCATCCCCGAGTCCGGTCAGGATGCCGCTTCGGCCCGCGCCGCCGCGCTCGCCGCCGCCGACTGATGGCCAAGATCCTCCTCGCCCTTGCCGTCCTCGGCGCGCTCTATCTCTGGTGGCAGAATAGGAGCCGGCGGCTGCCGCCGCCCATGGCCACCGCCGAGGCCCGCCGCCTCCTCGGTTTGCCGGAAGGCGCGGGCCTCGAGGATATCCGCGCCGCTCACCGCCGCCTGATTGCCCGGGTCCATCCCGATGCCGGCGGATCGGCCGAGCTCGCCGAGCGTGTCAACGCGGCGCGCGACGCGCTCGTCGCCGAAATGAACCGCAGGACGCCTCGCGCGTCTTGACCCCCGATCCCCCTCCTCGGAGCATTTGATGAGCCATCGCTTCCACCCGACCTCTCTGCGCGAATACGACATCAGGGGCATCGTCGGGGAGACTTTGGGGGAGGATGATGCGGAGGCGGTCGGCCGCAGCTTCGGCACGGTCCTGAGGCGCGCCGGCGGCACCCGCATCGCTGTCGGCCGCGACGGCCGGCACAGCTCGCCTGGCTTCGAAGGACGGCTCGTGCAGGGCTTGACTGCAACCGGCGTCGACGTCGTCCGGATCGGCGTCGGCCCGACACCCATGCTTTATTTCGCCGAGGCGGAGCTCGAGGTCGACGGCGGCATCATGATCACCGGCAGCCACAATCCCGGCACCTATAACGGCTTCAAGATGGTCCTCCGCCACGGCGCATTCTTCGGCGAGCAGATCCAGGCGCTCGGGCGGACCGCGCAAGCCGGCGACTGGGAGGAAGGTGCCGGCTCGGTCTCGGATGCGGATGTCATGGACCTGTATGTCGATCGCCTGGTCGAAGATTTCGACGGCGGGCCTTTCCGGGTCGGCTGGGATGCGGGCAACGGCTCGGGCGGGCCGGTGGTCGAGCGGCTGGTAAAGAAGCTGCCCGGCGAGCATTTCCTCCTCTACACGGACGTCGACGGCGCCTTCCCGAACCATCATCCCGATCCGACGGTCGAGGCCAACCTTGCGGATCTGAAGCGCCTCGTCGCCGACAAGGGCCTCGATTTCGGCATCGCGCTCGACGGCGACGCGGACCGGATCGGCGCCGTCGACGGCACCGGCCGAGTCGTTTGGGGCGACCAGCTCCTCTCGATCCTCGCCGAGCCGGTGCTCGAGGACATGCCCGGCTCCACCATCATCGCCGACGTCAAGGCGAGCCAAGCGCTCTACGACCGCATCGAGGATCTCGGCGGCCGGCCCCTGATGTGGAAGACCGGGCACAGCCTGATCAAATCCAAGATGAAGGAGACGGGGGCACCGCTCGCCGGCGAGATGAGCGGCCACATCTTCTTCGCCCACCAATATTACGGCTTCGACGACGGCATCTATTCCGCGGTGCGCCTGATCCGCGCCGTCAGTCGCCTGGGCGGCTCGCTCACCGCCCTGCGCTCGGCGATGCCGCCATTGGTCAACACGCCCGAAATGCGCTTCCAGGTCGATGAGACCCGCAAGTTCGCGGTGGTCGACGAGGTTCTGGAGCGCCTCGCCGCATCGGGCGCGACGGTGGACGACACCGATGGTGCCCGCGTCAATACCGCGGACGGCTGGTGGCTGCTGCGCGCATCCAACACCCAGGACGTCCTCGTCGCCCGCGCCGAGGCGAGCGACCAGGCCGGCCTCGACCGCCTCATCGCCCAGATCGACGAGCAGCTTGCGCTCTCGGGCCTCAGCCGCGGCGAGCAGGTCGCTCACTGACATGCCGCGCTTCTACCCGGAGGCCGCTCTCTTCTGCCTCGCCTGGGTCGCCCTCGCGGTTGCCGGATGGCTCTGGGTCGACTGGTATGCCGGCCTCGCTCTTTCGGTGGGCCTGTTCCTGATCATCATGCCTGCCAGCGCGCTCACCCTGTCGCGGACCGGCAATTTCGCGACCGAGCGCGCCGTGAGATGGGGCATATTGATCGTCGCGGCGCTGGTCCTCCTTTCGGTCGCGGACCTGACGCGCTGAAGGTCGAAGCGCTCAATCGTCTTCGTCCTCTCTCCCGACGAGGTTCAGTTCGCGCGCCTTGATCTGGTGAAGGGCGCACCAGTGCTTCAGAGCGTCCTCCCTGCCGTGCGTGATCCAGACCTCCTTCGGTGCCAGCTCGCGGATCGTGTCGGTGAGCTCGTCCCAATCGGCATGGTCGGAGAGGATCAAAGGCAGCTCGACGTTGCGCTGACGAGCGCGCTGGCGAACGCGCATCCAGCCCGATGCCATCGCCGTGATCGGCTCGGGAAGCCGACGCGACCAACGATCGTTAAGCGCGCCGGGCGGGGCGATGACGATCCGGCCGCGCAGCTCGTCCTTCTTCGCTCCCGTGGCGGGGCGGATGTCGCCGAGCCGGACGCCGTGCTCCTCGTAGAGGTCGCACAGGCGCTGGAGAGCGCCGTGGATGTAGATGGGGTCCGTGTGGCCGCGGCACCTGAGCTCGGCGATGACGCGCTGCGCCTTGCCGAGCGCATAGGCGCCGACGAGGACGCAGCGCTCCGGATTGTCGTGGAGGCGCGCGAGCAGGCGGTCGATCTCGCTCGGAGTCTCCGGGTGGCGGAAGACGGGAAGGGCGAACGTCGCCTCCGTGACGAAGATATCGCACGGCACCGGCTCGAACGGGGCGCAGGTCGGGTCCGGCCGGCGCTTATAGTCGCCCGAGACGACGACTCGCTCGCCCTCGTGCTCGAGCACGATCTGGGCGGAGCCGAGGACATGGCCGGCGGGGACGAAGCCGACGTCCACCTCGCCGACGCGGACGACTTCGCCGTAGCCGACGGCGCATCCGCCGTCCTGCGGCCCGTAGCGGCAGTCCATGATCGCCAGCGTCTCCGCCGTCGCCCAGACCTGCGCGTGGCCGCCGCGGGCATGATCGGCGTGGCCGTGGGTGACCAAGGCACGCGCCTTGGGCACCGACGGGTCGATCCAGGCGTCGGCGGGCTTCACATAGATGCCTTCGGGAAAAGGCTCGATCCAGGAACCGAGACGCGCCATGGGAGCTATATGGCAGGAGGGCTGCCCGCCGCCAACCGAAGCGGGCGCCCCAGGCAAGGAAGGAGCGCATGGACATGGACGCGGGTGGATTCGACTGGACCTTGCTGACGATCGTCGGGCCGGCCTTGCTCGCGGTCGTCATCCTCTGGGCGCTGCTCAGGAATCGCGGCACTTCGCGCGCCGCGCGGGAACGCACCGAGGACGCCACGCATCGCCTCTACGAGCAGGAAGAGGCCGAGCGCCGCAGCGACAGCGACAAGGGTCCCTAGAAGCGGGCCGGGCAAGCCATGGCGCAACCGGACGATCTGCCGCCGGTCGTCGCCGACTGGTTCGCCGCCAAGGGCTGGGCGCTGCGCCGCCACCAAAAGGAGATGCTCGCTGCCGCGCGCGCCGGACGCAGCGCGCTGCTCGTCGCGCCGACCGGAGCGGGCAAGACGCTGGCCGGTTTCCTGCCCAGCATCGTCGAGCTGATCGAAGCGCCCACCGACGGGCTTCACACCCTCTACGTATCGCCCCTGAAAGCGCTCGCCACCGACGTCCAGCGCAACCTCTTGACCCCGATCGAGGAGATGGGCCTCGCGATTCGCGTCGAGACCCGTACCGGCGACACGCCGTCCGACCGCAAGCAGCGCCAGCGCGTGCGCCCGCCGCAAATGCTGCTGACCACGCCGGAATCGCTCAGCCTGCTCCTGAGCCACGAAGACAGCCATTTCCTCTTCGCCAACCTATCCACCATCGTCGTCGACGAGATCCACGCCTTCGCCGCCGGCAAGCGCGGGGATCTCCTCAGCCTCGCCATGGCGCGGCTCCGGCGCCTTTCGCCCAAGCTGCGGCGCGTCGGCCTCTCCGCGACCGTCGCCGACCCCGAAGCCTACCAGGGATGGCTCGCCGCGGATGCGGATGCCGAAACGGTCGATGCGGTTCTCGGCGAAGCCGGCGCGGAGGCCGATATCCGGATCCTGCTTCCAGCCGATGAACGCGTACCCTGGGCGGGCCATTCGGGCCGCTGGGGCGCCGAGCAGGTGATGCGGGAGATCGAGCGGCACAAGACGACTTTGGTCTTCTGCAATACGCGCTCGCTCGCGGAGCTCATCTTCCAGGACCTCTGGACGATCAACGACCAGCAGCTGCCGATCGGCATCCATCACGGCTCGCTCGCGATCGAGGCTCGCCGCAAGGTCGAGGCGGCCGTGGCGGCAGGTCGCATCCGTGCCCTCGTCTGCACCGCCAGCCTCGATCTCGGCGTCGACTGGGGAGACGTCGACCTCGTCATCCAGATGGGCGCGCCCAAGGGCTCCTCGCGCCTGGTTCAGCGCATCGGCCGGGCCAACCACCGTCTCGACGAGCCCTCCGAAGCGATCCTCGTGCCCGGCAACCGCTTCGAATATCTCGAGGCCCGCGCCGCGCTCGACGCGATCGACGAGAACGAGCTCGATGCCGAGGCCTTCCGGCCCGGCGCGCTCGACGTCCTCGCCCAGCACGTCATGGCGGCGGCCTGTGCCGGCCCGTTCCGAGAGGAGGAGATGTTCGCCGAAGTGCGCTCGGCCGCGCCCTATGCCGGCCTCCAGGAGGAGACCTTTCAGCGCGTCCTCGGCTTCATCGAGAGCGGCGGCTATTCGCTCAAGGCCTATGACCGCTTCCGCCGCCTGACCCGGGGCAATGACGGCATGTGGCGCGTCTCCCATCCGCGCTTCGTCCAGCAGCACCGGATGAACGCCGGCATCATCGTCGATGCGCCCTTGCTCGACGTCCGCTTCCGGAACGGCCGACGCCTCGGCACGGTCGAGGAGCAGTTCGGCGCCACCCTGCGGCCCGGCGACACCTTCTTCTTCTCCGGCCTCGTCCTCGAGGTCGAGAAGATCGACGGCACCGACCTCGTCGTCCACGCGACGACGAAGGGCGCGCGCATTCCGACCTATCTCGGCATTCGGATGGCGATGTCGACCAACCTCGCGGGGCGGGTGCGCGCCTTTCTCCACGATCGCAGGCAGTGGCCGCGATTCCCCGACGACGTGCGCGACTGGCTCGAGGTGCAGGGCCGCCGCTCGACCTTGCCCGAGCCCGATCAGCTCCTGGTCGAGACCTTCCCGCACGAGCGCGTCCACTACATGGTGATCTACAGCTTCGAAGGCTGGAACGCGCACCAGTCGCTGGGCATGCTGATCACGCGGCGGATGGAGGATGCGGGCCTGAAACCGCTCGGCTTCGTCTCCAACGACTATGCGCTCGCCTGCTACGCCCTCGAGCCGATGCGCGATCCCGCCTCGCTCCTTTCGGCCGACATCCTCGAGGACGAATTCGTCGAATGGGTGCAGGATTCGAGCTTGCTCAAGCGCGCGTTCCGGGAGGTGGCGGTGATCGGCGGACTTGTCGAGCGGCACCACCCCGGCAAGCGCAAGACGGGACGCCAGGTCAGCTTCTCGACCGACCTCATCTACGACGTGCTGAGGCGCTACGAGCCCGACCACCTGCTGCTGCGCGCGGCCTGGGAGGACGCCCGCCAGCGCATGACCGACGTCGGCCGCCTCGCCAGCCTGCTCGAGCGCGCCGCGGGGACGATGGTCCATGTCGAGCTCGACCGGGTCTCCCCCATGGCCGTCCCCGTCCTCGTCATGATCGGCCGCGAGCGCACCGCCCAGGGCCTCACCGACGACGCCCTCCTGCTCGAAGCCGAAAGCCTGGCGCGGGAGGCGATGCGCGAGGGTTGAGATTGCTTGAAAAGACTGCATCCCGCACCAGATCACCCTAATGAGCAGCAAGGCGATATATCTCGACGAATCCGGGTTCACGGGAACAAATCTGCTCGATCCCGCGCAGCCTTATTTTTGCGTCGCGTCCACTGATTTGAGCGACGGAAAAGCCGCGGAGATTCTCCGCAATTCGTTCCCCAGTTACAGAGGGGCTGAGTTCAAGTTTGGCCAGCTTTGGAGGCGTGAACGGACAAGGGAGGGCATGGTAGCATTTAGCAAAGCTATCGGCTTAATCCCTGATCGCGTTTTCGTGTGGGTGATAGACAAGCGCTTTTGTGTTTTAACGAAGATGGTCGACTTCGTGATCGAGCCGCTCCTCCACGAGGCGGGGTATGATTTCTACCAGAACCAACTTCCACCTCGGTTGTGCAATTATTTGCATTTCGGCTTGGTGGAGCACGAAAAAATCTATGCCGACACGCTCGCTGTTTATGACCAACTAGCTCGTTTTCCTAGCCGTGAGACACTCCGCGTGGCTCAGCAGGCCTACAGAAAGTTAGCGAGAACTGCTCCCCGCTCAATCAGATGGTTCTTTGAGTGGATAAAAGTGGGGGTGGACCGCTTCGAGGAATTCCATCAACTTGATGAATTTGGTGATAGTAACGAGGTTCAAGTTACATCGGTGCTCGCATCGATTAGTTACTGGCGACAGAATCTGGGAGACGACTTATCCATTCACCATGACGAGTCGAACAATTTTTTCAGTCAGGCGGCGCTCTGGGAAAGGCTCACGAGCCCGGCTGTGCCCCCGCAAGAGTTGCCGACATCTGGCACGGGGCCCGTCCCGTTCCCTCTGAGAGTAACTCACACGCAGGCGATGCGGTCGCATGAAAGCGCAACTGTACAGCTGTGCGATGTGCTAGCAGGGCTTGTTAGCAAACTGCATCTGCTTCGCCGTGATCCTGATGACGCCTTCAGCGGCGAGTTATTGGAAGCAGGCCTGGGCCAAGTTGTGATGAATGGCGTTTTCCCACGACCTGAGTTTCCTCTTGGTCCGCCTGTGCGCCGGACTGGACCCGATGCGGTAGATCGCATGACTAGCATTCTTTTTGGACCTTGAGCACTTTGACGAGACGCCTCCGCGATCCAAGCCGGCCCGCCGCTTCGTCGACGCGAATGCCTGATGCGCGAAGGCTGAGGAGCCAAATCGGCGCCGCGACGTTGGCCCCTCATGGACGTCACCGTCGAGCTCCACTGCGACAAATGCGGCAGCGCCAATCTGAGCCTGCCGGCGCGCGACGACGAAGCCGGCGCGATCGCGTGCAACGATTGCGGGGCGGGACAGGGCACGCTCGGCGAGCTGCGCGAGGAGCTACTCGCCTGTGCGTTGCAGCAGTCCTCGCAGGCATTGCGCGAGGGGCTGGCGCGGCTCGACTGAGGTTGCGGCCCGATCGACCGCTAGTCCTGAGCCTGTCGAAGGACGGGATTACCTACGCGAACCGGGCTTCGACAGGCTCTGCCCTAGCGGGGAGGGCGGTTCGGCCCTCCCCTCACCCGTCCAGCATCTGCCTCAGCTTGCGGGCCAGCTCGCCGACGCTGAACGGCTTTCTCAGCATCGCCGGATGGTCGCCGGGCAGAGTCTCGTGCGGGCCGCCCTCTGGCGCGTAACCGGTCGTGTAGAGGATTTTGAGGTCGGGACGCTGCCTGAGCGCCCGTTCGGCGAGCTCGCGCCCATCGAGGCCCGGCATGACGACGTCGGTGAAGAGCAAGGTGACCGCAGGGTCGTTGGCGAGGACGGCGAGAGCTTCGATGCCGCTCGCTGCCTCGCGCACGCCGTAGCCGAGCTCGGTGAGCGCCTCGATCGTCGTGCGTCGCACCTGCTCCTCATCCTCGGCGACGAGGACGACCTCGCCCGTCGAGCCGTGCGGCGTGGCCTCCGCGCCGGCGGCGAAATCCGCCTCGGTTGCCGGTCCGCCCTCGTGCCGCGGGAGGAACAGCCGCACGACCGTCCCTTCCCCCTGTTCGCTCTCGATATCGACATGGCCGCCCGACTGACGGATGAAACCATAGACCTGGCTGAGGCCGAGCCCGGTGCCGCGCCCGACTTCCTTGGTCGTGAAGAAGGGCTCGATCGCCCGGGCGGCGACATCAGGCGCCATCCCGGTGCCCGTGTCCGCCACGATCAGGGCGACGTAATCGCCGGGTGCGATCGCGCCGTCCGCCTCGGCTTCGCCGACGCTGACGTTCCGCGTCTCGATCCACAAGGTGCCGCCGCGAGGCATTGCGTCGCGCGCATTGATCGCGAGGTTGATGACCGCGCTTTCGAGCTGGGCGCGATCGACGCAGATGCGCCAGACGTCCTCGCCATAGGTGGCCGCAATCCGCACCTTCTCGCCGATGGTGCGGGTCAGCAGCTCCGAGAGGTCCTCGAGCAGGCGATTGACGTCGGTGACCGCCGGCTCGAGCGGCTGGCGCCGCGCGAAGATGAGCAGGCGCTGGGTGAGCGCCGCAGCCCGCTGCGCGCCGTCCATGGCATTATCGATCTGGCGGCCGAGATCGGTGCGCCCCTCCGCCAGGCGCCGCCGGGCGATGTCGAGATTGCCGACGATCACGGCCAGCATGTTGTTGAAGTCGTGCGCGATCCCGCCCGTCAGCTGCCCGACCGCCTCCATCTTCTGCGCCTGGACCAGGTTCGCCTGCGCGCTTTCGAGCTCCCGGGTGCGCTGCTCGACGCGGCGGCCGAGGCTGCTGCTCAGCAGCCGGTAGCGGGCGACGGCGAGCCGCGTGGCGCCGGCGATGGTGACGATCATCAGGGCGGTGATCAGGAACAAGCCGATCGACAGGAGATCGTCGATGCGGTGGATCTCGAACGAACGCCGCGGCTCGATGATGAAGTACCAGGATGCAGCCGTCGAAAGCAGCGCGGCGAGCAGGCCCGCGCGGTAGCCGCAGATCAGGGCGACGAGGATCAGGAGGGGGAAATAGGTGATGAACTGGACGCCGGCCACCCAGGGATCGATGCCGAGCCGCATCAGGGTCGCGACGCCCGGCACGAGGATCGCGATCAAAAAGGCGTTGAGACTGCCCGGACGCGCCGCGGGCAGGTCGATATAGAGCCGGTCGACCCTCCGCCACCTGCGCATCACTCGTACCCCCGGAGCGCAGCGCTCCCTTCCCCGGCGCGCAGACTAACGAAAGCGAGCCGCCTCGCCTAGAGGACGCACCTTGACCCGGATCAACCCCCCGAAGCATGGGTAGCCGGCATCCGGAGACGAATTCCATGAACCGCCCGCTCCTTGCCCTCCTCGCCGCGCCGCTTCTCGCGAGCCCCCTCTCCGCTCAGCCCGCGGTCTCGCCGGGCGACCGCCAAGTCCATGAAGAGATGCTGGTGATCGACACCCATCTCGACATCGCCATGCGCTTCGACAGCGGCGAATGGGACTTCGCCGAGCGCCACTGGTTCGAGTGGGACGGCAGCCAGGTCGATCTGCCGCGGATGATCGAGGGCGGCCTCGATGGCGGCTTCTTCGTCATCTACACCGCCCAGGGCGAGCTCACCCCGGCGGCCTATGCGGATGCGCGCACCGCCGCCCTCGTCCGCGCCGCGGCGATCCGCCGCGTGATCGGCGAAAATCGCGACCGCATGGGTCTCGCCCTCACCGCCGACGATGCGGAGCGGCTCCACCGCGAAGGCAAGAGGATCGCCTTCATCAGCATCGAGAACAGCTGGCCGCTCGGCGAGGATTTGAGCCTGCTCCAGACCTTCCATCGCCTCGGCGTGCGGATGGCGGGGCCGGTCCACAGCCGCAACAACCAGCTCGCCGATTCCACCACCGACACGCCGCGCTGGAACGGTCTTTCGCCGCTCGGCCGGCAATGGGTCGCCGAGATGAACCGGCTCGGCATGCTGATCGACGGCAGCCACAGTTCCGATGCCGTGTTCGATCAGCTCATCGAGCTCAGCCGCGTGCCGATCGTCCTTTCCCATTCCGGCCCGCGTGCCATCTACGATCACCGCCGCAACCTCGATGACGCGCGCATGCGCCGCCTCGCCCGCGCCGGCGGCGTCATGTTCATGAACACCATCTTCCTCGCGCCCGACGACCGCAGCCCGGAGCGGAGCGCGATCGGCGACCGGCAGGAGAATTGGCACGCGCTCAATCCCGCCGAGCGCCGGCGCCTGCTCGCGGACAAGGCCGCGCTCGACGCGCAGCGGCCGTTTACAACGGCGACGTTCGACATGTTCATGCGCTCGATGCTCCACGCCATCGCCGTGATGGGCGTCGACCATGTCGGCCTCGGCGCCGACTGGGACGGCGGCGGCGGCGTCCAGGGGATGGAGGATATCCGCTTCCTGCCCCGGATCAGCGAGCGGCTGCGGCTCGAAGGCTTCTCCGATCGCGACATCGCCAAGATCATGGGCGGCAATCTGCTGCGCGTGATGCGCCAGGCGCAGGCCTTCGCGGCGCGGCGGAGCTGACGCACAGGCTATCGCCCTGCACCGGCGGCCGCTAGGACGGCGCGGGGACGGGCAATGTTAGTGGAGCCTCGCCGATGGGGTCCGACGCGCGCGAAGCCGAAGCACGAGCCGGGCTGCCGGGCGCCGCCGTCCACGGCGCGGCGGCCCTCGCGCAAGATTGGGCAACGACGCCGCTCGGCGCTGCCGCGCGGTGGCCGCAGCCGCTCCGGACCGCAGTTGCGATCGCGCTGGGTTCGAACATCCCGATGATGGTCGCATGGGGCCCGGACCTGCTCGTCCTGCACAATGACAGCTATGGCGAAATGCTGGGCGACCGCCGCCCGGCTCTCGGGCGGCCCCTGCGCGAAATCTGGGCCGACGTCTGGGACGTCGTCGGCGCCAACGCCCGCAAGGTGCTCGCAGGCGAGACCGTATATATGGAATCGGAGCCCCGCCCGCTGCGCCGCCGGGGCGAGGAGCGGACCGCATTGCTAACCGCCTGCTACAATCCGCTCTACGATGATCGGGGCGAAGTCGCCGGCATCATCGGCATCGTTACCGCGGTGAGCGAGAACGAGCGGACGGCGCACAAGCTGCGCGAAAGCGAGGATCGATTCCAGCGAATTGCGGATTCCGCGCCGGTGCCGATGTGGGTGACGAAGCTCGACCGCAAGCGAGGCTTCGTCAACCGCGCCTACGCGGCGTTCCTGGGCGTCCCGTACGACGAGGCGCTGGACTTCGACTGGCGCACGCGCATCCATCCCGACGACATCGGGCGCATCGTTGCCGAATCGCTCGCGGGCGAAGCGACCTTGCAGCCTTTCACGCTCGAAGGCCGCTATCTACGCGGCGACGGCGAATGGCGCTGGCTGCGCTCGGAATCGCAGCCGCGATGGGGTCCGGCCGGCGAGCATGAGGGCTTTATCGGCGTCGCCTTCGACATCACCGAGGCGAAGCTCGCCGAAGCTGCCCTGCGCGGGATGAACGAGACGCTGGAAGGTCGGGTCGAGCGCCGCACGGCCGATCTGTCGGAAGCGCTCGAGCGGCTTCGTGCCGAGGTCGCCGAGCGCGAGCGCGCCGAGGAGGCGCTGCGCCAGGCGCAGAAGATGGAGGCGGTGGGCCAGCTCACCGGCGGCATCGCCCACGACTTCAACAATCTCCTGACGCCAATCCTGGGCGGGCTCGAGCTGATTGCCAACCGGGTCGACGACGTCCGCGTGAAGCGCGTTGCGGAGGCGGCGCTGGAGAGCGCGCGGCGCGGCGCCAAGCTGACCAGTCAGCTGCTGGCCTTTTCGCGCATCCAGCGCCTCGCCATGAAGCCGATCGAGGTCAATGCCGTCATCGCCAACATGCGGCAGATCCTGAAGCACACGATCGGCCCCGCGATCGAGATCCGAACCGACCTGGACGAGACCGCCGGCCGCGCGATCTGCGACGAGAACCAGCTCGAAAACGCAATCCTCAATCTCGCGATCAATGCCCGCGACGCGATGGCGGACGGCGGCGTCCTCACCATCTCGACACGCTGCACCGAAGAGCCGGCGAGGCCGGATTTGGAAGCGGGCGACTATGTCTGCATCAGCGTAGAGGACAATGGCCACGGCATGGCGCCCGACGTGCTCGCCCGCGCGATCGAGCCTTTCTTCTCGACCAAGCCGCTCGGCAAGGGGACGGGCCTCGGCCTCGCCCAGGTCTACGGCATCGCCCAGCAATCGGGCGGCACGCTCCGGATCGAGAGCGACGAAGGCAAGGGGACGAAGGTCCAGATCATCCTCCCGCGCAGTCGGGGCGCCGGGCCCGCCGCCGGCCAGGAGCCCGGGCGATCCGCGGGTGCGGGCGCGCCGCGCGCGAAGCGGGCGCGCATCCTGGTCGTCGACGACGATTGCGACGTGCGCAGCTTCCTCGCCGACGTGCTCGACGACCTGGGCCATGAGGTCGCCGCCTGCGACTGCGGCGAAGCGGCCCTCGCGGAGGTCGCGCGCGACTGCCCGGACCTGCTTCTGCTCGATTTCGCGATGCCCGGCATGAACGGCGCCGAAGTCGCCAAAGCGGTCCGCGCGCGCTGTCCGCAACTGCCGATCGTCTTCGTCACCGGTTACGCCGAGAGCGAGCAGCTCGAGGCCGCCCTCGGCACCGACGTCAAGGTCCTGCGCAAGCCGTTCAGCGTCGACGACCTTGCCGCCGCGATCGCGGAGAATGCCTCGGTTTGAGCAAGACTCTTATCCCAGCCTTTGCCGGGATGACGTGCTCGGCTCAGCCCGCCTAACTTGCACGAATCTGAAAGGCGGTTCACTTTGCCGCCGGGGAGAGACCATGTCCGACGGCAGCCGCATAACCCGCAACGGCGAGAAGACTCCGCGCACGGAGCGCGGCAGGAAGACGCTGCGGCGGCTCATCGAGGCCGCGGCGCAGGAGTTCGGCGAGCGCGGCTTCCACGAAGCGGCGATCACCGGCATCACCCAGCGGGCCGGCGTGGCGCTCGGCACCTTCTACACCTATTTCGAATCCAAGGAGGAGGTGTTCCGCGCCCTCGTCCGCGACATGAGCGACGCGACTCGCGCGCATGTCGCCGAAGCGGCCCGCGGCGCGCCCGACCGGCTCACCGCCGAACGGCTCGGCCTTTCCGCATTCATCGCCTTCGTCCGCGCCCGGCCCGAACTCTACCGGATCATCGAGGAGGCGCAATTCGTGGCCCAGGACGAATATCGCCGCCACTATCTCAGCTTCGCCGACGGCTATCGCCGCAATCTTTCCGCCGCCCGCGCGCGCGGCGAGATCGCCGAAGGGCCCGACGAACTGCGGGCCTGGGCGCTGATCGGCATTTCGGTCTTTCTCGGCATGCGCTACGGCCTGTGGGAGCGCGACCTCGAACCGGCCGAGGTCGCCGACTTCGCGATCGACTTTGTTTCCGAGGGACTGAGGACGCGCGCGCCGTGACCGGCGACATTCCGGACATCGCCGCCAAGCGCGCCTCGCTGGCGCCGGACGGGATCGCTTTCGAGGAGACGGCGACGGGCCGCACCGTCACCTATGCCGAACTCGACAGGCGCGCCGCGCGCGCCGCTGCCCTGCTCCAGGCGCGCGGCCTGCGCGACGGCGACCGCGTCGCGATCCTCTGCCGCAATCGCATCGAATTTTTCGAGTTGCTGTTCGGCTGCGCGAGGCTCGGCGCGGTGCTGGTGCCGCTCAACTGGCGGATGCCGCCGTCGGAGATAGACGCGCTCATCGCCGATGCGGAGCCGGCTTTGCTCTTCTACGGCGCGGAGGATAAAGCGACCGCGGCGCGGCTCAGGAGCGGAACGCCGGCGGTCGGCCTCGACGAGGATTATGCGGACCTGCTCGCCGCCGCGCCCGCTGGACACTTCCGCGACCGCTGGCCGTCGCGCTCGACCTGGTATCTGCTCTATACGTCCGGAACGACGGGCCGGCCGAAGGGGGTGATCTACACCTTTGCAATGGCGCTCGCCAATTATGTCAGTCTCGGAGCGGCAATCGGGCTGCGCTCGTCCGATACGACGCCGAGCTTCCTGCCGCTTTTCCATACTGCGGGGATCAACCTCCACGTCCTTCCGACTCTGATCGCCGGCGGCCGCGTCCTCGTCCATCCCGTCTTCGACGCCGACGCCGTCGTCGGCCTTCTCGCCGGACGCCGGCTCGACACCTTCTTCGCCGTTCCGACCGTCTACCAGACATTGCTCGACCATCCGGGCTTTGCATCGGCGCCGCTCGACCATGTCCGCCACTGGGGGTGCGGCGGCGCGCCGCTTCCGGACAACCTCGTCGAGCGCTGCCGCAGGCTCGGCATCCGCATCTGCAACGGCATGGGCATGACCGAGACCGGGCCGACCGCCTTCCTCATCGATCCAGCCGCCGCCTGGGAGCGGATCGGCTCGGTCGGCAAGCCGCAGCTCCTGTGCAGCGTGCGCATCGTCGACCCGTTCGGACGCGACGTGGCCGAGGGCGAAGTCGGCGACCTTCTCTTCGCCGGGCCCGGCGTCACGCCAGGCTACTGGCGCAACGAGCAGGCGACGCGCGCCGCCTTCACCCCCGACGGCTGGCTGCGCTCGGGCGACCTCGCACGCTGTGACGGGGACGGCTTCTACTACATTGCCGGCCGGCGAAAGGAGATGTTCATCTCCGGCGGCGAGAACGTCTACCCGGCGGAGGTCGAAAACGTCCTTTGCGACCACCCCGCAATCGTCGATGTCGCCGTGCTCGGCCGGCCCGATCCGCGCTGGGGCGAGGTCGGCCAGGCCTTCGTCCAGCTCGCGCCGCAGGCCCCGCTGCCTCGGGAGGACGAGCTTCGCGCCTTCTGCCGCCAGCGGCTCGCGCCGTACAAGGTGCCGGCGAGCTTTGCCTTCGTCGCCGATTTCCCGCGCACCTCGGCCGGCAAGATCCAGAAGCACCTCCTCGCATGAGCGTTCTGGACGAGGCGCAGCGTCTCGCCCGCACGGGGAAGCGCGCCGAAGCGGTGGCACTGGTCGAACACGAAGCGGAGGCGGGCGACGCGGAAGCATTGTTCGCTCTCGCCAACTGGCGCCTCTACGGGCTGTTCGGGCCGCGCGACGCCGCCGCCGCGCACCCGCTCCTCGCTCGCGCGGCCGAAGCCGGCCATGCCGAAGCCGCTCGGCTCCGGGCCGGACTTATTGCCAACGGCACCGGCTGCGCGGCCGACCCGCAGGCCGCGCTCGACCAGCTTCGTGCGATCGCGGATCCGCAGGTCGAGCTCGTCGATGCGATGGAGGAGCGCGAGCGCGTGGCGGAGATCCTCCGCGAGGATCCTTCGATCCGCCTCGTCCGCGCGCTCTTCACCGCGGAGGAATGCGCCTATCTGATGGCGCTCGCCGCGCCCGCGCTTCGTCCGTCGGTGATCGTCGATCCCGATAGCGGCCTGCCGAAGCCGGACCCTGTCCGCACCTCCGATGGAATGAATTTCGGGCCCGCGCAGGAAGACCTCGTCGTCAACGCCCTCAATCGCCGCATCGCGGCCGCGACCGGCACTGAGTATGCGTGCGGGGAACCGCTTCACATCCTTCGCTATGTGCCGGGCCAGGAATATAAGCCGCATCTCGATGCGCTCCCCGGCGTGGACAACCAGCGCATCTGCACCGCCTTGGTCTATCTCAACGGCGGCTATGACGGCGGCGACACCGTTTTTCCGGAGATCGGCCTCGCCGTGAAGGGACAGCCGGGCGACTGCCTTATCTTTCGCAACGTGCGAAGCGACGGGCGGGGCGATCCTCGTACACGCCATGCCGGTACCGCCGTCACTGCCGGCGTCAAATGGCTGGCGACGCGCTGGATACGCGAGCGCCCATTCGACCCTTTCGCGCGTTGAGCGATGATGAAGAATATGATCGCCGTCCTTGTCGCCGCGTCGCTCGTCGCTTGCGGTGGGGCGCCGCAGTCGCGGAGCCCGGCAGCGCCCGAAAGGAATGAAATGAGCAAGCCGAGTGCAGGGCCAAAGCCGTCGGCGGGATCCGCCGCCTGTCCCCTCCTGGTCTCGTTCGGCAGCTACGCCATGGGCATAGACGGCGAGACGCTACGCCGCGTGGAGCAGCTCCTCGGGGCCGACCCGGCGGTGACGGACGTGGTCCGGACCGGCGGGGGCCGCGAGGGGGAGCTCACGCTCTGTGCCAGCGTCGGGAGCGCTGCGGATCGGGACCGGCTGTTCGAGGCGATCCGCGCTCTCTTCCCCCGGCGTCCGCGGGGGCCGCTGTCGGTCCAGACCGACAGCGGACGCATCTTCGAGGCTAACAACGCCACCTGAGCCCAGCCCACGCGATCGGCTCAGCGGCCGCTCACGCACGATTTGAACTGGCCGACCCGGTGATGAGCGGGCACGCGCCTGCTTCCCGAGGGAAGCGTTACGCCGCCCGGATGAAGCGCTCGAGCGCCTCGTGGGCGGCGTCGTCGGTGGACTGGACCGGCGGGTGCTTGCAGAAATAGGCCGAGGCCGGATGGATCGGGCCGGATAGGCCGCGATCCTTGGCGAGCTTGGCGCAGCGGATCATGTCGATCGCGACGCCGGCCGAATTGGGGCTGTCCTCGACCGACAGGCGGAGCTCGAGATTGAGCGGGACGTCGCCGAACATACGGCCTTCCATCCTCAGGAAGCAGACCTTGTTGTCGTTCTGCCAGGGGACATAGTCGGATGGGCCGATATGGATGTTCTCGTCCTCGAGCCGATGCTGCGCGACCGACTGCACGGCCTCGGTCTTCGACACCTTCTTGGAGGCGAGGCGCTTGCGGTTCGACATGTTGAGGAAGTCGGTATTGCCGCCGGTGTTGAGCTGGTAGGTCCGGTCGAGCTTGACGCCGCGCTTGGCGAACAAATCGGTCAGCACGCGGTGGACGATGGTCGCGCCCAATTGCGCCTTGATGTCGTCGCCGATGATCGGGACGCCGGCGGCGCGGAAGCGCTCGGCCCATTCCGCATTGGAAGCGATGAACACCGGAATGTTGTTGACGAAGGCGACCCCTGCTTCGAGCGCGCATTCGGCGTAGAATTCGGTCGCTTCCTGGCTGCCGACCGGCAAATAGTTGAGCAGCACGTCGGTCTTGGTCTCACGCAGGCGGCGCACGACATCCGCCTTGTCGGGCTGCGGGGCGTCCTCGGCGAGGAGGAAGGTGCGGTCGTCGCGCATTTCGGCCATATGCTCGGAAAAGCCGTCGAGGACCCGGCCCATCTCGACCGTCACGCCGCTCCTGGGCACGTGGTCGCAGAAGACCTGCGTGTTGTTCGGCTTCTGGAAGATCGCCTCGGCGACGTCCTTGCCGATCTTGCGGCTGTCGATGTCCCAGGCGGCGACGACCTGGATGTCCTTCGGGCGATAGCCGCCCAGGTCCCAGTGCATCAGCCCAATCTGCTCGTTGGCGCCGCCATTCTGGTAATAAGCGAGGCCCTGGACGAGCGAGCTTGCGCAATTGCCCACACCGATGAGGGCGATGTTGATGTCGTTCCGGACGGGATCGTTAAGGCTCATGATGTCAGATGGCTTTCAGGAGGCGGCGGACCTGCGCTCTGCCGGTGGAAGGAACCCCATCCACCGGGCGCATGAGTCTGCGAATTGATGCGAATTCATAAGCGGGGTCACAGGGTAAGGTGCAAGCCCTAATTGCTCGGCGATCATGCAAGAATCTACCCTCAATCCGAGTTACCGAGCGCTTCCACCGGCGGCTCGATCTTGCCGAGCGCGTCCCTGCAGATGCTGCCGGTCCGTTCGGACCCGGTCGATCAAGTGGCTGAGGATCAACAGATTCAGCACCTAGACCGCACCGTAGGGCAGCGGGCCTTGATAGCGGCATCGTCTAGAGATGTCCAATCAAGGTGCGCGAAGGGTGCGGGTCCTGCGGTGAGGAACGTGGCGGAGAGCCGGAGCGCACCCCGCCGCGCGCCCCGGCCACCGTCATTTCCCGCTGGTTCGGCCCACGTCGCGGGACGTGCGCACGGAACTGGTCGGGGAGAGAGGATTCGAACCTCCGGCCCCTGCCTCCCGAAGACAGTGCTCTACCAGGCTGAGCTACTCCCCGACCGATCGGGCCGGCCGCGTGGGCCGGCGTCAGGCCGGGCGTCTATAAGGAGGGCTCGGAGCGAGTTCAACCCGCGCGGGGCTATTGCGGCGGATCGTAATGACCCTCCGTCGGAGGTTCCTGTTGCTGCTCGGCGGGCGGACGGGCCGACTGATCCCCGGGCGAGTCCGGCGGAGTATAATAGATGTCGCCTTCCTGGTCCGACGGCTGGCCGGGCTGGATCGGCTCCTGCGGCTGGCCCTGCCCCTGCTGGGCCTGCCCCCCGGGCTGCGGCACGGCCTGCGGGACCGGGTCGGCGGGCCTCCCCGATGGACGGAGCAGGAAGAAAAGCCCGACGAGAACAAGAAGGAGCAGGCCGCCTCCGGCCATCACCAAAGGTGCCATGCCGCCATGTGGGCGGACAGGTCCGGGCGACTGCAAGGGAGGAGAGCCCGAAGGAGGCATTTCCCACTGCGGCGGGACGGCAGCGGGCGGGGGCGGGCTCGCGATCTGCGCCGCCGCCGCCGGGTCGGCCACGCGCCCGGCCGCTGGCGGCGCGGCATCGGGCAAGCCGGCGATGGAACGCAGCTCGCGGGCGAGCCGCTCCAGGCTGTCGTCGCGCTGCGGGCCGTAGGCGTCGGTCCAGTGACGGATCTTCAGGAACAAAGCCAGGCCCGGGCCGGGCTTCACGTCGCTGGTTCGAATCGGGAAGATCGGCTTGTGAAGGCTGAACGCCATCTCGGTCTCGACCCGCACGTAGGGCGATCGATTCGCCTTGTCGGTGACGAGCACGACGAAAGCCGCGCAATTCTCGATCGCCTGTTGCAGGGCTTCCGAATAGTCGACCCCGGGGCGGACGTCGCGCGGAGCGATCCAAACGCGCAGCCCGCGCTCCTCGAGGTACCGAGTGAGGCCGTCCGCCTCGTCCCGATTCTCGGATCCGTGGCTTAGAAAGATATGCCCCGTCGTCTCCGTCATGTCATGACCCTCGGCGCGCGCGAGCCCAGCTACGACCATCCCGTCGTCTTTGCCAAGCCCGATCAGTGGGTGCGGGCGGTGCTGAGCATGTCGCCGACGGCGACGAACTTCTCTCGCGGATTGCCCGGCCGGGCGCGGCCGACCTCGGCGGCCTCGATCCGTTGCCAATCGTTGAACGTGACGATGTCCGCGCCGCGGCTGGCGAGCAGGGCGTCGAGCCCCTCGCCGCCACGTCGGTCGCCGCCGCCGCCTGCAAAGGAAGCCGCGATCGTGTCGGCCACCTCATAGCCGTCGGGGCGGTTCGTGCCGATCGTCCCGCTCGGGCCGCGGCGCGCCCAGCCGACGCAATAGAGGTTGCCTCCGATCGCGCCCGCCGCATTGGCGAAGCGGCCGCTTGCCTCCTCGTAGGGGATGCCAGCGATCGGCGGCGTCGTGTAGCCGATGCAGCTGACGACGAGGCCGGCCGGGACGACGTAGGTCTCGCCGGTGCCGACGGCGCGGCCGGCTGCGTCGAGCCTGGTTCGCTCCACGATCACGCGCTCGGCTCTGTCGACGCCCTCCACCGCGATCGGCTTGGCGAAAAAGTCGAAATGGATGGTCTTTTTCTTGCCTGCGGAAAGCGAGGCGAAGTCGCGAAGGTGGGAGACCGACTTGCGAAGGCCGGGATCGAGCGCCGCATCCGCGTCCTGCGGCGGGAAATCGGAGAGATCGACCTTCGGCACCGCATCTTCGAGATGGCCGAGCTCGCCCAGCTCCTTGGGCGTCATCTGCATCTGGTGCGGGCCCCGCCGGCCGAGGACGTGGATGTCCCGGATCGCCGAATTGGCGAGCGCTTCCAAGGCATGGGCGACGATGTCCGATCCGACGAACTCGGCCGGAGTCTTGGACAGGATGCGGGCGACGTCGAGCGCGACATTGCCGTTGCCGATCACGGCCGCCGAGGCGACGTCCAGGGGCGGCGCCAGATCGGCGAACTCAGGATGACCGTTATACCAGCCGACGAACGCAGCCGATCCGACTACGCCGGGAAGGTCGTCGCCGGGGATGCCGAGCGGGCGGTCGTCGGGCGCACCGGTGGCGAAGACGACCGCGTCGTAGAGGTCCGCAAGCTCGTCGACCGCGACGTCGCGGCCGACGGTGACGTTGCCGACGAAGCGCACGCCCGGCGACAGCGCCACTTTCTCGTAGCGCTTCGATACGGCCTTGATCGACTGGTGGTCGGGGGCGACGCCGAAGCGGATCAGCCCGTAGGGGACGGGCAGGCGGTCGATCATGTCGATGCGAACCTTCTCGCCAAGCGCCTTTTGCAGCGCCTCGGCGCAGTAATAGCCGGCTGGTCCCGATCCCACGATCGCCACATGCCGCATTGCCGTCTCCCGCCCATTGCAAGGCGAGCGATGCTAGCGGCCCTCCACGTCGTGGCAAGACCGGGCGGCAAGGCCAGGTTCAGGCGCCCCGTGCTACCGGTGCGGCATGAACAACCGAATCATCGCTACGCTTGCTGCCGCCGCTTCGCTCGGTGCCGTCGCCCCGGCGGCTGCGGAGCCGGCTGACGAAGCCGCGATCGAGGAGGAAGTGCGCGTGCCCTTCCTCCATGTCGGCCGCTTTCGCACCTTTCGCGCCACCGACCAGCGGACCCTCTACATCCGCGCGACGAACCGCCAATGGTACCGGGTCACGACCATGGGTCCCTGTCCGAACCTTCCCTGGGCGCGCGCGATCGGGATCGACAATCGCGGCGTGACGCTGGACCGCTTCAGCACCCTGATCGTCGAGGACGACCGCTGCCCGGTGCAATCGGTCGTGCGCACCTCCGCGCCGCCGCCGCGGCGGACGCGCCGCGGCCACTGACGCCTCGGGGGGCCCTTAGCGCTTGTCCTCGAGGATCTCGGTCCCTTTCTTCCTGAGCATCGCGGCCACGGGACCGGCGAAGAAGGAAAGGGCTGCAGGGAGCAGGATTTCCACCCGCACGATCGTCTCCATGACGTCGATATGGGCGGTCACCGCCTGACCCATGGCGGTCACGCGAAGGTTCAGCCGGTCGCCCACCCAGCTGCTTTCGGCCTCGGCGCCGCCGGGAATATGGTCGGCGATGCGGCCGACTCCGCGCGCGATCCGCCTGTGCGCCTCTTCCTTGCCCAGGCGGTGCGGGAGATCGACGACAATCGGATTGGCCATGGCGCCGGCTTAGCGGCGGCGGGAGGCTCCCGCCAAGCCCAATCTGGTCAACGCCCTCTTTACCACGGGTCCTAACGGCGCGCTTACCGCGATGCTCTAGCGAGGCCGCCATGGCCCAGCGAACGCGCCGTTCCGATCATCCGAACTTCATGCCCGGGCTCGTCCGCGACGAGCGCGGTGCGAGCCTTATCGAGTTCGGACTGTTCTTCCCGATTCTTGCTTTGCTTGTGCTCGGCACGATCGATCTGGGCCGCGGCCTCGCGACGAAGTTCGCGCTCGACCAGGCGACCCAGCGCACCATCGAGCTCGCCAATCTCGGCGGCCGCCCCCTCGCCGACTACAGCCACTTGCGCGCCGAAGCGGCAACCGCCTCCGGCCTCCCGGTGACGCAGGTGACCCTCGATCAGTGGCTCGAATGCCGCACCGGGGCAGGCGCCAGCACCCGCGCTGCAAGCTTCACCGGCGTTTGCGCGGCCGGCCAGCAATCGGCGCGCTACGTCACGATCACCATCTGGAAGGACTATGTGCCGATGTTCGCCAAGATCCCCTATCTGGGACAGCGGCTCGGCGCGGGCGCGAACGGCAGCATTCGCCTGACGTCCGATTCGGGAGTGCGGGTCCAATGAGGTCCCTGCTGACCCGCCTTCGCCGCGACCGTAGCGGCGTCACCGCGATCGAGTTTGCGATCCTGGCGCCGGTGCTGGTGTTCATCATCATCGGCATCGCCCAGATGGGTGCCCTGTTCTACGGGCATGCGGCGCTCAGAAATGCCGTCTCGGAAGGGGCGCGCTTCGCGACGATCCACCCGCGCCCGACGACGGCCGAGGTCGTCGCCCGGATCAACGCCAACCGCCCCTCGGGCGCCGCGGGCACGTTCGGCACGCCGAGCGTCACATATACCCAGAACGCGACCACCGGCTATTGGCGCGCCGACGTCTCGATGACCTATTCGGCCACGCTCGACTTCGTCCTCCTCAAGATGCCGCTGACGCTGAGCTACAGCCGCCAGGCGAACGTCTACCCGCCGGCGACCTGAACCGGCCTCAGCGCGCGAGTCCGAGCCCGTCGCCGGCCGTTCCAGCGGGCAGACGCCGCAAAACGACCCCGCGATGAAAATCGACTTCCGCGATCGTGTTGCGCCCGGTTTCAGCAACGTACAGACGGTTTCCGTCGCGCGAAAACAGGATGGTCACCTGCGCCGCTTCGCGGCTGCCGCTCACCGAAATCGTCCGCGCCAGGCGGCGCGTGCGGGCGTCGATGACGCTGAGGCTCCCGCCGCCGAGGTTCGATGTCACGATCCAGCGCCCGTCCGGGCTCGCCGCCACCCGTATCGGAACGTCTCCCGTCGTCACCTCGCCGAGTCGCGCAAAGGTCGCCGCATCGAATGCCTGGACCCGCGCGCCTTCCAGGTCGCCGACCCAGAGAGTGCGTCCGTCGGGCGTCAAAGCGATGCCCTCCGGCCGTCCGCCGACCGCGATGTCCCGCACCTTCCGGCCGGCGCCCAGATCGAGCACGCTCACCGTTCCCGAGCCGATATTGGCGGTGAAGGCGAGGCGGCCGTCCGGGCTGACCGCGACCATATGCGTCCCCTCCTGGCCGGTCGCGATCGCGGCGACGGCGTCGCCGTGACCCGTGTCGACGATCGCGACCGAGCGGCTGCGCTCGGCGGTGACGACCAGCCGCCCGTCCGCGAGCCAGACGAGACCGTGCGGACCCTCGTTCGGCGACAAATCGATCGTCCGCAGCTTCGTCCGGCTCGCCACGTCGAAGACGTCGATCGAGCGCCCGCCATAGGCAACGACCGCCGCCTGCCGCCCGTCGGGCGAAACCGCGATCTCGTGCGGGTCCTCCCCGGTCGCTGCGCGGCCGAGCTCGCGCCCGTCGGCGAGCGAGACGAAGCTCAACGTGTCCTCACCCTTATTGCCGATGAGGAGCGTGCCGCTGGCCGACGCCCCGGGCGCCGCAGGACCGCCCGCCGTCTCTCCGGCCGGTGCGCAGGAGAGTAGGCTGGAAGCCGCTGCCAGCACGATCGCGATCCGCTTCATCCCGTCCCTCCTTCGCTTCGTCCGGCCGCACGCTAGCGCGCCGCTGCGGGGGGTGCAAAAGCAGCGCGGCCTTTGCCATAGGCATGCGGTGCGCGTCCTCCTTATCCTCGCCGCCCTCGCCGCGGCCTTCGCTCTCCCTGGGCCTGCTCGCGCCCAGCAGCTCCCGGAAGGGCAGGGAGAAGTCGAATATCAGGCCTGGCTTGCGGCGAGCCCCGGCACGCGCGCCTCGGTCCTATCCTTCGAGAGCTGGCAGCATGCGGCCGGCGTCGCCGGGGTCCTTCCCACCTGGCAGGTGATCCGCACTGCGAGCATGTGGCGGGTGTGCAACGGCCCGCCCTTCGAAGTGCCGCCGCCGCACCAATGGCCCGGAATGGCGAGAACGCTGCGCTTCATCCGCGACCATGTTCGGCCCGCGCTCGGCCCGGTCGAGGCAGTCTCGGGCTATCGCAACGAAACGCTCAACGCCTGCGCCCAAGGTGCGCCGACCAGCGCCCACCGCGATTTCTTCGCGCTCGATCTCGTTCCGGAGCGGCCGATCGGACGCGGGGAGCTGTTCCGGATTCTTTGCCGCATCCACGCCCAATACGGCCCCGGTTCCGGCGTTGGTCTCGGATTCTACGCGTTTCAGCGCTTTCACATCGACACGCGCAGCTTCAGGCGCTGGGGCAATGCCGGGCCGCAAGGGAACGAATCGCCTTGCGCGGTCCTCGAACGCGGGGAGGATCCGCTCGCGCCGCCGCTCCCGCCTCCTCCGGAGGTAGCGCCGGTGCCGGTCCCGACCCCGCAGCCCGAGCCGGCTCCCGCCAGCCCGGATCCGCGTTAGAAGCCACGGTGCGAAGCCCTTGCGAGGGGCGGGGAGTCAGCTGGCGTTAAGGTAGTTTTCGCTATAAAATCAATCACGTAGCCGGGGTGGGACCTTCCATCGGCACGGGGAAAAGACCGCTTCTCGAGCGGTCGCCGAGCGGGCTCGAAGCCGCTCCCAAACGCAAAGGATGAAGATGCTGAAACGGATCGGTATTGCCGCGCTTGCCGCGCTCGCCTTCCTCACTCCCAGCGTTGCCGCCGCCGATGCGACCCATGCGTCTCCCGCGCCCGGCCAGTCCCTCGCCGATTACAATGCCTGGCTCGCCCGTGCGCCCGAGAACCGCGAGGCCGTCCGCGCCTTCCGTTCCTATCTCGACGCCCAGGGCCTCGCCGAGGTCATCCCCGTCTGGCAGCTCATCCGCACCTCCTCCTCCTGGCGCGAATGCGGCGCCGAGCGTTTCGAGGTCGCGCCGCGTGACAAGTGGGGCAATATCACGACGACGCTGAAGTTCGTCCGCGACGAGGTCGAGCCCGCCGTCGGCAAGGTCGAGGCGCTCTCGGTCTACCGCAACGAGAGCCTCAACCGCTGCTCGAACGGCGCCCCGGCCAGCGCCCACCGTCTCTTCTTCGCCCTCGATCTCAAGCCGGTTTCCGACGAGGTCAGCCGCCCCGGCATGATCAGCCGCGTCTGCGCCGCCCACCGCCGCGCCGGCACCGCCTACAATGCGGGCCTCGGCTTCTATTCGGGGCTTCGCTTCCATGTCGACAGCCACGGCTTTCGCAAATGGGGCCCCGACGGCCGCGGCGCCTCGAGCCCCTGCGCGACCGGTAACTACGCCTGACGGGATCGCAGAGAACTTCGGTCCCGATGAATGGGGGCGGTCCCGCGGGATCGCCCCTTTTTTATCGCCTGCGCATCTCAGGCGGCCGGCGGCGCCGCACCAGCTCCGCCACCCCGCCCGCGGCGAGGAGGATGAGGTGGGGCATGATCGGGGTGCGGTAGCGCCAGTCATAGTCGATCTGCACGATTGCGTGGAACAGCGCGTAGGCGAGGATCGCTCCCAAGGCGGCGTAGCAGGCGTCGCTTTCGCGCGGCCCAAGGGCGGTGCGGCCGCGCAGCAGGAGGAGGACGAACCAGCCGCTGAGCAAATAGACGGGCAAGTAGAAGCATGCCTGCACGAGCCAGTGGGCGAGGCTGTAATCGGCGGCCCCGGGGGCGAAGAAGTGGAGCAGGCGGTCGGCGGTGATCGTCCAATAGCCGGCAAGCCCGGCAGGCGGAGCGTGGTAGGTTTCGCGGCGGTCCCAGACCACCTGCCCCTCGCCATAGCCGCGGGCGATGCCGGCGATCTCCTGCTCCGCGAAGGCGAACGGCCAGAGCGTCGGGTCGCGCCACAGAAAGGCGAGAGCGAGAGCGGCGATGGCGCCTCCGGCGGCAAGGAGACCGAGAGTCCTGGCTCTCTTGCGTCCCGCCGCGCCGGTGCGTGCGAGGTAGAAGGACCAGGCGGTGATCGGGAAGAGGACGACGCCCGTGGGGCGGTAGAAGGAGGCGGCGGCCGAGGCGGCGAAGACGGGAAGCCAGCGCCCGCCGGGGCTGAGGATGCGCCGGACCTCCATCAGGAAGACGGCGAAGGCGAAGAGGAGGAAGGTGGAATCCGAGCCGACCCGCGGCGTCCATTGCAGCAGGTCGAACGAGCCGGCGTAGAGAGCGAGCGCCGCCCAGGCCGCGATGCCCGAGCCGGTCAGCCGGAAGGTCAGGCGGGAGAGGAGGGCGCCCACGGCCGCCGTCGCTGCCGCGCCGAGGAGGACGAGGGCCCAGGGCCAGGCCGCGCCGAAAAGGAGCTTGAGCACGGCGACGAGGGTGACGAAAAGAGCATAGCTCAGCGATACGGCGCTGCCCGCCTCTCGGACGAGGGCAGGAAAGTCGAATCGTTCATCGATCAGCCGGTCCGCCCAGTGGGAGTAGGCCGCGCTGTCGGGCATGAAATTGGGGCCGCCGAGCAGGACATAGGCGCCCGCCAGCACGGTGAGCAGGCACCAGGCGACCAGCGGCCGCGGCGGCGGCACGGCGGCCATGGTGGCGGCGCTCACCACGGATCGAAGTCGATCGCCCGGAAGACGAAGCGGTCCGGATCGGGGACGGTGCCGCCGCCGGTCATGTCGCGGAAGACGAGGTTGAGCGGCGAGCGCCGCAGAAGCTTCGGGATCGGGACGTAGCGCGAGCGGCGCCAGTCGATGCCGGGATCGAGGCCGATCCAGGCGCGGAGCGGCCCGGGCGCGGCGCCGCCCTGGTCCGCGATTCCGCTCTCGTCGAGCAGGACGGCCGCGATCCCGGGTGCGCCGGAGGCCGCAAGCACTTGGCCGTTACGGACGAAGTAGCGGCGCTCCGGATTGCATAGGCGCCAGCGCAGCGCCTCCTCGCTCCACACGCGCTCGAAGCTCGGAGCCGGCGGCGCGGCGCGGCGAACGGGTATGCCGAACCCGACCCTGGCCTCGAGCGGTCGGACCATGGCGAAGCGGGTGAGGAGTGGCCCGGTGCTGTACTTGTTGCCCGTGCCGACGGCGGCCGCGTAGTTTTGGCGGACGGCTTCGTCGAACATGGCGGCGCTGATGCGGCTCTGCAGCCGGCGCCGGCGGTGGAGCGGGGCGACGGCGCCGTTCTCGAAGAACAGAGCCGCCTGGTCCTTGCCCTCGATCCGGGCGCGCATCGGCACCGCAGCCATGTGACCGACGAGCTCGGCGCCGAGAAAGGCGTTGCAGGCGATCGCCTCGCCGTCCGGATTGTCGATATATTTCCAGCGCAGGTAATCGGTCGAAAGATGGCGGGCGCGGGGGAAGACGGCACGCAGCAGCGCCGAGATGCGTTCGAGGTCCGCGCAGTCGAACTGGGCGAGCGCGAAACGATAGGCGTCAGGCATGCGCGGAAGCCGGCACCAGGGCGCGCCGCAGCTGCTCGGCGTGGCGGCCATAGGGCGCGAAGGAGAAGCCCAGGCGAGCCACCATCTCCAGCCGGTCGAAGACCGCGCCGCGATTGTAATAAAGAAGGCGGTTGCCGATGCCCGCGCGCGAGAATCCGGGAAAGGCGATGCGTTCCTGGTCTTCTTCGATATCGTAGGGGTGGAGATATCCGGCCACCGCGCCCCGTCCCGCCCGCGCCGCGAAGGCGCGGCGCAGCAGTGCCTTGGGCAGAGCGCGGAAATAGACGCCGCCGCCCAGCGGCAGCCCGAGCAGGCGCTCGTGGACCAAGGTCATCGGAATCTCGAGTACGCCGCTCATCAGGCGCGGCGCCTCGCCGAAGCCGGGCCAGCCGTGCAGCGGGCTGCGCGCCGGGAGCACCGAGCTCGAATAGAGGAAGCCGAGCTCGGCGAGCACCTCATAGGCCCAGCGGGTCTTCGCGGTGAGCGAGAAGGAGGGCGCGCGGTAGCCGCGCGGCGACGGCGCCCCGGCCGCGGCGAGCGCGTCCATGTTGCGCAGGAGGTCGTCCCGGAACGATCGAGGATCCTGTCGGACCAGAGGCAGATGGCGGTCCGAATGGCAGGCGATCTCGTGGCCCTCGTCCGCGATCCTGCGCACCAGCTCCGGATAGGCGCGGGCGACGTCGCCAACCACGAAGAAAGTCGCGGTCCCGCCGTTCTTCCGCAGGAAATCGAGATAGCGCTGCGTCGAAGCGGGCAGGCTCTCGCGCAGCCGTTCGCCGCCCGCGACCATGAAGCGCACGTCCTCGAGATCGACTCCGAACAGATAGTCGACCGTCCCCGTCATTCGCCGGGCGGCCGCCTCGACAAGGGCGCGGCGGGCCGGCTCGCGACGTCGTAGCTCACCGCCGCGAGCAGGAGCTGGAAGCCGAGAATGATGGGCAGCGCCGCGAACATGACCGTTCCTGCCGACGCGGCGACGCCGCTCTCCAGCGCGCCCAGCCAATGGTAGAAGCCAAGCGCCGTGCCGATCAGGAGGAGCGGCAGGCCGACCAGCATCTGCATCGAGGCGACGTTGAAGTCGTCGAGGAAGTAGCGCAGCGCGATGCGCTTCAGAAAGCGGTGGAGGGCAAGGCCGGGAAAGCGCGTCGCGACATTCCTGACCTTGAGACTGCTCACCTCGCCGGCGTAATGCGCCGGCAACGGCACGTCCTTCACCACCGCCCCGGCGAGGCCGAGCTGGAACAGCATGTCGGTCTCGAAGAAATAGCAGTCGGACGCGGCTTCGAGGTCGATCGCCTCCAGCGCGCCGCGGTGGATGGCGGTGTAGCCGTTGGCCGGGTCGATCACGCCCCATTGGCCCGTCACCCCTTTGTGGAAAAAGGAAGCGAGGCTGTTCCCGACCCGGCGCAGCGCCGGCATTCGTCTTCCACCCGCAGCCGCCGCGGGCATCAGGTGGCGCCGCGCGAACCGGTTGCCCTTGGCATAGTCCGCCTCGCCCGCCGCGATCGGCGCGACCAGCCGCGGGATGAAGGAGGGGTCCATCTGCCCGTCCCCGTCGAGCTTGACGACGATGTCCGCCCCGTCCGTCATCGCCGCCCGGTACCCGCGCTTGACCGCCCCGCCGACGCCGAGATTCTTGGGATTGCGGAGCAATGCGATCCGCGGATCGGCGATCGCGTCGGCGATCAGCGCTGCCGTCCCGTCCGGGCAGGCGTCGTCGACCACGTAGATGCGCTCGACCTCGCCGGGCACCGCTCGGATCACGGCGAGCACCATCGCTGCGGCACGGTAGCAAGGGATGACGACCGCAATGCGCGGCGCCTGCGGCCCCCGCCACAAGCCTGCGCCGCCCCCCAATGCCAAAGGCTCGTTCACTCGGTCCCCCGTCCCGGCGCGGCCGCCCCGCCGTTGCAGGCTCTGCGTCTGTTTTCCGGCGGCCTGCGCATCGCGCTACCGCACCGGTTTCTGGAGCGGCCGCCCCTCGCGCGCCGCCTCGGCCTCGAGTTCGAGGTTCGTCCGGAACGCCTGGGCGCGCAGCCACTCTTGGTCGACCTTGACACGGCCCGCGCCCGGCGGCGCCACCAACGGCGCGGTCCAATGCGCCGCCGTCACCGCGGCCGCGAGCAGCAGCAGTGCAGCTACGAACCTCCAGTCGGCGACGCGCGCCAGCGCACGGATCATTTGCATCGAAGGCCCATGCGGCCCGGATAGCCGCCGCATCCGCCGCAGTCGATGTTAAATATAGGTTAATCTTTTGCGGGCGCGCGGCGGCCGCGGTTTCCCTCCTCGCCACCCTCTGCTAGGCCCCGCCGACAGCTCGCAGAAATCCGAAAATGACCGAATTAAATAAAATTAGAAATTTTTCTATTATCGCCCATATCGATCACGGCAAGTCGACGCTCGCGGACCGGCTGATCCAGGCGACGGGGGGCCTCAGCGCGCGCGAGATGACGCACGGCCAAGTGCTCGACAACATGGACATCGAGCAGGAGCGCGGCATCACCATCAAGGCGCAGACCGTGCGCCTCGACTACAAGGCCAAGGACGGCGAGGCCTACGTCCTCAATTTGATGGACACGCCCGGCCATGTCGACTTCGCCTACGAGGTCAGCCGCAGCCTCGCCGCCTGCGAAGGCGCGCTCCTCGTCGTCGACGCCGCCCAGGGCGTCGAGGCGCAGACGCTCGCCAACGTCTACCAGTCGATCGAGCACGACCACGAGATCGTCCCCGTCATCAACAAGATCGACCTCCCCGCCGCCGACCCCGACCGCGTCAGGACCGAGATCGAGGAGATCATCGGCCTCAGCGCCGCGGGCGACTGGCGCGAGGGCGGCGCCGTCCTCACCAGCGCCAAGTCCGGCCTCGGCGTCGACGAGGTGCTGGAAGCGATCGTTGCCCGCATCCCGCCGCCCAGCGGCGACCGCGCCGCGCCCCTCAAAGCCATGCTCGTCGACAGCTGGTACGACCCCTATCTCGGCGTCGTCATCCTCATCCGCGTCGTCGACGGCGCGATCAAAAAAGGCCAGCAGATCCGCTTCATGCAGGCCGGCACGGTGCATCTCGTCGACCGCGTCGGCGCCTTCCGCCCCAAGATCGAGCAGATGGAAGCGCTCGAGGCGGGCGAGATCGGCTTCATCACCGCCCAGATCAAGGAGATCGCCGAGACCCGCGTCGGCGACACCATCACCGACGCGAGGAAGCCGACCGCGGCGCCGCTGCCCGGCTTCAAGGAGGTCCAGCCGGTGGTCTTCTGCGGCCTCTTCCCGACCGACGCCGCCGATTTCGAGAAACTGCGCGAGAGCATTTCGAAGCTGCGCCTCAACGACGCCAGCTTCAGCTTCGAGATGGAGACCAGCGCGGCCCTGGGCTTCGGCTTCCGCTGCGGCTTCCTCGGCCTCCTCCACCTCGAGATCATCCAGGAGCGCCTGACCCGCGAATACGACCTCGATCTCATCACCACCGCGCCCTCGGTGGTCTACCACGTCCGCCTCAATTCGGGCGAGACTCGCGAGGTCCACAACCCCGCCGACTGGCCCGAGCAGAACCATATCGCCCAGGTCGACGAGCCCTGGATCGAGGCGACGATCTACGTCCCCGACGAATATCTCGGCCCCGTCCTCAAGCTCTGCCAGGACCGCCGCGGCATCCAGAAGGACCTCACCTACGTCGCCGGCCGCGCCCAATTGCGCTACGAGCTGCCGCTGAACGAAGTGGTGTTCGACTTCTACGACCGCCTCAAATCGATCAGCCGCGGCTATGCCAGCTTCGACTATCACCAGGTCGGCCACCGCGAGGGCGACCTCGTCAAGATGAACATCATGGTCAACGGCGACCCGGTCGACGCTTTGTCGATGATCGTCCACCGCGTCGCCGCCGAAGCGCGCGGCCGGCAGCTGTGCGAGCGCCTCAAGGACCTGATCCCGCGCCACCTGTTCAAAATACCCATCCAGGCCGCGATCGGCGGGAAGATCATCGCCCGCGAGACGATCGCGGCGCTGCGCAAGGACGTGACCGCGAAGTGCTATGGCGGGGATATTTCTCGCAAGCGCAAGCTGCTCGACAAGCAGAAGGCCGGGAAGGCGCGGATGCGGGAGTATGGGAACGTGTCGATACCGCAAGAGGCGTTTATCGCGGCGCTGCGGATGGGGGAGGAATAGGGATCGTCGTAAAGTGGTACTTTGCGCCGGATTGCCTTATATCGGGGCCCATGAATAAGCCCTCGCCCGTCGAGCCGGACTTCGCGACGCCCGAGGAGGCCGCGGCGTACGATGCGTGGTTCAGGGCGAAAGTCGAAGCCTCGCTTGCCGACCGCCGCCCGACCGTTTCCCACGAGGAGGCGATGGCACGCGCTCAGGCTGTGATCGACCGCCACAGGCGCCGCGGCAAGGCGTGCTGAAGCTCGTCTGGCGCGAAACCGCGCTCGACGACCTCGATGAGATATTGGATTATATCGCCGAGCGCGATCCGGCGGCGGCCGATCGGCTGCACGCGGAGATCGACAAATGCGCCGGCACGCTCCCTCTCCTGCCGCGCAAGCACCGCCTCGGCCGGGTCGCCGGCACGCGCGAGGCGGTGGTGCACCCGAACTATCTCATGGTGTATCGGGTTACCGCCGAGGAGGTGGAGGTATTGAGCGTCATGCACGCAAGGCGCCGATATCCGTGAACCGCGTGCCAGCCCCGCAAGGCGCGGATGCGGGAAAATGGGAATGTTTCGATCCTCCAACAGGCCTTTATCGCCGCCCTCCGCATGGGGGAGGAGTGAATATGGCATCCCCCGCCACGGAGCATGTGCCGTCATCAGTCCCCCGGACTGCTGCCTGTTGACACATGCTTTCGAAGATCCCGATCCAGGCCGCTCCTTCGACAGGCTCAGGACAGGGCTCGCTTCGCTCGGGCGGCAAGATCATCGCCCGCGAGACGATCGCGGCGCTGAGGAAGGACGTGACGGCGAAATGCTATGGGGGCGACATCAGCCGCAAGCGCAAGCTCCTCGACAAGCAAAAGGCCGGCAAGGCCCGGATGCGCGAATATGGGAATGTGAGCATCCCGCAGGAGGCGTTCATCGCGGCCTTGCGCATGGGGGAGGAGTGAGGCGTTCGTCGCAAAGTGGTACTTTGCGCCGGGATCGACTATGCGGGCAGCGTGAACGAGCAATCGCGCATCGAGTCGGAGTTCGACACTCCCGAGCAGGCCGCGGCCTATGAGAAGTGGCTGCACGAAAAGGTCGCGGCATCGCTTGCGGACGAGCGGCCACCCGTGCCGCACGACGAAGTGATGGCTCGGACGCAGGTAATCATCGACGGCAAGAAGCGGCGACGGAAGTGCTGAACCTCGTCTGGCGCGCTGCAGCGCTCGACGACCTCGAACAGATCATCACCTATATCGCCGAGCGGGACGCAGCGGCGGCGGAGCGGCTCCATGCGGCGATCGCGACCTGTGCCGAGAGGCTTCCGGAATTTCCGTTCCTCTATCGGCCGGGACGCGTGCCCGGCACCCGCGAGGCGGTGGTCCATCCTAATTACATCCTGGTCTATCGGGTGACAGCCGAAGCAGTGGAGGTGGTGAGCGTCGTTCACGCGCGGCGGCAATATCCGTGAAGACGCTCGGAAGGCTGGAAGGCGCGGATGCGGGACCCGGAGGGGGCCTGGGCACGGCGTGCCGACGCGGCGCGGACGGGATGTGAGCATTGCGCAGGAGGCCTTCACTGCGGCGCGCAGGATGGGGGAGGAATAAGCCCGTCGAACCGGTGAGCGCTCTTGCGCAGTGGCTCGGTACCCAGGACGGCGGCGGCGGACGGGCGGCCGCGGACGCGCAGGATCGGGCCGCGGCGATCGAGAGCCGGTACGGCCTGCGTATTCCGGGTGACTTCCGCCGCTTCCTGATCGAGGCGCCGCTTGCCGAAGAGCTGACGGACGAGGCGGGCACGAGCTGGTGGCCGCTCGCGCGCATCCGCAGCCTTCCCGAGGAATATGGCCACGAGATCGCGAGCCCGGCCATCGCCGCCGAGGCGGGCGCCTATCTCTTCTTCGCCGACTATCTGTGCTGGTGCTGGGCCTGGGCCGTCTGCTGCTCGGACGGGCCGAACCGCCGCCGCGTCGCCTTAATCGGCGGCCCGGACGACTTCGTCGCGGAAAGCTTCCTCGAAGTCGCCGAACGCTATCTGCGCGATCCGTACGGCATGGCCAACGCCGTGCCGCGGCGGAGGGAAGAGCAGGCATAGCAGGATGAGCTGGCTTTCCCGCTTCTTCGCGGCTCCGCCGCCGCCTCGCGCTGGCGATCGTGGGAAATGAGAGAGCTGCCGGCACCGACAAAAGCTACGTCCGCCGCGACGAGCAGGGCCGGTTCAAGGAGAGCGACGACCAGGGCCGCTCGCTGTCGCAGGACGTGAAGCGGAAGGCGAAGACGGACAAGCCGCGGAATCAGGGGGATAAGGGGGACTAGGGCATCGTCGCGAAGTGGTACTTCGCGCCGGGTGAGGGAGCACTCTGCAGGGGGCGTTCATCGCGGGGCTCAGGATGGGGGAGGGGTGAGCCTTCCTTTGCGACGTGCTGGAGTGGGAAATGAGGGCGGACTCCCGATTCGGGGGGATCAAGCAAGGTCCGCTGATGGGAAAAAAAGGATGCGCGTATTGGAGCATCTCAGTCATCAGCAAGCTCTTTTCGCGGCTCGTTGGCTAGGGGACGGAGCTGGGCGGCCCGCGAGGAGCGTTCGCGTTAGCTCGCACTGAACCCTTAACCGGTTGACTTGCCTTCGTTCCGTCGTAGCCTCCGCCTCCTCCAAGGGCGTTGGGCTGAGGGCACAGTTGAGCTACGCAGAAAAGCCTAAGCGTTTCCTTGAGAACGTGACATCGATGGGGAGCCCCTTGCCGGACTCCCATGGTTATTGCGCGGGCTTCGAGGTTGAGGAGTGGCGGTGCCACGGCCTTTCGAGCCATCTTCTTGAATGGATAGCCGATTACGCTCTTTGGGGTGATCAGCTCAACGTCCATCACGGAAATATGGTAGAGAGATTGAAGCGGGCAGCCGCACGCATCTACAATACACCTGAATATCAAAAGCGAGGCGAGGTAGGCGAGCTGCTCCTGCACGCTATCTGCCGGGACTTTTTCGAAACGGTTCCAGTGGCTCCGCGAGTATTCTACCTCACGTCATCTAATGACGTTGTTAAGTCATTTGACCTTGTACACGTGCGCCCCCGCACAGATTCGTTCGAGATATGGCTCGGGGAGGCAAAGTTTTTTAAGAATCCTGCCTTGGCTGTAGAAAGAGCCATTGAGTCCATCGAGGCCCATATTGATGCGGGCTTCTTGCGGCACGAGAAGCTCATTTTAGCGCCCCAGATCGACCCCACCGCCCCCTACGCGAACGAGATATCTGATATATTTTCTGAGCAAACTTCTTTGGACGCTCTCTTCGACAATGCCGTCTTCCCAGTCTGCGTTGCTGCGGAGTCGATAGCCACCAAGGGTTCAAAGATGATCGATAGCTCATACAAATCTTTGATCGATGGTGAGATGCGCCGCCTGCAGGCTAAACTTTCCTCCTGTAGCCTTCACACGAAGATAAAACTTCTCTTCCTGTATGTTCCCCTAGCCGACAAAGATAGGCTCGCGAGAAGCTTTGATAGCAAGCTGAAGGCTATCCTGTCATGCTGACACAAGAGGAGTGGCACACGCTGGAGCGCTTGCCCGGTGAGGAGCTTGTGCAGCCCATTTGGGCGATCTTGCGAGAGGCCGCACTTAAAATTCATCGTGAAGGGCGCGAATCTCCGAAGCTTCTGGAGCTAGTTCCGCGACTGCGTGCTCTGGTAGAGCACAAAGGCGTGGACGACGGTATTCGGTCTGCACTGAGCCAACTGGCGCGCACTACCGGGCTGTGGAATTATATTGACATAGAAACTGCCGATGTAAGTGACCTCATAGTTGCTGATGCGGCAACATACCCTGAGCTGGATAACATCACGCTTCATAGGAGGCAGCTTGAGATCTTGGACGCGCTCCGGCTCGGCCGCAACATAATTTTGAGTGCTCCGACTAGTTTTGGAAAGAGCTTACTCATCGACGCCCTGTTACTCGAAAGGCGGTTCAAACGCGTTGCCATCATTGTACCCACAATTGCGCTGCTTGACGAATTCCGGCGACGGTTGTCTCGTAGGTTCGGTGACCGGTTCCAGATCATTCTCCATGCATCAGACCGTCCCGTACGAGACAATGTGATTTTCCTAGGTACGCAGGAGCGGATGATTGGCCGCGACGACTTTGGGCGTCTTGATTTGACGGTCGTAGACGAGTTCTACAAGCTTGATCCACGAAGGCGTGATCAGAGACATGTTTCGCTCAATGCGGCCGTATATGGTCTTCTAAATCGCTCTCGTCAGTTCTTTTTCGTAGGCCCTAACATCGACGATGTGACCTATTCCCCGGATATCCCGTGGCGCTTCGAGTTCATCCGCACGAGAACGGCTACCGTGGCGGTGGATACGCTCGACCTTTCGCAGGTCCCCGACAAGGACGAGGCGTTGTTCGATGCAGCGGCCGACCAACAGAACTGGCCCGCGCTGGTGTTCGTCTCGGCGCCTGACCGAGCGAACCACTTAGCGGCTGAGGCCAGTAGTAGGAAGGCGGTTAGCGCAGAAGGCGTTGAGTTTGCCGACTGGCTTTCGAGCAACGTCGGAGCGAGGTGGCCGCTGGTGAAATGCGTCCGCAATGGATACGCGGTTCACCATGGACGGATCCCGCGCTCCATCGCCTCCCGCATGGTTGCGCTGTTCAATCGGGAAACGCTCCCCGTGATGTTCTGCACTACGACGCTCATCGAGGGAGTGAACACGGTCGCGAAATCGGTGATGGTATATGATCACAAGATCGACGGACGAAGCTATGACTACTTCACTTTCTCTAATATAAGGGGACGAGCTGGTCGGCTTGGTCAACATCATGTTGGGCGGGTGCTTCTGTTCGAAAACGCGCCCCCCGAAATTAACACAGATATAGCTCCGACGATGTTCGCCGAGGAAGACGACGCCAGTGACGACTATTTGGCTCAATTGGATACAGAGTTCACGTCGTATGAGCAGGATGATCGTATCGCAGGGTTGCAGGTCGCCCTGGGTCTAGATGAGCTTGGGTTAAAGATCGCATCGCGCCTTGGCTTGGAGACAGCGTATCAGATCAAGACTGTGGTCGACGAGAACGCGAAGACCGTTCCGCTCTTGGACTGGCGAGGGCGGCCGAGCAAGGCTCAACTGAAGAACTTAATTAATATATTAACATCGGTTCGCAAGCCGCAATTCTTTGGTGCCGCCTCGAAAGACCAGTTGCGTTACCTCATATATAGCCTCGAGTTTGCGGGCTCGTTCAGGAGATTCTTGCTAGATCACGATATGTCGTTTCGATCCCACATGAAGTACTACGACTCGGTATTCATCGTTCTGCGTAAGTGCGAGTATGATCTTCCCCAGATGCTATCCGTTACTGAGATATTTGCCAAGAGACACTTCCCTGACGCTGAATACGCGCCCTTTATACGTGCCCTCGCCAGCTGGTTCCGCAATCCGCTTCTTCGCCACTTAGACGAGGAAGGGATTCCCATCCAGATTTCAGAGCGCGTTTATCGAAGCGATGACACTCGGGAATCATTAATCCGGAGACTGGCAATAGCCGCAAATTCGGGTGAATTTGATCTTACTTCGTTCGAGCGGGACTGGTTGAAAACCGCCATTTAGACAGTTGAGGTCGCCGTGACTTCACCAGACTGCTCGGAACCGCCGGGGAGGGTTTGATCTGATCGGACGCTGCGGGTCTGTACCGTGCACGTAGATTGCCTAAGTCCCCGACCAGATTTTGCTCGATGTCGGCCAACGCGCACTCGCTAGACGGCCGCAGTGGGAGAGGGCAATTAGGGGTTCAAGAAGTCTCGCAGTATCCGCCTAATCGCCTCCGGCCGCGAAGGCCTCGGCACCGGCTGCTGCGCGATCCAAGCGTCAAGCGCCGCCGCATCTCCGGGGTAGAGCCGCAGCTTGATCGCAGGCCCGATCCCAGCTTTCCGTCCTTCGATACACCTCCTCGGCAGGCTCGGCCGCTAGTCAGGATGAGCGAAAGGGATGATGACGGCGGTACGGGCAGCATTCTAAACTCGCCGAATGTCCCATACTCCCGACGAACCGCGCAGCATGGCGCCGGGGCTGGCCGGCTGCGCCGCGGGCGTGCTGTTCCTCTGCCTGATGCTGCTGCCGTTCCTGTTCATCCTCGCCTGGAGCGAGGCGCATTGCGAGCCGGTGCCGGCGTGCCAGCGGCGGAGCGAGATACGGTTCGCGCTCGAGGCGGGGGTGGCGGCGGCGGTCGCGGCTGCGTTCGGGCTGGCGGTGCGGGCGCTGGTGCGCTGGGGGATGGAGCGGGCGCGGGATCGCAAAGGCGCGGGGCGGCCGCCGGCCTGGGCGGTCGCGGTCGTCGCGGTGCTGGGGGCGTTCGTTCTGGCGCTGGCGGGGCCGATGTTCGTCTAGGCGGCGGCAGCGGCCGCCTGTCCTTCGACGGGTCCGCTACGAACGGGAAGGAAGGCGTCGCGGGACTGAATCCCGCGACGTCGGTCCTTCGACGGACGGCCTCGACAGGCTCGGCCTGCTCAGGATGAGCGGAAGCAAAGCGGTGCGCGCCGCGCCGGCCGGGCGCGTCGCCGACTCCATGCGCTGCTCGCGATTGCGCTGCAATCGCCGCGCTGCTTATGGGCGGCTCGGCCGGCGGCGCTTCTTCTTGCCGCGGGACGGGTCCTCCACATCCCTGTCGAACTCCGCGACGCGCGTCCCTTCCGCCGCGACCGGCAGCGGGCCGCCGCCGAAAATGCCGTTGGCGGGGGTCACGACCCAGTAGAAGGGGGCGTTGGCGGCGCGGTAGATGAAGATGACGGGCTCGCCCGTCTCATGGTCGTCGACGCCGACCTGGAGGACGCGCGGCGCGTCCTCGGCGCGAAAGAAGAGGCTGTGGATGCGGCGCCGCTCGGTCGGCAGGCCGCGGTCGGCGAGGACGGCGCGCATGCCGTTCCACAGGCGCTCGGCCTGCCCGCTGTGCGACGTGATCGGGATGAAGAACTTCACGGCTCGCCTCCGCTTCGGCCCTCGTCTGGGCCTTCGCCGCCGCCGGGCGCCGCGAGGCGCGCAGGAGAGGCGGGCGGGGCCGCGGCCGCCGCCGCTGCCTCGTCCTCGGCCGCGACACGCTTCGCCCAGGCGGCGGCCTCGGCGCGGGCCTGCGCTTCCCAGCGGACATGGGCTTCGGCCTCGCCGGCGCGGCGGGCCTCGGTTTCGCGGCGGGCGGCCTCGCGCGCCTCGCTCGTCGCCTCGTCCTCCGGGGCGTCGGGCTCCTGCTGTGTGTACCAGCCGCCACGATCGCGGAAATAGCCGCTCGGCAGCCGCTGCGGGCGCTCCGGCTCGCCGGCCTCGCGCCATTTGGCCCGGCGCAGCTCGTCGAGCAGCAGCGAGGCCTCGGTGGCGGCGACCTCGGCGAGATCGAAGCGGCCGACGCGCAGATCGGCGAAAGTCTCCATGAGGCCGCCGCCGACGAGGTCGATCGCGACCTCGATCCAGCTCAGCTGGCGGACGCAGAAATCGGCGGCGACGATGCGGCCTTCGAGCCGCGCGGCGCGCTCCTCGCCGAGCTTGAGCCAATATTTGCGCAGGAGGACGTCGATCAGCACGGGGACGTCCTCGTCGCGGCCGCGCCAGTCGGTGCGGATGCCGCCGGGGCGGCCGGGGCCGCGCCTGGGCGCGGCGGGCACCGGAGCGGGCTGGCGCGTCATCGCCTTCGCCCAGGGCGGGGAGGGCGAGGGGCGGGCGTCCTTCTGCGCGGCGGCGGCGCGCACCGCCTCGGCGATGCGGCTGCTGCGCTCGCCGGCGGCGATCGCCATCGCCTCGTCGATCGCGGCCGCGAAGCTTCCCGCTTCCCTGGAGCGCAGGATCTGGGTGATGCCGAATTCGGACTTGCCCAAGGCGCGGCAGGCCGCCTTGACCGAGCCGGTGAGCGAGAGCAGGGCGATGAAGGCGCGCTGGAGCTCGGCGTCCCAGCCGTCGGCGCGCTTGGCCCGGCGCGGGACGGGCTCGAAATCGAGCAGGGCGCCGAAGGCTTTGAAGGGGTCCTCGCCGGCGAGGCCCTGCTCGCGGCAGCGGTCGCAGACGACGGGGATCGGTGCGGTCATTGCGCTCTCCTTTGGGAGAACGAAAACAGAACAAATCCTATTTTGCAAGCGCCCGCGCGCCGGGGCGTGCGGGGCCGCTAGCGCTCGCGGGTCAGGACGCCGCGGTCGAGGCGGTAGACCTGCTCGGCGCAGGCGAGGGTCTCGGCGCGGTGGGCGATGACGAGGCGAGTGATGCCGAGCGCGGAGATGGCGGCATTGACCCGCGCCTCGTGGGCGGCGTCGAGATGCGACGTGCCCTCGTCGACGACGAGCAGAGCGGGGCGGCGGTAGAGAGCGCGGGCGAGGAGGACGCGCTGCTTCTGGCCGCCGGACAAGGCCGAGCCCATGTCGCCGACCAGAGTCTCGTAGCCCATCGGCATGGCGGCGATGTCGTCGTGGATCGCGGCCGCGCTCGCCGCCTCGACGATGCGGGTGAAATCGGGGGCGTCGTCGAACAGGGCGATGTTGTCGGCGATCGAGCCGGCGAAGAGATGGTCGTCCTGGAGGACGGCGGCGAGGCGGCGGCGCCAGGCGCGGGGCCCGAAGCGGGCGAGCGGGACGCCGTCGACGAGCAGCTCGCCGGCCTCGGGCTGGACGAGGCCGAGGACGATCTTGGCCAAGGTCGACTTGCCCCCGCCCGAGGGGCCGGTGACCGCGACATGGGCGCCGGGCGCGAGCTCGAGATCGACGCCCGACAGGACGAGCGGGTCGCCGGGCGCGTAGCGATAGGCGACGCTTTTGAGGGTGAGGCGGCCCTGAAAGGGTGTGCCGCTCTCCGGCGCCTCCGAAGCGAAGCCCGGATCCTCGTCGGCGAGCGCGATGTCGGACAATCGCTCGAGATGGAGGCCGAGCATGCGGAAGGCGATGCCCTGGTCGATGAGCGAGGCGCCGCGGGTGAGGAACATTGTCTTGTAGGCCATGAAGGCGAAGACCATGCCGAGGCTGAAGCCGCCCGCGATCACGAAGGAGATCGCGAACCAGATCGAGAGCACCGTCTCGAGGCCGAAGACGATGCCGTTCGCCGCTGCCTGCCACAGGCCGATCCGCGACAGGCGGACGCCGGCGTTCATCGATTCGGTGAAGCGCGATTGCCAGAGCGCGTGCCGTGCCGGCTCGTGGCCGAACAGGCGCAGCACCGACATGCCCTTCAGCGACTCGATGAGCACCGACTGGGCCTTGCCGGTGGTGACGATCGAGGCCTCCTGCGCCTCGCGCTGGAGCGAGAAGGAGACGATGCGCACGAGCCCGTAGAGCGCGAAGGCGACGAGGGCGAGGAGGGTGAGGGAGGCGCTGTAGAAGAACATGACGAAGATCGCGAAGATCGCGAACAGCCCGTCGAGGATCGCCGCGACCGCGCCCTGGGTGAGCGCCTGCTGGATCGGGCTCACCGACTGGAAGCGCGACAAGATGTCGCCGACCTGGCGCTTCTCGAACCAGGCGATCGGCAGGCGCAGCAGGCGGCGGGCGACGTTGGCGGCGATGCCCAGGCTCATCGCCGTGCCGGCATTGAGGAGGACGAAGCCGCGCAGCAGCTCGGCGGCGCTGTTGACCAGGGCGAACAGGCCGAATCCGATCGCGAGAACGGCGAGCAGGCTGAGATCGAGCGCGGGCAGGGCCCGGTCGATGGCGAGCTGCATGTAGTAGGGCGAAGCGAGCGCGAAGGCCTGGAGGACGATGCTCAGCACCAGCGTCTGGAGGAGCGCGCGCTTGAGGCCGCTCATGCGGTGCCAGAGCTGGGAGACGCGCAGCCGCTGGCGCAGATCCTGAGGCCGGAAGTCGTCGGCGGGGGCAAGCTCGAGCGCGACGCCGGTGAAATGCTTCGACAGCTCCGCCATCGAATAGTCCCGCGAGCGGCCGTCGGGATTGTGGATCAGCGCCTTGCCGCCGCCGGCGCGCTCGACGACGACATAATGATTGCCGTCCCAGTGGAGGATGGCGGGCAGAGCGAGGTGGCGAATGTCCTCGGGCTCGACGCGCACGGCGCGGGAGAGAAGGCCGATCCGGTCGGCGGTCGCGATCAGGGACTTGAGCGAAGCGCCGCGGATCGACGGCTCGAAGCGGCGGCGGAGCGTGGCGAGGTCGATGTCGAGACCGTGATAGCCGGCGACCATGGCGAGGCAGGCAAGGCCGCATTCGGCGACCTCGGTCTGCCGTGCCAGCCGGACGCGGGACTTCCCCCACAGGCCGAGATCGAGCATCGCCGTCATCGCCTGCCGATCGCGAACAAGGGCTCGAACAGCCAGTGGAGGAGGCTCTGCCGCTCGGTGACGATGCGGGCGCTCAGCGTCATTCCGGGAAGGAGCGGCTGGCGGCGGCCGAACGCGTCGATCCAGGCGGCGTCCGGCTCCGCGGTGACGAGATAGACGGGGCGCGCGGCGCCGTCCGGCCCGGGCCGCGGCACCGCGACCGACGAGATCCGGACGATCCGCGCGGGCACCGTCCCGAAGCTCTGGAACGGGAAGGCGTCGAGCGCGAGCCGCACTTCCTGGCCGACGGCGATGAAGCCGGCGGCGCGGCTCGGCACGTAGAGCTCGGCGCGGGGCCGGGCGCCCCGCGGCATCACGATCATCACCGGCGCGCGATCGTCGGTCGGCTGGCCGGCGCTTGCGGTGACGGCGGTCACGGTGCCGTCGACCGGAGCGACGATGACATAGCCCTGGCCGGCCTCGGCCTGCACGCGCTGCTGGGCGAGCTGGGCGCGGCTCGACTGCGCACCGGCGGCCTCGGCGCGGGCGATGGCGGCGGCGCCTGCGATCGCGCGCTCGGTCTGGGCGATGTCTGCGGTCTTGGCGGAGCGCGACTGCTCGAGCTGGGCGAGCTGCTGGCGCCTGGTCATCAAGGTCGCCTCTCGCGAATTGAGGTCGCGGCGGCTGATGAAGCCGTTGCCCGCGACCGCTCTTAGCTCCGCAAATTCTTCGGCTGCGACCTCGACCAGCCGCCGCTGCGCGACGATCTGGGTGCCGAGGCTGATCAGCTCGCGCCTCAGGCCGGCGAGCTGCGCTTCGAGGCGCGAGCGATCCTCGGCCGCCGCGACGCCCGTCGCCGACGACTGGCTGAGGAGGCGACGGTCCTGCTCCGAGAGGGATTCGAGGAGCCGCTGCGAGACGGTGCCGCCGCTCGCGAGACCCGTCTCGGCGCGGATCCTGATGAGCGGCTGGCCGGCGCGGACCTGCTGGCCGTCGCGTACCGCAACTTCGGCGACGCTGCCGGGGCGGGGCGGCACGATCGCGGCGACGCCCGGCTCGAGCGCGATCTCGCCGGTCACCGTCTCGACGCGGGCGTAGCCGGCGCCGGCGAGGAAGGCGACGAGCGCGACGAGCGCAGCGAGCATGGTGAAGCCGATCGCGTGCCAGGCGACCGGCACGGCGATGCTGATCTCGCCGTGGAGGCGGCCCTTGCGGTGCTCGGCCACTTCGGGGCGGAAGAGCGGCACGGGATCCTGCGCCGTCACGCGGCCGTTTCCCGGTGGTGGGCATGGCCGCAATGGCGATGCATCGATGCGACATAGTCCGCCCAGCGCAGCGGCGACGCGGACGGGCGCCAGGCGAAGCCGGCGTCGCCCGAGGCGAGAAAGCCGCAGAAGGCGTCGAGCAGGGGCAGGTCCGGGCAGCGCTCCTCCTGCCAGAGGAACTGCCCCATCGGATTCACCTCCAGGAAAAACAGCTCGCCGCCCGGCGTGACGATGAAATCGAAGCAAGCGAAGACGAGCCCCGCTTGCAGCATCAGGGCGCGACACTTGGCCGCGGTCGCATCGTCCAGATCGAAGGGGGCGATGCGAAGCGATGCATAGCCGCTGCGGAAATCGACCGCGCCGCCCCCTGCGGCCGGCGCTTCCACTCGTGCGCAGAACGATGTCGCGCCCATGATCGTCACCCGAAGCTCGAAGCCCTTGGGCACGCGCGCCTGGAAGATGCCGGGGCACATCGCCAAAGCGTCCCGGGCGTCGAGATCCGCCTGCGAGACGGGTGCCGTATGGTTGACGAGCGGGGCCGCGCCGCCTTCGTCGTGCCAGCGTTCGGGCCGGTAGGATTTGTAGACGATATTGCCGCGGTGGCGTTCGAAAAACGCCCGCACCTCTTCCGGATCGTTGGTGAAGAGCGTCGGCGGCACCGCGAAACCGGCTGCGCGCGCGAGGGCGATCTGGAGCGGCTTGTTGGTGTCGAAGCGCGCCGCGGCGGGCGGGTTGACCCAGAACGCGTCCTGCCAGGCGGTGGTCAGGAAGGCGTCGAGATGCTGGTCGCTTTCGCCTTGCGCGAAATCGCGGTCGCGCGGGTCGACGGCATCGGCGAGCTGCGGTGAGCGCGAGCGGCGGAGCCAGACGGTCTTGGGCGGCTCGTGCGGCAGGGCCCCGCGCCCGGCCGCTTCATGGCGCACGGCCTCGCCCGGCTCGAAGCCGATCGACAAAGCGGCATGCGCCGGAAACAGATGCGGCTGCCAGAGCATTGCCGTCTCGCCGATCGCGTCCAGTCCCCACAGCACTGCCCCGGCATGGGCGTCGCCTTCAAAGCTGGAGACGATGACGGGCTGCATCCGATCCTCCCGTCACTCGGCAAAAGACGTGGCGGACCGCCGGTCCGCCCCGCCCGGCACAGCCAGAGCATGCCTCAGATGGTGTAGGTGCAACCGACGTGACAGGGCTCTTCGTCCATCCCTCCGCCGCTCACGCTGCGCGCGCAGTAACGCGAATGATAAACATCCGGCATGGGATCGCCGCCGCCGACGATCGTGAGCTCCTCGGCGGTCAGCTCGCGTGCCTTGAGGCGGCCGAAGCAACGATTGCCTTCCATTCTGGTCATCCCCATTCTCCTGCAAAAGGGGAGAAGGTCCTTATGCCCAACCCCCATTTGTTGTGCAGGAACGCCGACGATTTCGGTTCAGCACCCCTGCTGTCGATACGCTGCGCTTTGCCAGGATTCGAGTCAAGCCAGCTGATATTCTGCCAAGCCCGCCAATTTCCGACTTGCGAGAATACTAGACGATTCCAATGAATAAGGGATGCAACCCGCGCTTTTTGAATGGGTATCAGGGATCGTTCAAAAACTTGGGGAGGCAATCACGAGCGACTGGTTCCAATTCGCAACGGGCCCTGCAGCAAGGCGGGATATAGCCTGGGCGATCTTGGCGCCTCCCTGGACCGAAGGCTCGATGGGGTTGGCATAGTCGTCGTCCTCGCAGCAGATCAGGCGCAGGTCGACGAGCGGCAGGGCGTTCGCGAAGGCGGCCCGCGCGATGCGATCGTTGAACAGGGACAAAGCGGCCTTGATGACGCGGTGATCGGGCGCGAAGCCCGGCGTGTCGTAGATCGTGCAGAGCGCCGTCGGCAGGCCGGCCGCGAGAATGCGTCCGAGCATCTCCCCATAGGCCGCTTCGAACGCGTCCTGCACCTCGGCGAGCGTGGCGACCGCGTCGGCGACGCTTCGCGCCGGCGCGTAGAGCAGGCCCGACGCGCCGAGCGCGTCATTGCCGCCGGCGCTGACGACGAGGTGCGTGGCGTCGCCCGGCAGTCGATCGAGCTGGGCGCGCACGGAACCGGTCGTGGCGCCGTCGACGGCGAGGAGCGTCGCGCGCCAGCCCGGGGGAAGCGCGTCGCGCAGCTGGCGAACGACGTCGGGCCCGCCGGGGACATAGGCCGCGTTGTCGAAGATCGAGTCGCCGAGGAGGACGATGTGGGACATGACAGGGCGAACGCGGCAGCCCGCCTTCCGCTCCCGGTCGAAGCGAATGGCGGCTTCATCGAAAGGCGGATGACCGGCAGGGGCGGGCGCTTTCCCTGCACGCATGACATTCCGCCGCCTCGCGCTGCTCCTCGCCGGCTCCGCCTCGCTCGCCGGCTCACCCGCTGTCGCGCAACGGGCCAACGAAAATGCGGTGCGGCAGGCGGGGGACGCGTTCGGGACCAGCGTCGGGAACGAGCGGGTCGGCATCTACAATCCGTTCATGGCCCGGGGCTTCAGCCCGGTCCAGGCCGGCAACGTCCGCCTCGAGGGTCTCTATTTCGACCTCCAGGCCACGCCTGGCGAGCGCATCATCGCCGGCTCGACCGTGCGGGTCGGGATCAGCGCCCAATCCTATCCTTTCTCGGCGCCGACCGGCATTGCGGACTATTCGCTGCGCCGCGCCGACGACGAGGCGGTGGTGAGCGCGGTCGCGACCGCCGGCAATTTCGGACCGCGCAACCTCTCGGTCGATGCGCAGCTCCCGATCGCCGAGGGCCTGACGGTCGCGCTCGGTGCGGGCGGCGGGGTGGACGAGACCCATTTCGGCGCCGACCAGAACCTGGTCGGCTTCGGCATCGTCCCGCGCTGGCGCCGCGGCGAGACCGTCGAAATCATGCCCTTCGTCAACTGGTACCGCTTCAGCGGCGGCGAGGCGCAACCCATCTACTTCACCGCCGGCTCGCACCTCCCGCCCGAGATCGAGCGGCGCCGCTATACCGGGCCGGACTGGGCGCGCAGCGACACCGAAGGGCTCAACGCCGGCCTCATCGGGACGCTGCGCACCGGCGGCTGGACGTTGCGCGGCGGCGCCTTTCGCTCGCAGCTGACCATGGACCGCACCTTTACCGAGATCGCGCTCAACACCGGTCCGGACGGCGTCGCGGACCGCTTCATCGCCGCCGAGGGCGATCGGCGCAACGGATCCTGGTCCGGCGAGCTGCGCGCCTCGCGGGCGATCGCCGAAGGACCGCGGCTCCACAATGTTCATTTCACCCTGCGCGGCCGCGACCAGCGGCGTCGCTACGGCGGCGGCCGCACGATCGCGCTCGGCCGCCGGCCGATCGACGAGGCGGTGGGCGACGTCCCCGATCCCGGCTTTACGGTCGGGCCGCAGACGCGCGACCGGGTGCGGCAGCTGAGCTACGGCATCGGCTACGATTTGCGCTGGGCCGGCGTCGGCGAGCTCGCCTTCAGCGCCCAGCAAACCGACTACAGCAAGGAGGTCGAGCGGCCGGCGGGCACGCTGCCCCCGTCCGAGAACCGCACTTGGCTGCTCAACGCCACCGCCTCGGCCCGGGCCAGCGATCGGCTGACCTTCTATGCCGGCTTCGCGCGCGGGCTGGAGGAAAGCCCGGTCGCTCCCCAGGTCGCGGTCAATCGCGACGAGGCGCCGCCGGCGATCGCGACCCGCCAGGTGGATGCGGGCGTGCGCATCGTCCTGCCCCGCAATATGCGCCTCGTCGCCGGCCTGTTCGACGTCTCCAAGCCCTATTTCGCGCTCGACACGGGCCGCGTCTTCCGCCGGCTCGGCGAGGTCCGCCATCGCGGCGTCGAGCTCTCGCTCTCGGGCCAGCCGCTGCCCGGGCTGACGGCGGTGGTCGGCGCGGTCTTCTACGACGGCACCTTGAGCGGCGACGAGCGCGAGGCGGGGCTCGTCGGCGAGCATCCGGTCGGCTGGTTCGGACGCTACGTCAACGGCGCGCTCGACTACCGGGCGCCGGGCGCCGAGGGCCTCTCGCTCGACATCGCCTATGAAAGCACCAGCGATCGCGCCGCCGACCGCCTCAACAGTTTCGTCATCCCGGCCCGCTACGTCGTCGCACTGGGTGCGCGCTACCGCTTCGATGTCGACGGCGCGCCCGCCGTGCTGCGTCTCCAGACCACCAACATCATGGGCAATTACGGCTGGAACAATATCGGCGAGGGCTTCCACTACAACCTGCCGAGACGCTGGAGCGCGACGCTGGCAGTGGATTTGTAAATCCAGATCGTCATCCCGGCCCTTCGACTGCCTGCCAAGGCAGGCGCTCAGGATAAACTTCAGCCGGAGGCTGAAGGCCGGGATCTCAGCGGGTGAAGGGCGTTGACGCCGATGGAGCGCTCCACAGACTTGGGAGATTTCTCGTCCTGAGATCCCGGCCTCCGCCGGGATGACGGTCTCGGTCTCAGGGCATGTTGAAGTTGATGCCCTGGGCGAGCGGCAGATCGCGGCTGTAATTGATGGTGTTGGTGGCGCGGCGCATGTAGGCGCGCCAGGCGTCGGAGCCGCTCTCGCGGCCGCCGCCGGTCTCCTTCTCGCCGCCGAACGCGCCGCCGATCTCGGCGCCCGAGGGCCCGATATTGACGTTGGCGATGCCGCAGTCCGAGCCGGCAGCGGAGAGGAAGAGCTCGGCCTCGCGCAGGTCCGTGGTGAAGATCGAGGAGGCGAGGCCCTGCGGGGCGGCATTGTTGAGCGCCACCGCCTCCTCGAACGCGGAATAGCGCAGCACGTAGAGGATCGGCGCGAAGGTCTCGGCGAGGACGATCGAGCTCTGCGCCGGCATTTCGGCGATGGCGGGGCGAACGTAATGGCCCTCGCCGGGCCCGGGCAGGCGCTCTCCGCCCTGGACGGTGCCGCCTTGGGCGCAGGCGGCGGCCAGGGCCGCCTGCATCCCCTCGAAGGCGGCGCCGTCGATCAGCGGCCCGACCAGCGTGCCGGGATCGAGCGGGTTGCCGACCGGAATCGTCGCCCAGACCTGCTTCAGCCTCGGGATCAGCCTGTCGTAGATCTCCTCCTGGACGATCAGGCGGCGCAGCGTCGTGCAGCGCTGGCCGGCGGTGCCGACGGAGGAAAAGGCGATCGCGCGCTCGGCCAGAGCGAGGTCGGCCGAGGGCGCGACGATCATCGCATTGTTGCCGCCGAGCTCGAGCAAGGCCCGTCCGAAGCGCGCGGCGACCCTTGGTGCGACGCTGCGGCCCATGGCGGTCGAGCCGGTGGCGGAGAGGAGCGGGACGAGCTTGTGGTCGACCAGGGCCTCGCCGGTCGCGCGGCCGCCCTGCACGATCTGGCTGAGACACTGCGGGGCATCCGCTCCGAAGCGCTCGGCGGCGCGCTCGAACAAGGCCTGGACGGCGAGCCCGGTCAGCGGAGTCTTCTCGCTCGGCTTCCAGATCACCGCGTCGCCGCAGACGAAGGCGAGGCAGGCGTTCCACGACCAGACGGCGACCGGGAAATTGAAAGCCGAGATCACGCCGACGACGCCGAGCGGATGCCAGGTCTCCATCATCCTGTGGCCCCGCCGCTCGGTGGCGATGGTGAGGCCGTAGAGCTGGCGCGACAGGCCGACGGCGAAGTCGCAAATGTCGATCATCTCCTGGACCTCGCCGTCGCCCTCGACGAGAATCTTGCCGGCTTCCAGGCTGACCAGCCGGCCGAGCGCCTGCTTGTGCTCGCGCAGCACCTCGCCGAACAGGCGGACGAGCTCGCCGCGGCGCGGCGGCGGCACCAGGCGCCAGGCGAGAAAGGCCAAGTGGGCGCGCTGGACGGCGGCTTCGATCTCGGCGGCCGACGCGGTCGCGACGCGGCCGGTGACGCCGCCGTCGACCGGGGAGCGCGCCACGAGGTCGCCGCCCTGGAGGAGCGCGGGGTCGAGGCCGAGGCGGGACCAGAGGGCGGCGATCTCGGCCGCGGAGTCGAACTGGGTCATCGCCGCCTCCTGCCGCGAAACGCCGCGGCTGGAAAGCTCAGCAATCCTCGCCGGCGAGGATGCGGCGGCCGGGTCCGGGATGGCCGACCCAGTAAGCGAGCTCGGCGGGACGCGAGATCGGCCAGATGGCGAGGTCCGCGGCCTTGCCGACCGTGACGGTGCCGGTCTCCTTTTCGAGTCCGAGCGCCTTGGCGGCGTTGATCGTCATGCCGGCGAGCGCTTCCTCCGGCGTCAGGCCGAACAGGGTGCAGGCCATGGACAGAATCAGGGTCGCCGAGAGGACCGGCGAGGTGCCCGGGTTGCAATCGGTCGCGACCGCGATCGGGACCTTGTGGGCGCGCAGCAGGTCGACCGGCGGCTTCTTGGTCTCGCGCAGCGCATAGAAAGCGCCGGGGAGGAGGACGGCGACCATGCCGGCCGCGGCCATGGCCGCAACCGCCGCCTCGTCGGCATGCTCGAGATGGTCGGCCGAGAGCGCGCCATATTGGGCCGCGAGCGCGGCGCCGCCCGTGTTGCTGAGCTGCTCGGCGTGGAGCTTGACCGGCAGGCCGTGCTCGCGCGCGGCCTCGAACAGGCGGCGGACCTCGACCGGGGTGAAGCCGATCCCCTCGCAATAGGCGTCGACGGCCGCGACGCCGGCCGCTGCGGCGCGCGGAAGCAAATCGGCAGTGACGAGGTCGACGAAATCGCGCCGGCCCTGTTCGGGCGGCAAAGCGTGAAGGGCGAGGAGGGTGGGCACGACGCGCACCTTCTCGCTCTCGCCCAGCTGCCTGGCCGCCTCGATCATCCTCAATTCGGTCTCGATGTCGAGACCGTAGCCGGACTTGATCTCGATCGTCGTGACGCCGGTCCTCATCAGCGCCCGGAGACGCGGCCGGGCCTGCTCGACCAGGGCCTCGAGCGATGCCGCGCGGGTCTCGCGGACCGACGAGGCGATGCCGCCGCCGGCGCGCGCGATCTCCTCGTAGGTCGCGCCACCCAGACGCTGCTCGAACTCGTGGGCGCGGTTGCCGCCGAAGACGAGATGGGTGTGGCAGTCGATGAGGCCCGGCGTCACCCAGGCGCCGTGCAGCGGCTCGACCCGGTGCGCGCGGTACCCGGCGAGCGCCGAACGGCGGCCGACGCCGACGATGCGCCCGTCGACCACGCCGATCGCCGCATTCTCGATCGCCCCGAACGGCGCCGGCACCGCCGGGTCCATGGTCGCGACGTTGCAATCGACGAGCATCAGGTCCCACATGGCTCGCTTTCTAGTCCCGCGCGGGGCAAGGAGCAAAACATGGCGTGGCGCTCGATCGCGGATCTGCTCGGGGACGAGGGAGAGATCGCCCTCATCGGCGCGCCGATGGAGGCGGGTTCGGTGACGCCGGGACGCTGCGACCTCGCGCCGAGAGCGGTGCGGCAGGCGCTGAAGCGCTTCAGCACCTACGATCTCGAGACGGGCGTCGACCTCAATCTCGCCGTGCACGACCTGGGTGATCTTCCGGTCGCGGGCGTCTCCCCCGCCGACGGCTTCGACACGATCAGGAACGGCGTCGCGGAGTCGACGGAGCGCCATCGCCTCACCTTGCTCGTCGGCGGCAACAATGCGGTGACGCGCCCGGCGGCGCACGGCCTCGGCCTGCCGCTGGAACGCGTCGGGCTGATCACGCTCGACGCCCATTTCGACATGCGCGAGACCGACCGCGGGCCGATGAACGGCAATCCGGTGCGCTGCCTGCTCGAGGACGGCATGCCGGGTACGAACATCTGCCAGATCGGGCTCGCGCCGTTCGCCAATACTGCGAAGATGCACGAGGACGCGATGGCGGCGGGGGCGGGCCTGTTCACCATCGCGCAGTGCATCGGGGACGGCATGCCGGCGATCGTCGAGCGCGCGCTGGCGCGCCTCGCTTTTGTCGAGGCCCTGTTCGTCGATTTCGACATCGACGTGATCGACCGCGGCCAGCTGCCCGGCGCGCCCGGCGCCCGGCCGGGCGGGCTCCCCGTGCAGATGTTTTTCGAAGCGGCGCGGTTGCTGGCGGCGGAGCCGCGCGTGCGCCTCGTCGACCTCACCGAGTTCGACCCGTCGCTCGATCTGTCCGACATCAGCGCCCTGACCGCGGCCCGCTGGGTGGCCGAGGTGCTGATGGGCTATGCGATGCGGCCATGACCGATTCGGACCCGCGGCTTACGACGGACTTCCGCCAGGCGATGCGGCGCGTCGCCTCGACCGTCAACGTCATCTCGATCTGCGTCGGGAGCGAGCCGATGGGAATTACGGCGACGGCGGTCTCGTCCATCTCGTTGGACCCGCCGAGCCTCCTCATCTGCATCAACCGCACCTCGACGGTCCATGCTCCGATGGGCGACGTCACCCATTTCCGGGTCAACGTCCTCCATCGGGACCAGGAAGGAATCGCGCAGATGTTCGCCGACCGCAGCCAGCACGCCTTGCGCTTCACCGCCGGCTGGAACCTCGATTGCGACCTGCCGCCTCGGCTGATCGACGCCCAGGCCTCGATCCTGTGCCGCCGCATCGATCACCACCAGTTCGGCACCCACTCGATCTTCATCGGCGTCGTCGAGGAAGTGACGGTGCGGGAGGACGTACACCCGTTGGTGTACCTCAACGGGCGTTACCTGAGCGCGAGCGATTGACCGGGACCGTCATCCCGGCGGAGGCCGGGATCTCAGGACCAGAAACCTTGGAACTTGATGGAGCGCGCCCTGCACAGGCGCGTCAGCCCTTCACCCCCTGAGATCCCGGCCTTCGCCGGGATGACGGTGTGGCTCTACTTCGCGAACAGGTTCGCTGGATCGGCCATGGCCTTCAATTCGAGCGCGTTGCCCGAGGGGTCGAGGAAGAACATCGTCGCCTGCTCGCCCGGCTGACCGCGGAAACGCGCGGTGGGCGCGATGACGAAGGCGGTGCCGGCTTCGCGCAGCCGGTCCGCCCGCTTCTGCCATTCGTCCATCGTCAGCACGGCGCCGAAATGCGGAACGGGGACGTCGTGGCCGTCGACGGGATTGTGGGCGGGCCGCTTCTGCATGGCGGGATCGAGATGGGCGACGATCTGGTGCCCGAAAAAGTCGAAGTCGATCCACTGGTCCGAGCTGCGCCCCTCCGCGCAGCCGAGCAGCCCGCCGTAAAAGCCGCGCGCGGCCGCGAGGTCGTGGACCGGGAAGGCGAGGTGGAAGGGCGGGAGGGTCATGGCAATGCTCTAGGCGGGGATCCGAGCAAGGTACAACGGTGATTGATCGCGCTCCGGGCTTCCCCGATATGCGGCAGCGCATGCAGCAGCTCCTCCTTGCCCTCGTCCTCGGCGCCCTTGCCGCCTGCGGGTTCCAGCCGTGGGGGCTGTGGCCGCTGACGCTGGCTGCCTTTGCGGGACTGTTATGGCTGCTGAGCGAAGCGCCGCATCTCCGCAGCGCCTTCGCGCGGGGATGGTGGTTCGGGGTCGGGCACTTCTCGCTCGGCCTCAACTGGATCGCCACCGCCTTCACGTTTCAGGCGGCGATGCCGGCCTGGCTGGGGTGGATCGCCGTGGTGCTGCTCTCCCTCTACCTCGCCGTCTATCCGGCGGCTGCTGCGGGGATCGCCTGGAAATACGGACGCCGCCAGCCGCTCGCCCTCGTCCTCTGGTTCGCCGCGGCCTGGATCGCGACCGAGTGGCTGCGCGCAACGATGTTCACCGGGTTTGCGTGGAACCCGGCGGGAGTCGCCTTGCTCGACGCGGGAGGGGTCGCGGCCCTGTCGAGGTTCGTCGGCACCTACGGACTTTCCGGCGTGACGATGCTCGCCGCCGGGGTATTGCTCCTCCTCGCGCGACGGGCTTGGAAAAGCGCGGCGACGCTCGCGGTGCCGATCCTGGCGGCAGGCCTCTTCTTCTGGCCTTCGGTCGCCACCGAGCCGGCGAGCAGCCAGCCGCGCATCCGGATCGTCCAGCCCAATATCGGCCAGCAGGACAAGTGGCGGGCAGGGTTCGCCGACGAGATCCTCCGCCGCCTCGGCGAGCTTTCCGCCGCGGGGACGAACGAGCCGCGGCTGCTGCTCTGGCCGGAAGCGGCAGTGACCGAGCCGCTCGAGGACGGCCGCCGGGACGACCGCTACCAGGAGGAGGTCGCCTGGACGCGCGACCGGGTCCGGCGCCTGCTCGCGCCGGGCGACCTGCTGCTCGCCGGCGGCATCACCGTTCGCTCGGCCGACGGCCGCCGGCCGAGCAGCGCGACCAACAGCGTCTTCGCGATGGACGGCACCGGCCGGATCCTGGCGCGCTACGACAAGGCCCACCTCGTCCCATACGGCGAATATCTGCCGATGCGGCCGATCCTCTCGGCCGTCGGCCTCTCGCGCCTGGCGCCGGGCAACCTCGATTTCGACCCCGGGCCCGGCCCACGTACCTTGACCCTGCCGATCGTCGGCAAGGTTGGTTTCCAGCTCTGCTACGAGATCGTCTTCTCGGGCGAGGTGGTCGACCGGGCGAACCGTCCCAACTTTCTCTTCAATCCTTCGAACGACGCCTGGTTCGGCGCCTGGGGGCCGCCCCAGCATCTCGCCCAGGCCCGCCTCCGCGCCCTCGAGGAGGGCCTCCCCGTTCTGCGCGCGACGCCCACCGGCATCTCCGCCGTGATCGACGGCGACGGCCGCCTCGCTTCTTCGATCCCGATGGGCCGCGCCGCCTTCCTCGACGCGCGCCTGCCCGGTCCGCATCCACCGACCCTGTTCGCGCGCTTCGGCAACGTCCTCCCCATGCTGCTTGCCCTGCTGCTCGCCGCGGCGGCGATTGCAGTCGCGCGCAAACCCCGCTAGGGGTCGCCCGAGCGGACATAACGACATGTTTATATCCGCAATTTACCCCTGATCAGAAAGCCAGCCCGCACGATGCGCAGCAACTATCTCTTCACGTCCGAATCGGTTTCCGAAGGCCATCCGGACAAGGTCGCGGACCAGATCTCCGACGCGATCGTCGATCTCTTCCTTTCCAAGGACCCGGAGGCGCGCGTCGCCTGCGAGACGCTGACGACGACCCAGCGCGTCGTCCTCGCCGGCGAGATTCGCGGCAACGGCATCATGGACGAAGAGGGCAATTGGGCACCCGGAGTCCCCGCCGAGATCGAGGCCGCGGTGCGCTCCACGGTGCGCGACATCGGCTACGAGCAGGACGGCTTCCACTGGGAGAGCCTCGAATTCCACAATCATCTCCACCCCCAGTCCGCCCATATCGCGCAGGGCGTCGACGCGTCCGGCAACAAGGACGAGGGTGCGGGCGACCAGGGCATCATGTTCGGCTACGCGACCGACGAGACGCCCGCTTTGATGCCGGCGACGCTCTATTACAGCCACAAGATCCTCGAGCGCATGGCCGCCGACCGGCACAGCGGCGCCGCGCCCTTTCTCGAGCCCGACGCCAAGAGCCAGGTTACCCTGCGCTTCGAGAACGGCGCCCCGGTCGCGGCCACGGCGGTCGTCGTCTCCACCCAGCACGGCAAGGGCTATGACGAGGGCGACAAGGAGGCCGAGCTCAAGCATTACGTGCGCGGCGTCGTCGCCGACGTGCTTCCGCCAGAGCTGCTGAACGGCGAGACAGTCTATCACATCAACCCCACCGGTTCGTTCGAGATCGGCGGCCCCGACGGCGACGCCGGCCTCACCGGCCGCAAGATCATCGTCGACACCTATGGCGGCGCGGCCCCGCACGGCGGCGGCGCCTTCTCCGGCAAGGACCCGACCAAGGTCGACCGCTCGGCGGCCTACATCTCGCGCTACCTCGCCAAGAACATCGTCGCCGCCGGTCTCGCGCGGCGCTGCACGATCCAGCTCGCTTATGCGATCGGGGTCTCGGAGCCGCTGTCGCTCTACGTCGACACGCATGGCACCGGCGCCGTCGAGGATGCCGAGATCGAGCGCGCGATCATGGCGGTCCCGGAGCTGGGCGGCCTCACGCCGCGCGCCATCCGCACCCATCTCGGCCTCAACAAGCCGATCTATCGCAAGACGGCCGCCTACGGCCACTTCGGCCGCGACGCCGAGGGCGATTTCTTCCCGTGGGAAAAGACCGATCTCGCCGAGACGCTGAAGGCCGCGCTCGCCGCCTGACCTTGCCGGATCGCAGGAGAGGTGACACTCTCGGGCGATGCGCCGGACGATCGCCATCCTCGCTGGGGCCGCCGTCGCCTCGCTGGCGGGCGCGGCCGTCTCGCAGCCGCCGGCGGAGGTCATCGCGCGTCCCGACGACGGGACGCCGCCCTGCGGCTGGTTCGAGGCGCGCCCGATCTTTCCCGGACCGGAGACGAGCCGCGCCGGTTTCGTCGACCTGCTGCTGGGCCAGCGCCTCAGGCCCGCGCACGAGCGGCGGATCGCGGACGAGATGCGTCGGCGCTTTCCGAGCGAGGCGACCGGGCTCTTCCTCTCGATCCTCGCAGCGCGGCCGCTCGATTCGGATGAGAACGTCGCTTTGTTCGAGTCGATCGTCGCGCGTCACCGCCGCTCGCGCGATCCGCTCGTCCAGATCGAGGTCGCGCGCGCCCGCTTTCTGCTGATCGAAGCCGAGCGCAGCCGCCATATCGCCGCCGAGGAGGAGGGATTCGGAAACCTCTACGTCGAGGGCACCTGGCGCCGGACCGAGGCAGGCCGCCGCTGGTCGGCGCGGCTCGACGCCTTCCTGCGCGACTATCGCCGCCGCGGTCCCGACTTCGCAGAGTTCGTCGCGCCGCTGGAATTTTCGGCCGCCGTCCGCGAAGCCGCCGCCCGCGTCCCCGATGCGGTGGTGGGGGACCAGCGATTTCTCGATCCGCGGGTGGCGGCGATCCGCGCGCGGCTCCGCCGCCGCATGCGGGCGTTGATCGACCGCTACGCGGCGTCGCCCAACGAGCGCGTCCAGCGCGCCGTGGTCGAGGCGATGGACATGCTCTCGCCCTACGAGCAGGGGCGCGCAGCCCTCATCCCCGTCGACCGAGAGATCGTCGCGCGCTTTCGGGATGCCCGGGATATCGACCTCCGGCACGCCGTGAACGGATCCTGGCACCGGCTGCGGATGAGCCTGGAGGAAACCGGCGACGCCGCCGGTGCGGCGCTGGCGGAGCTCGAGCACCGCGCCTGGCGAACGGAGCGGCTGGACCTGGGCTGCAACTAAGCGGCGGGCCCGTCCGCGAACCGCGCTCGGATCCAGCCCGTCGCCATGCTCCACTCGTCGATTCTGGCATGGGCGTGTGGGGCCGGCGCCATGTGCCGCGCGACCATGGGCTCGGCGATCAATTGCAGGCGCCAGACCTGCGGCGCGTGCTTCGCCACCGATTCGTGATGGACGGCGAGGTCGTCGACGAACACCGCGACGCTGGGGCGCATCTCCTCGATGAGCTCGGCGACCGGCACGCCCTTGCCGCCGCGATTGCAGAGCACCCGGTGGCGAATGTCGAAGCGGGCGAGCTGCTCGATCCGGCTGGCCTGGTGGCGGTCGCCGACATTGGTGAGGACGACGATGTCGGCCTCCTCGCCGATCGCGCGGAGCGCCTCGAGCGCGCCGGGAACGAGATTCTGGCGGTGCATCTCGCCGTCGAAGAAGCCGTCGAGCAGCGGCCAGATCCGTTCCGCTTCCACCGGCGCGCCGGTGGCGCGGTCGCGGATGGCGTCGTGGAAGCTGCTGCTCTCCAGCCGGAAGTCGCAGCCGTGCGCCTCGCCGAGCCAGTCCGCGAAATGGACGAGCATGTGGAGCAGCACCTCGTCGCAATCGGTGATGAGCAGGGGGCGGGTCATGCGCGCTCGAGCGCCCTGCGCGCCGCGACCAGCTCGGCGGGCGCCGCGCCGATCGCCTCGGCACAGGCGACCAAATCGGGCTCGTGCGCTTCGAGAAAGGAAAGCACCGCCGCCAGCGTCGCCGGCTCGCCGACGCCTGCGCGCAGCTCCTCCGGCGTGAGGCCGGTCAGAGCCAACAGCCGCTCGGCCCGCTGCCCGTCGCCCAGCGTCCAGCCCAAGGCGGCGAGCGCGAGGGCGGCCGGATCGCGTTCGTTTGTTTCCTGAATCTTCATCGCTTAAGGTGTGTGGAAGGATTGAGAGGCTCTTCGCGCGTGGGACAAAAAATACTCGTTGTCGAGGACAACGAACTCAATCTGAAGCTGTTCTGCGACCTCCTGCGCGCCCACGGCTACGAAGCCGAGCCGGTCCGGGACGGCCGCGAAGCGGTGGAGCGGGCGCGCAGTTTCGGCCCCGATCTCGTCGTCATGGATATCCAGATGCCCTGGATCAGCGGCCTCGAGCTGATCGAGCAGATGAAAGGCGACGAGGAGCTGCGCGCCACCCCGATCATGGCGGTGACCGCCTATGCCGCCAAGGGCGACGAGGAACGCATCCGCCAGGCGGGGGCGGAAGGCTATGTCTCGAAGCCGATCTCGCTGATGCGCTTCATCGAGGCGGTACGGGGATTGCTGGAGGCGGCGGAGGAGGCGGAAGTGGAGCCGGGCGAAGCGCCTAACGAAGAAGCGTCGGAGGCTGAGACCGCAGGTGATGAAGGCCCGGCCGAAGGTGAGTTCCCGTCCGAGACCGTCATCCCGGCGCAGGCCGGGATCTCAGGACACGAAGACGCCGGCGGCGATGGCGGGCACCCTGCAGGAGCGCCTCCGCCTCTCACCCCCTGAGATCCCGGCCTCCGCCGGGATGACGGCCTGGCGGGCTTAGCCCGCCGGCCGTCACTTGATCTTGGCTTCCTTGAACTCGACGTGCTTGCGCGCCTTGGGATCGTATTTCCGGAAGCTGAGCTTCTCGGTCTGGGTCCGCGGGTTCTTCTTGGTGACGTAGAAGAAGCCGGTGTCGGCGCTGCTGACGAGCTTGATCTTGACCGTGGTCGGCTTGGCCATGACAGCCCTCTTTTGAAAAACGGTTTCGCGAAAAATAAGAGCGGCGTCCCCGCCGCTCCCATAGCGCCGCAGCCTCTGCCGCGCGGGGCTGCGATTGTCAAGGTCCGCACCCCTTTAACGAAGCGGTAACCATAAGCGCGCATCCTCCTCGTGCCGAACGCGGCGAGGAGGGCAGGGCGATGCGAAACGATCGCGATGCGATGATGGTGGTGAGGGCCGAGCTCTACGATCGCCTCGACCGGTTGCGCTCCGCCGCGGGCCGCGCTTCCCCCGCCGATTTCGAGCACCGGCTCGAAGGCATTATCAGCCTCGCCGGCGCCTACGGCCTTGGTCCCGTCTGCCGCCTCGGCGAGGCACTGCGCCGCGGCGAATGCCCCGCGCCGCTCTATCTGGAGCGCATGCGCGACGCGATCCGCTGCGAGCGCGGCGACGACGAGGCCGCCCAGGCGATGCTCGCCTCGGTCTCGATCCGTCTCGGCGCCTAGATGGACGCATTGCTCACCGCCTTCGTCGGCGCCGCTCTCGCCGAATGGGGCGACCGCACCCAGCTCTTCGTCATCGTCCTCGCCGCGCGCTTCGCCAGGCCGGGCGCGATCCTCGCCGGCCTCGCCGTCGCGGCGTTGCTCAACGGGCTGATCGCGTCGCTCGGCGGCGTCTTCATTCACGATCTCGTGAACACCCGCGCACTGTCCCTGCTCGTGGCGCTCGCTCTCCTGATGGCCGCGGCAGGGAGCCTGCTGCGCCGGCGACCGCCCGACATCGCCGCGAAATGGCGGACCGGCGCCTTCCTCACCGCCGCCGGCTCGCTCTTCCTGCTCGAATTCGGCGACAAGACGCAGTTCCTGACCTTCGCGCTCGCCGGGCGCTTCGATTCGATCGCGCTCACTCTGGCCGGCGCGACCGCCGGCATCCTCATCGCCAACGCGCCTGCCGCGGTCCTCGGCGCGGCGCTGCCGAAGGCGGTGCCGGTCCAGCCGATCCGCTACGCGATCGCCGCTTTGTTCATCGTCGCCGGCTTCTGGGTGGCGGTGAAGGCGCTCGAGCTGGCCTGAGGTAGACCAGCCGGAGCTTGCGTCGGCGCCCTTTAGCGGGAAAGCGTGCGGCCATGCGCGACTTCTCGCAGCTTCTCGACGGGCTCGTCTACACTCGCTCGCGCAACGCCAAGCTCAAGCTGATCGGCGACTATCTGCAGCGCACGCCCGATCCCGACCGCGGCTATGCGATGGCCGCGCTCACCGGCGAGCTCGATCTGCCGGGCGTCAAGCCGGCGCTCGTGCGCGCGATCACCGAGGAGCGCGTCGATCCCACCCTGTTCCGCCTGAGCTGGTCCTATGTCGGCGACCTCGCCGAGACGGTGTCGCTGCTCTGGCCCAAGCGCATCGACCAGCCCGCCGACATCGACGACGGCACCCTGCGCCTCGCGGCGGTGGTCGAGCGCCTGTCCGGCCTCGGCCGCAGCGAGGCCCCGGCCGCGGTCGCGGACATGCTCGACCATCTCGACGCCTCCGGCCGTTTCGCTTTGCTGAAGCTCGCGACGGGGGAGCTCAGGATCGGCGTCTCGGCCCGCCTTGCCAAAACGGCGCTGGCGCAGGCCTTCGGGCTCGACGTCGATGCGGTCGAGGAGGTCTGGCACGGGCTCAAGCAGCCTTATTCGGAGCTGTTCGCCTGGGCCGAGGGGCGCGGCGAACAGCCGATGCCAAAGAATCTCCCCGTCTTCCGCCCGTTCATGCTCGCCCATCCGCTCGAGGACGAGCGGGTGTCGATGGCGGACTATGCGGCGGAGTGGAAATGGGACGGCATCCGCGTCCAGCTCGTCCGCGTCGGCGGCCAGACCCGGCTCTACAGCCGCGCCGGCGACGACATCAGCCGGACCTTCCCGGAGATCGCCGAGGGCTTCACCGCGGACGGCGTCCTCGACGGCGAGTTGCTCGTCCGCGGCGAAGCCCAGGGCGCGGCCGAGCATGGCGGCGGGGCAGCGAGCTTCAACGCCCTTCAGCAGCGCCTCGGCCGGAAACTCGTCTCGGCGAGGATGCTCGCGGACTATCCGGCCTTCGTCCGGCTCTACGACATATTGTTCGACGGGGCCGAGGACCTGCGCGCGCTCAACTGGACCGAGCGCCGCGCCCGGCTCGAAGCCTTCGCGCCGCGCCTCGATCCCGCCCGCTTCGATCTCTCCGCCTTGATCGAGGCACAGAGCTTCGATCAGCTCGAGGAGATCCGGGCCGCCGCCCGCGACGCCTCGATCGAAGGGGTGATGCTGAAGCGCCGCGACAGCTGCTACATTGCCGGCCGCCGCGCCGGCTTCTGGTACAAGTGGAAGCGCGACCCGCTCACCGCCGACTGCGTGCTGATGTACGCCGCGCGCGGCAGCGGCAAGCGGTCCTCTTATTATTCCGACTACACGTTCGGCTGCTGGTCGGCGCCGCCGGAGGCAGGCGGCGAGCTGCTCCCGGTCGGCAAGGCCTATTTCGGCTTCACCGACGAGGAGCTGATGTGGCTCGACCGGTTCATCCGCAACCACACGGTCCAGCGCTTCGGCCCGGTGCGCGAGGTCGCCAAGACCCTCGTCCTCGAAGTCGCCTTCGATTCGATCCACCTCTCCAAGCGCCACAAGTCCGGCCTCGCCATGCGCTTTCCCCGCGTCTCGCGCATCCGCACCGACAAGCCGGCCGCCGAGGCCGACCTGGTCGAAACGCTGCGGCGCATGGCCACCTGAGCTGTCCCGCGGCGGCACATGCGGCGAGACGTTTGAACGAAGCGGCGATTCGCTCGTTCTTTCAGCCTGGTTGCAGGGAGACGGCCAATGTTGCGGTCGATGATCCAGTCCGAGCACGAGCGTTTCGCCCATGATCCGTCGGCGCGCGGCTATTGTCCGGTCTATCGCGAGAATCAGGTGAACCATTGCCCGGGCTGCGGCCGGACGCACTGGTATGTCGGTCGGCTTTCGGCCGAATGCGGCTTCTGCGCGACGGCTCTGCCTCTGGCCGAGGGTGCGGCGCGAGGCGGCGGCCTCAGCCGCGGCCACGTCCCGGTCTTCTTCACCTCCGCGCCCGCGCGCGCCTAGATCGCCGGCTCCGCGGGCTCCAGGGACGCGCCCAGCGCCCGCGGATCGAATCCGTTTTCGTCAAGGGCCGCTGTGCAGCGTGCGAGCAGCGCTGCCCGGTCGCCCTCCGCCACGGGGGGCTCTGCCGCGACGTCGTAGCCCGGCGCCGCTGCGTCGATCCGTCCCAGGAAATATTGAGCCGCGCCGATCCCCAGTGCCCGCGCCGCTGGATCTTCCGCGCGGGCGAGCTCCGCCATCAGCCGGTAGCAGCGTACGTCCGTCTCATCGGGCGCGGGGCCCTGCACGGGCGTTGCGAGCATGGCGGCGAGCAGAAGCGCGTTCATAACGCCTTGTGCTAGCGCCGAAAAATGGACGCGGGCTCAGGAGAGATGGTTACCGGGGCGATAAGGACGATTGACGGCCGGGACGCCGGCGATCGATCGGAGTCGCTAGCGCGCCGGAGCGGCTCTCTCGCGCGCAAGAACACGGGCGCCGATCGCCTGGACTTCCGCCCCGCGCCGAACCATCAGCTGGCCGCATGCGCGCAGCAGGTCGCCCCCATCCTGCCCGCGCAAGGCCGCGGCTTCGGCAAGGAGGCTGGCCTCGAGATCGAAGGTCTGCCCGCGACCGTCGAGCCGGCCGAGATAATAGATCGATGCCGACCGAGCAGCCGCGCGATGCTCCGTCGCGCCGGACCTGGCGACATGGCCGGTCGCGATCAGGCACTGCACGTCGAAGCGCAGCGGATCGTCCGGCACATCGGCGGTCGCCGACGCGGCGAGAGGCAAAGCGAGAGCGGCTGCGAACATTCGCATCGTTCGTTCCTCCTGCGCCGGCGGCGGGCAGCGCCCCCGCGCCTTACTGGATCGGCGTCAAATTGACCGCCGCGGTCTTGCCGCGCCGGTCGACCTCGAGCTCGAACTCGACCCGGTCGCCTTCGTTCAAGGACGACATCCCCGCGCGCTCCACGGCCGAGATGTGGACGAAGGCGTCGGGCTGGCCGTCGTCGCGGCTGATGAAGCCGAAGCCCTTCATCGCGTTGAAGAACTTGACCGTGCCGGTGGCCTTCTCGCCGGTCAGCTGGCGCTGCGGTGCGCCGCCGCCCGGGCCGCCGCGCGCATCGCGCTCCTCGCGCGGCCGCTCGGTGACGGGAAGCGGATCGCCCTCGATGACCAGGCCGGTCGCCGAGATGCGGCCGCCGCGGTCGACCAGGGTGAAGCCGAGCGGCTGTCCTTCGGCGAGGCCGGTGAGGCCGGCCTGCTCGACCGCGGAGATGTGGACGAAAACGTCCTCGCCGCCATCGTCGCGGACGATGAAGCCGAAGCCCTTTTGGGAGTTGAAGAATTTGACGATGCCCTTGCCTTCGCCGATGACCTGCGGGGGCATGCCGCCTGCGCCGCCGCCGCCGCCGCGGAACCCGCCGCCGCCGCCGCCGCCGCCGAAGCCGCCGCCTCCACCGCCGCGATAGCCGCCACCGCCGCCGCCGCCGCCGAATCGGTCGCCGCCGCCCCCGCCGAAGCGGTCGCCGCCTCCGCCGCCGCCGCCGAAGCGGTCGCCGCCGCCGCCGCCGAAGCGGTCACCGCCGCCGCCGCCGCCGCCGTAGCCTGAGCTGTAACTGTCTTCCCCGAAGCCGTCGCGCTTGTCTCTGCCGCGCCCGCCGCGCTCGCCGCGGCGTCCTCTGTCGAAACCCATGTCCGTCAAATACTTTCCGCGCCCGGTCCCTGTTCAAAAACCACCGCGCCGGGCCAGCGCGCAGTCGGCTTCCTGCGCCCGCTATTGGCGCACGGTCTCACCCATAGCCGAAAAAAAGAAGGCGGGCGAGTGACTTTCGCGGTGCCGGAGAGGCTCAGTGCTTGCGGTGGGCGACGGCGTGGTGGGCGGCGACGAGGAGAGCGCCGAGAAGGAGGCCGATCAGGCCGGCGCCGGCCGCGCTCACCGCCCATTCGACGAGACCGCTCAGCGGCGGCACGGCATGCCCGGCGGCGACCGCGGCGTCGTGGATGACATGCTCGGGCGCCTCGACGTGGAACTCGGCGAGGCCGTGGACGAGGATGCCGCCGCCGACCCAGATCATCGCCGCGATGCCGACCAGGGAGAGCGTCTTGAGGAGCCAGGGCATTGCGTGCACCAGGCCGCGCCCGACCGCGCGGGCGCCGCCGTTGCGGCGCTGGGCGAGGTGGAGGCCGACATCGTCCATCTTCACGATCAGCCCGACGACGCCGTAGACGCCGATGGTGATCGCGACCGCGACGACGACGAGGATCGCGGCGCGCAGCGCGAACGACTCGGCGCTGACCTCGTTGAGCGCGATCACCATGATCTCGGCGGAGAGGATGAAATCGGTGCGCACCGCGCCGGCGACCATGGTCTCCTCATGCGCGGCGCTGGCGAGCTCGGCGGCCTCCTCCTCGGGGCTCTTCTCCTTGCGGTGGAGGGCCTCCCAGACCTTTTCCGAGCCTTCGTAGCAGAGATAGGCGGCGCCGAGCATCAGGATGGGAGTGATCGACCAGGGCAGGAGCCAGCTCAGGATGAGAATCGCCGGCAGGATGATCAGGAGCTTGTTCTTGATCGAGCCCCTGGCGATGCGGGCGATGATCGGCAGCTCGCGGTCCGGGGTGAAGCCGGTGACGTAGCGCGGCGTCACCGCGGTGTCGTCGACGACGACGCCGGCCGCCTTGAAGCCCGCCCGCCCCGCGGCGGCGCCGACATCGTCGATCGAGGCCGCGGCGAGCTTGGCGATTACCGCGACATCGTCGAGCAGGGCGGCAAGACCGCTGGGCATGGACGCAAGGCTTCCTCTCTTTTGGGCGGCCCATGTCGCGAAATCGCCGCGCGGGATCAAGCCCGCCCGTGCCGCGCCCGCGCTCGCCCCCATTGAGCCGGGCGGCGCTTGGGCCTATCTCGCCTTCAATGACCGTACATTTCCACGAAGAAGACCTGCCTCAGGGTGCGCTTGCCGAAGGGCCGGTCGCCGTCGACACCGAGACGATGGGCCTGCGCCTCGGCCGCGACCGTCTGTGCGTCGTCCAGATCGCCGACGGACGCGGCGACGAGCACCTCGTCCGCTTCGGCCCCGGCAGCAACTACAGCGCGCCGTACCTCAAGAGCGTCCTTGCCGACCCGGCCCGTCTCAAGCTCTACCATTTCGCGCGCTTCGATCTCGCTTCGATCCGCGCCTATCTCGGCGTCATCGCCGCGCCGGTCTATTGCACCAAGATCGCTTCGCGCCTGATCCGCACCTATACCGACCGGCATGGCCTCAAGGAGCTGGTGAGGGAGCTGACCGGCCAGGAAATTTCCAAGCAGCAGCAGAGTTCCGATTGGGGCGCCCCCGAGCTTTCCGATGCCCAGAAGGACTATGCCGCCTCGGACGTGCGCTATTTGCACCAGCTCAAGGAGAAGCTGGACGAACGCCTCGAACGCGAGGGGCGGATGGGCCTCGCCAAGGCTTGCTTCGAATTCCTTCCGCATCGGGCGCTGCTCGATCTCGCGGGCTGGGCGGACGAGGACATCTTCGCTCATGTCTGAGGCCGCGCTGACGGGCCCGAGGAGCAATCGCTGGGCGCGGCCCGGCGGCTTCCACGACTACCTGATCGGGGTGCTCAAGATCCTGCTGCCCGCCGCCGTCGGCGTGCTTCTCGCCTATCTCGCGCTGGCGCCGCTCTCGAAGGGGCCCGAGGTCAGCTTCCTCCTCGACAAGAACAAGGTCGAGACCGCGCCCGAGCATATGCGGGTCCAGCAGGCGCAGTATCGCGGCCAGGATTCGCTGGGCCGGCCCTTCCTGATCAGCGCCCAGTCGGCCGTCCAGGCACGCGCCACCGACCAGATGGTGGACTTCACCGAAATGGCCGCGCAGATCGGCCTGGACAGCGGCCCGGCGCGGATCGAGGCCGACCGCGCCCGCTACGACATCTCCGCCCAGAATGTCGACGTCGCCGGCCCGATCCGGGTCACCGCGGCCGACGGCTACAGGATCGACACGAGCAACGTCACCGTCGACCTCAATGAGCGCACGCTGGTGAGCCGCGGCCGTGTCGAGGGACGCATGCCGCTCGGCCGCTTCTCGGCGGACCGCTTCAGCGCGAACCTCGACCGCCGCGAGGTCGTGCTCCAGGGCCGCGCCCGCTTGCATATCGTGCAGGGGGCACTCCGGTGAGCGCCATGCGCACCTTCTCCATCGCCGCCGGCTCGGCCGTCGCCGCGGCGCTGCTGCTCGCCGTCGCGCCGGTGGCGGGCCAGGAGCCGGCGTCCGTTCTCAAGGGGCATGATTCCAACGCGTCGATCCTCGTCGGCTCGGACCGCATCGAAGTGCAGGACAATGCCGACCGCGCCATCCTGACCGGCAATGTCGTCGTCCAGCAGGACCAGCTGACGCTGAACGCCGAACGTCTGACCATCAACTACGTGACCGGCGGAGGCCTCGAGATCAAGCGGATCGACGCCAGCGGCGGCGTGACGATGCGCAGCCCGAGCGAGACGGCGACGGGGCAATACGGGATCTACGACCTCGAACGCGGCATCATCACTTTGGTCGGAGGCGTCGTCCTGACGCGCGGGGAGAACCGCGTGAGCGGCGGCCGTCTCGTGCTGGAGCTCGATAGCGGCCGCGCCGTGATGGACGGCGGCGGCCCGCCCGCGCCCGACGCGCCGCGGGGCACGATCACGAGCACGAACGGCCGCGTCAACGGCGTCTTCAAGGCACCGCGGCGCACGACCGGCTCGAACCAGTAGGGCGCGACGGGGTACCCGCGAGGGCTCCGATCGGCGCATTTCGCGGGCATGCACGAATCTTGCCAGTTGAGGCAAAGCCCGCCTTCGCCTAAGCATGCCAAAGGGATAGGGGCGCCATGAACGAAGCGACGCTCATCGAAAGGACCGAGGAAGGAAGCGCCGCGCACGGAGCCGAGGCGGTGCCCGGGCGCGGGCTTGCGGTCGTCTCGATCGCCAAATCCTACGAACGCAAGGTGGTGCTGCGCAACGTCTCGCTCGGCGTCGAGCGCGGCGAGGTCGTCGCCTTGCTCGGCCCGAACGGCGCCGGCAAGACGACCTGCTTCTATTCGGTGATGGGGCTGGTCAAGCCGGACAGCGGCCGCATCCTGCTCGAAGGCCAGGACATCACGCGCCTGCCGATGTACCGCCGCGCCATCCTCGGCCTCGGCTACCTGCCGCAGGAGACGTCGATCTTCCGCGGCCTCACCGTCTCGCAGAACATCATGGCCGCCCTCGAGGTCGCCGAGCGCAGCCGCAAGGTGCGCCGCGAGCGGCTCGAGCAATTGCTCGCCGAGTTCCACATCCAGGACCTGCGCGACGCGCCGGCCATGGCGCTCTCCGGCGGCGAGCGGCGCCGCTGCGAGATCGCGCGGGCGCTTGCCGCCAGCCCGTCGATCATGCTGCTCGACGAGCCCTTCGCCGGCATCGATCCGATCTCGATCTCCGACATCCGCGACCTCATCCAGGAGCTGAAGAAGCGCGACATCGGCGTGCTCATCACCGACCACAATGTCCGCGAGACCCTCGACATCGTCGACCGAGCCTACATCATCTACGGCGGCGAGGTATTGTTCTCCGGCAGTCCGCGCGATCTCGTCCGCGACGAGAATGTGCGGCGTCTGTATCTGGGCGAAAGCTTCGAGCTGTAGCCATGTCGCTCGGGCCTCGCCTCGACCTTCGGCAGAGCCAGTCGCTGGTGATGACACCGCAGCTCCAGCAGGCGATCCGGCTGCTGGCGCTTTCCAATCTCGAGGTCGAGGGCTTCATCGCCGAGGAGATCGAGCGCAATCCTCTGCTCGACGCCGGCGGCAGCGCCGAAGACGGCCCCTCCGAGCCCGCCGACGTCGAGACCGCGACCCCGCGCGACGAGGCCGCGACGGTGGACGAGCTGGTGCGGAGCGGCGACGGCATCGCCGATGCGCCGCTCGACATGGACTTCGACCACGAGAATTTTCATCAGGACAGCGCCTCCGATTCGATGCGCGGCCTCGACGGCAGCCTGTCTCTCTCCGGCGATCTGGGCCGAGGCGGCGGCGCCGGCGGCGACGGGCCGGACTTCGACAGCTTCGCCGACGTCCGTCAGGTCTCGCTCCACGAGCATCTGACCGCGCAGGCCGGCGAGATCCTGTCCGGCACCGACCTCATCATGGCCGGCCAGATCGTCGAAGCGGTCGACGAGGCCGGCTATTTCCGCGCCTCGCTGCTCGATCTCGCCCAGCGCCTCGGCGTGCCGCTGAGGGAAGTCGAGCGCGTTCTCGCGATCGTCCAGACCTTCGATCCTCCCGGCATCGCGGCGCGCAACCTCTCCGAATGCCTCGCCCTGCAGGCCAAGGAAGCCGATCGCTACGATCCGGCGATGGCGCGCCTGATCGACAATCTCGACTATCTCGCCAAGGGCAACGTCGCCGCGCTGAAGCGCATCTGCGCCGTCGACGACGAAGATCTGCAGGATATGATCCGGGAGCTGCGCGCCTACAATCCCAAGCCCGGTTGCCAGTTCCTGCACAGCGACGGCGAGGATGCGACCGTGGTTCCGGACGTCTTCATCGGACGCCGTGCCGGCGGCTGGGCGATCGAGCTGAACAATGCGACGCTGCCGCGCCTCCTCGTCAACCGCTCCTATTATGCCGAGCTGTCCGGCGGCGCCCAGGACCGCAAGTCGAAAGCCTGGCTCTCCGAATGCCTGCAGAGCGCGAACTGGCTGATCAAGGCGCTCGACCAGCGCGCGCGCACCATCGTCAAGGTGGCGACCGAGATCGTCAAGCAGCAGGACGGCTTCTTCCGCCACGGCGTCGCCCATTTGAGGCCGCTCACCCTGCGCCAGGTCGCCGAGGCGATCGGAATGCACGAATCGACGGTGAGCCGCGTCACCTCGAACAAATATCTCGCCTGCGACCGGGGCCTCTACGAGCTCAAATATTTCTTCCGCAGCGGCATCCAGTCGAACGACGGCGGCGACGCCGTCTCGGCCGAAGCGATCAAGAGCCACATCAAGGCTCTGATCGCGGCCGAGCATCCGGACCGCATCCTCTCCGACGACCAGCTCGTCGAGATCCTGCGCGCCAAGGGTTTCGACATCGCCCGGCGCACCGTCGCCAAATATCGCGAGGCGGTCGGCATCGGCTCGTCGGTCCAGCGCCGCCGCCAGCACGCGATCGGCTCGAGAGCGGCCTGAGCAGAACCCGTCATCCCGGTCTGCGCCGGGATGACGTCTCGGACCGGCTGGATCGGTCCCGTCGGCTGTGCTTTAGCATGCGCAACCAACATCTCAGGAGCCGCCATGAACCGCACCGCCGCGATCCTCGCCTCGACCGCCTTCGCCCTCGCCGCCCCCGCCTCCGCCGAGGAAGGCATGTGGACGTTCGACGCCTTTCCGGCGGCGCGGGTGCGCGAGCAATATGGCTGGGCGCCGGACCAGGCCTGGCTCGACAATGTCCGCGCCGCGGCGGTGCGGCTGACCGGCGGCTGCTCGGCTTCGTTCGTCTCGGCGGGCGGGCTGGTGCTCACCAACCACCATTGCGTGATCGATTGCGTCCAGGACCGCTCGACCGCGCAGAACGACTTCGTGCGCGGCGGCTTCACCGCCCGGACCCGCGAGGAGGAGCTGCAATGCCCCGGCCAGCAGGCCGAGGTGGTGACGGCGATCGAGGACGTGACGGACCGCGTCCAGTCGGCGATCGGCACTTCGACGGGTGCGGCACTGTCCAGGGCGCGCGATGCCGAAATTTCGCGCATCCAGTCGGAAGGGTGCCGCGACGCCGCGACCCAGCGCTGCCAGGTCGTCGCCTTGTTCGGCGGCGGCCAGTACAAGCTTTACCGCTACCGCAAATATTCCGACGTCCGCCTGGTCTTCGCGCCCGAGGCGCAGGCGGCGAATTTCGGCGGCGATCCCGACAATTTCAACTTCCCGCGCTACGGCCTCGATGCCGCCTTCCTGCGCGTCTACGAGAACGGCCGGCCGGCCGCGACGCCTCGCTACCTGCGTTGGAACCCCCGCGCTCCGGTGGCGGGCGAGCAGACCTTCGTCGTCGGCAATCCCGGCTCGACCCAGCGCCTGTTCACCCAGAGCCAGTTCGGCATGCGCCGCAACGTCATCTTCCCGACGCTCGTCCCCTTGTGGTCCGAATATCGCGGCCGGCTGATCGCGGCGATGGAAGGCGACGAGGAGCGTCAGCGCACCGGCACCGACGCCCTCCAAAGCGTGGAGAACAGCTACAAGGTCTATATGGGCCAGTGGCGCGCGCTTCGCGATCCCGAATTCAGCGCCCGTCTTGCCGCCGCCGAGACCGATTTGCGCGGACGCGTCGCGGCGAACGCCGATCTGCGCTCGACGCTCGGCGACCCCTGGGGCGAGGTCGACCGCGCCCAGGCCACCTATGCGAGCATCTATCCGCAATATCTGATGCTGGAAGCGCGCGCGGGCTGGGGCTCCGACCTCTACGACCATGCCCGCCAGCTGGTCCGCGCCGCGATGGAGCGCGAGAAGCCCGATGCGGAGCGCCTGCCGGCTTATTCGAGCTCCAATTTGCCCTTGCTCGAGCACCAGCTGCTCGACGAGGCGCCGGTCTATCCCTGGCTCGAGGAGATGACGCTCGCATTCTGGCTGTCGAAGACGCGCGAGCTGCTCGGCTCCGACGACCCGCGCGTGCGCACTCTGCTCGGCCGCGAATCGCCCGAAGCGCTCGCCCGCAGCGCGGTAGCAGGCACCCGGCTCGGCGATGCCGCGGTCAGGCGCCAGCTCTGGACCGGCGGCCTCGCCGCGATCCGCGCCTCGGACGATCCGATGATCCGCCTTGCCCTCGCCAATGAGGAGCAGGCGCGCGCGGTGCTCGACCGCTACCGCGCCGAGGTCGACGCGCCGACCGTCGCCGCCCAGTCGCGCCTCGCCCGCGCCCGCTTCGGCGCTTACGGCGACGGCCTCTATCCGGACGCGACCTTCAGCCTGCGCATTTCCTACGGCTCGGTCCAGGGCTGGACCGAGAACGGCCGCGAAATCCCGCCTTTCACCCGCATCGGCGGCATGTTCGAGCGTGCGACCGGAAGCGCCCCTTACGACCTGCCGCCGCTCTGGGCCGCGGCGGAGAGCCGCCTCGACAAGGACGTCGTCTTCGATTTCACCTCCAACAACGACATTATCGGCGGCAATAGCGGCTCGCCGGTGATCGCCCGCGACGGGTCGGTCATCGGCGCCGCGTTCGACGGCAACATCCACTCGATCGGCGGCGCCTACGGCTTCGATCCGAGGATCAACCGCACCATCTCGGTCTCGACCGCGGCGATCGAGGAAGTGCTCCGCAAGGTCTACGGCGCGGACGCACTCGTCGCCGAGCTCAATCCGGCCACGCGCCGCCGCCGGCGGTAGCGTGTCGCTCCTCGTCGGCCGCAGCGACCCATCCCAACTCCGCGCGCAGTGGACATGTGACTGAGTCCATATAATATTGCGGTGCCGCTGCCGAGTCGCGGCGGTCGTCGTACGGCAGCGAGGGGGCTCAAATGTCGGTCTGGCGAAGCATTGTCGCGTGCTCGTTTCTGCTCGGCGCGCTTGTCGCGTTGCCGAATGCCGCTGCGGCACAGGATTCGCACGGCGCGCGCACGACCACCGCTCAGCGCCAGCAGATCAAGCCGAAGCCGCCTTGTTATGCGCAAGACCGGAAGCAGCGTTCCGGGGTCGGTGCGTGGCTCGGCATTGCAGCGCGATGCTGGAACTCCGCCAGGGAACGCCTGGGCGGCGGACGGCAGAATTGAACGCCGGCGCAAGCATCGACAAGGCCGCGGCCCAACCGGCGGCCGGGCCTTCCGAAATGAGGTCGCAACGAACTCCAGGGCTGAATAACGCTACGATATGGGCGCGAGTGGCCGCGCTATTGCCGGATGACCTGGCGAACATCAGAGCCCTCACATCCCTGCCGGTCAGGCTAGTCTGGAATCTCGGCGTCGCGGCCGTCGTCATAGGACTCTGCGCGGCTCTATGGTGCAGTGTCGCTCCCTCGACCGTGCCGACGGGAATCGGCGGAACGGCCGGCAGGGTGGGAACGGCCGCATCGGGCGTACCGATCGTATCGGCTTTATCGACCGAAATGTGGCTGCTGAGCTTCCACTATCTTGTGGCTATGGGATGCCTCGGCGTCGCACTTCTCCTCCGGCACACACCAAAAGAGAATGCGGTATCAATTCTGCTTTCATTTGCGTTCCTCGCCCTCGCTTCGATTGTGGTCCCGCTCGATGCTCACTGGCTCGATCAACCGCGCCAAGTGGCGGCGGCGGTATTCGGCACGCTTTTCATTGTCGCGGTCCCGGCCTTCCCGGACGGCCGCTATGTTCCGCGCTTCTCGAAAATTGTCCTCCTGGCGGGGCCGATCCTCGGCGTCCTATCCCTCCTGGAGAGCGAGTGGGCCCTGCCGATTGGCGCCGTTCTCCTTATCGTGCTCATGTCTTGCATAGGCGCGTTCGTTCACCGCTTCCGCAGAACCGATGAGCCTCTCCTTCGGCAGCAGTTGAAATGGGCCGCGATCGGCGTCGGCGCGGGTCCCTCGCTCGTGGTGTTCGGGCTTATCGTGATTGCTGCCAGCGACGGGAAGGCGGGACCCGCTTGGGATATGGTCGTGGCGCTCGGTGTGGTCATGGTGGTGGCCGGGACGCTTCTGCTCCCGGGAGGCCTCATCCTGTCGCTGGCCTGCTATCGCCTCAACGACGCGGATGCGGTGCTCAGCAGAGTGTCAGGTTACACGATCATCGCAATACTGATCGCGATCGCATGGGCCGTAGCGGCGGCGGCTTCCAGCACGGTGATCACCGGGAGCCTTTCGAAGGGCGGTGCGATAGCAATAAACGGTATTCTCGCAGCCGCCGTTTTCGCGCCGTCGAAAGAGCGCGTCTTGAAGCTCACCGAGCGGCGTTTCCAGCGGGCGTTGGTCGAGCTTCGTGCTCTCGGTGAGCGCCTTTTCGTGTGGCAGCACGACGACGACCCCGAGGAACTGGCAAATGCGGTCCTGCCAAGCGCCGCCGAGGGGATCAGGGCAAAGTGGGTCGCGCTGGAACTTGCCGACGGGGAGCTCGTGGGAGTTTTCCCGCTGGACGCGCCCTGGCGCGAGCAGAGCGGGACAGTTGCAGTGCGTTCGGCGGACGCTCCTTCGCCAACGAAGAAAATCCCGCTGCTCGCCGGCACGAAGGAGGCGGGATCGTTATTGGTCGGTCCGCGAAGTGATGGCTGGAGCTACAGCAAAGCGGAATCGAACGCGCTCGAGGCAATATCGGATCCGCTCGGCTGCGCTTTGTATGTCACGTCCCGGCGTCAACGCAGGGCTCGTGAGGCTGAGGCAGCCATCGCCGATCTCAAGGTTGCCTTGTCCAATCTGGCAGAGCGCGTCCCGCCGCCTGGGACGAGGTGAGGTCTGCGATCCAACCGGATCGGGGCCTCTTATCGGAGCACGAAGCGCGCTAGGCGAGAGGCTCGCACATGTCATTCCTGATTACCCTCGCTCTGTCTGCAACCGCCCCGCCGGCGGGAAGCTGCCATGCGGCGCTCGGGCCGGTCTACGAGGGGACCGAGCTCGACGCGCTGCCCGGCCGGGTCGAGGGGGCTACCCTCGCTGGGCCGGCGGCCTTGGCCGCCCTCCGGCGCGAGCGCGGCGATGCGACGATCACCGTCGTCGGCGGAAGCTTCGCCGGCGCGGACTTCCGGGGCGCGCGGCTGCACAACATCTGCTTCCTCGACACGGACCTTTCGCGCAGCGATTGGCGCGGTGCGGAGGCGCCGGGGATGGGGTTCCTGCGCCTCACGCTCGCCGGCGCAAACCTCGCCGGGGCGCGCATGCCGCACGTCGTGCTGCGCGACGTCGACCTCGAAAACGCGGACGCCGCGGGCGCCGACTGGTCGAACGGCCAGCTCGCGGGCGGAGCGACCGGCAGCTTCACGGGCCTCGTCCTCGACCGCGCCAACCTCGCCGGATTCGAGTTTGCCTGCGGCATCACGGTGGTCGACGGCTGCCCGGCCGACGCGGCGCTCCGCCTTCGCGGCGCCGACCTACGCGGCGCAAAGCTCGACAGTTTGTGGGAAGAGATCGACGTCGCCGGCGCACGCCTCGATCGGACCGAGGTCGCGTTCGAGCAACTCGCCAGCCTGGGCGGAGCGATCCTGGCCGGGCCGCTGGTCCTGCGAGGCGGCGACGCGGCGATCGAGATTTCGGCCGCCGACCGTGAGGCGATCGTCGCGGCGACGGTGCCGCGGGACCTCGAGGGCGTGATCCGTGCGTCGTTCGACTGCGCCGCCGCGCGCACGCGCGTCGAGCGCATGATCTGCGGGCCAGACGACTACATGCTGCGTCAGCTCGACCGCGAGCTCGCCGCCGTCTACCGCCGCGCCGTCGCGGCCGACCCCTCCGTGGCGGCAAGCCAGCGGGCCTGGCTGGCGGAGCGCGACCGCTGCGCGGACTCGATTTGTCTGGAACGTGCTTACGCAGCGCGCGAGGGCGCGCTCGTCGGCCGGCTCGGTCCGCCGGCCTGGCTGCGCCCGGGGGTGCGGGCGCTGTTCGTCTCCGAGCGGATCGCGTTCGCCGAACCCTTCCGCACGACGGCCCTCTACCGCCGGGTCCTCCCGGCGATCGTCGGCGCGGCGAGCTCGCGCGTCGCGCTGCGGGTCAATGCCGACGGCACGATCGACGCCGCCGGCGAGGCGATCGGCGGCAACGCCCATATGTGCGGCCTCGGCGGCCAGGGATTGCGCTTCGATCCCGCCACCGGCTGGTTCTCCGGGCCGTTCGTGCCCGTTCTCGACGGGCCGCCCGACCTCTCCGCGCCGCCGATGCGGGTCCTGCGCATCGACGGCGACAGTGCCGAAGTCTTCCGCAACGGCCATTATTGGAGCGACGACGACCCGGTCGAGGCACGCCACAGCAATTATGCGGGCTGCGGCGCGCGCGCCGGCTTCGAGACGATGGTGCGCGTGCCCGCCGCCGACGCCGACGTGGACCGTCTGCTGACCGACCTCGGCGAGCGCTGACGCAACCCTTGCGCGCCCAGGGCCGTTGACCGCGCGAAGCGAACGGAGACCGGCGAAATGACCGACAACAAGAAGAAGGGCGACTTCAACAAGGGCGGCAAGGACGATGTCGGCGGCGACAAGAAACAGCGCGCCGACCGCAACGAGGCGAGCCGCACCGGCGGCCAGAACAGCGGCGGCGGCGGCCGCGACTGAGATGCGCGCGCTGACCGCTTTCGCCGGAACCGCCCTCCTCCTGCTCGGCGCCTGCGAGACGGCGTTCGTGGGGCGCGCGCCGACCGGGCGCTACGGCATGGTCTCGGTGAACGGCCGGCCGCCGCCCCTCACGCGCAATGCGGGGACCGAGTGCCCGGTGTCGCTCCAGGGCGGCTCCTTCGATCTCGATTCGGTCGCCCGGCGCTTCGAATTGCGCCTCACCCAGAGCGGCCCATGCGCCCGCTTTCGCGACGTCCTCGAGAGCGGCTCCTATCTCCGGCGTGGAGGAACTCTCCTCCTCGAATCGGACAGCCCGGCGCGCCGAAGCTGGACCGGCTCCGAATCGGGCGATTCGGTCACGCTCAACTGGGAAGGCCTGAGGCTCCGCTTCCGGCGCGATCCCCCGCCGCGCTGACGGCCCTCGCCGGCGCGAAAGAGGGGCCGCCCTTGCGGGCGACCCCTCTCCACGCGCGATGCGCCGCGCATGTTGGTCCGAAACACCGGTCGGCGCCCCCGCCGACGGGGGGCTGAGCGACAGGGGCGCCTGGCCGGGTATTCGGCGATGGCTCAGGCGTGCGACGAGTGGGCGATCGCCTCGGCGGCGCTGTACTCGATCGCCGCGACGGTGCCGCTCAGCACGCTGACGCTGCAGCCGAGGGCGGCTGCGACGATCAGGAGCAGGTTGAGACCCGCTTTCCGCTGGATGTCCATTTCTCTTCTCCTCATGACGCAGCCGGGGATCGGCTGGTGGGGAGCTATTTGCCGGTGCTCTGTTTCGCGGCGATGCCGGCGCGAAATGTTTATTGTTTCAGTTGTTTCTCTTCCGCCCCGCCCCGGGCGGCGCTATGGAAAGGGGGCACTGCCGACCGGGGGGTTAGCGTGACTTTGGACTGCGACGATTCGGAGATGCCGTGCGCGCTCACCAGCGTCGTGCGCTCGTCGCTCAACGCCATCCTCGTCGTCGACGGGACCGGCCGCATCGTCGATTTCAATGCCGCGGCCGAGCGCACGTTCGGCCAGGGCCGCGCCGAGATGATCGGCAGGAGCGCCAGCGATCATATCGTGCAGAGCCCGCTCCACCCCGAGGACCGTCACAGGATCCGCGCCTTCTTCACCGGCCGCGGGCCGGGCGAATCGGCGGTCCGCGGGCGGATCGACTGGCGCGGCGGCGGCGGCGCGCTCCTTCCGATCGAGGCGACGATCACCGAGGTGAAGCTGGACGGCGACAGCCGCTTCATCTGCAGCCTGCGCGATTTGTCCGGCGAGCGCCACGCCGACGAGGAGCTGCAGGAATCGCGGCGCCGGCTCGAGCTTGCGGTCGAGGGCGCCAAGCTCGGCATCTGGACCTTCGATCTCGAGACCGGAGAGACCTGGTATTCGGACCGGTCGAAGCAGATGTACGGCCTGCCGCTGGACACGGTGATGGACGCCTCCGTCATCAAGCGTGCCGTTCATCCCGATCATTGGGACGAGGTCGCGGCTCCCTATCTGCACGGGTTCACCGCAGACAAGGTGGAGGTCGAATATCGCGTCGTCTGCCCGGACGGCTCGACCCACTGGATCTACTCGCTCGGCGCGGTCCATCGCGACCGGGACGGTGCCGCGCGCGCCGTCAACGGCATCCATCTCGACATCACCGATCGCAAGCAGGCCGAGGCGGAGCTGATCCAGGCGCGGCTCCATCTCGAAATGGCGGTGGACGGCGCCAATCTCGGCATCTGGCGGCTCGATCCCAGGACGGGCGAAACCTGGTATTCGGACCGCTCGCGCAATCTGTGGGGCCTCGGCCACGAGCTGCGCATGGACGCCGAGGCGATGTGGAGCCACGTCCATCCCGACGATCGCGCGATGGTCCTCGAACCCTATCGTCAGGGTTTTCCCAGCGACTCGATCGACCTCGAGCACCGCGTCGTCTGGCCGAGCGGCGACGTCCGCTGGGTCCATTCGATCGGCACCGCCCAGCGCGACGGCTCGGGCGCAGTGCTGAGCGTCAGCGGCATCCACCTCGACGTCACCGATCGCAAGGCGGCGGAGGCGGAGCTCGCGCGCTCGCGCGAGGCGCTCCACCAGTCCGAAAAGCTCGCGGCCCTTGGCTCCCTCCTCGCCGGGGTCAGCCACGAGCTCAACAACCCCCTTGCCGCGATCGTCGGCCAGGCCGAGATGCTCGAGGAGGATGCGATCGGCACGCCGCTCGAAGCGCGCGCGAAGAAGATCAGCGCCGCCGCCGACCGTTGCGCCAGAATCGTCCAGACCTTCCTCGCAATGGCCCGCCGCCGCGCGCCGGACCGGCTCGCGATCGATCCCAACAGCCTCGTCTCCGATGCGCTCCAGATTACCGAATATGCGCTGCGCACGACGGGCATCGCCGCCGTCGTCGAATGTGATCCCGACGTGCCGGCGATCGAGGGCGACCGCGATCAGCTCCACCAAGTGCTCGTCAATCTGATCATCAACGCGCAGCAGGCGCTGGAAGGCGCCGAGACCTTCGACAAGCGCATCTGGGTGCGAACCTGCGTCACCGGCGACGGCCAGGTCGCGATCGACGTCGCCGACAATGGACCGGGCGTTCCCGAGGACCTGCTCGGCCGCATCTTCGAGCCCTTCTTCACGACCAAGCCGCAGGGCTCGGGCACCGGCGTCGGCCTCTCCTTCTCGTTCGGGATCGTCGAGGCCCATGGCGGCACGCTGTCGGTGCGGCCGGCGGAGCGCGGCGCGACCTTCCGGATCGAGCTGCCGCCCGCCGCGCCGGCCGCGGCCGCGGCCGTCCGCGACGAGCAACCCGGATCGGCGCCGATCACGATGGTGCGCCGCCGCGCTTTGGTCGTGGACGACGAGGCCGACATCGCCGACACGATCCGCGAGCTGTTGGAGCGCGAGGGCTTCGAGGTCGTCGTCGCCCAGGACGGCGGCTCGGCGCTCCGCGCGCTCGACCAAAGCGAGTTCGACGTCGTCCTGTCCGACCTGCGCATGCCCGGTGTCAGCGGCCCGGAAATGTACGCCCGCCTCAAGGAGGTGCGGCCGCAGCTGCTGGGCCGCATCGCCTTCGTCACCGGCGACACGCTCGGCGCTTCGATGGACGCATTCCTCAAGGAAAGCGGGCGGCCGGTGCTCGAAAAGCCCTTTACCCGCGCCGGCGTCCGCTGCCTCATCCAGGCCCTGATCGACAAGTGAAGGTGGAAGCATGAGCACCCAGCCCGCCACGTCCGCCTCCGCCCACATCATCGTCGTCGACGACGACGACGACGTCCGCTCCACCGTCGCCGAATATCTGCTGCGCAACGGCTTTGCGGTGAGCGAGGCCAATGGCGGCGACGCGCTGCGCGCCTGCATGGCCGAGCGCCCGATCGACCTCGCCTTGCTCGACATCAACATGCCCGGCGACGACGGCCTCACTCTGGCGCGCGAGATCCGGGCGTCGGGCGATGCCGGCATCATCATGCTCACCGCCAAGAGCGACGACATCGATCGCATCGTCGGCCTCGAGATCGGCGCCGACGACTATATCACCAAGCCGTTCAACCCCCGCGAGCTCCTCGCCCGCGTCCGCTCGGTGCTGAGGCGGGCCAAGGCCGGCGCCGGCGGCGAGAGCCCGGCGACGATGGGGCGCGAGGTCAGGATGGGCAAGTGCCGGCTCAATCTCGACAGCCGCAAGCTCTACTGCGCCGACGGCAGCGAGACTCCGCTGACCGCGATGGAATTCGATCTCCTCGCAACCTTGGCCGCCCATCCCGGCCGCGTCCTCAGCCGCGACCAGCTGCTCGACCTCGCGCACAACAAGGAGATCGAGCCCTTCGACCGTTCGATCGACATCCGCATCGCCCGCATCCGCCGCAAGATCGAGGAAGACCCCGCCAAGCCCCAGGCGATCAAGACGGTACGCGGCGCCGGCTACGTCTACACGCCGCCGGGCAAGGGCTGATCCAAGGTAGCGTCATCCCGGCGAAAGCCGAGACCCATGAACACAGTTGAGGGCGAAAGAGGCGGGAACCAATCTGCCGACACGAGCGCCTCGGTGTTCTTGGGTCCCGGCCTTCGCCGGGATGACGATTTTCAACCACGGCAGAGCGAGGGCTAGTCGCTGTCGCAGTCCCCGCATTGGCCGCGCACTTCGATCACCGGGCGCTTGGGATCGAAACCGGCGCTCTTGGCGGCCGCGCGGACGCCGCTCGACAGGCGGTCGTCGTCGAGATGGGTGGTCTGGCCGCACGTGTCGCAAATTAGGAAGATGCAGTCGTGCAGGCAGTCGGGGTGGTCGTTGGCGACATAGGCGTTGGCGCTCTCGACCCGCCGCGCCAGGTTCGCGCCGACGAACAGATCGAGGATCCGGTAGACGCTGTTCGCGGCGACGCGCCGGCCTTCGTTCTGGCTCACCTTTTCGGCGATGTCGTAGGCGGAAGCGGGCTTGTCGAAGCTGGCCAGCGCGTCGAAGACGGCGGCGCGCATCTGCGTCCACTGCTCGCCCGAGCGCTCCATGGTGGATTTGGCGGCGTCGGCGAGGCCTTCGCCGCTGTGGCTGTGGTGGACGTGATCCATTTGAGTGGATTTAAGCGTTCGGGAGACAATGGACAAGCTCGGCGAGGAAAGGGACGCGGCGCGCCAATATGGCGTGGTCGCCTGGAAGGAGGGGCCGGACGGGGCGCCGCTCATCCTCCTCATCACCTCGCGCGAGACGAGGCGGTGGGTCGTGCCGCGCGGCAATCCGATGCCGGGCCGGACCGGCGCCGAAAGCGCGGCCGAGGAGGCCTGGGAGGAAGCGGGCCTGCGCGGGCCCCTGTCGGCGCTGCCGATCGGCTCCTATCGCTACGACAAGGTGCGGCGCGGCGTCCCCGTGCCGACCGACGTGACGCTCTACGCCATGCATGTCGAGAAGGAGCTCTTCGCCTGGCCCGAGCGTCCGGTGCGCGACCGCCGCTGGTTCGCGCAGGCGGAGGCTGCCGCCGCAGTGGCCGAGCCGGGATTGATGCAGATCATTTCGGGCTTTGATCCCGCCCGCGTTGCCGCTACTCGCGACGGCGCGCCGGAGCAGCGGCAAAAGCACAGGGGCTTTTCGATGCTGAACGTGTTCCAGAAGCTGATGCCGAAGGAGGAGCGCTTCTTCGATCTGTTCGAGCGCCATGCCGAGACGCTGGTCGGCGGCGCCGACGCGCTCGTGCGCCTGCTCGGCGGCGGCGAGATCGAAGGCTCGGTCAATGAGATCCGCGACTATGAGAATCAGGCCGACGACGTCACTCGCGACGTCCTCGTCGCCGTCCGCCGCTCCTTCATCACGCCGTTCGACCGGAGCGCGATCACCGCCCTCATCTCCTCGATGGACGATGCGATCGACGAGATGTGGCAGACCGGAAAGGCGATCACCCTCTACGAGGTGAAGAGCTTCGAGCCTCAACTGAGCGACATGGCCAGGCTAGGCGCCGAAGCGGCGCGCCTGGTCGCCGAGGCCCTGCCCTTGATGCGCAATATCGGCCGCAACGGAGCCCGTCTTCACGAGATCACCGAAGCCATCGTGCATCTCGAGGGCCGCGCGGACGACCTCCATCAGCAGGGCCTCAAGACCCTGTTCCAGCAGCACGGGGCCGAACGGGCGATGGATTTCATCGTCGGGCGCGAAATCTACAGCCATGTCGAGCGCGTGCTCGACCGGCTCGAGGACGTGGCCGACGAGATCCAGGGCATCGTCATCGACCACGCCTGACGCGGGGGAAGCGCAACAGCCATGGAACCCACCCTCGCGCTGCCGATCCTCGTCGCGCTGATCGCGGTCGCGCTCGCCTTCGATTTCATCAACGGCCTCCACGACGCCGCCAATTCGATCGCGACCGTCGTTTCGACCCGTGTGCTGTCGCCGCAGCTCGCCGTGGTCTGGGCGGCCTTCTTCAACTTCATCGCCTTCCTTTTCTTCGGCCTCCACGTCGCCGAGACGGTGGGAAAAGGGATCATCAGCGCGGACGTGGTCGATCCGGCCGTGATCTTCGGCGCGCTGATGGGCGCGATCACCTGGAACGTGATCACCTGGCGGCTCGGCATCCCGTCCTCGTCGAGCCACGCTCTGATCGGCGGGCTGCTTGGGGCCGGCATCACCAAGGCGGGCCTGGGCGCGGTCGTCTCCTCCGGCGTGATCAAGACGGCGGTCGCGATCTTTCTCTCGCCGCTGATCGGCATGCTGGTCGCGATCCTGATGGTCGCGATCACTTCCTGGCTGTTCAAGCCCGTCGCCGCGCGCAGCGCCGACAAGATCTTTCGAAAGCTCCAGCTCGTCTCCGCGGCCGCCTATTCGCTTGGCCACGGCGCCAACGATGCCCAGAAAACGATGGGAATCATCGCGGTTCTGCTCTTTTCGACCGGCTATCTCGAGGGCGAGTTCTACGTGCCCTTCTGGGTAGTCCTTTCGGCCCAGGCGGCGATGGGCCTCGGCACATTGATGGGCGGCTGGCGGATCGTCCACACGATGGGCTCGAAGATCACGCGCCTGACGCCGCACCAGGGCTTCTCGGCGGAGACGGGCGGGGCGATCATGCTCTTTTCGGCGACCTCGCTGGGCATTCCCGTCTCGACCACCCACACGATCACCGGCTGCATCATGGGCGTCGGCGCGGCGCGGCGCGCCTCGGCGGTGCGCTGGGGCGTGGCCGGCAACATCGTCATCGCCTGGCTCCTCACCCTGCCCGCCGCCGGCATCATCGGCGCTTTGTGCTACCTCCTCGCCGCCGCGCTCTGACGGCTCTTTCCTTGCCGGTCTTTGCAACCTAAGCTCCCGGAAAAAGGGGGGCGATCATGATCAGGACGATTCTTTTCTGCGCGGGCGCGGCCTTGCTGACGGCGGCCGCTCCGGCCGCGGCCGAAGACTGGCGGTTGGTCAACCGCAGCGAGCGCGGCCTCGACTATCTCGATGCCGGGCGGGTGACGCGCCGCGGCGAGCAGGTCCGCTTCTGGCATCAGATCCGCTACGGCGAACCGCAGATCGACAACGGACCGGCCTACAATCTCATGACGGTCAACATCCGCGCGTCGTGCAGAGCGAGGACCTATCGAGTGGTCGAGATGATCGCTTCTCTCGACGGCGCCAATGAAGACCGGTTCCGTCCCCCGGCGGACGATCTGACCGCGCCGGAAGGAAGCCTGATGGCCGACTTCATCACCATGGCCTGCAGCGGCCAGTATCCGCAGCCGCCGGAGGCCGCTCCGACGACCTGAGCGCAGGCGGTCCGCGCGAGCTCAGCGGTAGCTGATCGTTTGCATCACGTGAAAGGGCTGGCGGCGCAGGTTGCGGCGAAGGTCGATCTCGAGCGTCTCCCCCTCGCGGCCTGCGATCGTGAACTCGGCGCCGAGCGCGGTGACCGCTCCGTTCTGCGGCCGCAGGGTCTCGGTCAGCCGGGCGCGCGTGTCGTCGTGCCCGAAGCTCACCGAGAAGGTGGGATTGGCGCCGATTGCGGACAGGCCCTCATAGCGGATGCCGACGAAATAGTCGGTCGCGATCTGGCCGGGCTCTAGCGTCTCGTAGGCGCCGCCCGTGAGGCGGTCGGGATTCCGCGGGAGATAGCCGCTGAAATTGGGGACGCCGCGAACCGGGCTTCCCGCCGAGAAATGCGCGTCGAGCCGGCCGTCCTTGTCGAGATCGGTCAGGCAGATCTGGCGGCGGGCGCCGCCTCCGGCGCGGCCGACGAGGCTGCCGAGCAGCGCACCGCGCACCGCGCCGCCGCTGCGGCGATTGAGCTCGCACCAGATCGGCGCGCCGCTGGTGGAAAGGCCGAACAATTGCGTGCCGGAGGGCACGATCACCCGACCGCCCCGCTCGGCGACGGCATCGGTCGTGAGACGGATGAGCCCGGGCGGAAACAGGCGCCCTCGGACCACATATTCCCCCTCGCGGATCGATCGCCGGCCGAGGGGCTCGTCGCCCGGCTGGATCAGCCACAAGGCGACGTAGAAGCGCTGGGATCGCTCCGCCCGCTGCGCCTCGCGCTGCGCCGCGCGGTCGCCTGGCGCGGGTTGCTGCTGACCGGCCGCCGGCCACGCCGCCAAAGCGGCGGCGAGCGCGGCGGCTGCCATGATCGCGGTCTTCATCTCTCGTTTCTCCCGGCCTCGCGCGCGGTCAGGCTAGTCGAGACTCGCTTTGTTTCAAAGGCTTTCCGCTGCGCGGAACGGCTTCGCCTGCGCGCGGTTTTCGCAGCAGGCAGAAGGAGAGATTGGATGCCGGACGTGACGGGCGCGCCGCAGGACAGGACCTATTGGAACGCGACGGCGGGCGACGAGACCTTCCCCCGGCTCTCGGGCGATCTCTCGGTGGACGTTGCGATCATCGGCGGCGGGATCGTCGGCATTACCGCGGCGCGGCTGCTCAAGGACCGCGGGCTCAAGGTCGCGGTGATCGAGGCGCGGCGGGTCGGCCGCCAGGTGACGGGCAAGTCCACCGCCAAGATCAGCTCGCAGCACGGCATCCTCTACCAGAATCTGGAGAGCAAGTTCGGCGAGGACCGCGCCCGTCTCTACGCCTCCGCCCAGGAAGCGGGCATGGCGAAAATCCTCGAGCTCGCCGCCCAATATCGCATCGATGCCGACATCGAGCCGTTGCCGGCCTACGTCTATACCGAGGACGAAGGCTGCGTCCCGGACCTCGAAAAGGAGGTGGAGATCGTCAGGCGCCTCGGCCTTCCGGCGAGCATGGCGCGCGGCGACATCGGCCTGCCCTTCGACGTGCTGGCGGCGATGCGCTGGGAGGACCAGGCCCAGTTCCACCCGGTCAAATATGTCGCCGGACTCGCCGCCACGATTCCGGGCGACGGCAGCCACGTCTTCGAAGCCTCGCGCGCCATCGACTATGAACCGACCCGGGTCGTGACCGAGACCGGCACGGTCAGCGCGCGCCACGTCGTCATGGCCACCCACCTGCCGCTCGGCCAGGTCGGCATGTACTATTCGATGGCCTATCCCCATGCCGAGCCGGTGATCGCGGCGCCGATCGGGCGGGCGCTGCCGGGCATGTACAAGAATGCGGAGAAGCCCGGCCGCTCGATCCGCACCCACGATCGCGACGGGCGGACCTGGGCGATCGTCGCAGGCCCCAGCTTCAAGCCCGGCCATCCCGACGACGAGCAGGAGCATCTGAAGGAGCTCGAGGCCTGGCTCGGCACGCAGTTCGATGCGGGGCCGGTCGAATATCGCTGGGTCAACGAGGATTACGAATCGATGGACGGCGCGCCGTTCGTCGGCTGGTCGTCCTCGCTCGGCGCCGGCTATCTGGTCGCGACCGGCTTTGCCGCCTGGGGCATTTCGAACGGCACGGCGGCGGCGATGATCATCGCCGACCTCGCGACCGACAGGGACAATGCCTGGCTCCCCGTCTTCGATGCGACGAGGGTCAAGCCGCTCGCGGGCGCCAAGGAGTTCGCCAAGGAGAATCTCAGCGTCGCCGGCCATCTCGCCGGCGGCTATCTCGCTCGCAAGCTCAAGGGATATGACGAGCTCGAGCGCGGCCACGCCGCGATCATGAAGATCGACGGCGAGAACGTCGCGGCGTTCAAGGACGAAGAGGGCAAGGTCCATGCCGTCTCGGCGGTTTGCACCCATATGGGCTGCCTGGTCGGCTGGAACGCGACCGACCGCACCTGGGATTGCCCCTGCCACGGCTCGCGCTTCGAGCTTTCGGGCGAGGTCATCCACGGCCCGGCGACCAAGCCCCTGGGGTGCAAGGTGACGGGCTGACCGAGACCGTGATCCCGGCCCTTCGACTGCCTGCAAGGCAGGCGCTCAGGATAAACTTCAGCCGGAGGCTGAAGGCCGGGATCTCAGCGGGTGAAAGGCGCGGCGTGCCTGGAGGGCGCTCTTGCTCGGTCTCACAGCGGCGGCGCTTCGCGCCGATCGATCGGGTGGACAGTGCCCCGCACTGTCCAGCGGTACCGGAGGCACCGCAGACCCAATCGATGGTGACGGACTGAGGCCGGTCCGGGACCCAGCCCGTCATAAGCTCGTTCGCGCCGCGGCGGTGGCGTCGTTCAGATCACCGCGCGGCGGTTGAGATCGTGGCCCAATGCCACGAGGAGGACGCCGAGGATCGCATAGATGGTGCCGCCGCCGTCATGGCCGAGGCTGAGGCCGCCGGTCATGATACCGAGGCCGAGACTGCCGATCGCGGCCGGCATCATGAAGCCGTGGTCGAGCACGCCGCGGCCGAGGCCGACGATGCCGAGAACGAGCGCAAGGACGAGGCCGACCTCGTGGACCATCGGGTCCAACAGCACGCCGCCTGCGGAGGCGAGGAAGGCCACCCAGACCGCGCTCGCGACGCAGTGGACGACGCAAAGGCCGGACAGGGCAATTCCGATCCGGTCGATCGCTCCGTTCCTCACCGTCCTGGCCAGCATGGCTTCGAATCTCTCCTGTTGCGGCCCCTATAACCGGGTGAGAGTAAAGATACAACATTACATCCAAAAAAAGGTTGCATTGGCAAAATGCGATGCCGCGGCCATAGCGCGCTGCAATGCTCCACCGCCCCTCAGAAGCACTGCCGCGCCCGGCGGCGATCGCGCGCTGGCTGATCGCGGTGGCCTTGCTGGTGCTCGCGATGATCGTCGTCGGCGGGATCACGCGGCTCACCGAATCGGGCCTGTCGATCACGCGGTGGGACGTCGTCACCGGGACGCTCCCCCCGCTCTCCGATGCGGGCTGGCAGGCCGAATTCGACGCCTATCGCCAGACTCCGCAATATCGCGAGGTCAATCGCGGCATGAGCCTCGCGGACTTCAAGAGCATCTATTTCTGGGAATATGTCCACCGCCTGCTCGGCCGCCTCATCGGTCTCGCCTTCGCGCTGCCGCTGCTCTGGTTCTGGTGGCGGCGCGCCATCCCGCAGGGACAGGGTGGCAGGCTCGCCGCCTTGCTCGCGCTCGGCGCGCTCCAGGGCGCGATCGGCTGGTGGATGGTCGCCTCCGGGCTGGTCGATCGGCCCGAGGTGAGCCACGTCCGGCTCGCCGTCCACCTTCTCCTCGCGCTCGCCATCTTCGGCGGCCTGATCTGGACTGCGCTCGACCTGCTGCGCCTCACGCGCGATCCTGCCGCCGCGCCGGTCCGCGCGCCGCTTCTCGCCGTCTGGACGCTCTCGCTGCTCTTCCTCCAGTTCCTGTTCGGCGCCTATGTCGCAGGGCTCGAGGCCGGCTACGCCTTCAACACATGGCCGCTTATGGGCGACGAATGGTTCCCCGCCGAGACGCCGATGCTCTCGCCCGTGCTGGCCAATCTCGTCGACAATGGCGTCGTCGTGCAGTTCGTGCACCGCTGGCTCGCAATGCTGGTCGCGGCACTCGCCCTCGCCCTCGCCGCGAGCGCGTGGCGCGCCGGGCACCGCCGCCTCGGCGAGGTCCTGGCGACGGCGGTGCTCGTTCAGATCCTGCTCGGCATCTACACCATCCTCTCCGGCGTCGAGATATACATCGCCGCCGCCCACCAGGCGATGGCGGCTGTCCTGCTGGCGGCGGTGGTCGCGACCGCGCACGCATTGGCCGAGGGCCCAGCGTCCGGACCGCTCCGCGACCCCGCGCGCCGCGCGGCGGCCGAGCCTGCCGCATGATTGGGATCGTCACCGTCTACGCGGTCTTCGGATCGGAAGAGGAGGCGCTGCGGATCGGCCGGGCCTGCGTCGAGGAGCGGCTCGCGGCCTGCGTCAATCTGCTCGGCTCGGTCCATTCCATCTACCGCTGGCAGGGCAGGATCGAGGAAGGCGCGGAGGTCGCGGCTCTGTTCAAGACGGATGCGGCAGGCGCCGGGGCCCTGATCACGCGGATCGGCGCGCTCCACAGCTACGACGTGCCGGCGGCTGTCGCCTGGCCGCTCGCCGATGCCCTGCCGGCTTTTGCCGATTGGGTGCGTGCGGAAACGGGCGGCGAGGGCTAGCGGCCCGCGCGGGGCGTGATAGAAGGTCCTGCTGGAGAGACCTTTGTACTGCAGATCCATGATCTTGGCCGCTGCGGCGGCCGCTTCACTCGGCGCGCCGGCGGCGGCGCTGAGGCCGGTTGCGACGCAGGCGCAGGCGCAGGCCGCCGGAGACGAATTCGTCGAAATCCCGTTCGCGCCCCCCGTCGGCCGAACCCTGCGCTACCGTCTGATACGCGAGCGCACGGGCGACGGACCCGCGCGGCGCAGCGAAGTGAGCTTCGACGTCTCCTTCCGCCGATCCGGCGCCTTCTACATCATGAGGGTCCAGCTCGTGCTGCCGCCCGGCGTCCCGGCGCCGGACGCGGAAAGCGCCGTGGCGCGAATTTTCAGCCGTCCCACCGAATTCCGGCTCGACGAAAGCGGCGAGATGCTCGAGCTGCTCGATCTCGAGGAGCACTGGGCGACGGCGGACCAGGTCCTGCAGGAGCTCGACGTCGCGCGGCAGCTCGACGCGCGCGGCCGTGCCGCAGTGGCGCAAATGATCGGGCAGATGCGGGCGCTGCCCCCGCAAGCGCAGCTCGATCTGTTTGCGCGCAACGTGGCGCCGATCGTCGCCGCTGCGGGCGGCGCCTTCCCGATCGGCGAGGAGCTCGCCGAGGAAAGGCCCGCCCAGTCGATCCTCGGGGAGCTGCGGCAGACCGCGACGATCCGCGTCGACGCAGTCGAGCGAGGAATCGTGCGTCTCTCCACCCGTTCCAACATTTCGAACGAGGAGCTGCAGGCCCGGGTGCGAACGATGTTCGGCAATTTGGCGCCGCCGGGGCAGGACGTCGGCCGGATGCGCATCCTCTCGAATGAGGTGGTCGAGACCTACGAGGTCTCGCACTCGACCGGGCTCACCTTGCGCTATCGCGCCGAGATGATCGTCGTGACCGAGGAGAATGGCGAGCGCCTGCGCGCTGCCGACGTGCGCACCCTGGAATTCGTGCACTGAACATCAAGGTATCATAATACCTCTCGCGAATCCCGCGATTTCGTTGACATTTTCGGCGCGCCCTGTCATTTGGCCGCTCGCAGCGCCGTCCCGTCGGAGGGCGGCGCGCTCATTTTGACGCGAGGTTTTCGCCCATGAAGGCGCTGATGAAGACGACCAAGGCGGCCAAGCCCGCCGAGGTCGAGAAGAAATGGCATCTGATCGATGCCGAAGGCCTGGTGGTCGGGCGTCTCGCCACGATCGTCGCCAACCTCCTGCGCGGCAAGCACAAGCCGAGCTACACCCCCCATGTCGATTGCGGCGACCATGTCGTCATCGTCAATGCCGGCAAGGTGCGCTTCACCGGCAAGAAGCTCAGCGACAAGATCTATTACAGGCACACCGGCTATATCGGCGGCCTGAAAGAGATCAGCGCGGGCAAGGTGCTCGAAGGCCGTTTCCCGGAGCGCGTCATCGAAAAGGCCATCGAGCGGATGATCCCGCGCGGTCCGCTCGGCCGCGACCAGATGCGCAACCTGCATCTCTATGCCGGAACCGAGCATCCCCATGCCGGCCAGAGCCCGGTCCAACTCGACGTCGCGGCGATGAACCGCAAGAACAAGGTGGGTGCCTGATGTCCGACAATCGCCAGTCCCTTTCCGATCTCGCCGATCTCACGGGCGCCGCCGCCCCGGCGCCGGAGCCGGAGGCTCCGGCCGCCGATGGCGCCGAAGAGCCCTCCGCGCCGGCCGAGCCGGACCTTCACGGCGTCTCGACCCAGGGTCCGCAGATCCAGGCCGTGCTGCGCGAGCAGCAGCTCGACAAGCAGGGCCGCGCTTATGCGACCGGCCGCCGCAAGGACGCGGTCGCGCGCGTCTGGCTCAAGCCCGGCACCGGCCAGATCATCGTCAACGGCCGCGACCAGAACGTCTATTTCGCGCGTCCGACCCTGCGCCTGATCATCAACCAGGTGTTCGACATCACCGAGCGCCGCGGCCAGTATGACGTGATCGCGACCGTCCAGGGCGGCGGCCTGTCGGGCCAGGCCGGGGCGGTCCGCCACGGCATCTCGACCGCCTTGACGCGCTACGAGCCGACGCTTCGCACCACGGTGAAGCAGGCCGGCTTCCTGACCCGCGACCCGCGCGTCGTCGAGCGCAAGAAGTACGGCCGAGCCAAGGCGCGGAGAAGCTTCCAGTTCAGCAAGAGGTAACCGAGCGCAGCGACGCCGGCGCACTTGTTCGGTTGGTTTGGATGGAACAAGCCACCCAAACGCGCCGCCGGAGCAGCGCGCAGAGTTACCGATGCCGGCCGACGGGTCGCTTCAGCGAACCCGATCGACGTCACGGGGATTCACTCCCGGGACGGCCCGTGCCGCGAAGCGCTAGTTCGCGGTCAGATCAGCGCTTCGGCCTGGTCCATGACCTTGGTGAACTCAGTGACCAGCGCCCGGTACGGGGTGGCCGTCGTCATATCGAGCCCGCCGCGCTTGAGGATGTCGATCGGATAGTCGGAGCCGCCGGCTTTCAGGATCGCGAGATAGCGGTCGCGCTCGGCGGGTCCGCCGTTCAATATCGCCTGCGAGAAATAAACGCCGCCCGAGATCGAGGTCGCGTACTGGAACACGTAGAAGTTGCGATAGAAGTGCGGGATGAACCCCCATTCGGCGAAATAACTCGGCTCGAACTTCATCGCGGGGCCGTGGTAGCGGCGCAGCAGATCGGCGTAGATCTGGGTCAGCTTCTCGCCTGAGATGCCCTCGCCGGCCTCGGCCCGGTCGTGGATCGCCAGCTCGAACTCGGCGAACATCGTTTGGCGGAAGAAGGTGCCGCGGAACTGCTCCATCTGCTGGCCGAGGTAGAATAGCTTCTCCTCCTTGGTGGTCGCGTTGCCGAGCATGTATTTGACCAGCAATTGCTCGAGCCCCGTCGAGGCGAGCTCGGCGATGAACGTCGGATAGCTGGCGGTCTCGAACGGCTGCGCAGATTTCGCCAGCAGGCTGTGCATGGCGTGGCCCCATTCGTGCACATAGGTCGAAAGGCCGTCGTAATTCTCCGACAGGTTGAGCAGCAGATAGGGGTGAACGTCGTAGGCGCCGCCCGACATATACGCGCCCGACGCTTTTCCCTGCCTCGGCAGCGGGTCCATCCACTTGGCCGAGCTCGCCGCCGCGAACTGCCGGACATAGTCGGCGCCGAGGGGCTTGAGCGCCTCGAGAGCGATCGAGCGCATCTCCGCCAGCGGGAACTTGCGGTCGAGCTTCACCAGCGGCGGATAGATGTCCCAATAGCCGATGTCCGGCAGGTCGAGCATCCGCCGGCGAAGCTCGAAATAGCGGTGCAGCTGCGGCAGGCCGCGGTTGGCCTCGGCAACCAGCGTTCGGTAGACCGTCTCGGGAATGTTCGGCCCGTCGAGCGCCGCCTGAAGCGAATTCTTGTAGTTGCGCGCCTTGGCGGCGAAAATGTCGCCCTTGACCTTGGCCGCCAGCGACGTGCCAAGGGATCCTTCGAACGCTTTGTAGGTCGGCCAGAAATTGTCGAACACCAGCTTGCGGTCGGCGCGGTTGGGAGCCGAGCGGTTGATCGAATAGCCCTGGTCGTCGAGGCGGATCTTCTGGCCGGTCGACAAGGTGACCTCGCGGCGCGGCATGTCGGCCTCGGCGAGCTGGTCGCGGATATCGCCTGGGCCCGAAAGCACCGCGCCGGTGCCGGCGAGCAGCTTCTCGCCCTCGTCGGACAGAGTGTGCGGCGCCTGCCGAAGCGTGTCCTCGAGCTGGAAGTTGAACTTGGCGAGGCCGCGATCGTCGCGGACGAACGAGCGGATCCGCGGCGCTCCGACCCGCAGGACCTCGGGGCTCAGCCACGACGTCGCTTCGCTGAGCGCCGTGAAGACATCCTGCGCCTGCTGCTTGCGCTCCTGGTTCGAGCCGATCCGCAAATCCTCGTCGGCCTTCAGCGCCGCGTAGACGTAAAGCCGGACCGTCTCCCGATAGGCGTCCGAAATACCCTGCAACGCCGTGCGCAGCGAGGCGGCGCTGTTGCCCAGCGAGCCCTTGTAGCCGGTGAGCTTGGGGACCTGCGCGAGCAGTTGCTTTCGCTTCGCTTCCCAGGCCGATTCCGACGGATAGAGGTCGGTCAAATCCCACTGGGCGCCGGTCGCGGCGGTATTCGCCTGAGCGGCGGCGAACGCCGCGCCGCTGTTGGCCATCGCCGCCAGCGCGGCCGTGGACAGGATCATCTCCCGCCGCGAAACTTCGATCATGAAAACCCCCTCCGAATGACGGTTCGCAGTGGCATCAAGCGATCCGATGCACAAACCGCGCTTCGACCAACGGTCCCCGCCCTTCGCCCAGCCACGAAGGAGCTTTCGCGAGCGGCCAGTCCGTGGCAGCAAACGCCGGCCTTAAAGGGGTTCGCCATGCCATTCATCCGCTTGCTGCTCGCCGCCTTGCTCGGCCTGTGCGCCGCGCCGGCCCTGGCGAAACCGGACGCGATCCTGATCTTCTCGCACACGACCGGCTACCGCCACGAGTCGATCCCGGCCGGAATCGGCGCGGTCACCGCGATCGCCAAGGCGCGCGGGCTCGCCGTCGTCGCGAGCGAAGATCCGGCGATGTTCGATCCGGGGCGGCTGGCCCGCTTTCGAGCGGTCGTCCTGCTCCTCTCGACGACCGATCCCAAGAAGCCGGACTCGGAATGGTGGGTCGGTCCACGGCGAACCGAGTTCCAGCGCTTCGTGCGCTCGGGCGGGGGCATCGTCGCGGTGCACGCAGCCGCCGACTCGCACTACTACTGGCCCTGGTACGGGCGACTGATCGGCGGACGTTTCCAGCGGCATCCCGAAGGCACGCCAACGGGCCGGGTGACGCTCGCCAAGCCGGGCCATCGCGCCAACCGCGGCCTTCCCCACACAATCAGGCGAACCGACGAATGGTATTATTTCGACGATTTCGATCCGACGTCGACCTTGCTGATGACGCTCGACCCCGCCTCGATCGGCGAGAAGGACGTTAACCCGAACCCGGTCGCCTGGACGCGCACGGTCGACGGAGCCCGCGTCTTCTACACCGCGCTCGGGCACACGACGCAAAGCTACTCCGAGCCGTTTTTCCTCAAGCACGTGGCCAACGGTTTCGACTGGGTCCTCGCCGCAAAGCGACCAGCACGCTAATGCCCGTCCGATGAGCGGCAATGACCAGCGCCCGGACACCAAGCTCGTCCACGGCGGCCGCCGGAAGGAATGGCTCGGCGGCATGGTCAACGTGCCGGTGGCGCGCACCTCGACGGTGCTGTTCGAGGACGTCGCGTCGATGGAGGCTGCCTACCCGCCGCGCGACGGGACGCTGAGCTACGGCCGCAACGGCACTCCCACTCTCTGGTCGCTGGCCGAGGCCCTGAACGAGCTTGAGCCCGGCGCTGCCGGAACGCGGTTGTATCCATCGGGCGCCGCCGCGGTATCCTTCGCGCTCGCCAGCGTGCTCGAGCCCGGCGACGAATTGCTGATGGTCGACAGCGTCTATGAACCGACCCGCACATTCTGCGACTACGGCCTGAAACGCTACGGCATCACCACTCGATATTATGACCCGCGGGCCGCCGCCGCCGAGGTCGAGGCTCTCTTCTCGGCGTCGACCAAGGCGATCTTCATGGAGAGCCCGGGCTCGCTGACCTTCGAGGTCCAGGATGTGCCCTGCATCTGCTCGGTCGCCCGGCAGCGCGGCATCGCGACCCTGCTCGACAACACCTGGGCGACGCCGCTGTTCTTCCAGGCGCTGGCGCAGGGCGTCGATTTGTCGATCCTCGCCTGCACCAAATATGTTTCCGGCCACGCCGACGTGATGCTCGGATCGGTCACCGCGACCGAAGAATATTGGGACAGGCTCAACCGCACCGCCCGGCTGTTCGGTCAGTCGGTCAGCCCCGACGACGCCTACCTCGCCGCCCGCGGCCTTCGCACGATGGGCGTCCGCCTGCGCCGCCACGAGGACAGCGCGATCAAGATCGCGCGATGGCTGAGCGACCAGCCGCCGGTCGCCGACGTGCTCCACCCGGCGCTCAAAAGCTGTCCCGGCCACGAATATTGGAAGCGCGACTTCACCGGTTCGTCGGGGCTGTTCGCGATCGTCCTAAAGGATGCTGACAAGGCCGCCGCGGTGCGGTTCGTCGAGAGCCTCGAACTGTTCGGCATCGGCTACAGCTGGGGCGGCTTCGAAAGCCTCGCTTTGCCCGTCCGCCCCAAACGCACCGCGTCCAGCGGGCCCGCCGGCCCGATCGTCAGGCTGCATATCGGCCTCGAGGACGCCGACGATTTGATGGCCGACCTAGGCAACGCCTTCCGGGCGATCGCCTAGGTTGCGCTTACAGGCCGACGTGAAGTGACGCCGACAGGGTCTGCGGGCCACCGACCGCAAAGTTGGGATTGTCGCTCGCGCGGATCTGCGTCGAGATGTTTCCGAAGTAGAATGCGTCGAAAACGTTCTGCAGATTGACCTGCAAATAGGTCTTGCGCCACCCGAGCTCCTCAAACGAGAAGCGGGTGTCGAGGTCGACGATTGTGTAGCCCTTGACCTTCACGTCGTTGACGTCGGTCGCGAAGCGAGGACCGACGCGCTTGGCCTGGACGCCGAAGCTGAACGGTCCGACGTCGTAATTCACTCGGCCGCCGAGCTGCCACTTGGGCGTTTCCGACACGAACTTGCCGGCCGTGGGCGCGCAAGTCTGGACCGTAGGATTGGCCGGGGTCGGAGCGCTGTCGCAGAAGATCAGGCCGGCGGCGGGAGTGGCGGAAGTCGTCGTCCCAAGCTCGACATTGTCCTGCAACTCAGCCTTGATGTAGCTCGCCATGGCCAGAAGCGTCAGGCTTCGGGTCGGGCGAACGGAGATGCTGCCGTCGAAGCCATGGCTTTTGACCTTGCCGACGTTGCGATCGATTGAAATGCCGAGTTCCTGGTTGAACGAGGAAACGATCCGGTTGCTGTAATCGATCTTCCACGCCGCCACCTGCGCCTGGATGATGCGGCTGGTGTACCGGGCGCCGAGGTCGAACGCATTGGTTTCCTCTGGGTCCACATCGACCAGCGGCGCGCGATAAAGGTTATCCGTGCGCGGCGACGAGAACCCCTTCGCATAGCTTCCGAAGAAGCTGATCGGGTCGGTCACCCGATACGTAAAGCCGACGTTCGGAAGCAGCTTGCCGAAATTATACTTGGCCTTGAACGGCGCGTAGAGCGGATTGAACCGGGTGTTGGTCGGCAGCGTGTCGCCCGGGTTGACGAAGATCGGGATCGACCGGGTCGGCGCGCTCGACGGCGGCGTAACCACCGTTCCGCGAGCGAGGATCGGCTCGCTGGTGCAATAAGCGAAGCCATCGACGGCCTGAACCGGGCAGTTCGTATCGAGGCTGCGTTTGAAGAAAGGCCGACGCACGCCGAGTTCGAGCCGCAGCTTATTGTCGAAGAACTTGCCGATATATTGACCGGAAATCTGATTGAGGAGCGCAATTGAGGTTCGGTCGCGCTGCTGAAGGTCGAAGCCGTCGGCGGTTTGAACCGGAGTCGCATTCCTGCCTCCAAAGACGCTCTCGGGGCGGCCGTCGTCCTCGAGGAAGCCCCACTCGCCGGTCTGCCGGTGGTGTGCACGATCGAAGGTGTAGGCGACGCGAACGCGGTGAGCCTCGGCAACGTCCCAGATCAGCGAGCTGGTCAAACCTACCCGGTTCGTATTGGTGTTGTTGGGCGTGTAAAAGCGCACTGTGTCGCCGAAGTCGCCGTCGCCATTGTAGTCGACGCCGGCGCTCGTCGGCATCGAACCTCTGGCGCGCGCGCTGTTTTCGGCGAGGGTGAAGGTTCCGCCGCCGTTGGCGAGAACATATTGATAGCTCGGGTCGACCGTCAGCAGCAGTCCGTCCCTCAGTGTAAAGCGGGACTGGCCGCGTAGGTTGCCGGTGTTCGAGGGGTTCACGCGCACTTCGTAAAAGTTGCTGCAGCCGCTGAAGGTACCGTTGTTGCTCAGGCACACAGCGTCGTTCTCGAGGCGCGTATCCTCGAACACGGCGTTCTGCTGGTCCTGGTTGAAGTAGCCGACGCGGACCGGGTTATCCGCCGTGGCCGACGCGTTGGCGATGATTTCCGTCGATCCGAATACGGTCCGCAGGTCGTTGACGCCCGGATTGCGATAGAAATTGTTGCGGTTGTAATTGTAGTGGCCGGCGAGCGAGATGAAATCTCCGTTCGAGCCGAGCGGGTGATAGATTCTGGCATTGCCCTGGTATTTGGAAATTTCGCCCGGGCCTTTGAACTTGTCGTTGCGGGCGCGGCTGCCGGAGATCCAGGCCCTGGTGCCCATGGATGTCAGCTCGCCTGTATCGAACTTCACGAAGCCGCGACGATAGTTGAACTCGCCGGCCGACGCGGTCGCTCCGACCCCGAACTGGTTGAACGGAATCAGCGTGCGATAATTGACCGTGCCGCCGGCGGCGGACGCGGTCGGCGAATCGACGTCGGTCACTCCGAGGCCGACGTTGACCTGCTCGATCAATTCCGGGTCGAGCTGCTGGTTGGAGAAGATGGCGTAGTTGCCGCTGTCGTTGAGGGGGACGCCGTCGAACGTCAGGCTGATGCGGTTACCGTCGAAGCCGCGGATGCGGATGTTGCCGCCCGAGCTGCCGTAGGGGTCGGAATTGGTGAAGTTCACCCCGGGCACCATGTTGATGACGTTGAGGATCGTCTGGCCGGGGGCCTGCTTCTCGATCAGCTCCTGCGTGATGAGCGCCTTCGCCTTGGTCGTGTCGGGCACCTGGACGCCGCCGACATCGCGCAGCCGCGTTCCGGTGACGATGATGACTTCTTGTTCTTCTTCCGTCGCGACCGTGCCGGTCGATTGGGCGAGAGCGACTTCCGGCAGCAGGAATGCCGTCGTGCAAAGCAGTGCAAATTTTTTCACGGAAAATATCCCCCAACGAGCGACTCGATGTCCGACTCGCAAGGGCAGCTATAGCGCGTTCAACAGTCTGCGATGTCGAGGAATCCGGCCATCGCCAGATTCCTAACAGCCGTTGCAGATTCGACACGGAAACCGAAGCCGCTACCCCCGCGACTCGGCCATCAAGTCAGCACCTCCGCCTTGGCTTTTCAAGCACTAAGCGTCGGCGACCGCTGTTTTGTCCAGGCGCCTGCCGAGCGCCACGAACAGATAGATGAGCGGCGGCACCATCACCGCCGACAGCACTACCTTGGCGAGCATCTGGCCGACCATCAGCCCGAAGATCGGGAACACGCCATAGAAGGCGATGCCGATGAACAGGAACGTGTCGACGATCTGGGACAGCATCCCTGCGATTCCCGCGCGGAGCCAAAGGAAGCGCCCGGTCCCGCGCTTCAGTCGCGTGAAGATCGAGACGTTGAGGAACTGCGAGACCCCATAAGCGATGATTCCGGCGAGCCAGATGCGAGGGGTCGCCCCCATCACCGTCTCGAACGCGGCGAGGCGCTGCGGGTCCATCTCATCGGCCGCCGGAAGCGCCAGCACCAGCGTCGCGAGCGCCATCGAGAAGATCATCGGAATGAAGCCGAACATCACCAGCCGGTTCGCGGTCGGCCGGCCGAACAGTTCGGCGACCGTGCTCGACGTGACGACAAGCATCAGGAAGGCGAGGATTCCGGCTTCCACCGCCAACGGTCCAAGCTCGATCTGCTTGTTGGCGAGCACCCCCGCGATCACCACCATGCCGCCGTAGAACACGGCGAAGAGGAACAATGAACGCGGCACGGCGGAGACTGACGGCTGGCTCGCGACTGGGGCCGCGGCCGCGGCCGCCTGGACTTCGCTGGTCATGGGCGAGAGGCCTAACGGCTTTGCCGGCCGCTGCAAGGGGGTGCTGCCGTTGACCCTGTCGGGCGCGTCCGGCTAGTCGCTTGCGCCGTGACTTCCCCAAAGCTCGACATTGTCGCGATCGGCGACGCGATCGTCGACGTGATCGCGACCTGCGACGACGATTTCATCGCCGCGCGCGGGTTGCAAAAGGGCTCGATGCGGCTGCTCGACCCCGCCCAGGCCGACGATCTCTACGCGGCGATGGGGCCGGCTCGCGAGACCAGCGGCGGCTCGGCGGCCAACAGCATGGCCGGGGTCGCCGCACTGGGCCTCAGCGCGGGCTTCATCGGCCAGGTCGCGGACGACCAATTGGGCTCGATCTTCGCCCACGACATGCACTCGCTCGGAGTGCGGTTCGACACTCCGGCGCTGGAGCATGGGCCCCCGACCGGCCGCTGCCTGATCCTCGTCACGGCCGACGGCCAGCGAACGATGAACACTAGTCCGGGCGCGAGCCACGAACTGACTTCCGACGCAATCGACGAAGACATGGTCCGCGGCGCCGCCGTGACCTTCCTCGAAGGCTATCTATGGGGCCCGGAGCGGCCGCGCGCCGCGATGCTCCGGGCGGCCGAGATCGCCCATCTGGCCGGCCGTACCGTCGCCTTCACTTTGTCGGAAAGCCTGTGCATCCCCGGCCGCCGCGAAGGCGTTCAGGCGATCATCGACGCCGGCGCGATCGACCTGCTGTTCGCCAATGAGGACGAAGTCCGTCACCTGACGGGCAGCGACGACCTCGAGGCCGCGATCGGCCAGCTGTCGCCGAAAGTCGCCACCCTGGTCGTGACTCGCGGGGCGGCGGGATCGATGGCGATCGAGGATGGCCAGCGGGCGCAAATCCCTGCCGCGCCGGTCGAACGCGTCGTCGACACCACCGGCGCAGGCGACCTGTTCGCCGCCGGCTTCCTCGCCGCCCGCTGCCGCGGTCACGGGCTGCAGCGCTGCCTCGAAGCCGGGTCGCTCGCCGCCGCTGAGATCATCTCGCATTTCGGCGCCCGCCCGGAAGCCGATCTCAAACAATTGGTGGCTTTGTGAAGAACATTCGCCGCCTCGCCGTCTATTGCGGATCTGCCCTGGGCAGCGACCCGGTCTTCGCAGACGCCGCTCGCGCGAGCGCCGAAGCAATGGTCGGCAACGGCGTCGACCTCGTCTACGGCGGCGGCCGCCTCGGGCTGATGGGCCTGATCGCCGACAGCGTGCTCGAGCTCGGCGGGCGAGTTTATGGCGTGATTCCGACCGCATTGGTGGACCTCGAAGTCGCGCATACCGGCCTCACCGAGCTTCACACCGTCGCCAACATGCACGAGCGCAAAGCGAAGATGACCGACCTCGCCGACGCCTTCCTCGCGCTGCCCGGCGGCATTGGCACGCTCGACGAATTGTTCGAGGCCTGGTCGTGGAACGTGCTCGGCTACCACGCCCAGCCCCTGTGCCTGTTGAACGTCGCGGGATTCTGGGACGGGCTGATCGAATTCATGGACCATGCGACGGCGAGCGGTTTCCTGTCCTCTCCGAGGCGCAAGCAGATGCTGGTCGCGCAAACGCCCGACGAAGCACTCAAACTGCTGGACGAAGCCGCCGCGATCGCTGCAAAAGGCATGGTCTGGTAGGGGGAACCGGAGTGAACGAGAAACTTTTGGGCGTGCTCGGCATCGCCGTCATCCTGGCGCTTGCAGTGCTCCTCTCGACCAATCGCCGGGCGATCCGCCTCCGCGTCG
>DASVVQ010000031.1:0-46766 GCA_036386475.1 Allosphingosinicella sp. | reverse complement strand
CGCCGGCTGTTCGAGGATCTCCCCGAGGCGATCGAGAACAGCGCGGTCGTCGCCCGCCGCTGCGCGTTCGGGGCGCCCAGGCGCAAGCCGATCCTGCCGAGCATCGCCGGCGACTTGGCGGGCGAGGCGGAGCAGCTGAGGCGCGACGCAAGGGAAGGGCTGATCGCGAGGCTCGAACGCTACGGGCTCCCCGGCGAAAGCCGGGGTCCAGGAGGGGCGGCCGGACTGGGTCCCGGCCTTCGCCGGGACACGGCGGCGCTCGAGGACCACTACCGCGCCTATTTCGACCGGCTCGACTATGAAGTCGAGATCATCGTCGGGATGGGCTTCCCGGGTTATTTCCTGATCGTCGCCGACTTCATCAAATGGGCCAAGGAGAACGACATCCCGGTCGGGCCCGGCCGCGGCTCCGGGGCAGGCTCGGTGGTCGCCTGGGCGCTCACCATCACCGACCTCGACCCGATCCGCCTCGGCCTGCTGTTCGAGCGCTTCCTCACTCCCGAGCGCGTGTCGATGCCGGACTTCGACATCGATTTCTGCGAAACAAGGCGCGGCGAGGTCATACGCTACGTCCAGCAGCGCTACGGCGAGGATCGCGTCGCCCAGATCATCACCTTCGGTAAATTGAAGGCGCGCGCCGTGCTCAAGGACACCGGGCGCGTGCTCCAGATGCCGTACGGCCAGGTCGACCGGCTCGCCAAGCTCATCCCCAATCACCCGACCGATCCCTGGACCCTGGAGCGGGCGCTCAACGGCGTCTCGGAGCTCGCTGCCGAATACAAGAACGACGCCCAGGTCCGCCGCTTGTTCGACCTCGCGATGAAGCTCGAAGGCCTGCCGCGCCACAGCTCCACCCATGCCGCCGGCGTGGTCATCGCCGACAGGCCGCTCGACCAGCTCGTGCCCCTTTACCGCGATCCGCGCTCGGACATGCCGGTGACTCAGTTCGACATGAAATATGTCGAGGCGGCGGGCCTGGTGAAGTTCGATTTTCTGGGCCTCAAAACGCTTTCCGTCATCAGGAAAGCGGTCGAGATGCTCGCCAAGCGCGGCATCGACGTGGATCTCGACCGGGTCGCCTGGGACGATCCCGCGGTGTTCGAGCTTCTGAAGCGCGGTGAGACGGTCGGCGTCTTCCAGCTCGAATCGGAAGGCATGCGGCGCACGCTCGCGGCGGTGAAGCCGACCAGCTTCGAGGACATCATCGCGCTCGTCTCGCTCTACCGGCCCGGCCCGATGGACAACATCCCCTCCTTCGGCGCGCGCAAGAACGGGCGGGAGGAGATCCGCTATCCCCATCCCTTGCTCGAGGAGGTGCTGAAGGAGACGTACGGCATCTTCGTCTACCAGGAGCAGGTGATGGAGGCCGCAAAGGTGCTCGCGGGCTACAGCCTCGGTCAGGCGGACCTCCTGCGCCGCGCCATGGGCAAAAAGATCAAGGCCGAGATGGACGCGCAGCGCGCGGGTTTCGTCGCGGGCTGCGAGCAGGTGAACGGCATCCCCGCCTCAAAGGCGAACGAATTGTTCGACTTGATCGACAAGTTCGCCGGCTACGGCTTCAACAAGAGCCACGCCGCCGCCTACGCGCTCGTCGCCTACCAGACGGCCTGGCTCAAGGCGCATTTTCCGGTCGAGTTCTACGCTGCGTCGATGTGCTTCGACATCCACCAGACCGAGAAACTATCGATCTTCGCCGACGACATGCGCCGGCTCGGTGTCGAATGCCTGCCGCCGTCGATCAACGCCTCCGAGGCGGAATTCGCAGTCGAAGGCCGCGGCGAGGGCCTGGCCGTCCGCTATGCCCTGGGCGCGCTCAAGAATGTCGGCGAGAAAGCGATGGAGCAGCTCGTCGAGGCGCGGCGCGCGAACGGTCGCTTCGTCGATCTCGACGATTTCGCGGCGCGCGTCGATCCCAGGCTCCTCAACCGCCGCCAGATCGAAAGCCTTTCCGGCGGCGGCGCCTTCGACGAGATAGCGCCCGACCGGGCCACCGTCTTCGCGGCGGCGGAGACGATCCTCGCCGTTGCCGCCAGCGCGGCAGAGGCGCGGATCAGCGGGCAGGGCGGCCTCTTCGGCAAAGGCTCGGCCGACATCGCGCCGATCCGCATGCCGACGGCGAAAGCCTGGTCGCTCGCCGAGCGCATGACCCAGGAGAAAGAGAGCTTCGGCTTTTATTTTTCGGCCCATCCCGTCGATCGCTATCGCCACCTCGTCATTGCCCATGGCGCGAAGAGCTTCGCCGATCTCGCCTCGCTCGCTGCCCCGGTGGACGGGGGCAGGACGATGGCGGTCATGGCCGGGCTGGTCGAGGACGTGCGCTGGCGGACCTCGGCCAAGGGCCGGCGCTATCAAATGGCAACCATGTCCGATGCATCGGGCCAGTTCGTCGCGACCGTGTTCGACGAACCGGTCGCGGCGCAGATCGAAGCGGCGGCGAAGGACGGCAATTGCGGCCTCCTCAACGTCGAGCTCGATCGCCGTCCCGGCGAGGACGCGCCGCGCGTCACGATCAAGTCGTTCCAGTCGTTCGAGGGACTGGCTCTGCGCACCCGCCTTCAGCTCGAGGTCGAAGTGGACTCACCGGCCGCGCTCCTTCGCCTGCGCGACGCCGTGGCGGACGCGCACGGCGGCAACGGCGTCCTCAAGCTCGTCGCCTCCATCGCCGGCGGCGGACGCGCCGATCTCGTCCTCGGCCGGGACTTCCGGCTCGATGCCGAGCTCGCGGCACGGATCGAGCGGGTCGACGGGGTTGTGCGCGTCCACCTTTCCACCGCCGAGCGCGCGCGCCTTGCCCTTGCCTCCTAGCCGCCATTAAGGTGCCGGCCCGGAGGGGAGGATCTATGCTGGGCGGAATGCAGGATTGGCCGCTGAGGATCATGCGGATCCTCGACCATGCCGAGCGGGAGCACGGCGCGCGCGAAATGGTCTCGCGCTGGGCGGATGGCAGCGAGACTCGTACCGATTACGCCGGGGTCGCGCGCGATGCGCGCCGGCTGGCGCAGGCGCTGGAGCGGCTCGGCATCGGCCGCGGCGATCGGGTCGCCACGCTCGCCATGAACCACAGCCGCCACCTCGTCTCCTGGTATGGCGCGATCGGCATGGGCGGGATCATCCACACGGTGAACCCGCGGCTCTTCGAAGACCAGCTCGTCTACATCTTCAACCATGCCCAAGACCGGGTGCTGCTGTTCGATCGCGCCTTCCGGCCGATCGTCGACAAGATCCGCGCACAACTGGGTTCGGTCGAGCACTTCATCTGCTTCGATCCCCCGGCGGGCGAGGACGGATTCGAGAGCCTGATCGCCGGCGAGAGCGGAGACTATCGCTGGGTCGAGGGCGACGAGCGCGAGCCGGCCATGCTCTGCTACACGTCCGGCACGACCGGGAATCCCAAGGGCGTGCTCTACGAGCATCGATCGACGGTCATCCATGCCATGGCCGAGGTGCAGCCGGACGTATTCGAGCTGTCGCGGCGCGCGGTGGTGCTACCGATCGTGCCGATGTTCCACGCAGGCGCCTGGGGCCTGCCCTTCGCCTCGCCGCTGGCCGGGTCGAAGCTCGTCTTCACGGCCGACTACACGCCCGAGGTGGTCTGCGACCTTCTCCATGACGAAGGCGTAACGCACACCGCCGCCGTGCCCACCGTCTGGCTCGCGATAATGCAATATTCGGAAGCGAGCGGCCGCGACTTCGGGCGGCTCCGGCTCGTCACGATCGGCGGCTCGGCGGCGCCGCGGGCGATGATCGAGTTCTTCGAGCGGCGCGGCATCCAGGTCGGCCACGCCTGGGGCATGACCGAGATGTCGCCGATCGGCACGACCGGCGGGCGTCCGCACGATTTCGACAGCTTGAGCTTCGAGGAACAGATCGACCTGATCGCCAAGCAGGGGCGGGTCCCGTTCGGAGTCGAGATGAAGATCGTCGACGACGACGGCCGCGAGCAGCCGCGCGACGGCGTCAGCTCCGGGCGGCTGATGGTGCGCGGCCCCTGGGTGATCGAGCAATATTTCCAGGAAGCCGACAAGGCGGTCGACGCGGAAGGCTGGTTCGACACGGGCGATGTCGCGGTGATCCATCCCGACGGCACGATGCAGATCACCGACCGGTCCAAGGACGTGATCAAGTCCGGCGGCGAGTGGATCAGCTCGATCGAGCTCGAGAATGCGGCGATGGGCTGCCCCGGTATCGCCGAGGCAGCGGCGATCGGGATCCCTCACCCCAAATGGGACGAACGGCCCTTGCTCCTCTGCGTCAGGAAGGAGGGCGCCGACGTGTGCGCCGACAAGGTGCAGGAACATCTGACGGGATGCGTTGCCAAATGGTGGCTCCCCGATGAGATCGTCTTCGTCGACTCGCTGCCCCACACCGCCACCGGCAAGCTCCTCAAGACCGCCATCCGCGACCAGTATAAGAACCACAGGCTGCCGACCGCGTAGACGCCGCCCCGACGCGGGGGAACTAGAGCAGCCTCAGCTGCGGCCCGCTCGGCGGGATGAACAGGTCGGTGCGCAGCGGCCTCTTGTCGCTGTTGAGACCGTGCTTCCTGACCGCGATGTCGAAGCGCGTCTTGAGCAAGTCCGCCCAGGGGCCTTGGCCCCGCATCCGCGTGAACCAGTTCGGGTCGTTGTCCTTGCCGCCGCGGATCGAGCGGATCGTGTTCATGACCTTCGACGCGCGGTCCGCATAATGTTCGTCGAGCCAGGCGCGGAAGAGGGGCGCCACTTCATGGGGCAGGCGAACCGGGATGTAGAAGACGCCGCGTGCGCCTGCCTCGGCGGCCGCCTCGACAATCGCTTCGAGCTCATGATCGGTGACCTGCGGCACCACGGGCGCGATCGCGACCGACGTCGGAATTCCCGCCGCGGCCAGGGCCTTGACCGCCGCGAGCCGCTTTTTGGCCGAGGGCGCGCGCGGCTCGAGCGTGCGCGATACTTTGGGATCGAGCGAGGTCACCGACAAAGCGACGCCTGCCAGCCGCTGGGCGCCCATCGGCACGAGCAGGTCGAGATCGCGCAGCACGCGGTTGGACTTGGTCGTGATCATCACCGGATGGCGCGTCTCGGCGAGGACTTCGAGGATCTCGCGCACGATCCGCCACTTGCCCTCGATCGGCTGATAGGGGTCCGTGTTCGTCCCCATCGCGATCGGCGCGGGGCGATAGCCGGGTCGGCCGAGCTCCGTGCGCAGGAGCTGCGCCGCGTTCGGTTTGACGAACAGCCGCGATTCGAAGTCGAGCCCGGGCGACAGATCGTGGAAGGCGTGGGTGGGCCGCGCGAAGCAGTAGATGCAGCCATGCTCGCAGCCGCGATAGGGGTTGATCGAGCGGTCGAAGCTCACGTCCGGCGAGCTGTTCCTGGCGATGATCGTCCTTGGCTTCTCGACCGTCACGGTGGTGCGGAGCGGCGGCGGGCCGTCGTCGACATCGTCCCGGGCGTCGAGCCAGTCGCCGTCGGCCTCGCGGACGGCGAGTCCGAAGCGGGTGGGCGTCCTGTTTTCGGGGGCGCCGCGGCCGTGGCGGGCATCGGGTCTCACGCACCCGCTATCGCAGGAGCGTGAGAACAGATCAAGAACTAACGCGTTCCCATCGCATTCTGGCGCGGCTGCGGTTGCAGGCGCACCGCATTGGGGCCCGGCATGCCGGGGAAGCGAGGCCACAAGCCTTGGACGAGCGCGGCCCTGCTTGGCCCCGCGCGACCGAGGCGCTGCTCGTAGACCCAGTAATTGCGCAGGATGATCGGGACGTAGCCGCGCGTCTCCCAATAGGGGATGGACTCGATGAAGAGGAGCGGATCGCCCTGATCGAGGCCGCGCGCCGTCCATTCCGGAATCGGTCCCGGGCCCGCATTATATGCGGCGATGACGCGCGGCAGGAGACCGCCGGTGCCGGGCAGATCGCGCAGATATTCGAGGTAGGACTGGCCGAATTCAACATTGGTATTGGGGTCGGTGAGCTCGATCCCGGCGGCGCTTTCGCCGCGCCAGCGGGCAATGTCGCCCGCCGTGCCGGGGCGGACCTGCATCAGGCCGCGCGCGCCGGCGGGGCTCACTGCGTCGGGACGGAAGTTCGATTCCTGAAGCGCATGGGCGAAGGCGAGGGCGCGGTCGACGCGCCAGCCGCGCGGGGGCGCCCATTCCGGCAGCGGATAGCGGGCGAGCGGATCGACGGTGACGCCCCTGGGCGCATTGTGGGCAAGCCACATCTGCGTGCCGGTGAGGTTGAGGCGGGCCGCGACCTGGATGAGCGGCTCATGCTCGCTGGGGCGGCCGATCCGCGCCTGGTGGCGGAGATGCTCGTCGGCGCCGGAGCGATCGCCGATCTCCAGCAGCGCCATGGCGGCCCGGACGTTGCTACGGTCGGCGAGGACACGCCAGTCCGACCGGGCGAGGCTGCCGCTGTTCGGGATCGTGCTCTGGCGCAGGCCGAGCGCGCGGGCGGCGAGGATGCCGTAGAACGTTTCGCCGAGCCGGGCGGCATTGCGCAGATGCGCCTGCACGCGCTCGGGACGGCGGCAGGCGAGATCGGCGCGCGCCGCCCAATAATGGCCGGCGGCGGCGAGCTCCTGGTCGGTCGTGCGCCGCGCGGTGCTGGCAAAGGCCTCGGCTGCCGCCGCGCAATCGCCCATGCGCCAGCTGGCGAGGCCCGAAACCCAGTCGGCATGCGGCACGAACTCGCCCAGGCCCCTGCGTGCCCGATCGGCCAAACGCCGCGCATCGGCATCATTGCCGATCAGGAAGTGGGACCAGGCGACGCGCTGCTGGAACTCGGTGCGCACCTCGTCGGTGAGCTCGACCTCGCGCGCGGCGAGGATGGCTTCGGCCTCGGCGGGGCGGTCGGCGACGATCAGCGGCTGGATGAGAGCGTCGAGGGCGGCGATCTCCGGAACGCCTCTGAGGCCCCGCGCGCGGCCGCGGCGCGGCTGGCCCGGCTGCCCCACGAGGCGCTGCTGTTGCGGGAGATTGGGCAGCTCGACGGCACCGCGGCTCGTGGCCAGGCGGGCGAGCTGCTCCGCTTGCGGAAGCTCGCGCGCCCGCGAAAGCAATGCGAGCAGTGGTTCCATCCCGACCCGGCGCGAGCCCGGCGCGAGGTAAAGACGAGCACGCATCACATTGTGGAGCGGGCCGTCGCCCATGGTGTCCAGTCGCGCGGCGGCGCCCGCCCAGTCGCGGGCGCGGATCAGCGCGGCGACCTCGCGATAGGAGTTGCGCTGCTCCGCGGTGAGGATCGTCGGAAGTGGCGCCTGGGCGGCGGCGCCTTGTTCGGCCTCGTCGAACGCTTCAAGCGCGGCGGATGACGGCAGCTCGGCGGCAGCGGCAGGTATGGCAACGGCCGCGAGGAGGAGGGCGGTGAGCCTGTGCATCACTTCAGTCCTTCGATCAGCATCTGGAGATCGGCCCAGGCATGCGCCTTCTGCGCCGGGTGCGTGAGGAGCTGGCGCGGCGACAGGGTCGCGATCGTCCGTACTGGCCCCGAATGGGTCGCGACCTCGTGCCAGCGGCCGCGGGCGCGGGTGACCGGGAGGCCGAGCAGTGACTTGGCCGTCGCGTCGCCGAACAGGAGCAGCGCCCGGGGCGCGGCAAGGCCGATATGGTGGCGGGCGAGCAGGGCGCATTGCCTTTCCTGCGGACCCGCGAGCCGTCCGTCGGCGGAACGCAGGCAGGACAGGGCCGCGAAGTAAACCGTCGAGCGGTCGCGGCCGATCGCGGCCAGCATCCGATCGAACAGGCGCCCGACGTCGCCCGAGAGCAAGGTCCCGGCGCTGCAATCCTCGGCCGAAGGCATGTCGATCATGATCATCAGGCCGGACGCCGGATCGCCGGCCGGGCAAACTCGCGGCGCCGCGGCCGCGGCGAAGGGGAGAGCGTCGCTCGACTGGAGATAGGCATGGAACATGTCCAGCTGTCCGGGCAGCTCGTCCTCATGGACGAGCGGCGCTGCCGCCCGGGACTTCACATCGGGCGCCGGCAGCGGCGGTTTCGCCTTCAGCCAGTCGCGCGGTTCCTCCGCGACGGCGACGTCGACGCCGGCGTCCAGCCACCATCGCAGCACGCTCGCCTGCTCGGCGGCGGTCAGTCGTTCTTCGGCCCGCTCCACTGGCAAGCACCTGACCCGCGCCGCCGCGGGCTGGTCAACCGCGGGATTGCCGCTTATCTGCAAGCCGTTGGCCGTTTGCGACGACACGAGTCAGGACGGCGCCCGCAAGCGGAGGAGCGAATGGCCGATCGCGAGTCGATGGCTTACGACGTCGTCATCGTCGGTGCCGGTCCGGCGGGTCTTTCCGCCGCTATTCGCGTCAAGCAGCTCGCTGCCGAGGCGAACGCGGAGATCTCCGTTTGCGTGCTCGAAAAGGGCTCGGAAGTCGGCGCCCACATCCTGTCCGGCGCGGTAATGGATCCCAGAGGCCTCGACGAGCTCCTGCCGAACTGGCGCGACCTCGATAGCCCGTTGACCGTGCCGGTCACCAGGAACGAGCATTGGGTGCTTTCCGAGCGCAAGAAGTACAACCTGCCGCACATCTTCATGCCGCCCTTCATGAACAACAAGGGCACCTACACGCTCAGCCTGGGCAATTTCTGCCGCTGGCTCGCCGGCCAGGCGGAAGCGCTGGGCGTCGAGATCTTCCCGGGCTTCGCCGCGGCCGAGGTGCTGTTCCACGAGGACGGGTCGGTGAAGGGCGTCGCGACCGGCGACATGGGTGTCGCGCGGGACGGCACGCGCAAGGCCGAATACCAGCCCGGGATGGAGCTCCACGGCAAATACACCTTCTTCGCCGAGGGCGCGCGCGGGCACCTGACCAAGCAGGTCAAGCGCATCTTCCATCTCGACGCCGGGTCGCAACCCCAGGTCTACGGCATCGGCCTCAAGGAGCTCTGGGACATCGATCCCGACAAGCACGAGCCGGGGCGCGTCATCCACACCCAGGGCTGGCCGCTCGACGACGACAGCTGGGGCGGGGGCTTTCTCTATCACCAGGAGAACAACCAGGTCGCTCTGGGTTTCGTGGTCGCCTTGAACTACCGCAACCCCTATCTCTCGCCGTTCGAGGAGTTCCAGCGCTGGAAGCAGCATCCGGCGGTGCGCTGCTTCCTCGAAGGCGGGCGGAGGGTGAGCTACGGCGCCCGGGCGATCAACGAGGGCGGCTACCAGGCGATACCGGAGCTTGCCTTTCCGGGCGGAGCGCTGATCGGCTGCGCCGCGGGCTTCGTCAACGTGCCGCGGATCAAGGGCAGTCACACGGCGATCAAGTCGGGCATGCTGGCCGCGGAAGCGGCATTCGCGGCGATCCAGTCGGGGCGGCAGGGCGACCGGCTGGGCGCCTATCCGGAGGCGCTCCATTCGAGCTGGGTCGCCAAAGAGCTCAAGATGGTGCGCAACGTCGAGCCGATGGTGGCGAAATGGGGCGGGACCCTGGGGACGCTTCTCGCCGGCACCGACATGTGGATGCGCTATCTCAGGATCGGCCTGCCGTTCACCGCGCGCCATCATCCCGACAACGAGACCTTGTGGCGGAAGGACATGGTCAGGCCGATCGCCTATCCCAGGCCCGACGGCGTGATCAGCTTCGATCGCCTCTCTTCGGTATTCGTGTCCAACACCAATCACGAGGAGGACCAGCCGGTTCACCTGACGCTGAAGGACGCGGCGATTCCGACTGAGGTCAACCTGCCCGATTTTGACGGGCCGGAGCAGCGTTACTGCCCGGCGGGCGTTTACGAGTTCGTCGAGGAAGGAGGCCGCCCGCGCCTCCAGATCAACGCGCAAAACTGCGTCCACTGCAAGACATGCGATATCAAGGACCCGACCCAGAACATAAACTGGGTCGTCCCCGAAGGCGGAGGAGGCCCCAATTACCCCAATATGTAGACAAAGCCTGGTCGGGCTCCTCGCAGCCGGCGCACTGATCCTGCCGAGCGCCGCGGCGCGAGCGAATACCGACGAGCCGGCGGCGCTGCGCGCCTACGTCCAGGCGCGGATGGCGGCGAGCGACGGCTCGACCGACCAAGCGAGCCGAAATTATGCCGCCGCTCTCGCCGCGACGCCGCAGAGCCAGGTGCTCGCGACGAGCGCCCTCGGCTACGCCATCGCCTCGGGCGACCGCGCGCTGGCCGTCCGCGCCGCGATGATCCTAGCGGCCGCGGGCGCGCCGAGCCCGGAGGTGCGCCTTACCCTGCTCGGCGAGGCACTGCGCACCCGCAGCTGGGCAGCGGCCAACGCCCAGATCGACGCGCTCGCCCAGGACGAGGTGTTCGCCTTCATGGCGCCGATCCTGAGAGCCTGGGTCGCGCAGGGGTCGGGGCGCGGCGATCCGCTCGCCATCCTCGATTCGGCAGCCGCCGCCGGGCCGGCGCAGAGCTACGTCCCCGAGCAGCGCGCGCTGCTCCAGCTGGCGCGGCGCCCCAGTGCGTCGGCCGAGGCCTTCGCCGCCTTCGCCGAGCAAAGCGGGACGCGCGGCCAGCGCCTGCGCATCGCCGGTGCGGCCCTGCTCGCGCGACGCGGCGACCGGCGCGAGGCGCTCGCGCTCCTCGCGGGGCCCGGCGAGCCGCTCGCCCGCGCCCGCGCGCAGATCGAGGCGCGGCGACCGCTGCGCGGAGAGATCTCGACGGCCAGCGCCGGCATCGCCGAGTTCCTGATCCGGATCGCGCTCGACCTCAACGCGCAGGAAGTGCGTCCGCTCGCTTTGAGCTTCACGCGCCTCGCCAGCTTCCTCGCGCCCGAGAACAGCGAGGCCTGGCTGATCGCCGCCGAGCTCCTCGCCTCGCAGAATCGTCACGGTCCAGCGCTCGCCGCCCTCGCCAACGTCCCAGCCGACGATCCGTTCGCGGGCAACGCTCTCGACCTCGGCGTGCGCAGCCTGCTCGCATCCGAGCGCAGGGACGAAGCGATCGCGGCCGCGCTGGCGGCGACCCGCGCGCCTGGCGCTCGCGTCTCCGACTGGACGCGGCTCGGCGACATCTATGTCGAGCTCGAGCGTCACCGAGAGGGCGCCGAGGCCTATGAAAGGGCGATCGCGCTCGCCGGCGAAGGCGGGCCGGACTCGCCGCTTTGGGCGCTCTACTTGATCCGCGGCGGCGCGCTCGAACGGGCCGGCGATTGGACTGCCGGCAAGGCCGCGCTCGAGCGCGCCCACGCGCTTGCTCCCAACGAGCCGTTGGTGCTCAACTATCTCGGCTACGCCCAGCTCGAGCGGCGCGAGAACATAAGCGAGGCGCTCAACCTCGTCGCCGAAGCGCACCGGCTCGCGCCCGACAACGGCTCGATCGCCGACTCGCTGGGCTGGGCCTATTACCTTACCGGCGACCTGCCGCGGGCGATCGAGCTGCTCGAGCGCGCCGCGCGCGCGGAGCCCGCCGACGTCACCATCAACGAGCATCTCGGCGACGCCTATTACCGCGCCGGCCGCCGTCTCGAGGCGCGATATGCCTGGAAGGCCGCGCTCGTCTATGCGGAGGCGGACGACGCCGTGCGGCTGCGCGCCAAGATCGACACGGGGCTGACGCCGCAGCTTGCCGCTCGCTAGCCATCCATGCAGGAGACCGCCTTCGCCAAGCTCAACCTCGCCTTGCACGTGCGGGGGAAAGAGCGGGACGGCTATCACCGGATCGAGACGATCTTCGCCTTTTGCCAGGAGGGCGATCTGCTCGCGGTCGAGGAGGCGGACGAGCTGAGCCTCGCCGTCTCGGGTCCGTTCGGCCACGAATTGAGCTCCGGCGAGGACAATCTCGCAATGCTCGCCGCGCGCGCACTGGCCGAAATGGCCGGCATCACCCGCGGCGCAGCTTTGACTTTGGAGAAGAGGCTCCCGGTTTCGGCAGGCCTCGGCGGCGGCTCGGCCGATGCCGGTGCGGCGCTTCGCCTGCTCTGCCGCTGGTGGGACATCGACCCACCCGCGGCGGCTCTGCACGAGCTCGCCGCACGTCTCGGCGCGGACGTCCCCGCCTGCCTCTACAGCCGGCCCGCGCGAGGCGAGGGGAGGGGCGACCGCCTCCAGGCCTGGGGAGGCGAGGACCTCGCTGGCGCGTCCTTGCTGCTGGTCAACCCGGGCACGCCGCTCTCGACCGCCGCGGTGTTTGCGGGCTGGGAGGGCGAGGATAAGGGGCCGCTCGGCTCGCTCGAGGGCTCGCGCAACGATCTCGAGCCCGCGGCGCTCGCGCTCGTGCCGGAGATCGCCGACATGCTCGCGTCGCTCTCCGCGGCGAGGCTCGCCCGGATGTCGGGATCGGGCGCGACCTGCTTCGGCCTGTTCGACGACGCCGCCATGCGCGATGCCGCGGCGGCCCAGATACGGGAGGCACATCCCTTCTGGTGGCAGCTCTCGACCCGTCTCCGCTGACCCGCGTCTCCCGTTTCGGCACAGTGGTTTTCGACCGTTTACCATCGCGAGGCGCAGCTTTGCGTCGTGGCACGGCTCTTGCTCTCTTGAGGGTACGGGTCGACACCCGGCGTCACGCCGGTGGACATCTGGCCGCGGTCCCCGCCTCCCACCGGCAGGCGCCGCGGAGCTTTCGGGCCGGGTGCCTTCATGCGGGAGGCGCCCGGCCTCTTTTTTCGAGACAGGCGCGCCGCGCGGCGGCAGAGCCACGCGATGTTCGAGCTTTGCACCGAAGGCGAAGTCGCCCGGATCACCTTGGCGCGTCCTGAGGCGCGAAACGCGATCCCTCTCGCCGGCTGGGACGCGCTGGCCGAGACAGTAAGGAAGGCCGAGGGCGCGCGCGTCCTGATCCTGTCGGGCACCGTGGACGCCTTCTGCGCCGGCGCGGACCTCGCCGATTTCGCGCGGATGAGAGGCGATGCCGCGGCGGCTGCCGGGTTCCGCCGAGCCACGCGACGCGGGATCGAGGCGATCGCTTCGTTCCCCATGCCGAGCGTCGCCCTTATCGGAGGCCCCTGCTACGGCGCCGGCGTCGCCCTCGCTCTCGCCTGCGACCTGCGCTTGGCGGGACCTGGAGCGCGTTTCGCGATCACGCCGGCGAGGATGGGAATATCGTATCCCCAGGAAGACGTCTTTCGCCTCGTGACGCTCGTCGGACCCGCACAGGCGGCTAGGCTTCTGTTCACCGGTGCGGCGATCGACCCGGCTGATGCGATCCGTATCGGGCTTGCCGACGCCCCGGCCGCCGAGCTCGGGGAGATTGTCGCTGCCATGCTTGCCAACGATGCGGCCAGCCTCGCGACGCTGAAACGCGGAATCCGCCTTGCTGCGGCCGGAGTCCGCGACGATGCGGGGCAGGACGCCGCATTCGATGCCCTCATTGCCTCGGACGCCTTCGCCGCGCGCCTTGCAGCCCGCCGCCGCCGGTGACAATCATGGCACCCATGAAGGTTACAGCTCCCGCTGCCGCCATCTTGCTCATCGTCGCCTGCCGCGAGAACGGCGGCGGGGATGCCCCGCGCGGCGAGACGATCGAATGCGCGATCGGGGGCGGCGTCTTCGAGCGGAGCTGCACGGTGGAGCGAAGCGAGGGTCAAGCGGGGCTCACGCTCACCCTCCGCAACCGACGAGGCGGCTTCCGCCGCCTCCTCCTGCCACGCGACGGAAGCGGGGCGATCGCGGCGGACGGCGCCGAGCGCGCGCAGGTGACGGTGATCGCCGATGGGCGTGCCGAAGTCGCGATAGGGGGAGACCGGTTTCGCCTTCCCGTCGCGATCGGTCCGGAGCGTCGGTGAACGAGCGCTTCATCCTGACTGCCGAGGAAATGCGCGCGGCCGAAGCGCGGTCGATCGCGGCGGGCACGCCGGTCGAAGCCCTGATGGAGCGTGCCGGCCTCGCAGCAGCCGAGGCGGTCCTTCGCTATGTCGGGCCCATGCCGGCGCTTATCCTGTGCGGGCCAGGCAATAATGGTGGCGACGGCTATGTCGTCGCACGGTCGCTTCGGGAGCGAGGCGCGGAGGTGCGCGTCGCGGCGCTCGGCGAGCCCACGACGAAGGCGGCAAGGGCGGCCCGCGCTCGGTGGGACGGCCCCGTGGCACCGCTTGAACAAGCCGAACCGGCGCCGCTCCTCGTCGACGCATTGTTCGGCACGGGTCTCAGGCGCGCGCTCGCTCCCGAAGCGGCGGAGCGCCTTGCGGCAATGGCCGCGGCCGCGCGGCTGCGCGTCGCCATCGATCTGCCGAGCGGGGCCGCGACCGACGACGGGAGCTTGCTCTCGCCGGTACCGGATTTCGACCTGACGATCGGTTTCCAGACGCACAAGCCTTCGCACCTTCTCCAGCCCGCCGCCCGTCATATGGGCAAGATCATACTCGCCGACATCGGCATCGAGGCGGCCAGCCGGCTCGTCGTGCTTTCCCGGCCACGACTCCGCGCGGCCGGGCCGGACGACCACAAATATCGCCGCGGCTATGTCGCCGTCGTCGCCGGCGAGATGCCGGGCGCGGCCGCGCTGGCCGCTGCGGCTGCCCTCCGCGCGGGCGCAGGCTATGTCAGGCTGGTCTCGGACGCCCCGGTCGCGCGGGTCCCGAATGCCGTGGTTCAGGGTGACGGCGCAGGATTGGAGGACAATAGGATCGGTGCCCTCGCCATCGGTCCCGGTCTCGGGCGGGGCGAGGCGGCGGCGAAGCGACTGCGGTGGGCGAGGGCGGCAGGGCCCCCACTCATTCTGGACGCGGACGCTTTGTTTGCGTTGCACCTGGACCCGACAGCACTCGACGGGGCGATCCTGACACCGCACGAGGGCGAATTCCGACGACTTTTCGGTGCACTGCCCGGCAGCAAGATCGAACGCGCACGTTGTGCGGCGCGCATGAGCGGTGCCGTCATTGTCTACAAGGGCGCCGACACGGTGATTGCCGCGCCGGACGGCCGCGCCGCCATCTCGGCTCCATCGCCCTGGTTGGCGTCCGCCGGGACGGGCGACGTCCTCGCCGGCATCGTCGCTGCGGTGCGCGCCGCCGGGTTAGAGCCTTTCGAGGCGGCCTGCGCCGGCGCCTGGCTGCACGGACGCGCCGCAGTCCTCGCCGGGCCGGGGCTGATCGCCGAAGATCTGCTGGAGACCCTCCCCGCTGCATTTTGCGAATGTCTGTGAGCGAGAGCGAGCGGATTCTCCGACTCGCCGCGCGCGGCGACGGCGTCGGAGAGAGCGGGCGTTTCTTTCCGATGACGGCGCCGGGCGACCTGGTTGCGCCCGACGGCTCCCTAACGCCTGGTGCGCATCGCACGCTGCCGCCATGCCGTCACTTCCCCGATTGCGGCGGCTGCCAGCTCCAGCATGTCGACGACGCCGCCTACGGCGTCTTCCTCAGAGATAGGATCGCGTCGGCTCTCGCCGCTCAACAGATGCCGCTGCCAGACATTCTAGCCCCGCACATTTCGCCGCCGAACAGCCGCCGGCGATCGTCGCTGCGGGCGGAGCGCAAGGGCCGGCATTTCGCCCTCGGCTTCAACGCCGAGGCCAGCCACCGCGTCATCGACATGCGGGAATGTCACATCCTGCGGCCCGAGCTTTTCGCGCTCGTTGACCCGCTGCGCGAGCTTATGGGGACGCTGCTTGGGCCACGCGGCGGCGGAGGCGTCCGTCTTACGCTTGCCGATCAGGGTCCGGACGTGCTTCTCGAGAAGGTCGCCGCCGACGGCCTCGAAGCTGCAGAGGCGCTGACCCGTTTCGCCGAGGCGCACCGGATCGCGCGCCTCGCGGTCGACGACGGTTACGGGGCCCAGACCCGCTGGGAACCGGAGCTCGTCACCGCGACGCTCGGCGGCGTGGCGGTTGCGCTTCCGCCCATCGCCTTCCTTCAGGCGACGCAGGAGGGGGAGGCGGCGCTGGTCGCGGCGGTGCGGGCGGCGCTTGGTCCGGCCCGGCGCGTGGGCGACCTGTTCGCCGGACTTGGCACGTTCGCGCTCGCACTCGATTGTCGGATTCTCGCCGTAGAAGGCGAGCGCGACGCCTGCATCGCGCTCGGCAGCGCTGCGAAATCGGCCGGACGACCGATTTTCGTCGAGCACCGGGACCTCTTTCGGCGCCCGCTCATGGCGGCGGAGCTGGACAAGTTGGACGCGGTCGTCCTCGATCCGCCGCGCGCCGGCGCCAGGGAGCAAATCGAGCAGATCGCCGCATCGAGGGTCGAGCGGATCGCTTACGTCTCGTGCAACCCCAGCACTTTCGCCCGCGATGCCGCGACCCTTATCGAGGGCGGCTATCGGCTCTTATGGATCCAGCCGGTCGGGCAGTTCCGCTGGTCGGTCCATGTCGAGCTCGCCGCCGCCTTCAGCCGATGAGCGCAATCAGCGCCTGCACGGTCATCGCGATCAATACGACCGAAGAGAGCATAAAGAAAACAAAGCGATATAGGATGATGTTCACAATTGCCTGGATGAGGCTGTGGACGATCCTGAGCCCGACATAGGCCCAGGCGAGCATTGCATTGAGCCCGTCCCCTGCGCCGGCGAGCGCGAGCGTCAGGCCGATCGCATAGAAGAGCGTCGGCTGCTCCATCAGGTGGATGTAATTGTGCGCCTTCCACTGCGCCTGATCCTCGACGACGCCATCGAGGATGCCCGGTTTGCCGCCGATCCGCCCCTTGAGGCTGATCCCCTTCGCCTTCATCGCGGCGAAGCGGCTCAAGACCATCCAGACCATCATGACCAGCGACCAGGCGACCAGGACGGCAATCGGGACCAGGATTTCCGCACGTTCCATCATTCTCGCTCCCTCGGGACTGCCGCGTCAGGATGGCTGAAAGCCGGCCGGCATGAAAGTCGCCGCGTTGCGCCCGCCCGCTGCCGCGCTAGGAGAGGGGATGAGCCTGCTCGATCTTGCGCGTTGCAATCCCGCCGAGCGCCGCCGACTGCTCGAGGCTTTTTACGGCGACGTCTATTTGCCCGCGTTCCCAGACCCGAATCTGCGCGAGGAATGGGGCCTCTGGTTCGATCTCATGGAAAGCGCGCCGCCGCCGCCGGCACCGGCGATCACGGTGCTGCTTCGGATGGGCGGCGACGGCCGGCCCGTCGGCGGGATCGTCGCCGAACTCTACCGGCGCTCGCGCACCGGCCTCATCACCTATGTCGCGGTGTCGCAAGCGGCCCGGCGCCGGGGCGTCGGCCGGTCGCTGGTCGAGGCAGCTCTGGCCTGGATCGCGGAAACGGCTGGCTTCCGTCCTGTCGTTCTCGCCGAGACGGAATTGCTCGCCCCTGGCCTTGCTCCGTCCGAGCGGCAAGGCGTGCGTACGCGCCATCTCATTCTCTCGAGGCTCGGCGCGGCGGCGGCGGATTTCGACTATTTCATGCCGCCGCTCGAGCCAGGCAAGGACGTCCACCGCCTGCTGCTTCTCGCCTTCGCCCAGACGCTGCCGCCAAGCGGGACCGTCCCAGCCGCCGCGATCGCCGCCTTCCTGGCGGAGCTGGCCGCCGCGCTCGGCGCCGATCTCGCCGCGCATCGCGAGACGGAAGCGATGATGCGCCGGCTGGACTCGCGCGACGAAATATCCTTTCTTCCGCTTGGTGACAGGGCAAGCGGGGACAATTGAGGGGGGCGAGCCGGCGGCGGCACCCGTCCTGTTCCGCGAAGCGCCGGTCTTCGGCGCGGCCCGCTTCGCGCTAAGCTACGCCTTCGAGCTCGACAGCGCGGTGAGCGGCGAGCGGCGCTGCGCAGCATTCCGGCTCGCGACGCTCGACCGCGACCTCGAACCCGGCATCCACGAAAGCCTGATCGGCCCGGTGCGGTCTTTCCATGACGACGTGACGGTCGGCCGCCCCGGCCGCGGCGGCCGTCCCCTGATCTTCGCGGCGGCCCCGCCGGAGGAGGACCCGGCCCTGCGCAGGGTCGACTTCGTCCGGCCCCGCCGCTGGTCCTATGCCGCCGAGAACCGGTGTGTAGAGATCGAGGCCGGCAAGGCGGCCTGCCGGCTCGCGCTCGAATATCGCGACTATTTCTGCGCCTTCGGAAGCGGACGCCTGTTCTACGTGATCACCTTCTTTGCGGAGGAGGGCCAGGAGGCGGCGCTCGACGAATATTCGCTGATCTGGTTCGAGAAGCTGTCGCTCGCGGCCCCGGAGCGGGACTATTACGGCTCGCGCGTCCGCTTCGAGCAAGGCGGACTCAGCGACACGCTGGTCGAGCTCGTCGGAAAGCGTCTCGAACACCTCGCCTCGAGCGGTGGCCCGGCGCCGAACGGCGTGCGGGACATCGTGCTGTCGCATCTCTTCAAGGACGGCATCGGCCCGGTCGGCTGGGAGAGCGTACGCAGCCTTGCGATCGGCCTCGACGACGACTGGCTCTTCGAGACCGCCTGCTTCGTGGAGGAGCTCGAGATCGGGAAATTCGAGGTCGAGCCGGACCCGGCGGGCGGCACCGTACCGCACAATCCTCTCGCGCTCGCTCCCGAGGTGCGCCGCTCGCTCGCTCTCGCCGGCATCCTTCAGGCGATACCGGACTTCCCAAAGCAGGACCGCTCCGAAATCTGGGACTCGACCCGCTGCCTCTACAAGGGCCCGGATTTTCGAATTTTCGGCCATCCCCGGTTCACCGTCGAGATCGCGATCAACTGGCGCACTCTTGCGGAAGCGCAGGACTGCCTCGGCCACTGCCCCTATTTCTCGCTGATGTGGCTGGTCGCAGTCCACGACGAGATCATCGTCACGGAGATCGAGGAGCGGATCGACGAGCTGATCTATGGCGCGGAGGCGGAGGGCGCGCATTGTGTCGAGCCGCTCGCGGACCTGCGAAAGCTGCTCGACGCCGTCGCCAACCCGATGAAGCGCGGCGCCACGCGAATCCTTCGCCAGAACATCGTCGGCCGCTTCGAGCTGTTCCGCGAGCTTTCGATCAACCAGTCGAGCCGGATGCTTCGCTATGACAAGGAAGCGCTCGCGCTCGAGGCGATGAAGGACGGGATGGGCACGTCCGGGCGCTATCAGCGTGCGCACGAGCTACTCGACCGGCTCGAAGCGATCGTCGAGGACGCGCACGAGCTCAACCGTACCTATTCGGCCCGCCTCATGAGCAGCCTGCTGGCTGCGATCGCGCTGACGAGCATCGTCAGTGTGATGGCCGACCTGACGGAGGCCAAGCATCTCGCGCTGGTGATAGGCTTGGCCGCGGCAGTTCTGGTGGCGCTGGCGGCCATCGCCGTCATTCTCTCGAAGCTGCGCGACTAGGACAATCGATCCCGAAAATCCGTGTAGTCGAAGCGGCGAACGAGGCGCAGGCTGTCGTCGTCGCTATTCCACAGATAGATGGACGGCAAAGGTACGCCGTTGAAGCTGTTGGTCTTAACCATGGAATAATGGGCCTGGTCGAGGAAGGCGATGCGGTCGCCGGTCTGCGGGGGGCTGGCGAATCGGAAGTCGCCGATAATGTCTCCGGCAAGGCAGGATGGGCCGCCAATCCGGACGACAGCGGCGTCCTGTTCGGCCTCGCCGAGAAGAGCCGGGCGATAGGGCGCCTCGATCACGTCCGGCATGTGGCAGGTCGCGCTGATGTCGGTGATTGCCAGCGGCATCTCGTTGCCGAACGTATCGAGGATTTCTCCCACGAGGATGCCGGCATCGAGCGCGACCGCCTCGCCGGGCTCGAGATAGACGGACAGGCCCGTTTCCGCGCGCACGGATGCGATGAATTCGACCAAGGCATCGCGCCGATAGTCCGAACGGGTAATGTGGTGGCCGCCGCCGAAATTGAGCCATTTCAGCTGGCCGAAATGGGGGGCGAGTCGCCCGCGGACCGCTTCCCAGGTGCTGCGCAACGGCTCGAAATTCTGTTCGCACAGATTGTGAAAATGAAGCCCCTCCACGCCCCGCATCGCATCCGCGTCGAGTTGGGAGATGGGATAGCCGAGCCGCGAAAAGCGCTGACTTGGGTCGTACTTCTCGACCTCGCCGACGCTGTGCTGCGGATTGATCCGCAATCCGATGTCGAAGCTCGCGCCGCCATCGCGGGCGGCCGCGATCTCGTCCAAGTAGCGCCGCAGCTGCTGCGGGCCGTTGAAGATGAGATGGTCAGAGAGCTTCAGGATCTCCTCGATATCCGCCGCCTTGTAGCCGGCGCAGAAGGTGGCGACCTCGCCGCCAAACTTCTCGCGCGCGAGCCTCGCTTCCCAGAGGCCCGACGCGCAGACGCCGTCTAGAAATTCGCGGACGACGGGAGCGAGCGCCCACATCGCGAAGGCCTTGAGCGCGAGCAGGATCCTGGCGCCTGACTGGTGCTTGATATCGCTCAGGATGGAGAGATTGCGCCTGATCGCAGCCTCGTCGACGACGAACGCCGGCGTTTCGACCCGCCGCAGATCGAAGTCCGCGAAGCGGCCGGGCCCGCCGGCCCGGGTCGGGAGACCGTTCGCATCGTCCGCCATCAGAAAGCGAGAGGCTCCGCCAGCTCGACCGACTGCCAGGGCAGGCCGTGCGCACCCAGCATCGCCATGAACGGGTCCGGGTCGAACTGCTCGATGTTGAACACGCCCTTGCCGCGCCAGTCCCCCCTGAGCATCAGCGCGGCGCCGATCATCGCCGGGACGCCGGTCGTATAGCTCACCGCCTGGCTGCCGACCTCCGCGAACGCCGCCTCGTGATCGCATACATTGTAGACGTAGAAGGTGCGCTCGCGCCCGTCCTTCTCGCCGGTTGCGATGTCGCCGATACAGGTCTTGCCAGTGGTGGTCGGCCCGAGATCGGACGGTTCCGGCAGGACCGCTTTCAGGAATTGCAGCGGCACGATCTGCTTTCCTTCATATTCGACCGGCTCGATCGAGGTCATGCCGACATTCTGAAGCACGTTGAGGTGCTGGATATAGGCATCGCCGAACGTCATCCAGAAGCGGATGCGCTGGATTTCGGGCAGATGCGCGGCCAGCGACTCCAGCTCCTCATGGTACATGAGGTACATGTTGCGCTCGCCGACCTCCGGAAAGTCGAAACGCTCCCTGCGGGAGAGGGCGGGCGATTCGATCCAGCGCCCGTCCTCCCAGTGGCGGGCGGGCGCCGTCACTTCGCGGATGTTGATTTCGGGATTGAAGTTGGTGGCAAACGCCTTGCCGTGGTCGCCGCCGTTGCAGTCCAGGATGTCGAGCCGGTCGATCCGGTCGAGCAGATGCTTCCTGATATGGGTCGCGAAGACGCTGGTGACGCCGGGATCGAAACCCGAGCCGAGCAGGGCCATCAGGCCGGCCTCGCGGAAGCGCTCCCGGTAGGCCCATTGCCAGTGATATTCGAACTTGGCGGTCTCGCGCGGCTCGTAATTCGCAGTGTCCAGATAGTCGACTCCGGTCGCGAGGCACGCGTCCATGATGGCGAGGTCTTGGTAGGGGAGGGCGAGATTCACCACCAGGCGGGGGCGGACCCGCTCGATGAGCGCGGCGGTCGCGGTGGCGTCGTCGGCGTCGACCTCGGCCGCATCGATGGTGACGCCGGTCCGCGCCTTCACCGAAGCCGCGATCGCCTCGCATTTGAAGCGACGGCGGCTCGCAAGCGTCACCTTGCCGAAGATGCTCGGTGCCATCGCCATCTTGTGGACGGCGACGGAACCTACGCCGCCCGCGCCGATCACCAGAACGTCATTCAATGAAGCGACTCCTTCTGCCGCGAAACGAGCGGTCGCACTCGCGATCGTCAGATCCGCCGCTGGTTCGCCCGGAACGCGACGACATTGTCCTCCACGCCGCTCTCGGCGAACAGGCTCGCCATCGGCTCGTCGTCGACCACCGCAAGGTCGGTCGTGCCGAAGCCGTTGAAGCCGGTCCGCATCGCGCAGCCATAGGCGCCGAGCATGCCGATCTCGACGTAGTCGCCGGCCGCGACGTCGGCAGGTAGATGGAAGGGCCCCGCCATATGGTCGAGATCGTCGCAGGTCGGCCCGTAGAAGCTGAACCCGCGATCGCCCGCGTGCGAATACTCCGCGCCGACACGGCGAACCGGAAAGCGCCACCCGAGATGGGCCGCATCGAACAAGGCACCGTATGCGCCGTCGTTAATGTACAACGTGTCTCCGCGCCGCTTCTCGATTCGCACGAGGACGCTCGCATATTCGGCGCACAAAGCCCGGCCCGGCTCGCACCACAGCTCGGCCGAGTAGGAGATCGGCAGGCTCTCGAAGGCTCTGGAAATCACCTCGAAATAGGCCTCGAGCGGCGGCGGCTCCATGCCGGGATAGACGGACGGAAAGCCGCCGCCGACATCGACGATGTCGACCGTGACCGCCGCCTCGACGATCGCGGCGCGGACGCGCTCCATCGCCTCGCTATAGGCAGCGGGAGTCATCGCCTGGCTGCCGACATGGAAGCAGATGCCGAGCGCATCCGCCGCCTGGCGGGTCGCGAAGAGCAACGCCTGCACTTCGTCGGGCTCGACGCCGAACTTCGAGGCGAGGCTGAGCCGGGCGTGGTCGGACGAGACGCGGATGCGCACGCACAGATTCAGATCCTCCGCGGCGTCCGTCGCTCTCACGATCTTGTCGAGCTCTTCGAGCGTGTCGAGCGCGAAGGTCCGCACGCCGAGCCGATAGGCTTCCGCGATCGCTTCCTCGGACTTTACCGGGTGCATGAAGCATTGCACCGCGTCCGGCAGGGTCTCGGCGACCAGCCGCACCTCCGCGATCGAGGCGACGTCGTAATGGGTGACGCCGCTTTCCCAGAAGGTGCGGAGGAGATCCGGCGACGGGTTCGCCTTCACCGCATAGAGCGACCGGCCCGGGAACTTCTCGATGAAGAAGCGGGCCGCGCGCCGCGCGGCGTGCGGACGGACGAGCGTCACCGGCTGGGCCGGACGGAGCTTGGCGATCTCGGCACCGGTAACGGTGCCGGAAGGGGCGACAGCTAGCCCCAGCGCGCTATGGTGCGTGTGCAACTCAAGGGACCTCCAAAGGCGATAGTTGACGACAAGGCTGCCTTGCGGTTGTTGGAAGTCCCCATGGGGCAGCGAGCCGGGATATATGGGCCGCTCCCCCCCATGTAAAGCGTTGGATTTTCTCTCATAATATTAGGAGCTTGCGTGTCAGAGAGACGGCCCGGGCCGAAGGGTGTCGCAGCTGCGGCGAAGCGCATCGCCGGTCATGTGACGCGAACGCCGCTTTTGTCCGCGTCCTGGCAAGGCGTGCGCTTCCTGGTGAAAGCCGAGGCTCTGCAGCAGAGCGGCAGCTTCAAGCTGCGCGGTGCGACCAACCGCCTGCTCCAGCTCGGCGAAGAGGAGAGAGGGCGCGGCGTGGTCGCCTTTTCGTCGGGCAACCATGCCCAGGGCGTGGCGCTGGCAGCGCGGCGGCTCGGCATCCCAGCCGTGATCGTGATGCCGTCGGACGCGCCGAAGGTGAAGCTCGCCGCCACCGAAGAAGCGGGCGCGACGATCGTCCTTTACGACCGCGCGGTCGAAAGCCGCGAGGAGATCGCCGCCCGCCTCGCCGCCGCAAGCGGATCGGTTCTCGTCCCCTCCTTCGACGACGTCGACATCATCGAGGGGCAGGGTAGCGTCGGCGTCGAGATCCGCGAACAGCTCGGCGGCGCACCGGACAGGATCGTCGTCCCTTGCGGCGGTGGCGGCCTCGCTTCGGGCATCGCTCTGGCGCTGCCGGAATCCGACATTGTCATTGTCGAACCCGAAGGCTGGGACGACATGGCGCGATCGCTTGCCGCCGGCGAGATCGTGACGGTCGACGACGACGCACCGCCGACGGCCTGCGATGCGCTCCAGACCAAGCGCGTCTCGTCGCTTACCTTCGACGTGCTGCGATCGCGCGCAGCGACGGCGGTGGCGGTGAGCGAGGTGGAGGTCGAGCGGGCGATCGCCTTTGCCATGCGCCAGCTTAGGATCGTCGCCGAGCCGGGCGGCGCGGTAGCGCTTGCCGCAGCCTTGAGCGGAAAAGCGGGACCGCTTACCGAGCGCAGCGTGGTCGTCGTGTCGGGCGGAAACGTCGATCCGGGGCTCTATGCCGACATTCTGGGTCGCGCCGGCAGCTGAGCCGCAGCGGCCAGCGCGGCCAGCGCCTCTTCCTGCCGCGTAAGCTCCTCCAGTCCGCGGGAAAGCCTGCGGATCTCGGCGGCGTGGGCAAAGGCGTCGATCCCCGGGCGGGCGCTGCCCGCCGCGTCGAGCAGCGTGTCGAGGAGCAGGGACAGGCTGGGGAGGATCGCGGCGTCGATCTCATCCCCGTCGTAAATATGCGGCGCCGACTCCATCCCGCCAGTCTATGGCGGCGTCCTTAACCATGTGTAAAAGGCGAGACGATGACCGGTCTCGCCGCGAACCTGCTCTCGATCCTGATGATCGCGGCCTTCGTCCTTGCCGCCGGCGGCGCCTACCTGATCGCCTCCGGTCGCAATCCCGGGAAGGGAAGCCTGATGATCGTCTGCGCTCTCGTCCTGCTCGGAAACGTTCTGGTCTGGACGCTCTAGCGCCCGGCGCGCTATCCTTGCCGCGATGCTCGCGATCCTCGCCTTGATGCTCGCTTCGGGCCAGCCACAAGCGGCGGAGGCGGAGGTGCCGACGGCGGCCAGCGATCCCTATCGCTGCTCGGTCGCGGTCCATATGGACGGCCTGTCGGGCGGCATGTGGCGGGACTTCAGCCCGGGCCGGCCGGACGAATTCTATCACATCCAGCTCAACGATCCCGAGCCGGGCGGCGGGCCGCGCGCGTCCTGGAGCGTCGACAACCGCCCGCCGGCGCGCCCGCGCGTCTACGGCTGGCGGACCGGCCGGCCGGAGGCGGACGCATTCCGTTACGGCCCGCACTTTGTCTCGTTCGGCACGTTCCTGACGGGCCGTATCCGGGACGGCGCGATCCACGCACGGCTGTACGGCGACGGCGTCCTTGCCGGTACGATTCTCGCGCAGGGGGCAAAGCAGACCCGCCGCGGATACCGCATGGGCGCAGAGGGCATGTCCTTTTCGCTCTCGTCCCCCTTCAACGCACCGGTCATCGCTGCCCTGGCGAATGCGAGGAGCTGGGAGGCGGTGCTGGTCGACGCGACGGGGCGCGAGCTCGGCCGCAAGACGGTGCGCGTGCCGTCGCCGGCGATCGCCGAGGCCGAGTTCAACCGCGCCCGCGCCGAGCTGCTGCGCCACCGCGCCGAGTTTCTCCAGCGCCCGACCTGGAACCAGGACAAGCCATGCTCCACCTTCATCGAGGAGCGTGACGCGCCGATCTGACCTTCTAGCGGATCGGGCAGCCGGGGCTGAGGCGATAGTCGAGATAGTCGTCGACGGCCTTCATCAGCAGCGGCATCTCGCTGACGAAGAAATGATTGGCGCCGGGCACCGTCTTGTACTCGATGGTGATGTGGCGCTGGGTCCGGAGCTTGTCGACGAGCTTCTGGACGGCGGGCGGATTGACCACCTCGTCGCCTTCGCCCTGGATGATGATGCCCGAGGAGGGGCAAGGCGCGAGGAAGCTGAAATCGTACATGTTGGCGGGCGGCGCCACCGAGATGAAGCCGCGCACCTCGGGCCGGCGCATCAGGAGCTGCATGCCGATCCAGGCGCCGAAGCTGAAGCCGGCGATCCAGGTCGATTCCGCTTCGGGATGGATCGACTGCACCCAGTCGAGCGCCGAGGCGGCGTCGGACAGCTCGCCGATGCCGTTGTCGAACACGCCCTGGCTCTTGCCGACGCCGCGGAAATTGAACCGCAGGGTCGCGAAGCCGCGGCGCAGGAAGGTCTTGTACATCGCCTGGACGATGCCGTTGTTCATCGTGCCGCCGCCCTGCGGATGCGGATGGAGGATCAGGGCGACCGGGGCGCGGGGGCGGATGCCGGGGCTGAATCGGCCCTCAAGGCGGCCTTCCGGGCCGGGAAATATGACTTCGGGCATTGCACCTGCAGGCTGTCTGGCATCAAAGGAAACGCGGCGGGGCTCGGCCCCGTGCGGGCGGAGCCTATATAGGCCCGAAGGCTCGAAGCGCAATTTTTTACGAGGACCAGGCCGCTTGGCGAACCGCATCTATCTCGATCATGCCTCCACCACGCCGATCCTGCCGGAGGCGCAGGCGGCGATGGCCGAGGCCTGCGGCATCTGGGCCAACCCGTCCTCGCCGCATGGAGAAGGGCGGGCGGTGCGTGCCGCCCTGGAGGAGGGAAGGCGCAGGATCGCGGCCGCGCTCGGCTGGAACGGGTCCCTCGTCTTCACATCGGGAGCCACCGAAGCGATCGAGATCGTGATGCGCCGCGCGAAGGCGGGCCCGCGGATCGTCGCGGCGATCGAGCATCCCGCGGTGCTTCGCTGCGCCGACGGCGCGAAGCATCTGGCTGCCGGCAGCGACGGGCGCGTCGACATCCGCGACCTCAACTCGGCGCTTGGAGTCGCGGAGCGGCCGCTCGTCGCGGTGCAATCGGTCAATAACGAGACCGGCGTGCTGCAGCCGATCGAGGAGGTCGCGGCGATCGTGAAAAGGGCGGGCGGGCTGCTCCTCGCCGATTGCGCGCAAAGCGCCGGCAAATTACCGCTCCCGGACGCGGACTTCGTCGTCGTCGCGGCCCACAAGTTCGGCGGCCCCCCGGGGATCGGAGCTTTGCTGGTCAAGGATCTCGCAGCCCTGGAGGCGGTCGGCGGGCAGGAGCAGGGTTACCGCCCCGGGACGCAGCCGGTGCCGCTGATCGCCGGCTTCGCGGCCGCCGCCGAGGCCGATCATCGCTGGTACGAGCAGGCCGAAGCGCTCCGCGTCCGGCTCGACGACGGCATTCGCGGCGCGGGCGGAGAGGTCGTAGCGGGCGAGTCGCGGCGGATCGCGACGATCTCGGCCTATCGCATGCCCGGGGTGCCGGGCGCAGCGCAGATGATGCAGCTCGATCTTGCCGGCATCGCCGTCTCCGCCGGCAGTGCCTGCGCCTCCGGGAGCCTCAAGACGAGCCACGTCCTCACGGCCATGGGCTGGAGCGAGGAAGCGGCGCGCGAGGTGGTCCGCATCAGCTTCGGACCGCGCACCTGCGAGGCGGACATCGATGCGCTCCTCGCCCAGTGGCGCGTCTTGTACGAGAAGCGCCGCGCCGCGTGACCGCGCCCATCTATCTCGATTACCAGGCGACGACGCCGCTCGCGCCCGAAGTCGCCGCGGCGATGCGGCCCTGGCTCGAGACCAATTTCGCCAACCCGCATTCACCGCACCGGATCGGCCGGGAAGCCGCCGCTGCGATCGAGGTGGCGCGAGAGCAGCTTGCCGCGGCCCTCGGCGCGGACGGTGGCAGTCTCTACTTCACATCCGGCGCGACCGAGGCTGCCAACTGGGCGCTGAAGGGCGCGGCTGCGCAACTGCCCCCGGGGAAGCGCCGCATCGTCACCTTTGCGACCGAGCATGCCGCAGTGCTCGACACGGCCGGGTGGCTTGGTCAGCAGGGCTGCGACGTCGAGATCCTCGACGTCTCCGCCGACGGGACCGCCGTGATGGACGAGGTCGCCAAGCGAATCACGCCTGAAACCGGCATGGTCGCGGCGATGCTGGTCAATAACGAGATCGGCGTCGTCCACCCAATCGCGGAGATGGCGGCGCTCGCCCGCCGGCGCGGCGCGCTCTTCTTCTGCGACGCCGTCCAGGGCTTCGGCCGCGTGGCGCTTGAGCTCGGCGATTGCGACATGGTGGCGGTCTCGGCGCACAAGATCCACGGGCCCAAAGGGATCGGGGCGCTTTGGGTGAGGGAGGGGGTCTCCCTGGAGCCGCTGCTCCACGGCGGCGGGCAGGAAGGCGGGCTCCGCTCCGGCACTCTCTCGCCCGCGCTTTGCGTCGGCTTCGGCGAAGCGGCGCGCCTTCTTTCCGAGCACGCGCAAAGCGACGCCGCGCATGTCGAGAGGCTCTGGTCGATCGCCCTCGATCGCCTTGCCGCCTGGGAGGTGAACGGTTCGATCGAGGCGCGCTACAAGGGCAATCTCAACGTGCACCGGCGGGGCATCGACGCCGCGCGCCTGTTTTCCGAGATTCGCAGCGTGGCTTTCTCCGCCGGCTCGGCCTGCGCGAGCGGCTCGGGGCGGCCGAGCCACGTTTTGTCCGCGCTCACGCGGGACGCCCTCGTCGCCTCCTCCAGCATCCGGCTCGGCTTCGGTCGTTATACCAGCGAGGCCGAGCTCGTCGATGCGCTGGACCGGATCGACCGCGCGGCGGAGCGGCAGCTGGGCGGGCGCGCATGATCCGCGTCCGCTTCGTGTCCGCCGACGGGGAGCGCATCGAGGAGGTCGACGCCGCGCCGGGCGAGCGGCTGCTGGACGTTGCCCAGGCGGCGGGCCAGCCGCTGGAAGGGACGTGCGAGGGGCAGATGGCCTGCTCGACCTGCCACGTCATCGTCGCGGCGGAGGATTTTGCAAAGCTTCCCGCCGCCAGCGACGAGGAGGAGGATCTGCTGGATCTTGCGGCCTGCGTCACGCGCCGCTCCCGTCTCGCCTGCCAGATCCGGCTCGACGAAGCGCTGGTCAGTTTGACCGTGCGCATGCCCGGCGCCTCGCATAACATGCAGGGACGATGATCGACCGCCGCCTTTTTCTCGCCGCCTCCGCGGCCGCCTTCGCCGCCGCCTGCAATTCGAGCCGGGTCGAGCCGGGACCGGAGGCAGGGCCTCCGCGCGAGGTCGCGCCCGAGCGCTTCGACGCGATCCGCAGCGGGCTCGGCGGCGGCGCCAGGATAGGCGTCGCCGCGATCGACACGGCCAGCGGCCGCCGCCTGGTCCACGACCCGCTCGGCCGCTATTCCATGGCCTCGACCTTCAAGCTGCCGCTCGCCGCCTTCGTCCTCTCCGAAGCCGAGCAGGGCAGAGTGCGGCTCGACGAGCAGCTGGAATTCGCGCCCGGCGATCCGCTCGACAATTCGCCGGTCGTCGCGGAGAATCTCGCCCGGGGAAGCCTCCCCGTCGAGGCGCTGGCCGCAGCGATCGTCCGGGTCAGCGACAACAGCGCCGCCAATCTGTTGCTGCGCCGGCTCGGCGGGCCCGAGGCGCTGACCCGCTTCGTCCGCGCCCAGGGCGACCCGGTCACGCGCCTCGACCGCTACGAGATGGAGCTCGGCAGCAACCTCCCGGGAGATCCGCGCGACACGACCAGTCCCGCAACCATGGCCGCTCTCGTCCGCACGCTCGTGCTCGGCCGCGCCCTCGGCGAGGGGTCCCGCGCGCGTCTCGTCGACTGGCTGACCAGCGCCGTCCCCGGCCCGGACCGCCTCCGCCCCGGCCTGCCGGCGGGCTGGCGCTTCGGCCACAAGACCGGCACCGGTGCCAACGGCGCGGTCAATGACGTCGGCATCGCCTGGCCGCCGGACCGCGCCCCGATCGTCATCGCCTCCTATCAGGACGGCGGAGATGCCGCTTTGCCGGCCCGCGCGGCCGCCCACGCCGCCGTCGCGCGACTGGTGGCCGAGACCTTCGCGTAAGGACCTTCGCCGGCCCGCGGGAGGGCGTGGCTTGCGGCGTCGCAGCAAATATTCCATATGCGCGGCGGGAGTCGGGCGGACGGCGCTCTCGCCAACCCGGTCAGGTCCGGAAGGAAGCAGCCGCAACGAGATCATGCGCCGGGTCGTTCCGGCTCCCACGGCGCTTCAAAGTTGATGAAATTGCCGTAGAAGCATCGAAAAAACCCTTTCTTTTCAGTCTCGCCGTTCAGACGGTTTTGCCGTTGGCCTGACGGTTCAAAGAGCCCGGCGACTCGCCGCGGGCGCCAGCGTGACAGGCGAAATCCTATTTTGCCAGCCCCGCTTTCCCATTTTGTTCTTTTTTTGCAGACCGGGGCGAGCGGCCTTCGACAGGCTCCCGCCGAGCCGCTAGGATGACCGCCATGGCATCCGAATCCACCGAAGACGCCTCCGACACCTCGCTCGGCCTCGGCCTCGACGAGCCGCCGCAGCCGGCGAAGGCCGAGGCGGCGACGCCGTACCGTGTGCTCGCCCGCAAGTACCGGCCGCAAAGCTTCGGCGAGCTCGTCGGCCAGGACGCGATGGTGCAGACTTTGGGCAATGCGATCCGGCGCGACCGGCTTGCCCATGCCTTCCTGCTCACCGGCGTCCGCGGCGTTGGCAAGACCTCGACGGCGCGGCTGATCGCCAAGGCCCTGAACTGCATCGGCCCGGACGGCGGCGGCGGGCCGACGATCGAGCCCTGCGGCCGCTGCGAGCCCTGCGTCGCGATCGCCGAGGGGCGCCATATCGACGTGGTCGAGATGGACGCCGCCAGCCATACCGGCGTCGACGACGTGCGCGAGATCATCGAGGCCGTGCGCTACGCCGCCGTCTCGGCGCGCTACAAGGTCTACATCATCGACGAAGTCCACATGCTGTCCAAGAACGCCTTCAATGCGCTTCTCAAGACATTGGAAGAACCTCCTGCACACGTTAAGTTTCTGTTCGCGACCACGGAAGTCAACAAGGTCCCGGTGACGGTCCTCTCGCGCTGCCAGCGCTTCGATCTCCGCCGCATCCCGGCCGAGCGGCTCGCCGCCCATTTCGCCGAGATTTCGGCGAAGGAAGGCGTCGAGGTCGAGCCCGACGCGCTGGCGCTGATCGCACGCGCCGCCGAAGGATCGGCCCGCGACGGCCTCTCCATCCTCGACCAGGCGATCGCCCACGGCGCCGGCGCGGTCACCGCGGAGCAGGTCCGCGAGATGCTCGGCCTTTCCGATCGCGGCGCCGTCCGCCGGCTGCTCGGCCTGCTGCTCTCCGGCGACGCCCGAGGCGCGCTGGCCGCGGTGCGCGACCAGTACGATCTCGGCGTCGATCCCGCCGCTCTCCTGCGCAGCCTGCTCGAGGCCGTGCACGGCATCACCCGCGCCAAGGTCGGCGGCCCGGCCGATCCGGCCCAATCCGAGGAGGAACGCGAAGCCCTTGCCGAATGGGCGAGCCGGCTCTCCTACGCGACCGTCCATCGCCTATGGCAATTGCTGCTCAAGGGGCTGTCCGAGGTTCACAATGCGGCACTGCCGCTCGAGGCCGCCGAGATGGCGCTGCTGCGCGTCATCCACGCCTCCGAGCTTCCGGATCCCGGCGCGCTGATGGAAAGGCTGGCGAGCGCCGAGGCGGCGCCCACGAGCCGCGCCGGCGCCGCGCCGGCCGCGCCGCTTGCGCCGTCCGCGCCCGCGACCTTCGCCGGGCTCGTGAAGATGCTCGACGAGCACGGCAAGGCGCTGATCGCCCAGCAGCTGCACGATTTCGTCCGCCTCGTGCGCTATGCTCCTCCCGAGCTGGTGGTCAGGCCGATCAAGCCTCTCGCCGGCGACTTCGTCCGCGATCTCGCCGCCGCGCTCAAGGCGCTCACCGGCATGCAGTGGCAGGTGAGCGCGTCGGATGCCGAGGCGGAGCCGAGCCTGCTCGAGCAGGAGAAGGAAGCGGCCGACCGGCTGCGCGGCGAGGTGCTCGCTTCGCCGATGGTGGCTGCCGCCTTCGGAGCTTTTCCCGAAGCCGAATTGACCGGCTTCACCCGCGACGACCAACGGAGTGCCTGAATGCCCGATCTCGACGAACTGATGAAGATGGCCCAGGAGGCCCAGGCCAAGCTCATGCAGGCGCAGGAGGATCTCGACAAGGTGATCGTCGAGGGCCTCTCCGGCGGCGGCCTGGTCCGGATCAAGGCGAGCGCAAAAGGGCGGATCGTCGCGGTCGAAATCGACGAGAGCCTGCTCCAGCCCAGCGAGAAGCAGATGGTCGAGGACCTCGTTGCCGCCGCGCTCAACGACGCCCGTTCCAAGGCCGACGTCGCCGCCCAGGCCTCGATGCAGCAGGTCACCGGCGGCATGCAGCTCCCGCCCGGCTTCAAGATGCCGTTCTGACGGCTTGCTACAGGCCGTTTGTCTCCGGCGGGGGTGCCGGTGCCGGGTCCGGCGGCGCAGACGGAGGCAAGGTCGGCGGCGCGGGTGCTTCCCTTTCGAACTCCTCGCCGGGCAATGCCGGTGCCTGCTGCGGCATCCTTCTCGGCGCGGGCCGCCGCACCGGAGCCTCGGGCCGTTCGCGCGGGGCGGCGACGCCTTCGTACACGCAGGCATCGAGGCGGTCGCGAGCGACGACGCCCATGCGCGCGGCGATCATGTTGCCGTAGCGGCGCGTGAAGCCGGTCGGCGCGATCGCGGCGCGGCGCTTGGGAAGGGGGAAGATGGCGGCGATGCGCGCGGCTTCCTGGCGGCTCAAGTTGGAGGCGTCGTGGCGGAAATAGCGCTGGGCGCCGGCATCGACGCCGTAGGTGCCGATCCCGGTCTCGGCGACGCTGAGATAGACCTCCATGATCCGGCGTTTGTCCCAGAGATTTTCGATGAGGAGGGTGAACCAGGCCTCGAGGCCTTTCCGGACATAGCCGCCGCTTTGCCAGAGGAAGGCGTTCTTCGCCGTCTGCTGGCTGATCGTCGAGCCGCCGCGGATGACCGATCCGCCCCGCGCGTTCCTGCGCATCGCCGCCTCGATCGCCTGTCGGTCGAAGCCCGAATGGGTGCAGAACTTGCTGTCCTCGCCGGCGATGACGGCGCGGACGATGTCGCGGTCGATGCGCTCGATTCCCATCCACGAGCCGCGCGCGCCGTTGCCGGCGAAGACGTCGCCCAATTGGGTGAAGGTGATGGGCGGGTTCACGAAGCGGTAGGCGAGCACCCACAGGACGCTGCCCAGGATGAAGATGAGGACGGAGTAAGCGAGCCAGCGGACGATGCGCCCCAGCCAGGACCGGCGGGGGCGGGGGGGCTGCGGGACTTTTGAATGGTCTTGCCTAGCCACCACCGCTAGTCCTGAGCCTGTCGAAGGACGGTTTGCAGCACTCGACCCCGGGCTTCGACAGGCTCGGCCCTAGCGGCTTTGGTCATAGAGCGTCGCCACTCGCAGGCTGCCTCACCCCGCAGGCAGCAGCCGCCGCTCGCCGGCGAGGTTCATCAGCGCTTTCTGGAGCTTCTCGAATGCGCGGACTTCGATCTGGCGGATGCGCTCGCGGCTGACGTCGTAGACCTGCGAAAGCTCCTCGAGCGTCTTGGGGTCGTCGGTCAGGCGCCGCTCGGTCAGGATGTGCTTCTCGCGGTCGTTGAGGCTCTTCATCGCCTCGACGAGCAAATCGTGGCGGACCTTGGTCTCCTCGGCCTCGGCGACGCGCTCGTCCTGCAAAGGCTCGCTGTCGACCAGCCAGTCCTGCCACTGGCCCTCGCCTTCCTCGCGCAGCGGCACGTTGAGCGAGGTGTCGCCGCCCATCGCCATGCGGCGGTTCATCGAAACGACGTCCTCTTCCGAGACGCCGAGATCGGTCGCGATCTTGGTGACGTCCTCGGGCTTGAGATCGCCGTCCTCGAAGGCCTCGATCTGGTTCTTCATCCGCCTCAGGTTGAAGAAGAGCTTCTTCTGGGCCGCGGTCGTGCCCATCTTGACCAGCGACCAGCTCCTCAGGATGAATTCCTGGATCGAGGCGCGGATCCACCACATCGCATAGGTGGCGAGGCGGAAGCCGCGCTCCGGCTCGAACTTCTTCACGCCCTGCATCAGGCCGATATTGCCCTCGGAGATGAGCTCGGCGAGCGGCAGGCCGTAGCCGCGATAGCCCATGGCGATCTTGGCGACGAGGCGCAGATGCGAGTTGACCAGCTTGGCCGCGGCATCGGTGTCCTGATGCTCGGTCCAGCGCTTGGCGAGCATATATTCTTCCTCGGGGGCGAGGATCGGGAATTTCTTGATCTCGGCGAGATAGCGGTTGAGGCCCGCCTCGCCGCCGGTGGCAATCGTCGCCGGGACATTTCTACCGCTGGCCATGGCTAGTCTCATATACTCCCTGACGCCGCGCGGATCATCGCCCGCGTCGGCCCTTTCTCTCTATACGGTGAGAGCCCCGAACAGTTCCTGAATATCGGACGGAAGGGGGCTTTTGAAGGACAAGTTTTCTTTCGAGACCGGATGGACGAATCCGAGCTCCGCGGCGTGCAAGGCCTGGCGGTGAAAGTTCAGGCTTTTCAACAGGTCACGGTGGACGGGGCGGGTCCGGCCGTAGACCGGATCGCCGAGCAAAGGATGGCCGAGCGAGGCCATGTGGACGCGGACCTGATGGGTCCGCCCGGTCTCGAGGCGGCATTCGACCAGCGCCGATTCGCGCAATGGGCGGCTGAGGCGCCAGTGCGTGACTGCGCGCTTGCCGCGGCCGTCCCGGGCGATCGCCATCTTCTGCCGGTTGGCTGAGGAGCGGGCGAGCGGGGCATCGACCGAGCCGCCGGCCTGTGTCGGCACGCCCGAGACGATCGCTTTGTACAGGCGATGAATGTCGTGGCGCGCGAACAAAGCCGCGAGGCCCTCATGGGCGCGGTCCGACTTGGCGACGACGAGGAGGCCGGACGTGTCCTTGTCGATGCGATGGACGATTCCGGGCCGCGCCACTCCGCCGATCCCCGACAACCGTCCGGCGCAATGATGGAGGAGGGCGTTGACGAGGGTGCCGTCGCGATTGCCCGCGGCGGGGTGCACGACCATGCCGGCGGGCTTGTCGACGACGAGCAGGTGATCGTCCTCGAAGACGATGTCGAGCGCGATCGCCTGCGCCTCGTTATGTGCAGGCGCCGCCTGGGGAACCGCGACGCGGTACGTCCCTTCCGCTGCCTTGGCGGCGGGATCGCGTACCGCATTTCCGCCGGGATCGAGCACGCCGCCGCTCGAAATCAACGCTTTCAGCCGTTCGCGCGACAAAGTCGGCACGGCCGCGGCCAGCGCCCGGTCGAGCCGCGAGCCGACGGCGTCGGATGCGATGATCGCGCTGATGGTCGATCCCCCCCGGGTCATTCGACGAACGATGTGGCGATGAAATGGCGGCGATCAAGTGGGCCGCGGCGACGCCATGGCGTCAAATGCTTGCCAGCGGCGGGCCGAGCGGCCAAAGGTGCGGGAGCATTCGAACAGGGTCGGGGTCCAAGCACGTGAAATCGCACGAATTTGCGAGCCTGCTCTGCTCGCGGCTCTGCCACGATCTGCTCTCGCCCGTCGGCGCGCTCAACAACGGCATCGAGCTCCTCGCCGACGAGCACGACCCCGAGATGCGAGCCCGCTGCCTCGATCTGCTCGGCGAGAGCGCGCGCGCCAGCGCCAACAAGCTCAAATTCTTCCGCCTGGCCTTTGGCGCCGCCGGCGGATTTGCCGATCATGTCGACACGCGCGAGGCGCGGGTCGCGATCGAGGGCCTGTTCGGCGGCGACGGGCGCATCCAGCTCGGCTGGATGGTCGATCAGCCGACCATGTCCAAATCGGCCCTCAAGGTCCTCCTCAACCTCGTCCTCATCGCCGGAGATGCGCTGGTCCGCGGCGGCCGTCTCGACGTCGGCGCCGAAGGCGGCGAGTCCGGGCTCGAGATCGTGGTCCGCGCCGAGGGTCCGAGGATCGTCCTCGACCCCGAGCTGGTCAAGGTCTTGCGGGGCGAGATCGACGAACAGGAGATCGCGCCGCGGGCGGCCGCTGCGTGGCTGATCCACTCCCTGGTCAGCGAAGCGGAGGGCGAGATCCAGGTCGCGGACGGCGGCGAGGAGAATATGCTGCTGCTCGGCGTGTCGCTGCCCGGCTGAGCGGCGCCCGGTGGACCGCCTTGCGATCATCGACTGTCCCTCACCCAATTTCGACGAGCGCGCATCGCCGGTTTCGATGATCGTCCTCCATTATACCGGCATGGAGGACGCCCGCTCGGCGATCGATCGGCTGCGCGACCCAGAAGCCGGCGTCTCCTGCCATTATCTCGTCGACGAAGACGGCACGATCCTGCGCATGGTCCCCGAGGAAAAGCGCGCCTGGCATGCCGGCCGTTCCTACTGGCGCGGCAATAGCGACGTGAACGGCGCCTCGATCGGCATCGAGCTGGTCAATCCCGGCCACGATCATGGCTATCAGCCCTTTCCCGAGGAGCAGATCGACGCGCTCCTCCCGCTCGTCGCCGACATCAAGGACCGGCACTGCATCACGCGCGGCAATGTCGTGGGCCACAGCGACGTCGCGCCGCAGAGGAAGCAGGATCCAGGCGAGCTGTTCCCCTGGTCGCGCCTCGCCAGGCTCCGCTTGGCCTTGCCGCGTCCGACGCACAATCTTACCGATCCCTGCTGGACCGATGCCGGCTTCCTGCTCGCGCTGGAGCGCTTCGGTTACGAAGTCGCCGATCCGCTCGCCGCGGTGGTCGCCTTCCAGCGCCGATTCCGCCCCGATTTGATGGACGGGACGATCGACGGCGAGTGCCGCGCCATCCTGCTCGCTCTCCTCCTCCCCAAACCGCGCGGCGACGACTAGCCCGGTCGGGACGTCAGCTCCCGGGAGCGCCTTGCGGATCGGGCACGAAGCGGCCGCCCTCGCGGAAGAAGGCGCTGCCGACCGGAGCGTCGAGATAGGGGATGATCGCCGGATCGTGGTTGGCGATCGTGTTGACGGCAAACACCGCATGATTGGCGGCATCGGCCATGAAGGCGTCGTCCTCGTCCCCGGCCAGGAAGCGCCAGCCGCTGTCGAGCGGATTGTGCGGCTCGGCCCGGTACATGTAGCCGACGGGCCGGCCCTCGACCGTCACCTTGTCGCTGACGATGGCGCCCTCGCGGGTCTCGACCAGCCGCCGCATCCGCTCGGGCGGGACCGAGAGGCGATAGGATTCGGGAGCCGGCGGCTGCGCCCCGGGGGCGGCGCCGGGCAGGATGAATGCAGCTCCCAGGATTGCGGCTATTCCGATGCGGCGCGTCATTGGCGGAAGGCTAACCGCGCGGAGAATCGCTGGCAAGCCGGTTCCCATTCGACGCCGGGCGCGCTACATCAAGGCGGCCAGAGGGTCGGGCGGCCGCGGCGCGCGCAAGCGGGTCGAGGAAAGTCCGGGCTCCACGGAACGACGGTGCCGGGTAACGCCCGGCGAGCGCGAGCTCAGGGAAAGTGCCACAGAAAGCAGGTCGCAAAGGCTTCGGCCCTGCGACAGTGAAAGGGTGGGGTAAGAGCCCACCGCGGCCCCGGCAACGGGCGCCGGCACGGCAAACCCCACCGGGAGCAAGACCGAATAGGGGCGGCGCATGAGCTTGGTTCCGGCTCGTCGCCCGGGTTGGTTGCTTGAGGGGCGGAGCGATCCGCCTCCCAGATGAATGGCCGCACAGGCGGGCGCGAGCCCGCCGGACAGAACCCGGCTTACAGACCCTCTGGCGCTATTTCCCGGTCGCAGCCGGGCGGATCTCGACCGCGAACCACAGAAACAGGAGGAGCAGCGCCGCTGCAGTCGGGCCGGCCGTGAGCTGGTCGGGCGTCGGCGCCGGGGCGAGCCGCCACAGCAAGGCGAAGGCCGCGACGACCGCCGCGCCTGCCGCCGCTTCGCCGCGGAAACGGCGCCAGGCGGCGACGCGCGCGGCAGCGAGCCTGCGATCGGCCTCCACAGCGCGGGCGATGCGCGCCACGAACAGATCGTCGGGCGCTCGCGCGCGGGCTGCGAACAACGCCTTGAGGCGCGCGTCGATGCGATCGTCGTCGGTCATTCTTGTGCCTCCAGACGCTCAGCGAGGGCGCTGCGTGCCCGTGCCAGAACGGATTTGAGCGTTCCGAGTGGAATATCCATGATGCGCGCAGCCTCGGTATGCGAACAGCCTTCGCCGAAGCAAAGCGACGCAGCCGCCCGTTCGCGATCGCCGAGCGCGGCGAGGGCGCGGGCAAGATCAAGCGCAGCGTCGGGATCGTTTGGAGCCGCGGTCTGGCGTTCCATGGCTTCGCGGTCGCGCCCGGCGCGGCGGCTCTCTGCGCGTCGGGAGGAAAGAAACTGCGTCCAGGCGATGCGCAGCAGCCATCCGCGATAGCTGCCCTCGCCCCGCCAGTCTGCCGCCGAGCGCCAAGCGCGCAGAAACGCTTCCTGGGCGAGGTCGTCCGCGCCGGGTCCGCGAGTGAGGCGCGCGAGGAAGCGCCGCACCGCGGCCTCGTGCAGCCGCACGAGAGCGGTGAAGGCGGCGACATCCCCTGCTGCCGCCCTCCGCGCGAGATCGTTCTCCGCATCCATCAGCCTGGCCTCGGCAGGTCTACCCCTCAGTCCGACTTGCCGCGCCGGCGAATGAACTGAAAGCGGACGAGGAGGGCAGTGCCGACGAGGAACGGAAAGACCGCCGCCGCGCCGATATTGCGCATCCCTTCCGTCTCGCCTTGAATCAGCGTGTAGAGGAACAGGGCCGCTCCGAGCGCGATCAAAACGAGCCCGGTGCGGTCGTCATTCGCGCCCGTCGGCTGCTGCTCCTCGCGATCGAGGGTCTCCAGCAGGGCCGAGACCGACTGATTGTCGCGGCTGATCGCCTCCCGGATCGTGCGGTGATGCATCGCCGCGCGCAGCAGCCGCGCCAGCTGGGTCGCGATCAGCACCGCCCCCGTCGTCAGGATCGCGAATATGACCGCGTCTACCGTTGCCGTTTCCATGTCTCGTCTCCTCTGTCTGTCACCCCTTGATGCCGCAGCAGCGCGCTTTGGATGCGCGCCGCGCGAAAATTTTTCGATCGGGGCGTGCGCCGGCCGGGAGGCGCGACTAGAGAGGCGCGGATGGCTCGCTTCACGCGCTCGAACGATTGGGGATTTCCGCGTTGGCGGGGCTACGGCTCCGGCCGCGGCGCCGAGCAGGTGCGGCTGTGCGACCGCCATGGGTGCGAGGAGCCGGGCGACCGGCCCGCGCCCAAGTCTCCCAACAGCCCCGAGCGCTGGTATTTCTGCGAGCGCCACGCCGCCGAATATAATCGCAACTGGAATTATTTCGAAGGCCTGACGGCCGAGGACGCCGCCGCGCGCGAGGCGGACGAGAAGCGCGGTGCCGACGGTTACCGCCAGGCGACCCATTATGGATGGGGCGGCCCCGGCGACGGCACGCGCAGCCCCGACGAGATGCGCGCCTTGGGCATTCTCGATCTCGATCCGGACGTCTCGTTCGAAGAGATCCGCGCCGCCTATCGCCGCCTCGCCAAGGCCAACCATCCGGACATGAACCGGGGCGATGCCGAGGCGGCGAAGCGCTTCCAGGGCGTCCAGGCCGCCTATGACGTGCTGAGGAAGGCGCAGGAACGGCGCAACGCCGCCGCTTGAGCCCCGCCGCGATCGCGATGCGGCGCTGCGCCCGCTGCTTCAGTCGTTGAACATGAAGGTCGCGCTGACATGGGCGATCGGATCGGCCGGATCGCCGTCATGGGCGAGCCCTCGGACGAATCCGATGCTGCGCGTCGTGCGGTAGCATTCGCCGCGCCCGACGATCGTTCGTCCCGGGGTCGCGGGGCGCAGATAGTCGACGCGCAGGTCCATCGTCGCCTGGTGGCGGAAGCGGCCGAGGCGAAGCCAGATGGCGAGGCTGGTCGCCATGTCCATCAGGCTGATGATCGGACCCGAAGCGATGACGCCGCTCGCCGCGACGCCGATCAGCTGCTCGCGATAGGGCAAAGCGAGCTCGGCCCAGTCGCCGCCATGATCGTGATAGACGATGCCGAGCGCGCCGCCGTGCCCGACCTTTTCGACATAGGACATGAAGCGCACGGGATCGAAGCCCGCTGCGTTGCCTGGGTCGGAGCGATGGTTCATGCGGCGAGCCGGGCGGCCGTCTCGCGGATCAGCGCGATCATGTTGGGAATACCCTGGGTGCGGTTCGAGCTCAGCTGGCGCTCGAGGCCGAAGCGGGCGAGAGCGCCTTCGATGTCGAGTCCGGCGATCTCGTGCGGGGTGCGGTCCTGCACCGCGATCAGGACCAGCGCGACGATTCCCTTGGTGATCGCCGCGTTGGAATCGGCGAGGAAGTGGAGCCGGCCCGCGCCGTCGCGCGTGGCGTATAGCCAGACCGAGGCCGAGCAGCCGCGAACCAGGGTGGCGTCGGTCTTGAGGGGGTCCGGCATCGGCTCGAGCGCCCGGCCGAGGTCGATCAGCAGCCGGTAGCGGTCATCCGCCTCGAGCAGGTCGTAGTCTTCGAATACCTCGTCGAGCGAGCGGAAGGCCATGGCTCCCACTTAACGTCTTCCGCGCGGCATGGAAGGCGGCGGTCTCGGCCGGTCTTCTCGGTCGCGCCCCTATCTTTCGCGCAACGCCTCGATCTCCCGCTCGAGGCTGTTTTCCTTCTCGACCGTGATGCGCTCGATCACGGCGAGGCGATCCTTGAGCTGCTTGACCTCGGCGCGGAGCCGCTCGGTCTCCGCGTCGTCGCGCAGCGGGAACTCGTTGCCCTTATAGTCGCGCCGAATGCCCATCTTGGCGCGGATAATGCCGGCGGTGGCGGTGATGAGGACGATGCCCACCACCATTTCGAACGGACCAATGCTCATCCTCTTTCTCCCCCGTCCCTGCTATCAGTTGAGCGGCTTGTCGCGAAGGCGATCGATCTCGTCGGAGAGCTCGAGGCCCTTGTCGGTGACGATCCGCTCGAGCACCCGCACGCGCTGTTCGAGCCGCTCGTTCTGCGCGGCATATTGCGCCGCCTTCTCCGCGGCCATGCGCGCATCCATCTCCATCCGCCGTTCGCGATGCTCGAGCATGCGGCGAATCAGCGGCTGGCCGAAGATGAGGATGACGGGCAGGCCAACGACGATGAAGACGACCAGCACCTTGGTGATATCGGGCATTTGCAGTCCCTCAATTCTTCTGCAGGCGCAGGGATTCGATTTCCTGCGTCAGGCGGTGGCTGCCGTCGGTGACGATCCGCTCGACGACGGCGAGCCGGTCCTTGACCGAACCGAGCTCGGCGCGCAGCTGCGCATTCTCCGACGAGAGCAATTTGATCCGCTCCATCGCCTCGTTGCTGGTCTTGGGATAGACGGCCTGGCCCCAGGTGCCGTCGAGCGGATAGCCGTGCTTGATCCTGAGCCAAGTCGTGAAGACCCAGCCGCCGACCGAGAGGAGGACGATGATCGCGACGAGCGGTGCCGCTTGCGAAAAACTGGTGTCCATTTTCAAAGCTCCTGGCTGGATAGTGTCAGCGCAGCGATTCGATCTCGCGCGCGGTGCGCTCGGCCGGGTCGGTCGCGATCCGCTCGAGCACGGCCGTCCGCTCCTCGAGGCGCTCGATCGTCATGCGCAGCAGCTCGTTCTCGCGGGCGAGCCGCGCATTCTCGCGGGCGTCGGCGACCGATCCCTCCGCGGCAGGCGGCGGCGAGCGCCGGCCGGCCATGTAGTGCATCACGGTGACGATCACCCAGGCGGTCGCAATGATCGCGACGATGGGAATGAAGACGGCGAAGTTCATGGCGTTTCCTTCCCTTCCGCGCTCAGCGCAGCTGTTCGATTTCGCGCGAGAGCCGGCCGTGTGAGCTGGTCACATAGGTCTCGACGTCGCCGAGGCGCCGGTCGATGTCGCGGATCTTGGACCGCACCATCCGCGTCGTGCGGCGCGGATTGGTCCGCACCCCCTGCCAGAATTGCTTGTCTTCCTTGTTCTCGTAGGCGAGCTCGCCCGGCTTGACCGGCGCCATCCAGGCGGTGACGAGATAGGCGACGAGACCGGCGCCCGAGCCGAGGAAGGTGAGCAGCAGGAAGCCGATCCGGACGAGGGTGACGTCGATCCCCGTATAGTCGGCGATTCCGGCGCTGACGCCGAGCCACTTCTTGTTCTGCTTGTCGAGATAGAATTTGGTCCGGCTCGGGGTCATCGCGGCCTCCTGTCGGGCTGATTGCTGCGCAGCGGCGCCGCTGCGCCGATCGTGCTGCGGTCTTCGAGCACACGGTCGATCGGGTCGCAGGCGACCTGGCGCCAGGCGGGATTCTCCGCATTGAGGATGCGCTCGATGGTACACATCCGCTCGTCGAGGCGGCGGGCGACTTCGTGGAGCTCGTCGAGGAGGTTCTCGTCCTCCTTGGTCAAGGTCGCCGCGCTCTTCCACTTGGTGATGTAGTGGAAGATGATCCACGGCAGGACGATGAAGAGCGTCGGGACGATGATCAGCGGGATCAGGATCTCGGGTCCGTCCATCAGTTCAGCCCTCCTGGTCCGAAGCGGCGCCGCCGGAACGCTTCGCCTTCAGCGCGGCGAGCTCGGCATCGACCTTGTCGGCGTTGCGCAGCTCCGAAATCTCCTCCTCGAGCGTCTTGCCCGGGCCGCCCAGGCTGAGCGCGTCGGCATGGCCTTCGGCAAGGTCGGCGCGGCGCTCGAGCACGTCGAAGCGCGAAAAGGCCTCGTCGACCTTCGACCCGGCATACATTTCGCGCATCCGGATGCGGTTCTGCGCGCTTTCGATCCGGCTCATGATCGCGTTCTGGCGCGTGCGCGCTTCCCTCAATTTGGTCTGGAGCTTGGCGATGTCGCCTTCCGAGGCGCGCAGCGCATCGTCGAGCACGCCGATCTCGGCGCGCAGCTGCTCGGCCATGTCACCGGCTTTCTGCTTTTCGACCAGGGCCGCCTTGGCGAGATCCTCGCGCTCCTTGGACAATGCGAGCTCGGCCTTTTCGGTCCAGCTGTCCTGAAGCGATTCGAGCTTCGTGATCTGGCGCCGGATCTCCTTCTGGTCGGCGATCGTCCTCGCCGCTCCGGCGCGGACCTCGACCAGGGTCTCCTCCATCTCCATGATGATCATCCGGATCATCTTCGCCGGATCTTCCGCTTTGTCGAGCAGATCGGTGACGTTGGCGGCGATGATGTCGCGCGTCCGCGAAAAGATACCCATGGGGATGAACTCCTGCATTGAAATCGAAAATCGGGACGATCCTGCGCCCTGAGGCGCCCGCGGCGCAAGCGGCGCGAGCAAGGCAGGGGGCGGAAAGGGCGGCAGAGGCGGCATCGGGGCGATCGGCTTGCCGCCGCCGCCCGACCCCGCCTTGGGTCCGCCGCGATCAACCATTGGCGCTCTCGGACGCCAGCGCCGCGAAAGCCGAAGGCGAATTCGCATCCGCCTGGGCGGGTGCGAGCGTCGCGCCGATCGCGACGCTGGTGAGGATGAGCGAGCAGACCGCGGCGGAAGCGGTCCGGACGATGCGATCGAAGTGGAACATGTGCCGTCTCCCTGGCCTGTCTCGCTCCGCCACCGCGGCGGGCGATGCCAAGAAGTATACAAGCATCGTGCCAGGCGGCGGAAACGGCGGAAGACAGCGAAAAACGAAGAGTCAGCGTCGAGCGACCAGGGGAGGGGGCTTGCCAACAGTCGGGATATCGTCCCAAATGATGGCATGGAGCGGAACACCCATCTGGTCGGCCAGTCGTCGACGTTCCTGGACGCGATCGAGCGCGCGAGCCGCGCCGCGCCGCTCGACCGTCCCGTGCTCGTCATCGGCGAGCGCGGCACCGGCAAGGAGCTGGTCGCCGAGCGCCTCCACCACCTTTCCTCGCGCTGGGACGGGCCGCTCGTGGTCATGAACTGCGCCGCTCTTCCCGAGACCCTGATCGAGGCGGAGTTGTTCGGCCACGAGGCCGGCTCCTTCACCGGCGCGTCCAAGGCGCGGGCCGGACGGTTCGAGGAGGCGGATGGCGGCACCCTCTTCCTCGACGAGCTGGCGACCTTGTCGTCGGGCGCGCAGGACCGCCTGCTACGCGCGGTCGAATATGGCGAGGTCACCCGGATCGGCGCTTCCAAGCCGATCACGGTCGACGTGCGCATCGTCGCGGCGACCAACGAGCATCTTCCCAAGCTCGTCGAGGAAGGGCGCTTTCGCGCCGACCTGCTCGATCGGCTCTGCTTCGAGGTGATCACCTTGCCGCCGCTCAGGCACCGCGACAGCGACATTCCCGTCCTCGCCGATCATTTCGCGCGGCGCATGGCGCTCGAGCTCGAATGGGAGCGCTGGCCCGGCTTCAGCGAGAATGCGATGGGGCGGATGCTGGCCTATCCCTGGCCCGGCAACGTCCGCGAGCTCAGGAACGTCGTCGAGCGCGCGGTTTATCGCTGGGAAGACCCCGATCGCCCCATCGACACCATCCAGTTTGATCCGTTCGAATCGCCGTGGCGGCCCGCCAACGACAACAAGGCGGTCGCCCTTTCTCCACCCGCCGCCGAAAATGCCCTCGCGGCGCCGACGCTGGCGCCGGCCGTATCGGCAGGCGATCCGGCCTTCGATCCCGGAAGCTGCGCCGATTTCCGCCTGGCGGTCGCCGAATATGAGAAAGCGATCCTCTCCGCCGCGCTCGAGAAATGCCGTTGGAACCAGCGCGCCGCGGCAGCCGCGCTGCAGCTGAGCTACGATCAATTGCGCCACGCCTTGCGTCGCCACGAACTTCAATAGGCGGGCGCTTCGTCGATCTCTACGGTCGTCCGTCGAAGCAGCTACGCGCATCCGCCTTTCTGTGCTATTTGCCGACCATCAGGAGGTAACGCGCCATGATCGTTCGTACCGCCCTTTGCTCCGCCGCCTTGCTCGCCATCGCTTCGGCCGCTCATGCCCGGCCGACGCCCGTCGGGGCGGTCACCGTCCTCGGCAACAGCGCCGCACGCTCATGCTACGAGGCGGCCGAATCGCCGCTGCGCCCGGACGCCAACGTCATGGCCTATTGCGACCAGGCGATCGCGCGCGAGCCGCTCAGCCGCCGCGACCGTGTCGCCACGCACATCAATCGCGGCATCCTGCGCGTGCGCGCGGGCGACGTCGCGGAGGGAATCGAGGATTTCGATGCGGCGATCGAGCGCGATCCGACCATCGCCGAGGCTTGGTTCAACCGCGGCGTCGCCTTGATGCGGACCGCCGGGCCGGCCGAAGCCTTGCCCTCGTTCAACCAGGCGGTCGAGCGCTCGACCAACCGGCCGGCGCTCGCTTATTTCGGCCGCGCGGTGGCGAACGAGGCGCTCGGCAACGTCCGCCAGGCCTATGCCGACTATCGCCGGGCGAGCGAGCTCGATCCCGATTGGGACCGGCCCCGCACCGAGCTCGCCCGCTTCACCATCCGCGCCGAGTAAGCCCAGCCGGCCGAGTCCGGGAAATAGGGGAGCCGAAGGCGCGCCGGCGGCGTTAGCAGCCCCAGGCACCCTTTTTTCGCGGAGCTCCTCATGCCCTTCCGCCTTCCCGATCTCCCCTTCGCTCCCGACGCGCTCGCGCCGTACATCTCTGCCGAGACCCTCGAATATCATCACGGCAAGCATCACCGCGCCTATATCGATAAAGTGAACGCGGTGCTCGCCGACAAGGGCGGCGAGGGCGCCTCGCTGACCCGCGTCATTCGCGCCGCGAAGGACGAGGGCGATGCGGGCCTGTTCGACAACAGCGCTCAGGTCTGGAACCACAGCTTCTTCTGGCAATGCCTCGCCCCCTGCTCGGGGCAGCGCCCGACCGGCCGTCTCTCGGCCTTGATCGAGGACGCGTTCGGCACGGCCGAGGACATGCTGGAGGCGCTGAAGGAGGAAGCGGCCGGCCACTTCTCCAATGGCTGGGCGTGGCTTCTTCTCGATCGCGGCAGGCTGCGCATCGCCTCCCTCCACGATGCCGATACGCCCGTCGTCCACGAGGGGATGGTGCCGCTCCTCACGCTCGATGTCTGGGAGCATGCCTATTACATCGACTATCGCAACCGCCGTCCCGACTATGCCGAGGCGGTCCTCGCCAATGTCGTCGATTGGGAGTTCGTGGCCACGAACCTCGACGGCGAGGGCGTGAAGAGGGCGGACCAGGAAGCGTAAGGCGGAAAGATCCGCACCGGGGCGGGGAGGATCGCTACGATTTCAGCCGGTAGCCCGTTTTGAAGATCCAGGCGATCGCGCCGAGGCAGGCGAAGAAGAAAGCAAGCGTCATGCCGAGGCTGAGCGCGACGCCGACGTCGGCCGTGCCGTAAAAGGCCCAGCGGAAGCCGCTGATCAGGTAGACGACCGGGTTGAACAGGGTGATCGAGCGCCACGGCTCGGCGAGCATCTCGATCGAATAGAAGGCGCCGCCGAGAAAGGTGAGCGGCGTCACGATCAGCATCGGGATGAAGTTCAGCTGCTCGAAGCTCTGCGCCCAGACGCCGATGATGAAGCCGAACAGGCTGAAGGTCGTCGCGATCAGCACCAGGAAGACGATCATCCAGAAGGGATGGAGGATCGAGATCGGCACGAACAGGCTCGCGGTCGCGAGGATGATGAGGCCGAGCGCCAGCGACTTGGTCGCGGCGGCGCCCACGTAGGCAAGGACGATCTCGAAGGTGGAGACCGGCGCCGAGAGCAATTCGTAGATCGTGCCGGTGAACTTGGGGAAGTAGATGCCGAAGCTGGCGTTGAAGATCGACTGGGTGAAGAGCGAGAGCATGATCAGGCCCGGGACGATGAACGCGCCGTAGGGGACGCCGAGGTCGGACGTATTCATCCGCGAGCCGATCGCCGAGCCGAAGACGATGAAGTAGAGCGAGGTGGTGAGGACGGGCGTGACCACCGACTGGAGCAGCGTCCTCAGCGCACGCGCCATCTCGAAGCGGTAGATCGCCCAGACGCCGTGCAGATTCACCGCGGCCCCCTCTCGCTGACCAGGCTGACGAAGATGTCTTCGAGCGAGCTCTGCCTGGTGTTGATGTCCTTGAACGCGATGCCGAGGTCGCTCATCCGGCGCAGCAGGGAAGGAACGCCGGTACGGTCGGCATTGGCATCGAAGCTCAGGAGGAGCTCGTGCCCTTCGTCCCTGAGCTCCAGCGGCCATTCGCCGAGCTCGGGTGGGATCGTCTCGAGCGGCTCGGCGAGGCTGAGGCTGAGCTCCTTCTTGCCGAGCTTCTTCATCAGAGCATGCTTTTCCTCGACCAGGACGAGCTCGCCGCGCGAGATCACGCCCACCCGGTCGGCCATCTCCTCGGCCTCCTCGATATAGTGGGTGGTGAGGATGATCGTGACTCCGCTCTCGCGCAGGCGCCGCACCAGCTCCCACATGTCGCGGCGCAGCTCGACGTCGACTCCGGCGGTCGGCTCGTCGAGGAAGAGGATGTCGGGCTCGTGGCTCAAGGCCTTGGCGATCATCACCCGCCGCTTCATCCCGCCCGAAAGCTCCATGATCTTCGACTTGCGCTTCTCCCACAGCGAGAGGTCGCGAAGAACCTTTTCGACATAGTCCGGGTTCGGCGGCCGCCCGAACAGGCCGCGGCTGA
>DASVVQ010000030.1:0-154762 GCA_036386475.1 Allosphingosinicella sp. | reverse complement strand
GAACGGCCCAGGATCGAAGAGAATCAAGGCGAGGATTCCGGTGCTACGCCGGCTCCGCGCGGCATTACGCCAGCAGCGCCTTCCCCCACCCTTGCCGACTGGCAGGCTGCCGCTTCCAGGGAAGTGAAGGGCAAGCCGCTCGCGTCGCAGACGCCGGAAGGGATCGACGTCCGAGCGCTCTATACCGCCGCCGACAGCGCCGGCATCGATCCCGGCCTGCCCGGCTTCGCCCCGTTCGCGCGCGGACCCTATGCCTCGATGTACAGCGGGCGGCCCTGGACGATCCGCCAATATGCTGGCTTCTCCACCGCCGAGGATTCGAACGCTTTCTACCGCCGCAATCTCGCCGCGGGGCAAAAGGGCCTCAGCGTCGCCTTCGATCTCGCCACCCATCGCGGCTACGATTCGGACCACCAGCGCGTCGTCGGCGACGTCGGCAAGGCGGGGGTGGCGATCGACAGCGTCGAGGACATGAAGATCCTGTTCGACGGCATCCCGCTCGATACGATGTCCGTCTCGATGACGATGAACGGCGCCGTGCTGCCGGTGATGGCCTTCTACATCGTCGCGGCCGAGGAGCAGGGAGTCGCCCAGGCACAGCTTTCGGGGACCATCCAGAACGACATCCTGAAGGAGTTCGCGGTCCGCAACACCTACATTTATCCGCCCGAGCCCTCGATGCGGATCGTCGCCGACATCATCGCCTACACCCAGGCGAACATGCCGCGCTTCAACTCGGTCTCGATCTCCGGCTACCACATGCTCGAAGCGGGCGCGACGGCGGTCCAGGAGCTCGCCTTCACTCTCGCCGACGGCATGGAATATGTCCGCGCGGCGCAGGCGAAGGGTCTCGAGGTCGATGCCTTCGCGCCGCGGCTCAGCTTCTTCTTCGGCATCGGCATGAACTTCTTCATGGAAGCCGCCAAGCTGCGCGCGGCGCGCACGCTCTGGCACCGGATCATGCGCGGGTTCGGCGCCGAGAACCCGAAATCGCTGATGCTGCGCACCCACTGCCAGACGTCCGGCGTCTCGCTGACCGAGCAGGACCCCTACAACAATATCGTGCGCACCACGATCGAGGCGATGGCGGCGGTGCTCGGCGGCACCCAGTCGCTTCACACCAACAGCTTCGACGAGGCGATCGCGCTGCCGACCGATTTCTCCGCCCGGATCGCGCGCAACACCCAGCTCATCCTCGCCGAGGAGAGCGGCATCGCCAACGTCGCCGATCCGCTCGGCGGCTCTTATTATGTGGAGGCGCTGACCAAGGACCTGGCCGACCGCGCCTGGGCGCTGATCGAGGAAGTCGAGGCGATGGGCGGCATGACCGCCGCGGTCCGCGACGGCATGCCCAAGCGTCGGATCGAGGAAGCGGCGGCGGCGCGCGCTGCCAGGATCGACCGCGGCGAGACCGTGATCGTCGGCGTCAACCGCTACAAAGCCTCGGAAGAACAGCCGCTCGACATCCTCCAGATCGACAATGCGACGGTTCGCGCCGACCAGGTCGCACGGCTGGAGCGGCTGCGAGCGGAGCGAGACGAAGCGCGCGTACGCGCTGCTTTGGATGCGCTGACGGCAGCGGCGCGCCAGGATCCTCCCCGAGCTTCGCCCGGGGAGGGGGACCATGCGCAGCATGGTGGAGGGGCGCGGAGCGAAGCGGAGCGTCAGACTTCGCCCGACGGGCTCGGCCCCTCCACCGCTCTTCGAGCGGTCCCCCTCCCCCAGCAAGCTGGGGGAGGAACCAATCTCCTCGCGCTCGCCGTCGAAGCCGCGCGGGCCCGTGCCACGCTCGGCGAGATCAGCTCGGCGCTCGAACAAGTATGGGGCCGTTACGACACCGTCCCGGAGCCGGTGCGCGGCATTTATGGCGGCGCCTATGCGGGCGATCCGAAGTGGGTCCGCGCGCAGGACGGCGTCGGCGCGGTCGAGCGGCGGCTCGGGCGGCGGCCGCGCATGCTCGTTGCCAAGATGGGCCAGGACGGCCACGACCGCGGCGCCAACCTCGTCGCCTCCGCCTTCGCCGACCTCGGCTTCGAGGTGGTCCCGGGCCCGCTCTTCCAGACGCCCGAGGAGAGCGCGCGCCTCGCCGTCGAGAAGGACGTCGACGTCGTGGGTGCCTCCAGCCTGGCGGCCGGGCACAAGACGCTCGTCCCGGAGCTCATCCACCGCCTCCGCGAAATGGGCCGCGCCGACATCAAGGTCGTCGTCGGCGGCGTCATTCCGGCGCAGGATTACGACATGCTGCGCGAGGCCGGCGTGCAGGCGGTCTTCGGCCCCGGCACCAACCTGGTCGACGCGGCCGGCGAGGTGCTCCGGCTGCTGGGGCACAACATGCCCCCGCTCGAAGAGGCGGCGGAATAGGAATTTGACGTGACCGGTCGCTTATCCGAACTTGCGGAGGAGCAGGGACGCCTTCGATGAATCGTCAGCCTGAGCGAACCTGGACTTGGTCCAGTGCCCTGAGAATAACCGCCGAAGTATCGGCGGTCGCCTCCGTTGGGGCATTCGTCATATCCTGCGTCATCAATAGCCTTGTGTTTGCCAAGTGGGGGCATGATTTCCTGCAGTTAGCCACACCATCCGATGTGGTCATGTCCGGCCTGCGAGTTTTGTCAGCCGTAATTACCCCGATAGGGATCGCTGTCGCAGTCTCGTGGGTTAGCGTAATGGGTGTTCAAAATGCACCGCGTCTTGAGGCCGTGGTCGACAACATGCCTCACAGACTCGCGAACTTACGAAAAGCTGCTAAAGTAAGTTACGCAGTTCTTATTCTTTCTATCGTAGCGATTTGGATGTTCTGGATACCAGTTTTACTTCTATATAATGAATATCTCAACCCGGATGTACGACTGGGCGTCGGGACATTTTTCATTATCGCCAGTGTCGCCGGTAGCCGGGAACGGTTCGTCGAGACACCGGTCCCCTTGGACCTCCCTACCGTGATATTTTTCTGGCTATTGATGGTCACATCCTTCGCGGCTGGTAGTTTGGCAACGAGCCGCTGGCTTGTCGACCGTGTCGCCGCTCAGGCCGCGAGCGGCTTTCATCCGCAGAATATGAGTGTCGCGGTCAACGGCAGCGACGTTTGCCCCGGCCGAAGTCGGCTCCTTTGGTCAGGGAGCCAAAGCGACGTCATCCAGTGCATCCGCCACGATCGCGCGCCGATCTTCTTGGTTCATCGCGGCTCTGAAAATGTCACCTATGTACCCCACGCACAGACGCGATAGCCTGAGCGGCGGCGATCACCGTCAGCGGGAATTCGCTTGCGGTGTTACCGGAAACTCCAAAAGGGAATTGGATGTTTTCTAAAATGCTCATCGCTAACCGCGGCGAGATCGCCTGCCGTGTCATCCGCACGGCGCACGCGATGGGCATCGCCACCATCGCCGTCTATTCGGACGCCGACGCCCGCGCGCCGCATGTGCGCATGGCCGACCAATCGGTGCGGCTGGGGCCACCCCCCGCCTCCGAGAGCTATCTCAACGCCGAGCTGATCATCGACGCCTGCAAGGCGACCGGCGCCGAAGCCGTGCATCCTGGCTACGGCTTCCTCTCCGAGCGGGAAAGCTTCGCGCGCGCGCTGGAGGCTGAGGGGATCGCTTTCATCGGACCGCCGCCGGCAGCGATCGCGGCGATGGGCGACAAGATCGAATCTAAGAAGCTTGCTCTTGCGGCCGGGGTCAGCGTCGTCCCCGGCTTCATCGGCGAGATCGGCGACACCGACCACGCCGTCGAGATCGCGACCGGGATCGGCTATCCGGTGATGATGAAGGCCTCGGCCGGCGGCGGCGGCAAGGGCATGCGCCTCGCCTGGTCCGAGAAGGACGTGCGCGAGACCTTCGAGAGCGTGAAGCGCGAGGGCCTCGCCAGCTTCGGCGACGAGCGCGTCTTCATCGAGAAGTTCGTCGAGAATCCGCGCCATATCGAGATCCAGCTGATCGGCGACCGGCAGGGCAATCTGGTCTATCTCGGCGAGCGCGAATGCTCGGTCCAGCGCCGCCACCAGAAGGTCGTCGAGGAGGCCCCCTCCCCCTTCGTCACGCCGGAGATGCGCAAGGCGATGGGCGAGCAGGCCGTCGCCCTCGCGCGCGCCGTCGGCTATTTCTCGGCCGGCACCGTCGAGTTCATCGCCGGCGCCGACCGCAGCTTCTACTTCCTCGAAATGAACACCCGACTCCAGGTCGAGCATCCGGTGACGGAGGAGGTGACTGGCCTCGACCTGGTCGAGCTGATGATCCGGGTCGCCGCCGGCGAGCCACTTCCTTTCGGCCAGGACGAGGTGAAGCTCGACGGCTGGTCGATCGAGAGCCGCGTCTACGCGGAGGACCCCTATCGCGGCTTCCTCCCCTCGACGGGGAGGCTGGTGCGGTACCAGCCGCCGCGCGAAGTCCTTCGAGACGTCCTTCGAGACGCCGGTTCGACGGGCTCACCGGCTCCTCGGGATGAGCGATCCCCTCCCGCTCATGCTGAGGAGATCGAACCGCGAAGCGGTTCGATGGGCTTTGGCGAAGGCCCGTCTCGAAGCACCCGCTACGCCACCCGCGTCGACGACGGCGTCTTCGAGGGCGGCGAGGTCTCGATGTTCTACGACCCGATGATCGCCAAGCTCGTCACCTGGGGCGCGACCCGCGACGAGGCGATCGATCGCCAGATCGAGGCGCTCGACGGCTTCCGCATCGAAGGCATCGGCCACAATGTCGATTTCCTCTCGGCGCTGATGCAGCATCCCCGCTTCCGCGAGGGCCGCCTCACCACCGGCTTCATCGCCGAGGAATATCCCGAGGGCTTTGCCGGTGCGCCCGCCGGCGACGCGTTGCTCGAGGATCTTGCGATCATCACCGCTTATGTCGCCAGCGAAGCCGAGTTTCGCGCCTGCTCGGTCAGCGGGCAGCTCGGCAACCGGCCGGTCCCCGCGTGGGAGCGCGTCGTGCGCGTCCGCGGTCAGGAGTTCAGCCTGCTGTTCGACGGCTTCGAGGGCGGCCTCATCGCCTCTGTCGACGGAGGCGAGGGACGCGAGCTGATCGGCCAATGGCAACCGGGACAGCCTTTGTTCAAAGGCCGGATCGACGGCCGCGAGCGCATCGTCCAGGTCGCCCGGCGAGGCCGCGAGTGGCGGCTCACGACACGCGGCGCGAGCCATATCGTCTCGGTCCTTCCCGCCCATGTCGCCGAGCTCAGCCGACACATGATCGAGAAGGTGCCGCCCGATCTGTCGAAATATCTGATCTGCCCGATGCCGGGCCTGCTCACTGCGCTCAACGTGGCCGAGGGCGACCGGGTCGAGGCCGGCCAGCCGCTCGCCGTCGTCGAGGCGATGAAGATGGAGAACATCCTGCGCGCCGAGAAGGCCGGCACCGTCAAGGCGGTCGCCGCCCGGGCCGGCGACAGCCTCGCCGTCGACGCCGTCATCCTCGAGTTCGAGTGACCGCCTGCCCGGTTGGAAGGTGGCCGGGCACTGCGAAACGCCCTTCGACAGGCTCAGGGCTAGCGGTAAGTGATTGGAGCCGAGTCCGCTCACCCAACTCCGCTAGGGCTGAGCCTGTCGAAGCCCGGTTCCGGAGCGCTGCAATCCGCCCTTCGACAAGCTCAGGGCTAGCGGGACTGGGCGTTCGTCACGCTCGCTCGCCAGCCCCCCCACTCCGCTAGGCCCCCACTCCGCTAGGGCTGAGCCTGTCGAAGCCCGACATGCCGGGCCCCGGACTTATTGTGAGTTCCCCCCCGCCCCCTCGCCTTCCCCCGATCCCGGCATCAGCACGGCGTCGATATGGTGGATATAGCCGTTCGACTGGCGGCGGTCGGCCTGGACGATGCGGGCGCGGCCCCCGGCGGCGTCGGTGACGACGAGACCATTGCCCTCCCGCATCACCGTGATGTTGGGGCCGGCGATGGTCGCCAGCGTCGCCCGGCCCCGGCCGCGCTCCATTGCGGCGGCGAGGTCCTGCGAGGTGACGTCGCCGACTACGACATGGTGGGTGAGGATCTGGGTCAGCTGGTCGCGGCCCGCGGCGGCCATCAGCCGTGATCGGGTCGCCGCCGGGAGGGCCTCGAAAGCCGAATTGACCGGCGCGAACACCGTGTAGGAGATCGAGCCGTCGAACGTGGCCGCAAGTCCCGCCGCCTCGACCGCCTGGGCGAACAGGCGCAGGTCCGCGGTCTGAGTGGCGGTGCGCCCGATCGTCCCGGCGCCCTTGGTGCCGCCCGTCGAGCTGTCGCCCTGCGCATTGGCGGGCGCGGCGGCATCGTTGCCCGCGTCTTCGGCTCCCCGGCAGCCCGCCACCGCGGCGGCGGCCAGTGTCACCGTCACGGCAAGTCGGATCATCCTTCAACTCCCCTTTATCGCGTCCGATCTCAGACGATCATCTCGACCAGCGCCTCGACCAGCATCGTCGTCGGATCGACCTGGTAGATGCCGCCGTCCGCATAGCGGTACATGGAATCGGCGTCGTCCGTATATTCGCCGCGATAGGCAGAAGGCAGGTTGTAGACGTCGTAGCCCGTCGGCAGGCGCTGGCCCACGCTGATCGGATTGCCGCTCAGCAGGGCGACGACACCCTCGATCAGGCGGGTCTCGGTGTCCACCCGGTAGATCGCATTGTCGTCGTAGCGGTAGAAATGTTCGTCGCCGTCGACGAAGTCGTCGCGATAGGCGAACGGCACATTGTAGACGTCGTAGCCGAGCGGCAGCGGCTCTCCGATCATCAGTCCGCTCGAGAAGATCGGGACGATCGACGACACAAGGTCGTTGTCGCGGTCGACACGGTAGACGAAGCCGTCATCGTCGAAGAGATAGTAGAATTGGTCGTCGTCGCGGAAGCGGTAGAGCCACTCCTGCGGCACCGCGCCGAAGCGATTGCGGTCGACGCGCTGGCCGAGCATCTGGGCGCGGCGAAGCTGGCCCGGAGGCATGCAAAAGGCGTTCTGCTTGGCCAGCCCCGGAGGACAGCCCTGGCCGGCCGCGGCGCGCACCGGAAGCGGCCTGCCGTCCCGGAAGAAGGACGAGCGGTCGGCAAAGCCGTGCCGGCCGCCGCGCCGGTCGCTGCGGTCGAGCCAGCCGCTCCAGTCGCGATTTTCGATGCGGCGGGCTTCGTGGACGTCGCGGCGCTCGATCCGCTCGACTTCGCGCGCCACTCGCCGCTCATTGCCGCGGCCGCGTTCGACGCGGCCCTGGCCGTTGCCGCGCTCGACCCCGATCTCGCGGCCTCCGCGTCCATGGCCGCGGCCGCCGCCATGATCGGCGCGCTGCTGACGCGCCTCGGGACCGCGCTCGCGGCCGCCGCCGCCCGAATGGGCCGCATGGGGATTGCCTCCGCCTTTGCCCTGGCCGCCGCTTTTGGCCTCGGCCAGGACAGGCATGGTCACCGCCATGGCGGTGGCGCTCGCGAGAAGGATAAGCTTACGCATCGTCGATACTCCTGAACAACACTCAGGGAGGTGAACAGGCGGGGTCCCGCATGAGTTCCTGTTCGTCGGCGAAGCGTGCGCAACTTAAGGCGATCATGACCGTTCCGTAACAACATGAACGCCAGACAACCGAATCGCCCCTGCTCCCGCGGCATCATGGTCGCCGGAGCCGCCCTTTTCACCCTCCTGCCGGCGGCGCCCGCCGCCGCGCAGGACGACGACCGCCCGCGCGGCTACATCGTCACCATCGGCGGCGGCGCGCAGGCCTATCCGCGCTATCCCGGCGCGGACGACCTGCGCGTCTATCCGATGCCGATCGTCGGCCTGCGAAGGGAGGGCCGTCCGGTCCCGCTCGAGGCGCCGGACGAGGGCTTCGGCTTCGGCCTGCTCGGCCAGGACAGTCCGATCAATTTCGGCCCCGCGGTCAATTTCCAGCGCCGCCGGCGCGCGGAGGATGTCGGCGCGCCGGTCGGCGACGTCGGCTCGACGATCGAGCTGGGCGGCTTCGCCGAGGCGTTTCTCGGCGAGAACTTTCGTTTACGGACCGAAGTGCGCCAGGGCATCAACGGCCATGACGGCCTCGTCGCCGACGTCGGCGCCGATCTGTTCATGCGCACCAGCGACCTCAGCGTCTTTTCGATCGGCCCGCGCGTCCGCTGGGCCGACAACGACTATATGGACGCCTATTACGGCGTTCCCGTCGCGGTCGGCGGGCCCGGCGGCTTCGCAGCCTTCGATCCGGGGAGCGGGATCCACGCGGTCGGCGCGACCGCCGGCATGAGGCTCGACGTCGGCGGCGGCTTCTCGATCCACGGCTATGCGCGGTACGACCGGCTGATGAACGACGCGGCCGATTCGCCGATCGTCACCCAATTCGGATCGCGCAATCAATATGGCGGCGGCATCGGCATCGCCTACAGCTTCCGCGTCGGCGGCGGCCGCTCGCGCGGCAACTGAGCGAGAGTCAGCGCGCGCGCATCGCCTCCCATTCACGGCGAAGGATCGACATCAAGCGAACGTCGGCGAAGCTGCCGTCCGCCATCAGGTGCCATTCGCGGAGCACGCCTTCCTCCCGGAAGCCGGCTTTCTCATAGGCGCGCCGCGCACGCTCATTGTCCAGAAAGACGTCGAGATCGATCCGGTTGGCGTCGGTCTTCGAGAAGACGAGGTCGACGATTCTGCGCAGCAGGATCGAGCCGGCGCCCTGGCCCGGCTCGGCGACGGCGATGCGCTTGAGGTGGACCTTCCTGTCCTCGCCCCCGAAACCCTGGACGAGCGCGAAGCCGGCAACCGCCCCCGCGGCGTCGCGAAGCAGGAAGTAGCCTGAGGTCGGCTTGGCCATTTCTTCTCGGTGCCGTTGGGAAGGCCATCGGCCCACCAGGCCTTCATAGGCGGGCGCAGCCTCGATCGCCCGGATCGCTTCGATATCCTTCTCGCTGCCGCGGTCTATTGAAAAGCCCTCCATGGCCTGACTCCTTCGCACGCCGATGCGGCGGCAATTGGGCGGGCGAGCCGCGCAACCTTGATCTTTTAACCTTTTGCGCCCACATGGGTCGCAGCGAAGCGCCATTGCAGCGTGAACGCCCCTCCCGGGGCCGGCTCCGCTTCGTATTTCCAAGAGTCCTCCCTTTTCACGCGGGTTGACAGAACCCGCCGCGTCCCGCGCGCCGTTTCGGCTGCGCGGGCGCCGCACTTTTTGTGAGTTTCATTCAATGTCTTTCGAAAATCTCGGGCTGTCGCAGCCCGTCCTCCAGGCGCTCGCGCTCAAGGAATATAGCGTCTCGACCCCGATCCAGGAGCAGGCCATCCCGCTCCTCCTCGAGGGCCGCGACCTGCTCGGCATCGCCCAGACCGGCACCGGCAAGACGGCGGCCTTCATGCTGCCGTCCATCGACCGCCTCGCCGCGTCGAGCAAGCGCCCCTCCCCGCGCTCGTGCCGCATGCTGGTCCTCGCCCCGACCCGCGAGCTCGCCTCGCAGATCGCGGAGGGCGCGCGCGCCTACAGCCGCTTCAGCCGCATGTCCGTCGTCACCGTCTTCGGCGGCACCTCGGTCAACAAGAACCGCCAGGAGGTCCAGCGCGGCGTCGATATCCTCGTCGCCACGCCGGGCCGCCTGCTCGACCTGTGCGAGCAGGGCTTCCTCGACCTTCGCAGCGTCGAAATCCTCGTCCTCGACGAGGCCGACCAGATGCTCGATCTCGGCTTCATCCACGATCTCAAGAAGATCGTCCGGATGCTTCCCACGAAGCGCCAGACCCTCTTCTTCTCGGCGACCATGCCGGCCGCAATCAAGGACCTGGCCGACCGCTTCCTCACCAACCCCGCCCAGGTCTCGGTCGCCCCGGCGGCGACCACGGTCGAGCGGGTCGAGCAGTTCGTCACCTTCGTCCAGCAGTCCGAGAAGCCCGCTCTTCTCACCATGATGCTGCGCGTCGGCTTCGGGGAGCGGGGATCGATGGACCGCGTGCTCATCTTCAGCCGCACCAAGCACGGCGCCGACCGCATCGTGAAGCAGCTCGCCGCATCCGGCATCCCGGCCGCGGCGATCCACGGCAATAAGAGCCAGCCGCAGCGCGAGCGCGCTCTGGCCGAGTTCAAGGACGGCAAGGTCAAGATCCTGATCGCGACCGACATCGCGGCGCGCGGCATCGACGTCTCCGGCGTCAGCCACGTCGTCAATTTCGATCTGCCCAACGTCTCGGAGCAATATGTCCACCGCATCGGCCGCACCGCGCGCGCCGGCGCGAACGGCATCGCCATCGCCTTCTGCGCCGAGGACGAGCGCCCCTATCTGCGCGGCATCGAGAAGCTCACCCGCCAGAAGATCGCGGTGACGCCGCTCCCCGCCAATTTCCTCGGCGAGGCCGACAAGATCCGCCGCCAGCGCGCCGCTTCGCCCGTCGTCATCGACGAGGAGCGTCCGCGCCAGCAGCAGCGGCGTCCGCGCCGGCCGATCGCCCGGGCTACGCCCTGGGGCGACCGTCCCAAGAAGCGTGCGGGCGGCCGCGGCCGCTAGGCTGGAACCGGCGGGGCGATCCCGGCTAGGGCCGGGGGATGCACCGCCGTTTTTCTCTCCTTCTCGCGCTGCTGGCGCCGGCGCCCGCTTGGGCGCAGCCGGACGAGATCGTCGTCACCGGCGAGGGGCTTCGGGCGCCGGTGGGCGAAGAGGTCTTCGACGTCGTCGAGATCGGTCGCGAGCGGCTCGCCAGCTCGGCAAGCCACCGGCTCGAGGACGTGCTGCGCGACGTTCCCGGCTTCCAGCTCTTCCGCCGCTCGGACGCGCGCTCCGCCAATCCGACCAGCCAGGGTGCGACGCTGCGCGCGCTCGGCGGCAATGCGTCGAGCCGGGCACTGCTCATTCTCGACGGAGTGCCCCAGACCGACCCGTTCGGCGGCTGGGTCGCCTGGCCGGCCTACGACCCGCGCCGCCTCGGCGGCGTGCGCGTGCTGCGCGGCGGGGGCAGCGGTGCCAACGGCCCGGGCGCGCTTGCCGGCACGATCGAGCTTGCCAGCGCGCCCGCGCCCCTGCTGACTGGTTTTGCGGGGAGCCTCTCCCTCGGCAGCCGCGACTCGCTCGATGCCTTCGCAAGCGTCGGCACCCCCACCGGCGGCGGCTTCGTCAGCCTGAGCGCCGGCTGGGCCCGCGGCGACGGCTTCGTGCCGGTCGTGGCCGCGCAAAGGGGTCCGGTCGACCGGCCTTCCCTCTATGAGCAGCGCAGCCTCTCGCTCCGCGCCGTCGCGCCGCTCGGCGGCGGAGTCGAGCTCCAGGCGAGCGGCCTCTGGTTCGACGACGAGCGCGAACGAGGCACCGATCTCAGCGAGGTGAGGAGCGAAGGCGCCGACGCGTCCGTGCGCCTCGTCGGCCCCCGCTGGACTGCGCTCCTTTATCTCCAGACCCGCAATTTCTATACCAGCTTCGCCAGCGCCGATGCCGCACGCAGCGCCGTCGCGCGCAATTCGGAGCAATATGGCGTCCCGGCCACCGGGATCGGCGCCCGCGCCGAGTGGCGGCCTCGCCTCGGTCCGATCGAGCTTCGCCTCGGCGGCGACGGGCGCGAGACGTCCGGGCGGACGCAGGAGCGGTTCCAGTTCATCGCCGGCACGGGCACGCGCGGCCGCGTTGCGGGCGGGCGCACGCGCACCCTCGGCGCCTTTGCCGAGGCTGCCTGGGAAGGGCGTCCCTTCACCCTGACCGCGGGCGGGCGTCTCGATCGCTGGACGATCGAAGAAGGCTTTCTGCGCGAGCGGGTTCTGGCCAGCGACGTCTTGCTGACGGACGCCGCTTTCGCGGACCGCGCCGGCTGGGAACCGACCGCGCGCGCAGGCGCCGCATGGCGGCCGAACGCGAGCCTGACGCTGCGCGCTGCCGCCTATCTGGGCTGGCGGCTGCCGACGCTGAACGAACTGTACCGCCCCTTCCGCATCGGACCCGATGCGACCGCCGCCAACGCAGCGCTCGCGCCCGAGCGCTTGCGCGGCGCCGAGATCGGCGCGGAGCTGCGCGCCGTCTCCGGCCTGCGCCTGGGCGTCACGCTGTTCACCAACCGCCTCGAAGGCGCGATCGCAAACGTGACGCTCGGCCAGGGCCCCGGCACTTTTTCGGGCGTCGGCTTCGTCGCGGCAGGCGGCCAGTTCCGGCGGCGAGCCAATCTCGATGCGATCGCGGTCGATGGGGCGGAGCTCGACGCGCGCTTCGCACGAGGCCCTTGGACCGTGGCCGGCGGCTACAGTTTCGCCGACGCGCACGTCCGCGCCAGCGGGGCGGCTTTGTCGCTGGCAGGCCTGCGACCCGCCCAGACCCCCCGCCACAGCCTCGCCGTCTCGCTGGCCTGGCGGCGGGACGGCGGCGCCGGCGCCTCGCTCGCGGCGCGCTGGACCGGCCGGCAATATGAGGACGATCTCAACCGCCAGATCATTCCCTCGGCCTTCACCGTGGACGCGGCCGCCGCTCTGCCGCTCAACCGCCGCCTCGCGATCGAGGCCCGGGCCGAAAACGTCGCCGGCGAGCGAGTGGTCGCCGGGGTTTCTGGTGCGGGCATCGTCGAGCGCGCGACTCCGCGCACGCTCTGGATCGGCCTTCGGTTCCGAAACTGAGCCCCGGGCTGGACCCGCAAACGTAAGCGGCCCCGGCTCGCTCGAGCCGGGGCCGTCTATCGCAATCTTGCGCGCTCAGCTCAGATGGCGCGACAGGTGCTTGTTCATCTCGAACATCGACACGCGGTCGGTGCCGAACACCTTGCGGAGCTTGTCGTCGGCGACGATCTCGCGCTTGTTCTCGGGATTTTGAAGATTGTTCTTGCGGATATGATCCCAGATCTTGCTGACGACCTGGCTGCGCGGCAGCGGATCGGAGCCGGTAATCGCGGCAAGCTCCGGCGACGGAGTCACGGGCCGCGCAAGGCCGCCTCTCGCTCCACCACCCGAACCGCCTGAAGTCCCCTTGGCCATACTTCCCTCCTGTTGATGCTGCCCTGATAAGCCTCAAACGCGCACCAAGTGCAAGAGATTCGATCCAGTTTGGGCATAGAGCGCGTTGAGAGGTCCGTTCGCCGCTTTTAACGACATGGATCAAGGCGAGACGCCCAGAAATTGTCGCCGCCGCGTCGATCGCTTATGCTGCCCGGCGATGGGGACCGACCGAATGGCCTGGCAGCGGTGCAGCGCAGCGCTCGTCGCCATCGCCGCGCTGAGCGGCTGCGCGCTCGCCGACGATCTCACCGGCCCGTTCACCGACGGCGACATGAGCGCAGCTCCCTACAGCGCCTGTGCCTATTCGCCGGCGCGCCCGAAGCAGCTGCCCGGCGGGGGAGCGGCGCCGCAATGCCTGCGGCTGCTCGTCGACGGCCGTCCGGCCGATCTCGCGGCGGGACCGGTCCGGGTCGGCGCGGGGCAGAGCCTTCTCGCCTTGCCGACTGCGGCGCCGGGCTGCGCCGGCGACGTCAGCCATTTCGTCCTCGCCGGCTCCTCCCCCGGCGCGGGCGCGTTCGAAGTCGCGATCGGCGATTCCTACGGCCGCCCGCCGCGCCGACAGCGCCTGCGCTGGCGCGGCGCGGTCGCGGGCCGGCGCTGGAGGGTCGGCGGGATCGGTACCGCCCTGCACAATCCCTCCAGCGTCACCTTGCGCGTCGAGGAGGGAGAGGTGCTCGCCGAATCGGCCTGCCTCGCCGGCTATCACCGCTAGCCGCGGCCCGCGAGCCGCTTGACCTCGTCGCCGTGGGAGCGGCCGATCCTCTGCTCCGCGCCGTCCGAAAGCCGCGCGACCCAGTGCCCGCCCTCATCCCGGTACAGGCCCACGATCGTATCGCGCCGCAGCATGACCGATCGGTGCACGCGGATGAACAGGGTCGGGTCGAGATCCTGCTCGAGCTTGGCGATGGTGCGGTGGATGAGCCAGGAGCGGCGCCCGACATGGAGCCGCATATAGTCGCGCTCGGCGGTGATCCTCTCGATGTCCGCGGCGGCAATCCTGACCAGGCCGTTTTGGTCCGGCACCCAGAATTCCTCGACATATCCCGACGCCGAGGCTGTCCGGTCCGCGCCCGGCACGCCGCTGCGCCGTTGACGCACTCGATCGAGCGCGCGCTGCAGACGCTCGATCTGGACCGGCTTCATCAGATAGTCGACGGCGGCGATGTCGAAGGCGGCCACGGCGAAATTGTCGAAGGCGGTGACGAAGATCACCGCCGGCGGCACCTTCGAAGCGGACAAAGCGCGGGCGACGTCGATCCCGTCCATTCCCGGCATGGCGATATCGAGGAGCACGAGATCGGGTGCGACCGCCTCGGCGATCCGCAGTGCCGCTTCACCGTCATTGGCGGTGCCGGCGACGCTGACCCCCTCGCAGCGGGCGAGCAGCAACTGGAGCCGCTCGACGGCAAGCGGCTCGTCGTCGACGACGAGTACCCGCAGCGGCGTTTCGCCCTCAGCCATGTCGGACGATCGGAAGCACGATGTGCACGGTATATCCCCCTTCCGGCTCGGGCCCGTGGAAGCAGCCGGCCTGGACGCCGTAGCGCGCGACCAGCCGATCGCAGACGTTGCGCATGCCGACGCCCGTCGAGGCGCCCGCGCCGCCGTCCTCCTCGTCGGGCAGGTCGGCTGGCACTTCGCCGTCGTCCTTGACCTTGATGTGGAGCCTGCCCGCTTCCTCGAACGCCAGGATCCGGATCGTCACCGCCGAGCGTGACCGCGCGACGCCGTATTTCACCGCATTCTCCACCACCGGCTGGAGGAGCAAGACGGGGACGCGGGCGCTGAGCAGCGGCTCCGGCACGTCCACCTCGATGCGCAGGCGGTCCGGGAAACGAATCTGCTCGATGTCCAGATAGAGGCGCTGGAGCTTGATCTCCTCCTCGAGGCTGACGTCCGCCGTCGGATCGGCGGAGAGCGTCGACCGGAAGAAGGTCGAGAGATTGACGATCATGCGCTCTGCCGTGTCCGTGCGCTGGCTGAGGACGAGCGCGGAGAGGGAATTGAGCGTATTGAACAGGAAATGCGGATTGATCTGGTATCGGAGCGCGCGGAGCTGCGCGTCCTGGGCCTCGCGCTCGAGGATTGCGGCGCGGCGGTCGGCGGCGCGCAGCTGCGCGGCGAAGCTCAGGGCGACGTAGAGCGCGGCCCAGGCGGCGTAGAGGAAATACCAGCTGAGCGAGGTCTCGGCGATCGTCTTGATCGCCATTTCGAGTGGATCCATGTTAATCCAGCGCGGGTCCGTCGACGACGTGGCGTCGAGCGGCGCGTAGATGTAGAAAATGAAATAGTTGAACGAGGCGAAGGCCAGCGAAGCCGGCAGGCAGAGAATTCCGGCAACGGTCGCCTTCCTGGTCAAAGACGACTGGGCGAAGGGCCGCAATGCGAGATAGACGAGGAAGGTGATCGCGGCGCCGACCGACGCGGCGACCGCGCGGCGGCCGAGCATCTCCCAGAATTGCGGGTAGCTCATCACCACGGCGCGCAGGGTGATGAGACCGATATAGAGCGCCCAGAAGCCGAGGATCGACTTCACGGCGACGCCGAGATCCGGGAGGCGTCGCCTGAGCGGGCTCGGCAGGCTTTTGTCCATGCCGCCTGATAGCCCCTCCCCCGCGAAAAAGGGTTGCCGGGCGCCGTCGTTTGCAGAAGCGAGGCCCGCTTTGGTCGAAAAATCGGGGAGCGGCCGGCGATAGCCGAGCTCATCGGCCGCGCCGAGCGCCTCGGTGCGCCGCGAATCGACGCCGCCACCCTCCCCCGCCTTCTTGCCCATTTCGCCCCTTCCGGTGCTTCCTTAGCATCATGCGCCGCGTCAGGCAGCCGGGCGGCAGCGCAAATTTTCCGCGGAAAAGGGCGGGGCGAAGACGTTGCGCCCGCGAAAGGACCGGCCGTGTGCCTCACTCTTGGAAGACACCCTGTTGCACGGCTGCGACAGTCACCTCGGCGCGGCGCGGCGCCGAACCGTTTGTCCATTGCCGCGCGAGTCGAACTCTGATTCAATTCTGAACGGGGAGCGGGGATTTGGTTAAGCGGTCTTTAACCGCTTTGCGCGCATGATCTCCGCCGGGTGAGAAGGAGTGGGATCATGGGTACGCAGACGAGGCCCGCAGACGGCGCGCTGACACTGCTCGAAATGAAAGAGTTTGCGAGCTTCTCCAAGGGCACGCAGCGCTACATCCGCCGCTCGCTCGACGTCGGTCTCGGCCGCCGCGATGCGCTCAAGCGCTGGTCCCGCGACGTCGGCGAGGCCGCAAGCATCCGCGCCCAGGACCATATCTACCGCCGCCTCGATCATATCCGCGCCCACGTCCCCGACGATTCCGGCCTCGATGAGATGGAGCCGCTGATGGCGCCGCTCGTCACCATGACCGCTTTCGACCTCGGCCAGGACAGGCTCCCCGATTTCGCATCCTACCGCTTCCTCTACGAGCGACTGATCGGCGCCGCCGTGCGGCCCTGGTTGCCTGCCGCTTTCTGCGCGGCCGCCGCGCTTCCGCATCTCCACCCCGACAAGCGCCGCGCGCTGCTGCAGTCGATCAGCGAGGCCGCCGCGACGGCCCCGGGCTGGTCGAACCGCGATCCGGTCTTCTTCCCGGAATGGGTCGAGAAGGTCGATCTCACCGTCGCCGGCTGACTACTCACGCTCCTCACGCGCTTGAAGGGCGGGCCCTCCGGGTCCGCCCTTTTCGCAGGAACAGGTTGGCCGGCTAGCGGAGTTTGTCCACGACTTCGGCGGCGAAGAGCGACAAGGTATCGTCGCGCGCGCCCATGATCACGATCCGGTCCCCGGGCCGGGCCATTTCGACGAGGCGCTCGCCGCAGGCCTGACGCTGCGCGATATGCTCCGCGATGCGCCCGGCCGCGCGGACGCCCTCGACGATCTCGCCGCTTCCCACTTTCTTGTCGGTCGTGCCGCCATAATAAGCCGGGTCGGAGAGGATGAGCACGTCCTCCTCGCCCAGGTTCCGGACGAAACCGTCGATCAGCTCGCGTCGCATCACCCGCAGCGGCGCGAAGCCGTGCGGCTGGAAGAAGACGAGGAGTCGCCCCGGAAATGCGTGCAGGGTCGAGAGAGTCGCTGCGATCTTGTCGGGGTTGTGCGCGAAATCGTCGATCACGGTGACGCCGTTCGCGCTGCCGACCAGCTCGAAACGCCGCCGCAGCCCCTTGAATTCGCTCAGGAACAAAGCGGCGGTGGCAAGGTCGACCCCGGCATAGATGGCCGCGGCGATCGCAGCCAGCGCGTTCGCCGCATTGTGACGGCCCGGCAATTGCAGGCGCACCGCCGCCGCCTCGCCGTCTCGCCGGTCGACGACGTCGAACTCGATTCCGAACGGTGCCGGGACCAGGTTCGATCCGAAGACGTCGGCCTGCGGGTCCTCGAACGAAAAGGTGACCACCCGTTCCGGCGGCAGGACGGCGGCGAGCAAGCGGGTCTCGTCGTCGTCGAGGTTGAGGACGATCTTTTCCGATTGGAGCGCGAAATCGCGGAACAGCCGGCGCAGCTCCTCGAGCGATTTGTGATCGAGCGTGATGTTGCCGAGCACTGCGACCTGCGGCCGGTAGAGCGCGATCGACCCGTCGCTCTCGTCCACTTCACTGACGAACGCGTCGCCGTCCCCGACGATCGCGCTCGCGAAGGGAGCGTCGCTGCTGACGAAGTTCTTCATCACCGCGCCGTTCATCACGGTAGGGGCCCGGCCGGTGCCGTGGAGGATCCAGCCGATCATTCCTGTGACCGTCGATTTCCCGCTGGTGCCGCCGACGGCGATCGGTAGCCACGTCGCATTGAACAGCTCGGCCAGCAGCTCGGGGCGGCTCACGCGCGCGCAGCCGAGCTCCTTCGCCTTGACGACGTCCGGCACACTCTCCTCGATCGCCGCCGAAGTGACCAGCACCTGGCGAGCGTTGGTCAGCCCGCTGCCGTCCTGGGGATGGAGCTCGATGCCCAGGCTGCGCAGATAATCGAATTTGTCGCCGAGCCTGCGCTGGTCGAGCGCGCGGTCGGAGCCAGCGACCTCATGCCCTCGCGCCCGGACGATGCAGGCCAGCGGCAGCATGCCGCTGCCGCCGATTCCGCAGAAGAAATAGGATTTGCCGCGCTCCATCGCGCCGCCCTATTGGGCTTGAGACCGCATTTCAAACGGAAGAGCCCATGCGCATCGCGGTGGTCGCGCCATCGACGCCGATCAGGGAGGAGGATGCTGCCCGCGTCCGCGCGATCGCCGCTGCCCGCTGCCCCGAAGCCGCACTCGAATTCCACCCCCAATGCTTCCTCGCCCACAATCATTTCGCCGGCACCGACCGCCAGCGCGCGGCCGCTTTTCTCGAGGCGGCGAACGATCCGGGAGTGGACGCTCTCTGGGCCGCGCGCGGGGGATACGGGTCGTGCCGGATCGCGGAGGAGGTCTTCGCCGGCCTCGCTCCCGCGGCCCGCAGCAAGTCCTATCTCGGCTACAGCGATTTCGGCTACCTTCTCGCCGGCCTCTACCGGCTCGGCCTGCGCAACCTCGCCCACGGACCGATGGTCCGCGACATCGTCCGGACGGGAGGTGAAGCGGCGGTCGAGCGTGCGCTCGCCTGGCTGACGCGCCGCGACCGGCAGAGCCTCGAGCCCGGGCTGGACGGGCCGGCCGCCGCGTTCAACGTCACCGTCTTCGCGCACATGATCGGAACGCCGCTCCAGCCCGATCTGGCAGGCCATGTCCTCCTCCTCGAGGACGTCTACGAGCATATGTACCGGACCGACCGGGCGATGTTTCACATCACCTCCAACGCGGACGTCCGCCAGGTCGCCGGCATCCGCCTCGGCCGCTGCAGCGAAGTCCCGCTGAACGACCCGGACTTCGGCGAAAGCGAGGAGGAGGTCTTCCGCTACTGGTGCCGGCGCTCCGGCATTCCCTATCTCGGCCGCGCCGACATCGGCCACGACGCCGCCAACAAGGTCGTGCCGTTCGGCCCGGCCTGACGCCCTTCGCGCAGGAAAAGGAGGCGACGGCCGGGGGCGCCGCCGCCTCCAACATGTCCGCGCCGCTGATGGGCTAGTGGACGGCGCGGACGGAGCTGTCGACGCGGAGCGCGGAATAGGCGGCGCGGCCGGACGCAGAATCGAGGTTGAGGTCGCTGTGCTCGACGGCGACGGTGGCGGCGGACGCCAGCGCCGGGCTGATTCCCGCAAGCGTGGTGAGGCCGGCGGCGACGAGCGCGGCGGCGAGCATGAACGGACGAATCTTCATCATTCCACTCCTTCGTCTGGGCCGGTGTCGTGGCCCGGGCCGGCGCCGGCACCCGTCGGCCGGCACGCTTCCGATGCCTTGCTGCCGAACGCGGCGCGCGCATTGTTCGACGACGGCGCGCCGCGCTTCGGCGAACGCCGAGCGCTTTCGACGAATGGCGCCGCGCGCCCGACGAAACGGAATCCGGCGCTAGCGCCCCTCGAAGCGCGGCTGGCGCTTCTCGAGGAACGCGATCGCCGCAGCCTGGAAATCCTGTGTCCGGCCCGCGTCGCGCTGGGCCGCCCGCTCGGCGGCGAGGGCGTCGGCGAGCGATGCCTGCCCTGCGTCGCGCGCCAGCTTGCGAATCAGCCCCAGCGCCACCGTTGGCCCGCGCGCAAGCCTCGCCGCGAGCGCCTTTGCCTCGTCCATCAGCGCTTCGTCCTCGACCACGCGGCTGACCAGTCCCCATTCGAGCGCCTGCTCGGCCGGAATGCGCTCCCCGAGCATCATCATCTCCATCGCCCGCGCCCGGCCCGCGAGCCGCGGCAGCAGCCAGGTCGCCCCGGCGTCCGGAATGAGGCCGATATTGACGAAGGCCTGGAGAAAATATGCCGAGCGGCCGGCGACGACGATGTCCGCCGACAGCGCAAGCGAGCAGCCCGCTCCCGCGCAGGGACCGTTGACGGCCGCCACCACCGGGATGTCGAGCGCGAACAGCGCCTCGATCAGCGGGTTGAAATGCTTTTCGAGCGACGCGCCGACGTCGTCCGGCATTCCGCCCCCCGAAGCGAGGTCGGCGCCGCTCGAAAAGCCGCGGCCTTCGCCGGTCAGGAGGAGACAGCGCGCGCTGGAGGCGCCAACCTCTTCGACTGCGCCGCGCAATTCATCGACCGTCTGCCCGCTGAGGGCGTTCAGCCGCTCCGCGCGGGCGATCGTCAGCGTCGCGACCGAAGCGTCGTCGAGCTGGAGGCGGACATGCTCGAATTTCATGTTGCCGTGGTCTCGTCCGGCGCATGCAGCCGCAGGCGGTTGACGCGCCGCGCGTCCCCTTCGGTGATCTCGAGCCGCCAACCCGAGGAGTGGGTGACGATTTCTCCTTGCTGGGGGACGTGGCCGGCGAGAACGAGAGCAAGACCGCCAAGGGTGTCCACGTCCTCTTCGACGATCGCGAGGCGAGCGTCGATCGTCTCGGCCACGTCCTCGAGTTCGGCGCGTGCGTCGGCATCCCAGATGCCATCCTCCAGGGGGATCAGCATCCCTTCGGGCTCTTCGTCATGCTCGTCCTCGATATCGCCGACGATCTCCTCGACGACGTCCTCGATGGTGACCAGCCCCTCGGTCCCGCCGAACTCGTCGACGACGATGGCGAGGTGGACGCGCTCCGCTCGCATTCGGGCGAGAAGGTCGAGCACGCCCATCGATTCGGGAACGTAGAGCGGCGTCCTGTAGAGAACGGACAGGTCTTCAGGTGGGTCGGCGCCGGAAACGCGGAGCGCGAACACGTCCTTGACGTGGATCATGCCGACGACGGTGTCGAGGCTGTGCTCGTAGACCGGCAGGCGGCTGTGGCCCGCTTCGGCGAAGGCGGCGACGAGCGCGTCGAACGAGATGGTGGACGGAACGGCGACGATCTCGCCGCGGGGCACCGCGAGATCGTCGGCCGTGCGCTCGCCGAAGTGGAGGAGGTTCTTGAGCATTTCGCGCTCGACATGGGTGAGATCGCCGACCGCCGGGCGCTCCCCTTCGCGGCTTTCGATCGCCTCCTCAATCTGGTCGCGCAGAGTGGTTTCGCTGTCGTCTCCGAACAGGAAGGTCCTCAGACCCTTCCAGAATGTGCTGCCGGACGCGGCGGCGGTGCTGTTCAATTCGTCGGCCATTCGATTAGGATTGCACCTCTTGGGCTGGATAGGGATCGGCGATTCCGATGGAAGCGAGCGCGCGTCGCTCCGTTTCTTCCATCGCGTCGGCCTCCTCCTCTCCGTTCTCGTGATCATAGCCGAGGAGATGGAGCATGCCATGAACGATGAGATGGGCGGCATGGGTCTCGACCTCGATCCCCTTTTCGGCCGCCTCGCGGGAACAGATTCCATGCGCGAGGACGACGTCGCCGAGCAGCGCTTCGCCGCCCGGTGCGCGTGCCATCGTCCTGAGCGGCTCAGATTCGATCATCGGGAAGGAGAGGACGTTGGTTGCATTGTCCTTCGCCCGCCACTGCGCATTGAGCGCGCGCACCTCCTGGTCCGACGCGAAGCGCACCGAAACCTCGAACTCGCTTTTGCTATCGAGCAGGGCGCGGAAGCTGCTCGCAGCCACCGCCGCCTTGACGGCGCGATCGGCGACAGCCGGCCAGTCGCTGCAACTGTCCCACTCTCCCGATAGGTCGGACTCGACGAGGATCATGCAGCGCTCCGTCCGGCGTCGATAAAAGGGGACAGCATATATTTTCCGTGCCGCGACCGAGCTCGCCGCCTGTCACGACCGGAAAACATATACTTTCCCCATATTTCAGCGCGGCGCACTGTCGGGACCCTCATAGGCTTCGACGATGCGGCCGACGAGCGGGTGGCGGACGACGTCGCCGGCGCCGAAGCGGATGGTGGCGATGCGGCTGACCCCTTCGAGCCTGCCGACCGCATCGGCGAGGCCCGACATGCCCGGATTGGGCAAATCGACCTGGAGCGGATCGCCGCAGACGACCATGCGGCTCCTCATGCCAAAGCGGGTCAGGAACATCTTCATCTGCTGCGGCGTGGTGTTCTGGGCCTCGTCGAGGATGATGAAGGCGTCGGACAAGGTGCGCCCCCGCATGAAGGCGATCGGCGCGATCTCGATCTCTCCGCTCGCGATCCGCCGCTCGACCTGCTCGGTCGGAAGCATGTCGTAAAGTGCGTCGTAGAGGGGGCGCAGATAAGGATCGACCTTCTCCTTCATGTCGCCCGGAAGGAAGCCGAGCCGCTCGCCCGCTTCGACGGCCGGGCGCGACAGGATCAGGCGATCGACCGACCCGCCGATCAGCTGCTGCACCGCCTGGGCGACGGCGAGATAGGTCTTGCCGGTTCCCGCCGGTCCGAGCGCGAAGATGAGGTCGTCCCGCGCCAGCGCCTCCATATAGACGCTTTGCATCCGCGTGCGCGGCACGATCGTCTTCTTGCGCGTGCGGATCATCACCTTGGGCGGCTCGGCGACGTCGCTGGATATGATCCCGTCCAGCGTCGGCTGGCCCGACATGGCGATGATCGCCTCGACGGTCTCGGCGTCGATATCCTGGCCGTCATCGAGCCGGTTGTAGAGGCCCTGGAGGACGTCGCGCGCGCGCGCGGCGTCCTCGGGCTCGCCCTCGACCTGCACCTTGGTCCCGCGTGCCGCGATATAGACGCCGAGCTTGTCCTCGATCGCGATGAGGTTGCGGTCGAACTCGCCGAACAGCGGCCCCATCAGATGCGCCTGCTCGAACTGGATCTCGAGGCGCGCGCGGGTGGCGGCGGCCTCGACGGGACGCTTCTGGGCCATCAGGCAGCCGCCCTCACCAACTCGGCCCCGGCGAGGCTGTTGGGACCGGCACTCAGGATTTCGACCTCGACGATGTCGCCGATTGCGGCCGCGGTTTCGAGATGGACCGACTGGAGCCAGGGCGACTTGCCGACCATTTGTCCCGGCTTCCTGCCGGCGCGTTCCAGCAGAACGCACGTGCGCCGGCCGACCGTCGCGCGGTTGAAGGCGAGCTGCTGGGCGCCGACCAGCGCCTGGAGCCTCTGCAGCCGTTCATCCTTGACCTCTTCCGGCACCTGCACGTCCATGTCGGCGGCAGGAGTGCCCGGCCGCGGGGAATATTTGAACGTGTAGGCCTGCGCGTAGTTCACCGCGGCGACCAATTTCAAAGTCTGCTCGAACTCCATGTCGGTCTCGCCGGGAAAGCCGACGATGAAGTCGCCCGACAAGGCGATGTCGGGCCGCGCGGCGCGGACCCGCTCGAGGATGCGCAAATAGCTCGAACTCGTGTGGCTGCGGTTCATCGCCTTGAGGACGCGGTCGCTCCCGGACTGCACGGGCAGGTGCAGATAGGGCATCAGCTTGTCGACTTCGCCATGGGCGCGGATCAGGCCCTCGGTCATGTCGTTGGGATGGCTGGTCGTGTAGCGGATCCGGTCCAGGCCGGGCAGGTCGGCGAGCGCGCGAATGAGGGCGTCGAGACCTCTCTCCCCATCCCGCCACGCATTGACGTTCTGGCCGAGCAGCATGATCTCCTTCGCACCCAGCCCGACCAGTGCCTTCGCCTCGTCGAGGATCGCGTCCCAGCCGCGCGAGACTTCGGCGCCCCTCGTATAGGGGACGACGCAATAGGTGCAGAACTTGTCGCACCCTTCCTGGACCGTGAGAAAGGCGCTCGGCCCTTGCCGCCGCCTCGCCGGCAGCGCGCCGAACTTCGACACAAGCGGCATGTCCGTATCCTGCGCCCGCTTCCCCGCCTTCGCCTCCGCCACCAGTTGCGGAAGGCGATGATAGGATTGCGGACCGACCACGATGTCGACGCTGGGAGCGCGGCGCACGATCTCCTCGCCCTCGGCCTGGGCGACGCAGCCGGCGACCGCGATCATCGGCGCGGCCCCTCGCTCGGCGCCTCGCTTCATCAGCCGGCCGATGTCGGAATAGACTTTTTCCGCCGCCTTCTCGCGGATGTGGCACGTGTTGAGCACGACGAGATCGGCCCCGGCTGCGTCGGCCGCGGGTTGCATCCCCTGCGTCTCGAGCAGCTCGGCCATGCGCGCGCCGTCATAGACGTTCATCTGGCAGCCGAAGCTCTTGACGTGGAAGGTCTTGGGGTCCCGGATCTTCATCGCGGGCCGTATAGGGGAGAGGGCGCCGGTGCGGAAGCGGGCGAGTGAAGCGCCGCCACGACCGCGTCCCTGCCGCGAGTCGCCAATACCTTCCGATCGGGCGCCGCGTGCGGATCGATCGGCTCCAGGAAGCACAGCCTCACCTCGATCGAGCTGCCGCGCGAGAGAATACGCAGCGCATTCGCCATCGTCGTTTCGCCCTCGATCCAGGCGAGATTGGGCGCCGCGTTTCCATAGTCGATCGCGACCGGCTGCACCTTCAGGTTCGCGAGCGGCGGATAGAGCGATGCAAACAGGCTGGCGCGAAACGGCAGCACCTCGCCGCCGGCGCTTACCGTTCCCTCCGGGAACAAGGCGACCGGGCGGCCGCTCGCCAGGGCGCTGCGGAGCGCATCCGCCTGGCCTTTGACCGCGCCGCGCTCGGCGCGGGCGATGAACACCGTGTCGTTGAGCCGCGCCAGCCAGCCGACCCCCGGCCAGCGGCCGACCTCCGCCTTCGATACGAACGCGGCCCCGGCGCTGCCGCCGAGGAGGAGGATGTCGAGCCAGCTGATGTGGTTGGAAACGAACAGGACGTCGCGCGCGAGGGGTCGGCCCTCGATCCGAACGTCGAGCCCGGCGCTGAATCCCGCCCACAAGAGGAAGCGCCGCGGCCAGTGCGAACGGCGCCGAAGCAGCTTCCAGAGATAGTGGAGGGGTAGGCAGACGATCAGGCCAATGGCGATGAGGGCGGTGCGCACCGCGAAGCGGACCGCCGTCATGGATCGCAGCTGTGCCTCAACGAGCTATTTCTCGCGGCCAAGAGCGACGCCGTAAAGCTCCATGCGATGGTCGACGAGGCGAAAACCGAGCTTCTCGGCGATCTGCCGCTGCAGCGCTTCGAGCTCGTCATCGACGAACTCGATGACGCGGCCCGTCTCGACGTCGATCAAATGGTCGTGATGGGTGGCGTCCGCCGCTTCGTAGCGGGCGCGGCCGTCGCCGAAATCGTGGCGCTCGAGGATGCCGGCTTCCTCGAACAGCCGCACGGTGCGGTAGACCGTGGCGATCGAGATGCCGGGATCGATCGCCGAGGCACGGGCATGGAGCGCCTCGACGTCGGGATGGTCTTCGGCTTCGGAAAGGACCCGGGCGATGATCCGGCGCTGCTCGGTGATGCGCAGGCCCTTGTCGGCACAGAGAGCTTCGATGTCGATCCTGCGAGACATGTCTTGACGGGCCTTAGCCCGGAAAGCTTCCCGCTCCAAGAGCGCGGATGCGACAACGCCGCCTCGCGCCGATGACGCGAGACGGCGTTGCGGGGGCCGGGGTGCTGGCCCCTAAAGGATCACTTGCGGGGCCCGCGCCTGCGCTTGGTGCCGAGCCCGATCTTCTTGGCGAGTGCGCGGCGCTGCTCCGCATAATTGGGTGCGACCATCGGATAATCGGGGCCCAGCCCCCACTTCTGACGGTACTGGTCCGGAGTCAGCTGGTGGTCGGTCATCAAATGCCGCTTGAGCATCTTCATCTTGAGCCCGTCTTCCAGGCAAACGACGAAATCGGGCTTGATCGAGGAGCGGATCGAAACGGCCGGCTCCTGCTTTGCCGGCGGCTCTTCCTGCACCTGGCCGAGCCCCGCGAGGGCGGTGTGGACGTTCTGGATCAGCGTCGGAAGGTCGCTGACTGCGACGCTGTTGTTGCTGACATGCGCCGAGACGATGTCGGCCGTAAGGGAGACGAGGGCCTCCGCCGGATTTTCCTGATTGTCCATTTCCGCTCCGCCAAAATGATAAGTGCAAGGGCTACATCCTATCGTTTCCGACAGGTTGCATCCAAACTAGGTCCATTTTGGTGTAATTTGCAAGCGGCAAACCATGGGAGGGCGTGCCCGGTAGCCTAAGCGGGGACGGTGCAAGCCAATGTCAGCGCGTCGTAGATCTGCCCGTCGCGACCGCTATAATAGTTGCGGCGCCGTCCGACCTGAGTAAAGCCGCTTTCGAAATAGAGCTTAACGGCATGATTTCCTTCCCGAACTTCGAGGTGAAGGCGCTGTGCGCCGCCGGCGGTGGCGCGCGCGACGAAGGAATCCAAGAGTAATTTGCCGACGCCGCGGCGCTGGTCCTTGCGCTTGACGGCAAGCAACAACAATTCCGCCTCACGGGCGATTGCGCGGGCCATTGCGAAGCCGACGGTCTCCGAGGGGGTCCGCGCGAGCACGAGCCAGACGCCGGGCATCGGCAGCAGGCCGGCGCATTGCGGCGCGGTCCAGGCTTCGCCGTAACAGGGATCGAAGCTCGCGTGCATCACCGACATGACTTCGTCGATATCGCCGATCCCGCCCTCCTCGATCCTGACTTCGCCGTCCGTCATGCCGAAGGCTCAAGCGCGCGGCCTGGCGTCGGGCGGGCGCCCGTAAATGGGGCGCGGGGCGAGGCGGCGCAGACCTTCCGGCAGGAGCCGCGCGTCGGCCGCGCGCGGCAGCGCGTCGCGCCATTCGCCGGAGCCGCGCGCGGCGACCAGGCTTTGAGCGCCCGAACCCAAAACGAGCGGGGCCGCGGCCGCCGCGGCGGCTGCACCGGGCGCGAGCGAACGGAGCGCGTCGAGGGGCGCGAGCGGGACACCGCCATAGCTTTGCACGAATAGCTCGCCATGTCCTCCCTGCAGCGCCACCGTGACCGGCATCGCCCCGCTGGCGGCGGCGATGACGGCCATCGAGGAGAACCCGCCGACCGGGATTCCCCACCCGATCGAGAGGCCGTGCGCTGCGGCGAGGCCGACGCGCAGGCCGGTGAAGCTGCCGGGCCCGCAATCGACCAGGATCGCCTCGGGGCGGCGCCCGGCGAGCAGTTCGGCGATCATCGGCATGAGCCGCTCGGCGTGGCCGCGGCCGACCAGCTCGTGGCGCTCGGCGGCGACTTCCCCGTCCTCGATCAGCGCCGCCGAACAGGCCGCGGTGGCGCTGTCGATCGCGAGGATCATCAGACGGCTTCGACCGCCTCGACCTCGGGAACGTAATGCTTGAGCAGGCCCTCGATGCCGTTCTTGAGCGTCATTGTCGACGAAGGGCACCCCGAACACGCCCCTTGAAGGGCGAGGTAGACGGTCCCTCCCGCAAAGCCGCGATAGACGATGTCGCCGCCATCCTGGGCGACGGCGGGGCGGACGCGAGTCTCGATCAACTCGCGGATTTGGGCGACGATCTCGGCATCGGCGGGATCGTCTTCGAACGCCGCCTCGGGCGCGACGTGGATACCCGCCGCGGTGCCCTGACGGAACAGGGGGGCGCCGCTCGAAAAATGGTCCAGCAGGATCGAGAGGATGTCGGGCTTGAGTTCCGGCCAGTCGACGCCCGGCGCGGCGGTCACCGAAATGAAGTCGCGGCCGAAGAAGACGCCCACGACCTCGCCCGTCGAGAAGATCGCAGAGGCGAGCGGCGACGCCTCGGCATCCTCGGGCGCGGCGAAGTCGCGCGTCCCCGCCTCCATGACCGGACGGCCAGGGAGGAACTTGAGCGTGGAGGGATTGGGGGTCGTTTCGGTCTGGATCAGCATGGCCTCCATGTGGGCCGTGCCGCAGGCACGATCAAGCCCGGCCCGGGGGAGCGAAACATTCCCCTTGTGCGGCAATGGCTTCCCATGAATTGTGGGCCGCGTTTCGGGCGCCGCTCCGGTCCCGGCCCGCAAGGAAATTGCGTCATGATCCTGCTGTCGTCCGTCCCGTTCATGCTTGGCGCCGCCCAGGTCGCCACGCCGCCGGTGCGGCCGCCCCATGTCATCCCGGCGCCGGTCCCGCAGCCGCCCCCTCCGGGGCCGCCGATCCTGGCGCCTTCCGAGCCGCCGGCGGTCCGCGCGCGCCCGATCGGCGCCGACCTCTGGATCACGACCGACGACTATCCCGTGGCAGCGCTTCGCGCCGAAGCCGAAGGCGAGGTGTTCGTCGAATATCGCATCGGCGCCGATGGACGGGTCCGCGACTGTGCGATCCTCAGAAGCTCGGGCGTTCCGTCGCTCGACCTCACGACCTGCACCCTCATCACGCGGCGCGCGCGCTTCACGCCGGCGCGCGATAAAAACGGGCGGGCCGTCCCCGACGCGCGCGTCCAGCGCGTCGTATGGACCTTGCCCGCCGACATGTCCGTCGTGGCATTCGTCCCCGGCTATGTCGTCGCGGCCGTACCCGTCTACAGCCAATCCCGCGATGCCTGCGCCCTCGCCCATAGCAGGAAGGAGCTCGAGTTGCTCTCGGAGCGACTCTGCGCCGCATTGCCCGCTGTGCTTTCCCCGGGCGCGCCGACCAGCGAGCTCCCGCTTACGCTGGCGGTGATGACGCTGACCGGGCCGGATGGGCGCCTGCCGCGCCGGCCGCGAACGCAGGGCACATTGCGCTATCGAGAGGAAGCGACCTTCGAGGTGGCGAGCGACGGGACCATCGCCAATTGCAGCAGCCGCGTTGCGCGGAGCTGGCGGCGCGGCGCCAGATTCGACCTTTGCCGCTTTCTCGCCGCTCCCGGGGGACCGTTGTTCGCCGCCGAGCCGGAAGGGACTGCGCCGCGCCGCGGGCGAATCAGCGTCGAGCTATACGCGACCGAGGGCTATGTAGAGGTCGGCACGATCTAGAAGAAATCGACCTTGTCGTAATGGGCGGGCGGGGCGATCACCTCCATCCGCTCGCCGAGCAGCGGGCGAAAGCTGGGCCGAGACTTCATGACGGCATACCAATCGGTGGTCTGCTTATGACCGCGCCAGTCGAGCCCGCCGAGATAGTCGGCGACAGAGAGATGGGCGGCGGCGGCGAGGTCGGCGAGGCTGAGCAGCGGCCCGGCCAGCCAGCGGCGATGATCGAGCAGATAATCGAGATAATCGAGGTAGGAATTGGCCGCTTTCATCGCCTCTCGCAGGATCCGAGTGTCGGGCGGATCGCGTGAAACGAGCCGCTTGCGCATCCGCTCCTCCATCATCGGCGCCACGACCTCGCCGTAGAGGCTGTCGTCGAGCCAGGCGACCAGCCGCCGCACCTCGGCGCGGTTGATCGCAGTGCCCGGGATCATCGGCGATTTCTGGATCGTCTCCTCAAAATATTCGCAGATCGCCCCGGAATCGATGAGGACCGTTCCCTTCTGGTCCTCGACCAGCACCGGCGTCTGGGCGGCGGGATTCATGTCGACGAACTCGTCTCGCCGCAGCCACGGCGATTCGCGCACCAGCTCGTGCGAAACCCCCTTTTCGGCGAGCATCAGCCGGACCTTGCGCGAGAAAGGGCAGAGCGGAAACTGGTAGAGCTGCCACATGGGTAGACGCTCTTAGCGCCAACGACGCGAAGGTCCACGCCGGAGAGGTCGGCGGGGCAAGGTTTTTCGCGCTTCAGCGGCGCTCGCGGCGATCCCTGTCCCGCTCGCGGCGATCGCGGGCGTCATCCATAACCTGCTCGATGTCGCGCTCCATCTGGCCGATCGCGCGGCGCAGCGCCGGCGCGGCGATCGCGATCTGCTCCATCGTGCGGCCGACGGTAGCGGTGCTGCCGTGGATCGTGTCGCGCACGCGCTCCTCGAAATAGGGATCGCCGTCGCTGGCCACATCGCCGACGGTGGCGTGGCGAGGATAGCGGCGGCGGTCGCGCCGGCCTTCGGGATCGGCCGCATCGATGGCGTCGATCAGCGGGCCGATCGGCATGTCGAGCACGGCCCCCACGACGCGGTCCATCGTGTCGCCGATCTCCTCGACTTCTTCGGCCGGCGGAATGGCCCGGATCAGGTCTTCGTCGACCTCCGGCGTGAAGACCCGCTGGGCGGCCGCGGGCCCGGCAAGGCCCAGCAAGGCGACGCCGATCAGGATCCTACGCATACAAGCCTCCTCGAATCAGTCAGGCACGCCCAAAACGCAGGAGCGCGCGAGTCGGTTGCGGCAAGATAGCGCGCGAGGCTGAGCCGAAGCTGAACGGATGTTCAGTCTTGGCGGTCCTGATCGTCCGAATCGTGGTCGTGGTCGTCCTCGTCATGGTCGTCATGCTTGGGCGCCGGCGCCGGGCGGGGCGGCGGCAGATGCGCGGTAGCCTGGCGGACCCGCGCCATTGCGGCGGTGCCTTGCGCGATCAGGCGCGGCGCCAACAGGATCAATCCCTGGACGAATTCGGGGTCGACCATCGGCGAGAAGGAGTTGCGGGCGACCGCGCGTCCGGCCGGCGAGGCGTAGAAGCGCGACGCGTCGGCAAGATCCGCCTCGGAAAAGCGGCGAGCATAGAGCTCGGCGACCCCGGTGCGGAAATGCGGCGCGATCAGGGGCAAGGTGCGCGGCAGCTCCTCGCTGAGAATGCCGGCGGCAATCGTCGCGCCCTCCCGGAAATTGGGGTCGGTCCTGCCGAGAAAATCGCCGACGGTCCCGTTGCGATCGGGGCCGGGCGGCAGGGGCAACATATCTCCGAATGTCGAGAGGGGGATTGCGAGAACCGTCGCGAGCAGGCGCGGCAGCGGAAGCGGCTGGCTGAATGCCTCGTCCGGCCAGATGAGGGCGGCCGCGCTCCTCGCGGCGGCGAGCCGCGCCGGATCGACGGGGGGCAGCGGCGGCGGAGTCGGCGGGGCAGGCGGCGCAATTTCATGTTCTGCGACCGGCATCCGCGGCGGCGGAGGCGGAGGCGCTGGCGGCGCCACGCCCATCGGCGGAGGCGGCAAAGTCTCGTCCGGAAGCGGAACCGCCTCGAACTCCTCCTCGTCGGATGCCGCCGGGGCCGGCGGGCGCTGCGGCCTCAGATGGGCGGTCGCGGTGTCGATCCGGGTGCCAATACGCCCGAACGCAGCCATGAGAGCGGGATCGTTCGGCGGCGAGAAGGCCCGCGCGGCCGCTGGATCGGCGAAGATCACGAAGCTGCCGACGGCAAAGCGTTGGCCGGCCGGCGTCGCATAGAAACGCGCGGCTTCCTCGATCTCGGCAAGGCTCATGCTGCGCGCATAATAGCGGGCTGCCAGCGTCCTGATCTCGGGAACGAGGACGCCGAGCATGCGCCGGGATTCGAGGGTCGTCGCCTCCACCGTGAGGCGCATGCGCTCGGCATGGTGCGGATCGCGCTGCTCCGCGTGGGGATCGGGCCGGGTATATTCGGCAACGCCGTCGCGCAGGCCGGCTCCCATCGCTTCCTCGAAGCCCGCATCCGGCCACATCGCCGCGACCATGCGCTGCGCTGCAGCAAGGCGCGCCGGGTCGACCGGCGATGCTGGCAATGCCGGCGCCTGGGCCGCGGCGGGCGGCTGGGGCGGCTGGATCGCCTCCGCCGCCGACACCGTGGTTGCGACCATCGCGGCGGCGCCCATCATCTTCCGGATCATCGACCTGCTCCCCTTTCGCTCTTGCCGGCACACTGCCCGAGCGGTGCGGCAAGTCAATCGCCGATACGAGTGAGGCGCGCCGCGAGCGGCAGCAGCATCGGCATCGTCCGGACGAGGCCGAGCAAAGCCGAGCGTCGAGCCGGGCGCTCGGCGGCTCGGCGAAGCGCCTCCGCCACCTTCACCGGACGGCGGGCGCGCGCGCAGAAGCGGCGTTGGAACCCCTCCGCCGCCGCCGGCCCGCCGTCTCTCCAGGCCGCGGCCGCCGCAACGCCGCCGGCGAGCGCGATGGCGATGCCGTCGCCGGCGATCGAGGCGATCACGGCCGCCTGGTCGCCGAGGCGGAACAGGCCCGGCGCGGTCAAGCCTGTGCGCCACCCATAGGGTATGCCCGCGACGGCGTCCCACCGGCCGGGCGTCGCGGCCAGCCGCTGACCCAGAAGTGGGGCCTCGGGCAATATGTCGGCCAGCAGCTCCGCCGGCCCTCCGGCGGCGGCGAGGCGGCGGCGCGAGACGGAGAGGCAGAGATTCGCGGTTCCATCCTCCTGGAGGAGCAGCCCCGCATAGCCTTCGTCGAACAGATGGAGCTCGATCCTGCCCGCCAAGGCGGCATCCAGGGCCTGCGAGCCGGGAAGGGCGGCGCGCAGGCCGGCGGACGGAGCCTCGCGACGACCGTCCAGCGTCCGGGCAAGACCGCGCAGATCGTGCTTGCCGGTCGCCAGGAAGAGCGCCTCGGCCTCGATCTCCTCGCCGTCGTCGAGACGCACGCGGCGCGCCTCCTCACCCGCGCGCACGGAGCGGCCGCGCACCACCGTCGCGCCGGCTGCCGCCGCCCCCGCGAGCAAGGCCTCGTCGAGGGTCCGGCGCGAAAGGCCCGCGGCCGGCCTCGGCAGCTTCGCCTCGACGATATGCCGGCCCGAGACGAGGCGCAGCCGATCGATCGGACGGGCGCCGAGCGCCGCAATGTCGATGCCGAGGCGGCGCAATGCGGCGATCGCGTCCCAGCCGAGAAAGCCGCCGCAAACGACGTCGCGGGGCCCTTCCGAACGCTCGATCAGCTGCGGCGCGGCACCGGCTCGGCCGAGCGCGATCGCCGCTGCCGAGCCGGCCGGCCCGCCCCCGACGATCAGCGCGCGCGCTCGACGCACAATCTGAGCGGCAGGCGCCGGACGATCCGCGGCGCGGCGGGATCCACGCCCGATTCGGCGATGAGCCTTCGCCAATCCTTCTCGCGGAAGCCGCGCTGGATCGAGAGGCAGCCGTCCTCGCGCACCATCTTGTGCCAGCGCATCAGCCGCGCCAGCGTCGGGAAGCTCCAATAAGCGAGCGGGTGGCGGTGGATGTCGTTGACGTACCAGCCGATCCGCGCCTCCGCCTCCATGAAGCGCAGGAAGGCATGGAGCTCGCCGTCGCTCATATGATGGGTGACCGAGCTCGAAACCACATAGTCCCAGCCCTCCCCCGCCGCATCGGCACAATCGCCGGTGCGATATTCGATCGGAAGACCGGCCGGCGTCGCGGCCTCGGCCGCACCAAGGCTGCGCGGGTTGAGGTCTATGCCGACGAGGTCGGCCTCGACCCCTTTGCGCCGCGCCCAGCGGGCGATCGCGCGCAACATGTCCCCTTGGCCGTAGCCCACGTCGAGCAGGCGGAAGCCGCGCCGGTCGCCAAGCGTGCGGGCGATGAAGGCGATCGTGGGGCGATAGGTCATCAGCAAGCGGTTGAGCCGGGCGAGATCGCCGATCACCGCCGCATAGACGGCCGGGTCCAGCGCCGGATCGTCCATCTGCTCCTCGGCGATGAGACGCTGCGACAGCCGGCTCATCCGGCCCTCGCGAAGCGGAAGCCCTCGACGGCGAGGCCCGGCCCGAAGGCCAGCGCGACGCCCTTCTCCGCCTCGGGCCGGCCGAGCAGACGATGGAGGACGAACATCAGGGTCGAGGAGGACATATTGCCGTAATCTGCGAGCACGCCGCGAGAGTCCGCGAGCACGTCCGGCGCGAGACCCAGTCCCTTCTCGACCGCATCGAGGATCGAGCGGCCGCCGGCATGGACCGCCCAGGCGTCAACCTCGTCCATCCGCCAGGAACCGAGCAGCTTCGCGCGGACGGCGTCCTCGTGCAGCGCGGCGCCGATCCGCGCCGGCACCTCGCCCGAGAGATGCATGGCGAAGCCGGTGTCGCCGATCGTCCAGGTGATGAGGCCCCCACTCGCCGGCAGGGACAAGGCGAAGCCGGCTTCGACGGCGAAGCCCCTCTCCTCGGCGGTGACCAAAGCCGCGGCGGCCCCGTCGCTGAACTGGAGCATGGCCAGCAGCGGCTCGACCTCGCGGGACTCCTGAAGATGGAGCGAGCTCAGCTCCACCGTCACCGCGAGCACGCGCGCGGCGGGATCGGCGCGGACGATATGGTCGGCGACCTTGAGCGCCGAGACGGCGGCATAGCAGCCCATGAAGCCGACCAGGGTCCGCTCGACCTCGTCGAGGCCGAGCGCGGCGGCGATGACCTGATCGATGCCGGGCGCGGTGAAGCCGGTGCAGCTGGCGACGACCAGGTGGGTGACACCCTCGACCGGCGTCCGTGCGCGAAGGTCCGCGATCGCGGCGAGCGCGAGCCTGGGCGCCTCCTCGCCATAGACCTGCATGCGCCGCGACGTGGCCGGCGCGATGCCGGCATAGAAGCCGCCCGGATCGACGGGCGAGGCCCCGGCCGGGCCCGGCGCGAGCACGGACCAGCGGTGCTCGATGCCCGAGCGCTCGGCCATGCGGCGGAACAAGGCCCGTTCGCGCTCCTCGCCGATCTGCCGCTCGGCCCAGGCAATGAAGGCCCCGTGCACGTCGTGCGGGGGAATCGCGGTCCCGATGGCATTGATGAAGGACCGCCTGGTCAAGTTTGCGCCTGCTTCGTACCTCGTCAGCTTGCGAAACCGCTACGCCGCCGCCGGGGTCCCTGGCAAGACGAGGCGGCCCGGCGCAGGGGGAGCGCCGGACCGCCGAGGGAGAGAGGAGAAGCTGCCGTCCCGCCTCAGTCCCGCGCCTCGCGCCGCATCTCCGCCGCCGCGCGCCGCATGTCGCGCGCGCCTTCGTGCATGCCGCGCGCGCCCTCCTGGAGTTCGCGCGACAGATCGACGAGCTGGTCGTGGGTAAGACGCTCGCCGCGCCGCGCCGCCTCCGCGATCTGGCGCTCGCGATAGTCGCGCGACCGCAGCTGGCGCGCCTCGCGCTCCATCTGCTGGGCGCCGCGCTCGAGGCCGACGGCACCGCGCTCGAGGCCGATCGCGCCGGCGGCGATGCCGCTGCGGGCAGCGGCCTCCGCCACGGCCCCGCTGCGTTCGGCGGCGGCGACGGCCGCCTCGACGCGCCGCTCGATGTCGGCCGTGTCGACATGGGGGACGACGACCGGGCCGGGGCGCACCATGACGCGCGGCGGGTGGGGCGCGTGGCCGGCGCGCGGCGGGACCGGAGGCGTCGGCGCCAATGGCGGCGTTTCGGGATGAGGATGAAGCGGCGCCAGCGCCGCCAGTCGCAATTCGGGCAGGGGCGCGACGCCGTTCACGACGAGAGTCGCAGTCGGCGCGGCAGGCGCGGCGGGGGAGGCGAACGGAGCGGCCGGAACGCTCGCGCCGGCCGGCGCCCGAGGCGCGGCTGGCGCATGCGGCACGGCAGCGTCGCGAGCTTCGGCGACGGCCGGGATCAGCTGCAGCACCGCGAGCGTGACCGCGAACAGGGCGCAGCCGCCGATCGCGGCGTGCGTCCAGGGCGAACCGGTCGGAGTCGCGCGGCGGCGGGCGTCGAGAATGGCGCGCACCCGGCGGGCGAGCGCGCTCGCCGACGGGGCGATGCTGTTCGCCGGGAGTAGGCTGCCGGCGTTGAACTGCGCCCAGTGGACCAGGGTCTGGGCGTAGCGGGTGGGCTCGACGCAAAGGGCCGCCTCGATGTCGGCCGCTTCCTCGGCCTGCTGGACGACCTCGCGCTCCAGCACCCAGACGAGCGGGTTGAACCAGAAGAGAGCAGCCGCGACGCGGGTCAGCATCAGCACCAGCCAATCGCGGCGAACGACATGGGCGATCTCGTGGGCAAGGACCGCGTCGGCGTCCCCGGGCTCCTCGAGCGTGTCGCGGTCGATGAGGATGACCGGCCGGAAAAGACCCCAGCTGAGCGGCGACGGCGTCTCGTCGGAAACGAGGAGCCGAAGACGCTGCGGCGCACCGGCGGCCCAGCGCGTCCGCTCGAAGGCCTCGGTCCAAGCCGGGCAATCGGCTTCGCTCGCGGCGCGGGTCCAGCGTCGAAGCGTCCACAGGCCGGCGATGAGGCGCGCGGTCAGCATGGCGACGCCGCCCAGATAGAGAATGAGGAAGAGAATCGTGGGATCGTCCCAGATCATCGGATCGAGCCGGGGAGCGATCGCGCCCGGCGCGGCACTCCTTTCCTGCGGGAAAGCGAGAGCGGAAAGGTCGGGCAATGCCGCGGCCTCCTCGGCGGCCCAGGCCTCGATCTTGAGCTTGGGCAGGCCGAGCGAGAAAAGCGGCAGAAGCAGCAGCAAGGCGACGGAGACGCGCAGGACGGCGGCACGGTCGGCGGCGGCGCGGGAGCGCAGGAGCGCCACCAGGCCAAGCGCGACGCCGGCGATCAGGGCCGACTTCCAGGCCATTTCGATCATGAATTCCAGGCTCATGACTGGCGCTCCCTCGCTTCGTCGATGGCGCGTTGCAGCGCCTCCAGCTCTTTCGGGTCGAGCGTTTTGGTGAGGCCGAGCAGCGCCGTCGCCGCGCTCGCCGCGGACCCGTCGAAAAAGGTCTTCACGAATTGCTTGAGCGCCGAATCGCGCACTTTCGCCCGCTGCGGCACGCTGCGATAGACGTAGGATTGCTCGTGGGTGCGGTGCGCGATCGCGCCCTTCGCCTCGAGCCGGCCGAGCAGGGTCCTGACCGCGGAATAGCTGGGCGGATCCATCATCCGCTCGCGCACGTCGGCGGCCGTGGCTTCGCCCAGGCTCACCAGGATTTCGAAGATTTCGCGCTCGCGGCGCGGCAGCGACTCGATCAAGCTCATTCTCCTGCTACACCCGTAGCATGCCACGTTTGTAGCAGGATGCAAGACCCTTCGTCGCGCATGAAGCTCAATTCGCCGCCGCCAGCCTGAAGCGCCGATGAACGGAGCAAGTCCGTCATCCCTTAGCGCGGCTTCCTGAATCGGTAGACGAAGCGGTCGGTGCGGCCGCGGATCGAGGCGTCGAAGACGTTGGTGGCGTAATTGTCCTCGCGGTTGCGGAGCAGCTCCGATTGCGCTTCGAGGACGAAGCCGGCGCGCTCGAAATCGGCGCGGACGACGGCGGGATCGATCCGGTGCGTCGCCTCGACGACCGCACGCGTGTCGCCGCCCGGCGCCGCGATGTGGTCGATGACGGCGACCGTCCCGCCGGGCCGCGTCGCGTTCCAGACCGCCTGGACGACGCTGTTGGGATCGATCCGCGGCAGGCCGAACTGTACGCTCTCCCAATAGGCGTCGTGATAGACGAGATGGAGCATGACGAAGTCGAAGCTCTCGGACGGGAAGGCGATCGCCGTGGTCGGCGTGGCGAAGAATGCGGTGTTGCGGTTGCGCTCGCGAACCTCGCCCAGGGCGGTGCGGACACGCTCGTTGCGCATGAAGCTGGCGCCGTTCCAGCCGACGACCACGCCCTGCGGGCCGACGGCGCGGGCCATGATCTCGGCGTAATAGCCGGTGCCGGTGAAGTAATCGAGGACGCGGTCGCCCCGCCGCAGGCCCAGGAAGCGCAGCACTTCCGCCGGGCGGCGGACCTCGTCGAGCTGGACCGCAGGTTGCGGTCGAACCGGCGCCGCGACGGCGGTGCGGAGCTCAGCCTCGCCAAGTGCCGGCCGCCCGCTCTGCGCCGCGAGCGGCGTCATCGCGCAGGCGGCGAGCAGTAGAAGAGTACGCTTCAGCATGATGTCATCCCCTTGTTCCCGAGCCGCATGGCATAACGGCGGCGGCGCCGGCCCGCCTCGCAGTTTCGACCGGATCGCCCATCCCTTCGATCAAGCGGCCGCGCGTGCCGGCGCCTCGGCCGACGCGCGCTCGACCAGCAGCCGCGCCGCCTCGTGCGCCGAAAGGGCCGCGCCCTCCTGCCAGAAGACGACATAGCTCAGATGTTCGCCCGCGAAGAAGATCGGCCCTTCCGGCCGAAGCAACTCGGTGTAGCGAGGCGCGCGCGGGCTCGCGAACCAGTCCTGATGCACCGGGCCGACGCCCTCCGACCAGGGCGTCAGGCCCCAGGCGACGGTGACCGGCCGCTCGAGCAGCCGCGACTTGCCCGGGTGGAGGCGCTCGACCACCTCTCGGCAGATGCGATAGCGCTCCGCATGGCTCATCGCCGTGAAGCGCCGGGGATTGTCCTCGCCGGTCCAGCCGGCGACATAGGCGGCGACGAGCACGCCCTTGTTCGAGTGCCATTCGCCCGAAGGGTAGATCAGGTTCTCGTTGACCTGGTCGGTCCAGCCGAGGCCGCCGTAAATGCCTTCCTCTTCCCAGAAGCGTGGGCTTTCGAAGCCGACCTTCGAGCTCGGCAGATAGTCGACGCCGCCGATCGCTTCGCGCTTGGCCGGGGAGAAATCGTTCGCGACCCTGCGCAGAAGCGGCAAGGGTAGCGTGCAGACGCAATAATCGGCGTCGAGCGCCTGGCGGTCCGCGCCGGTGCCGTGGACGATCCTCACCCCGGCGCCCCGCCGCCTGATCTCGGTGACGGGCCGGCCGAGGCGCACGTCGCCGCGCACCTGCTCGTAGAGCGCATGGGCGATGCGGTCCATGCCGCCGACCGGCTGGAACATCGGCACCTGCTGGTCGAAGAACTCCTCGAAGACGAGCGGCAGGCCGACCGCGCGGCCGGTCAGGATCTCGTCGAGACGCAGCGCCGGCCGCACCCGCCCGGTGGCATTGTAGCCGCCCGGCAGCTCGGCATAGCCGGAGCGGCCCTGCGGGACGTAATCGCCATTCTCGGCCAGCTCACCGTAAAAGCCGAGAAACTGGCGAAGCATCGTCCGTTCGCCGGCGGGGATCTGCTGGTCGAGCGCGCCGCGGTCGATCGCCTTGGCGAACAGCTCCATCAACCGGCCGCGCAAATCATTTGTCATCTGGCCGTTGGTGAGGGCGCGTCCGCCTATGTCCCAACGCGAGGCGCGATTGGCGTTCACCATCACCTCGAGCGGCACGCCGAGAGCCTTGGCGTAGCCGAGGATGGTGTGATGCGCGGAGGGAATGCGGGCGGCGCCGGCATTGAGGTAGAGCCCGTCCGAGAAGCCGCAGACCTGGTCCTCGCGCCCGGTCTGGACGACGCGGTCGCCGCCGCGGATCGTCCACACGCGGCCCGCAACGCGGTCGCGTGCCTCTAGCACGGTGACGCTAAAGCCGGCTCGCTTCAGCTCGTAGGCCGAGACCAGGCCGGCAATGCCGGCACCGAGAACCGCTACTCTTTTGCCCCGTCCGGCGGGCGGCAGCGCGAACGGCTCGGCCGAAGCCGGCGGCGCGTTGAGGAGCCCCATCGCCTCCATGCCGAGATAGGCTGCGGAAATACCGCCAAGCGCCCCTAGCCGCTCGAGGAAGGTCCGCCGCGTCAAAGCCATTCTCATCCCTCCCCGTTCATCCCCGGACCGTCAGCGCGGGCGAGCCGCGGCCGTTGCCTCGATCTCCACGAGCCACCCGGGATCGACCAAGCCGGACACCTGCATCGTCGAGCGCGCCGGCCGGTTGGGCTGCGCCTCGGTGCCGAAGAACTCGCGATAAGCGGACATCATTCCGGCGAAGTCCATTCTCTCCTGCCCCGGTGGCGCCACCAGGAATACGCGCATCATCACGACGTCGCCGAGGCCGAGACCGTGCTGCGCCAGCTCGCGCTCGATCTTGCGGAGCACCGAGCGGGTCTGCGTCGCCGTATCGCCGAAGCGCTGCACCGTCCCCGCCGGCGCGGAGGGATCGGCGGGGTCCGGAACCGTGCCGCTGACATAGACGAGCCGGCTTCCGGCCGGTACCTCGACGGAGCTCAGGATCGGCGACTGGGCCGCTCCGACGCGCCGGATCTCGCCCGGCGCATCGGCCGTCGCCGTGCAGGCGCCGAGTCCGACCAGAAGTGCGATCCCCGCCGCCGCCCGCATGCCTTGCCCCCATCCCCCGATCGCCGCGAGCCTAGCGGCCCGCCTCGCCGCCGTCATGCTCCTTCTGCAAAGCTCGCCGCCGCTTCGACGAACGCCGTCGCGCTCAGTCCGGATAGCGTTCCTTGATCGCAACCGCGGAGGCGCGAACCAGCTCGGCCAGGACCGCTTCGTCGACATCGGCCAGTCGCTTCAAATAAAGGCAGCTCTTGCCGATCTTGTGCTTGCCGAGCTTCGCCAGCAGCGCATCCTTGTTGGGAGCATCGGCGGGAAGATAAACGACCAGCTCCTTCGCGCGCGGCGAGAAGCCGGCCAGGCCCGCCTCACCCTCGCGCCCGCTGTCGTAGCGATAGCGGTAGCGGCCGAATCCGACGATGCTCGAACCCCACATGCGCGGCGGCTCGCCGAGAGCGCGCTCGATCAGGCCGCAGAGCGCCTTCGCGTCCTCGCGCTTCTGCTCGTCCGGGATGCGTTCGATGAATGCGGAGACGTCCTTCGGAATTTCCTTCGTCATGTTCTCGGCCATGCTGCGTCCTCCCGCGCCCGTTCTAGCAAAATGCCGCGGCCGGCAAAATGCGGCCGCGCCAAGGCGCGCGCCCTTGCCGGAGAAGGAGGCCGGGAGCTACAGCCCGCACTGGAACTCGGGAGCTATTGTCCATGGCCGAAGCCTATATCGTCGCAGCCGCGCGCACCGCCGGCGGCAAGCGCGGCGGCGCGCTCAAAGACTGGCATCCGGCTGACATGGCGGCGGAAGTCCTCGATGCTCTCGTCGAGCGCGCGGGCATGGATCCGGCGGCGGTCGAAGACGTGATCATGGGCTGCGTCGGCCAGGCGGGAGAGCAGGCGTTTCACATCGGGCGCAACGCCGTCTTGGCCTCGAAGCTGCCGCAGTCGGTGCCGGCGGTGACGATCGACCGCCAGTGCGGCTCCTCGCAGCAGGCGATCCAGTTCGCCGCCCAGGCGGTGATGAGCGGTACGCAGGACGTCGTGATCGCCGCCGGCGTCGAGTCGATGACCCGCGTGCCGATGGGTCTTCCGGTCACCTTGCCCATGCAGCACGGCATCGGCACCGGCCCCTTCTCCAGGCGCATCCAGGAACGCTTCGGAATTGCCATGTTCAGCCAGTTCGCCGGCGCCGAGATGATCGCCGAGAAATACCAATTCCGGAAAGAAGAGCTCGACGCCTTCGCGCTGGACAGCCACCGCAAGGCGGCGCGCGCGACCGAGGACGGGGCGTTCGACGACGAGATCGTGCCGCTGAACATCGTCGACTCGGACGGCAATGAGAGCCTCCACTGCCGGGACGAGGGCATACGCTACGACGCGACGCTGGAGAGTATCGCGTCGGTCAAGCTACTCAAGGAAGGCGGCAAGATCAGTGCCGCCAACGCCTCGCAGATCTGCGACGGCGCGTCGGGCGCGGTCGTCGTCAGCGAGCGGGCGCTCAAGGAGCACGACCTCGAGCCGATGGCGCGAATCGTCAATCTGACCGTCACCGGCGGCGATCCTGTGATCATGCTCGAGGAAGTGATCCCGGCGACGAAGCGCGCGCTCGACCGCTCCGGCATGAAGATCGGCGAGATCGACCTGTACGAAGTGAACGAGGCCTTCGCCCCGGTCCCGCTCGCCTGGCTGCGCGAAATCGGCGCCGACCCGGAGCGCCTCAACGTCCACGGCGGCGCCATTGCTCTGGGCCACCCGCTCGGCGCCTCGGGCACCAAGCTGATGGCGACGCTCCTCTACGCGCTCAAGCGCCGCGGCGCCCGCTACGGCCTCCAGACCATGTGCGAAGGCGGCGGGCTGGCCAACGTGACGATCGTCGAGCGGCTCTAAGCCTATTCCGCCGCGATTTCGGAGGGCGGCTCCGGGCTGAGGCGCCTGGCGCGGGCGTCGGCGCAGAGCTGGCGAAGCTCCTTTCTCAGCGAGGAGCCGCCCAGGTGAGTTTCGACGCTTTCATATTGCTCCTGCTTGAGGCGCTTCGCGATCTCCTCGACCGAACGGCAGGCGCCGGTCCGGGCGAGCTCGAAGGCGCGCTCGAGGATCGAGAGGCGGCGCGGAGCGCCGGGGCGCGAGGAATCCATCAGCCTTTCCCCCAGCGCACGGCAGCGCGGCGGCGGCCGGCAAACCTGTCGGCCATGGCGAGATGCTCGTCCCGTTCGGCAGAGGAGACCGTGCCGGCGGCCAGATAGCGGGCGCCCGCCTCGAGCTCGGCGTAGCGGGCTTCGTCGTCGTTGGGCATGGCGACATCCTCACGGGCAAGCGGGACTCGCGATGAGCACTCGGCCGCTCCTCCTTGCAGGGATGATGGGAGCGGCGGAATCTCGCTAGCACGGATCGGCGGACGCAGCCAGCGCCGCCGCCGCGCCGGAATCTAGGAGGAGCTCTTCGCGCGGCCGCCCTTCGCCGGCGACCGGGCTGCGGTCCGGGCCGAGCCGGTCTTCTTCGTGGCGGCTGCGCTCTTGGTCGAGCCCGCGCTCTTGGTCGCGGTGGACCTTTTGCCCGACGCGGGGCTCTTGGCGCCGCCCTTGGCGCCTGCGGCCGCCTTGGCGCCGTTCTTGCTGCCGCCGCTCGAGCCGTCCGATTTGCCGCGGCGGCTCCTCACCACCGCGGTCGCAGCCGCGGCGACGGCACCGGCGACTGCGACTCCTGCCGCGACCTTAGCCGCGCGGCTGCCGCGCACCTTGCCGGCAAGCTCGCTCGCCCGCTCGCTCAGTGTCGCGCCATTGCCCTCGCGGCCGCCCCCGCCGCCGCCCTCGCCGCCCGTCTCGCCGGCCGCGCCCTCGATGGGCTCGCCCTCCGGCACGAAAGCGTGGGGCATGGCTTTGCTGGGGATGCGCGACATGGTTCGTTCTCCATCGATGTTTCGCCCACTCAACGAGAGCCGGGGCGGCGCGGTTCCGCCTCAGCGGCGGCCGCGGCGATAGCCGTTGCGGGCGCTTGGCGGGTCGCCGCCATATTGCTCGATGTCGCGGCGGAAGTCGCCCGCCATGCAGCCGGTCCAGCCGCCGGGGCCGACATTGGTGCACGATCCGGGACCGGTTCGCGCGCCGTGCTCGGTCAGCGCGTTGCGCTCGCGCGAGACGCTCTCCATCGCGCCTGAGGGGTCGAAGCCGCGGTCGGGCTCTTCCGGGAGGCGATAGCGCGACCGCGACTCATCGCGGCGGCCGCACACGACGATCTCATCGCCGTGGGCATTCTCGCATTCGGGCGTCAGCACGCGGACGCGGAGCGGATCGGACGGCGGTTGCGCATTGGCCGCCCCGGCGAACGGCAACAGCAGCAGCGTCGCGCCCCCTCCCCATCTCCATGTCCGCGCGCGCGTCGCCATCGAGCCTCCCGTTCGGGCGCGACTTGTCCGGCACCGTCGCTGCACCGAGGATGAATGAGCGCTCAGCGCCGCTTCAGCTTGGAGAGCAGCCCCGGACGCGCCCGGCGCTCGAACAGCTGGTCGCCCGCCTCGGGGTCGAACACCTCGCTGTCCGCGATCGCCCTTTCGAGCCTGTTCGGCTCCTCCGGCTCGAGCGGGACCAGGGTGCGGCCCTTGCCGCGCAACCGCTCGATGCAGCCGATCAGCGAAGCCGTCTCCTCGTAGCAGGCTTGGACCTCTTCCGGCGCACAGCCGATATGCTCGGCGAGAAGGTCGTTTCTGAGGTCGCGGATCGTCGCCCGCGCCGCCGGTTCGTCGGCGCCGTCGATGAGGAGGTCGCACTCGCTGTCGAGGCCCATGGAGCGGTTGTTCATATTCGCCGAGCCGACCCTGAGCACACAATCGTCGACGATCATGATCTTGGCATGGACGTAGATGTCCGCGCCTTTTTCCGTCACCGGCGCATAGATGCGGAAGCGGCCGTGCCGGTCGCGCTCGGCGAGCGCCTTCATCAGCTGGTAGCGCGCGGGGCTCATCACCTCTTCGTCGAGCCAGCCATAAGCATGCCTGGGATTGACGATGACGAATTCGGGCGGATCGGGCTCATCGAGCCTCTTGGCGATCGCCTCGGCGATCACGCGCGAGGCGAAATACTGCGTCTCGACATAGACGTAGCGCTGCGCGTGCGCGATCAGGTCGGCGAAGAGCGCCTCGATCTCGCGAATCTCCTCGAGCGCTCCTTCCTTCCCCCGCGTCCGCGCGATCGCGATGTCGACGTCGCGGAAATGGGGAGCGAGGTCGTCGGGCCAGGGGTCGTGGTCGCCGCGCGGCGGGACGGCGAGCGTGTTCCCCGTAGCGCAGTGCCAGCGGATGCGGGCGAGGTCGCCGAGCGCTTCGGCCGTGTCGCCGTCCACCGCCATGATCGCGTCGTGCCAGGGCTCGTAGGCGCGGCCCGTGAACGGGCGCTTGCGCCCCGGCTCCTTGTCGCAGTGCAGGCGCGTGTCCCAGCGCGAGCCGGTAATGTCGATGCCGCCACAAAAGGCGACCTTGTCGTCGATCACCAGAATCTTCTGGTGGTGGCTGCCGTCGAGCGGATGCTGGTGGTCCCACTTGACGCTGATCCGCGGATCGAGCCCCCAGCGCAGCATCCGGAACAAGGTGGTGCCGCGCCCCGGCACGCTGATCGCGCCCTGGTCCCAGGCGAGGATGTAGATGTTGAGCTCGGGCCGGCGCTTGGCGAGCCAGGTGAGAAGGCCGCCGAGATGCGGCGGCGCCCCGCAGGGCGGTTCCTCGTCGACCAGCCGCACGCGAGTGTCGACGTCCCAGCCGATCAGCATGATCTGCGTCTTCGCCTCGAGCATCGCATGAAGGGCGTAGCGATAATAATCTGCGGCATCGACGATCAGCGCCGCGCGGCGGGCGCGCTCGATGCGCCAGCAATTGCGCCCCGGCTCGAGCAGCGCGGAGGAACGCGAACAGGTGGAGGGTGCATCGGCCACGCCGCCGCAACGCGCCACCCGCTCTACGGTTGCGCGCGCGTAACGGAAGCCCTCGGGCGCATCGAAGTCCGCCCGCGAACCGAGGGGAAATCGCTCAGGCGCGGTCGAGCTGCGCCTTGGGGAAGCCGCCCCAGGCCGCGTCATAATCCTTCTGCAGCGCGTCCGAAGCCATCGCATATGCGGTCGGCCGCAGCGGCCAGCAGCTTTCGACCATGAAGGCCAGGGTTCCCTCGATCCGGTGGGGCGCGAGCGCCGCCTCGCTCGCGGCTTTCCAGCTCGCCACGTCGGGACCGTGACCGGACATCAGGTTGTGGAGCGAAAGCCCGCCCGGCGCGAAGCCCTCCGCCTTGGCGTCGTAGGCGCCGTGGATCAGGCCCATGCACTCGCTCATCACGTTGCGATGAAACCAGGGCGGCCGGAACGTGTCGTCGGCGACCATCCAGCGCGGCGGGAAGAGAACGAAGTCGGCGTTCGCGCGTCCGGGCGTCTCGGATGGGCTGGTGAGAACGGTGAAGATCGAGGGGTCGGGATGGTCGAAGCTCACCGTCCCGATCGCGTTGAAGCGGGACAGATCGTAGCGCCAGGGCGCCAGATTGCCGTGCCAGGCGACGACGTCGAGGGGACTGTGGTCGAGCGTCGTCGTCCATAGCCGGCCGAGATATTTCTGGACGAGCTCGACCTCGCCGTCCGCGTCCTCGTAGCGCGCGGCCGGCGTCTCGAAGTCGCGCGCATTGGCGAGGCCGTTGGAGCCGATCGGGCCGAGCTCCGGGAGGCGCAGCAGGGCACCGTGATTTTCGGCGACATATCCGCGCGCGGCCCCGTCGGGAAGCTCGGCACGAAAACGGACCCCGCGCGGCACCAGCGCAACCTCGCCGGGCGCGACGTCGATTCGGCCCATCTCGGTCAGCAAGGTCAGCCGCCCCTGCTCGGGGATGAACAGCATCTCCCCGTCCGCATTGAAGAAGCAGCGCCGCCGCATGCCGGCGGTCGCCCGGTAGATATGGACGGCGCAGCCCGACAGAGCCTCCGGACCGCCATTGGCCATCATCGTCGCCATCCCGTCGATGAGGTCGACGGGCTCGCCGGGCAAAGCGAGCGGATCCCAGCGCAGCCGGTTCGGCGGCAGCGGATCGTGGAGCGAGGCGGCGGTGAAATGCGGCGCTCCCGGATAGGGCCGGTAGGGCGGATGCTCGGCCGAAGGGCGCATCCGATACAGCCAGGAGCGGCGGTTCTCATGCCGCAGCGCGGTGAAGGCGGTGCCGGAAAGCTGCTCGGCATAGAGCCCGAAAGCAGGCCGTTGCGGTGAGTTGCGCCCTTCCGGCAGTGCGCCGGTCACCGCTTCCGTGGCAAAATGGTTGCCGAAACCGGACATGTAATCTTGATCAGCCATTCGGCCCCTTTAACCGCTCGGGCAGAACCTGTCGAAGCCGGGTTCGCTGGCCAAAACCCTCATCCCGGCGAAGGCCGGGATCTCAGGACGAGAAATTGAGAGACTCAGTGGAGGGCCACCCGGCACGAGCGATCACGGCCCGCGCATCAGCTCCTCGAGCGGGACGGCGAGCGTCGCCTTGGCGCGCTTCTTGACGAAGCTGGTTTCGAAGCGGCGGACGGCGGGCTGCTCGGCCAGCATCGCGTCGGCGAAATCATTGTAGGCGTCCATGTCCGCGGCGACGATGAGGAGAAGGATGTCGAACGCGCCCGAGACGTCGAGGCAGAGCTGAACGTTTCCGCTGGCGATGAGCCGGCGGCGGAGCAGGTCGGCGGCTTGGGGGGCATGACGCTCGAGCTGGACCTGGACGATCGCCGACAAGGGCTGACCCGCCGCGTCCTCGGAGAGCACGGCCGTCTCGGCCGCGATCGCGCCGGAGGCACGCAGCCGCCGCAACCGCCGCGCCACTGCCGAGGGCGACCGCCCGACCTGCTCGGCCAGCCGGTCGGCGGTCTGGAGATTGTTCTCCTGGAGGCAGGCCAGCAGCCTCCGGTCCAGCCTGTCGAAACTCGCGCGCATCGGTCCTTCAGATGCCATTTGCCAGATTCTGGCAAGCCCCGCGCCACCTTTGCGCGAAAAGGTCGTGCCTGCCGAGAGATAAGGAGCGCGCCCTTTCCACTGGAGGAATCCGGGATGAAGACCGTCTCTCTGCTTGCCGTCGCGGCCTTGTCGATCGCGGCGCTCTCCGCTTCCGCCCAATCGCAGCCCGCGGCGCAAGCCGCGCCCGCCCCCCAGCCGATCGATGCCCGCGCCGTGGTCGCAGAAGTCCGGCGGGTGATCGCCGAACGCTACGTCCTGCCGGAACGGCGCCCCGCGCTCGACGCCGTGCTCGCGGAGGGCCTCGCCGCCGGACGCTACGACACACGCGACCCGTCCGCGCTCGCCGAGCGGATCAACGCCGATCTCGAACGTGTCGGGCGCGACCGGCATCTCGGTTTCTCCCACAATCCGCAGCAGGCGGCGATCATCGCCGCCGCCCAGGACCGCGCGGCGCCGGACCCCGCCGGGCGCGAGCGCCAGGTTCGCGCCGCCAATCACGGCGTCACCGAGCTCCGCCTCCTGCCTGGCAACATCCGCTACATGGCCTATGACGGATTCATGTGGATGGGCCCGGAGAGCGCCGCCGCGCTCGACACCGCGATGCGCTTCCTCGCCGGCGGCGATGCGGTGATCATCGACATCCGCCGCAACGGCGGCGGCAGCCCCGACGCCGTCCAGTATCTCGTCAGCCACTTCATGGAGGCCGACCGGCCCCTCGTCACCTTCCACATGAACGGCCAGCCCTCGCCCGACCGGCTGTCGACGCTGGCCGAGCTGCCCGCGGGCCGCATGGTCGGCAAGCCGCTCTATGTCCTCACCAGCGGCGGCACCGCCTCGGCCGCGGAGGAATTTGCCGGCCATGTCGGCGGCTACCGGCTCGGCGAGCTGATCGGCGAGACGACGGCGGGGGCCGGTTTCCGCAACGATCTGGTCGCTGTCCCGGGCGGCTTCGTCCTCAGCGTCTCGGTCGGCCGGGCGGTGCTCGCCTCGACCGGACGCGACTGGGAGGCGGTCGGCATCGTTCCCACGACTCCGGTGCCGGTTGCCCAGGCGCTCGAGCACGCGCAGGTGCGCGCGCTGCGCCGGCTCGCCGCTGCCGCCGCACCGCCGGAACGGCCGCGGCTGGAGGCTCGTGCGACATTGCTCTTGGCGCAGCTTCAACCGGTCGCGACGGCGCTGCCGCTCAGCGCCTATGCCGGCGCGTTCGGCGAGCGCACCATCTCGATCGAGAACGGCCGGCTCGCGCTGCAGAGAAACGGGGGCCCGAAGCTCGTCATGGTGCCGATCGGTCCGAACCTGTTCGCACTCGAGGCGGATGCGACGACGCGCGTCCAATTTGTCGTCTCCGGCGACAGCGCGTCGGGATTCGAGCTGATCCGCGGCGACGGCTCGCGGGTTTCGGCGACGCGTACTCCCTGAGCCGCTACGCGCGTAACAGCAGTGAAAAGGGGCGCCGCGGCTTCCACCGCGGCGCCCCTTTTCTCGCTTCTGCCGATCAGAACAGGATGTCGGTGAGGATCACGGCGTCGCCCTCGACCTTGATGTAGAGATCCGCGCCGCCCTTGACGTCGACGAACAGGGTTCCGTTCGAGAAGCTCACCTGCTTCCTCGTCACGCCGAGCTCGGTGAGATCGATCTTGTCGACGCCGCTCTTGAAGTCGGTGATCGTGTCGATCGAACCGTCATTGACGAAGACGAAGCTGTCGGCTCCCGCCCCGCCGGTCAAGCGGTTGACGGCACTGTTGCCGATGATCCGGTCGTTGCCCGATCCGCCGATCGCGTTCTCGATGATCGTGCCATAGGCGATGCCGATATTCTCGTGCATCAGGAAGTCGGTGACGCCGGTCTGCTCGATCCAGCTGAGCCCGCCATTGGTCCCTTCCACGCCCTCGAAATAGACATCGTAGAGGAATTCCGAACGGGCCGGCAGGCCGGCGGCGGCATTGTTGGCGTTGATCTCGGCCAAGGTGAGCTTGTGGTCGGCGCCGCCCGCGCTCGAATAGCTGCCGGGACGCAGGTCGATGACCGAGCTGGTCTTGTAGCCCGACAGATCGAGCGTATCGTTGCCGCCGGCGTCGTAGATGGTGAAGATCGCTGCCATCTCGCCGGGCACGAAGCGCATCGCCGAATTGGTCACGTCGGCGGTGGCGTTGAAGCCGTAGGTGGTGTTGCCGGTGCGAGTGATGAGGTCCGCGCCGTATTTGGACGGATGGCGAGAATGTCGTGCACCATCGGCGTCGAAGCGTAGACGACGCGCATGACCGACCAGTCGATGAAGCTCTGCGTCAGGCCGGCCTCGTAGGAGCTGAAATAGGACATGATCGAATATTGCGTCGTGTCCTGCGCGTAAAAGGCGTCGCCCTGGTAGGTGATCGGATCGGGCTCGCCGTCGCCGTCGGTGTCGTCGCCGAAATTGTAGTTGCCGGGATGGCTGAGGCCGAGGGTGTGTCCGGTCTCGTGGACCAGCGTCGAGAGGCCGTAGAAGCCGTCGGCGAGCTGACCGTTGGTCGGATTGACCTCGGGCGTGGCGATCCAGACGTCGCTGGCGATATGCTTGAAATAGGGCGTCCCCTGCCCGTTGGGATAATAGGCCCAGGCCTGGTCGGGTCCGGTCGTGGTATTGGCGTAGACGATGTCGGCGCCGCCCGTGCCGTTCACCTCGACGAAGGTCGGGGCGATGAGGTCGTCCCAATAGCGGATCGCCTCGCGCGCGGCCTCGCGCTGGGCCTGGCTGAAGGTCGAATAGCCGGCGCCTTCGTCCCACTGCGCAAAGAAGCCGGTCGCGTTCTGCGCGTCGGCGAAGGCGTAGGTGATGACGTTGTTCTTGTCGGTCTCGATCTCGAGCCCGGCGTCGAGCTGGCCAATGATCCCGGTCTTGTCGAAGACGGGCTTTCCGAAGACGATTTCGCCGACATGCTCATCGAGAAGATAGGGCAGCCCGGTTCCGGCATGCGTCTGGACCTTCGCCGGAGCCGGCTGCGTATTGCGTGGCATCTATTCTCTCCCGAATCGCGTCGGCTCATCGGCAATTCGAAGCGAATCGCCCCCCGGCCCGCACGTTTGACGCGCCAGCATCGTCTTTCTTCGGCTGCACGGTCAATGGCTTCGGAAACCTGCCGCGCTCAACGCATCAGCACCAGCTCTTCGGCCATCGTCGGATGGAGCGCGACCACGGCGTCGAAATCCTCCTTCTTCAGCTTCGCCTTCACAGCGATCGCGGCGGCCTGGAGGATTTCGGGCGCGTCGGGGCCGATCATGTGGATGCCGACCACTTCCTCGGTCTCCCCGTCGACGACGAGCTTGTAGAGCGAGCGCTCGTTGCGGCCTGCGAGCACGTTCTTCATCGGCCGGAAGTCGGACTGGTAGGTCTTGACGGTGCCGAGGGCGTTGCGCGCCTGTCCCTCGGTCATGCCGACGCCGGCGAGCGGCGGGTGCGAGAAGACGGCCGAGGGGATCGCCTCATAGTCCACCCGCGTCGGCTTGCCGCCGAAAACGGTGTCGGCGAAGGCCTGGCCTTCGCGGATTGCGACCGGAGTGAGCTGGACGCGGTTGGTGACGTCCCCCACTGCATAGATGCTGTCGCAGCTTGATTTGTTGTCGAGGTCGACCTTGACGGCGCCCTTGTCGTCGATCTCGACGCCCACGCTCTCGAGACCGAGGCCGTCGGTATTGGGCTGGCGGCCCACGGCATACATGAGGACGTCCGCCTCGACCGCGTCGCAGCCGGTCATATGGACCTTGAGCGTCCCGTCCTTCGCCTTCTCGACTTTCTGGAACTCGGCGTGAAAGCGGAACTGGATCCCCTTCATGATCGAGATGGTGAGCAGGCGGTCGCGGATCGTCTCGTCGTAGCCGCGCAGGATGATGTCGGAGCGGTTGACCAAGGTGACGTCGCTGCCGAACTGATGGAAGATGCCGGCGAATTCGTTGGCGATGTAGCCGGCGCCGGCGATGACGACGCGCCTCGGCAGCTCGTCGAGGTGGAAGGCCTCGTTCGAGGTGATGCCGTGCTCCGCCCCTTCGAACGAGGGGACGACGGGCCGCGCGCCAGTGGCGATCAAGATTAACCGAGCCGTGACCTTGCGGCCGCCGGCGAGGCGGACCTCGTGCGGGCCGGCGACCACGGCGCGTTCCTTGATCACCTCGACATCGTGATTTTCCAGCGTGTCGGTATAGGCCGCCTCGAGCCGGCTCACCTCGGCGAGGACATTGTCGCGCAATGTCGCCCAGTTGAAGCTGCACTCCGGCACTTCCCAGCCGAAACGGCGCGCATCGGCCAGGTCCTCGGCGAAATGCGCCCCGTAGACGAGCAGCTTCTTGGGCACGCAGCCGCGGATGACGCAGGTGCCGCCGACCTTGTGCTCCTCGGCGATCGCCACCTTGGCGCCGTGCGCGGAGGAGACGCGCGCCGCCCGCACCCCGCCCGAACCCGCGCCGATGACGAACAGGTCGTAATCGTAGGTCATCGATCGTCTCCGAAGGCGCAAGCGAGCAGGGCCTCGGTCGAAGGATCGAAGGCGGGCGCTTCGTCGCCGTCTATGGCCTTCGCCATGTCCTTGCCGAGCTCGACCCCGAACTGGTCGAACGGGTTGATTCCGAGCAGCGCGGCATTCGCGAATGTGCGATGCTCGTAAAAGGCGAGCAGCGCGCCGAGCGTCGCCGGATCGACGCGATCGAGGAGGATGGTCGTCGAGGGACGGTCGCCGGGATAATGGCGATGCGGATCGTCCGAGGCCTTGCCGGACATCAACGCCGCCCCCTGCGCGAAGCAATTGACCAGAAGCTGCCGATGATGCTCCTCTTCGAGCCGGTGCCCGGGCTCGACCGCGGCGACGAACTCGACGGGAACGAGATGCGTCCCTTGGTGGAGGAGCTGGAAGACGGCGTGCTGCGCGTCCGTCCCGACCCCGCCCCAGACGATCGGCGACGTCGCCCGGCCTGCAGGGGAGCCGTCCAGCTTCACCGCCTTGCCGTTCGATTCCATCTCGAGCTGCTGGAGGTAGGAGGGGAGCAGCCGCAGCCGCTCGTCATAGGCGAAGACGGCGCGCGTCCCGGCCCCTCGGACATTGGCGTACCAACGGTCCGCAAAGGCGGCGAGCACCGGCGCATTGCGCAGCAAGGGCGCGTAGCGAAAGTGGCGGTCCATCGCCGCGGCGCCTTCGAGCAGGCTCTCGAACGCGTCCCAGCCCAATGCCAAAGCGGCGGGAAAGCCGATCGAGGACCACAGCGAGAAGCGCCCTCCGACGCTTTCCGAGAAGGGCAGGATCCGCGTCTCGTCCACGCCGAACTCGATCGCCCGCTCGGGGGAGGCGGTGAGCGCGACTATGCGGCCGTAGACGTCCGCCACGCCCGCCTCCTGCATCCAGGCGATGGCGGAGCGGGCGTTGAGCATCGTCTCCAGGGTGGAAAAGGTCTTGGACGCGACGACGATGAGGGTGGCGTGGGGATCGAAGCCGGCGATCGCCTCCTCGAGCGCCGCGCCGTCCACATTCGATACGACTTGAGCCTCGTAACGCGTCTCGTGCCGGCCGAGCGCGTCGATCAGGAAGTCCGGGCCGAGCGCGGACCCGCCGATGCCGATATGGAGGATGTGGCGCACCGGCCCGAACGCTTCGGCTTCGACCGCGTCGACGAGAGCCCGCATCCGTACATGCAGAGCCTTGGCGCAGGCGACGCTGTCCGGCGCGCCCTGCCCCCGCTCGGCGCAGTGCTCGGCGGCGCGGCCTTCCGTCGGATTGACAATGACGCCGGAAAACAGAGCCTCGCGTTCGCCTTCGAGATTCTGCGCCTCGGCCAGCGCGGCAAAGGCCGCGAGCGCGGCCTCGCCGAGATGGGTCTTGGAAAAGTCGAAGCGGATTCCCCCTTCCTCGACGACGAGGCGCTGGAGACGATCGGGCTCCGCCGCGAACAAGGCGGCGAGCGGCTTGCCCCCGGCCTGCGCGACCCTCGCTTCGAATGCCGCCCAGGCCTCGCTCATCCACCGGCTCCCATGATCGGCGGCCTATCTAGGGACGAGGACCCGCCCTGCATAGCGGCTTGACCGCGACCGCTCGTCCAAGCGAAGGGGAGGCGATGGAGAGTGAGAACAGCGCCGAAGCCGAGGCGCAACCGCCCGAGCCGAAGGCGGCTCCCGAACAGAAAAAGAAGAAGGAGGGTCTCTGGGAGACGCTCCGCTTCGTCCTTACCGTCGTCCTGTTCGCGATTCTCATCCGCACCTTTATCGCCGCTCCCTTCAGCATCCCCTCGGGATCGATGCTGCCGCGGCTGATGATCGGCGATTATCTCTTCGTCTCGAAATGGCCCTACGGCTATTCGCGCTATTCCTTTCCGTTCGGCCTCGCCAGCTTCCAGGGCCGGGTCTGGGGCGGAATTCCCGAGCGCGGCGACGTCGTCGTCTTCCGCTACCCCGGGGCCAACGAGGACTGGGTGAAGCGCGTCATCGGCCTACCCGGCGACATGGTCGAGATCCGCGGCGGAGAGGTGATCCTGAACGGCCGCGCCCTGCAGCGCAGGCGGATCGCGGACTATGTCATGCCAGTCAGCGCCAACAGCCCGTGCCGCAGGGTCGGCGCCGATTCGCGCGAGGTCGCGGGCGAAGGCGGCGCCCGCGCCTGCGCCTATCCGCGCTACCGCGAGACGTTGCCGGACGGGACGAGCTACGAAGTGCTCGACCAGGGCCCGGGCCGCAACGACGACCGCGCACCGGTTCGCGTGCCCGACGGCCATCTCTTCGTCATGGGCGACAATCGCGACGACAGCGAGGACGGGCGTGTTCCGCTGGAAGCGGGCGGCGTCGGCATGCTGCCGACCGAGAACGTGCTCGGCCGCGTCCTCGTCACCTTCTTCTCGACGGACGGGACCGCCTCCTATTGGCAGCCGTGGACCTGGTTCAGCGCGGCGCGATGGGACCGGATCGGGAATACCGGCTGATGGAGGACATCGAGGGCTGGGCCGAGCGCGTTCTCGGCCACCGTCCGCGGGACGCGAGCCTGTTCGATCGCGCGCTCACCCATTCGAGCCGCGCGGACGAGGACGATTACGAGCGGCTCGAATTCCTCGGCGACCGCGTCCTCGGCCTCGCCATCGCCGCCTGGCTCTATGAACTTTTCCCGGACGAGCCGGAAGGCAAGCTCTCGCGCCGCCTCAATTCGCTGGTCGCGCGGGAGACCTGCGCGGAGGTCGCCCGCGAGCTCGACCTCGGCACGTACGTGCGCCTGGGCAAGCAGGCCCGGGACGACGGCGCGTCGGACAGCGACAACGTCCTCGGCGACCTCGTCGAATCCCTCCTCGGCGCGCTTTATATCGATGCCGGCCTCGACACCGCCGTCCGTTTCGTCCGCACCATCTGGGGCGAGCGGGTCACCGGCCAGGGCCGCGCGCCCAAGCACCCCAAGTCCGCCCTCCAGGAATGGGCGGCCGCCAACGATCGTAAGTCGCCGGTCTACAGCCTCGCCAACCGCTCGGGCCCGCCCCACGCCCCAAGGTTCCGGGTCGAGGTCGAGATTCCGGGCATCGGTTCGGCAAGCGCCGAGGGCCTCTCGAAGCAGGAAGCGGAGACGGAAGCGGCCAAGGCCCTGCTGGAGCAATTGAGGTGACCTCCCGTTGCGGTCTCGTCGCGGTGGTGGGGGCGCCGAATGCGGGCAAATCGACGCTCGTCAATGCGCTGGTCGGGCAGAAGGTCGCGATCGTCAGTGCCAAGGCGCAGACGACGCGGACGCGGATCATGGGCATCGCCATCCAAGGCGAGTCGCAGATCCTGCTTCTCGACACGCCCGGCATCTTCCAGCCCAAGCGCCGGCTCGATCGGGCGATGGTCGCTGCCGCCTGGGGCGGCGCGGCGGATGCCGACCTGATCGCGCTGGTGATCGATGCGCAAAGCGGCTTCTCCCGCCGGATCGAGGAGATGGTCGACCGGCTCGGCGAATGGCGCGAGCCGAAGATCCTCGTCCTCAACAAGGTCGACCTCGTCAGGAAAGAGGGGCTGTTGACGCTCGCCGCCCAGCTGGGCGAGCGGGCCGAATTCGAGGAGATCTTCATGGTTTCGGCCGCGACCGGCGACGGCGTGCCGGACCTCAAGACCTGGCTCGCCGCGCGCGTGCCGGACGGCCCTTGGCACTTTCCCGCCGACCAGGTCTCGGACGCCACCGACCGGATGCTCGCCGCCGAGATCACGCGTGAGCAGCTCTTTCGGCAGCTTCACCAGGAGCTCCCCTATGCGAGCGCGGTCGAGACCGAGAAGTTCGAGGAGCGCAAGGACGGCTCGGTCGCGATCCACCAGCAGATCCTGGTCGGCCGCGACACCCAGAAGGCGATCGTGCTCGGCAAGGGGGGCGCGCGGATCAAGGAAATCGGCGCCCGCGCCCGCGAGGAGCTGGCCGGGCTGCTCGGCCGCAAGGTCCACCTCTTCCTCCACGTCAAGGTGAACGCAAGCTGGGAGGACGACCGCGGCCTCTACCGCGAAATCGGCCTCGACTGGGTGGAGTGACGGCGCCGCGGCAACGGGCCGGCCGGGGCCCCTCGACCTGCCCGGCTAAGCTGCTGTAGCACCTGCTACATGCCAGGAGACATGAATGATCGCGCTCGCCCCGACGGCTCTGTTTCTCCTTCTCGCCCAGCCGCCCGCTGCGCCGGTCCCGATCGAGGTGACCGGCGCCCGCTTCTTCGCGATCGACGCCCGCACCGACCCGCCCGGGATCGTCGAGAGCACGACGATCCCGCATCGCGCCCAGACCAGCTGCTTCGGCTGGGGCCTCGACGTCGCGCCGCACAAGGGCGAAGTCACCATACGCGAAGAACTGCGGCTGCCCGGCCCGGCGGGGAGCTGGGGCACGGCCCCCGGCACGACCGTCCACCCGGACCGCTCGGGCGCGTCGAGACAGCTCACGGACGACATTTCCGACGGTATTCTGACCAACGGATGGTGCATCTCCCCCGGCGATCCGGCGGGCGCGCATCATATCAGCATCTATCAGGGCGACCGGCTGCTCCACCGGTTCGACTTCGTCGTGGTCGAGCCGCCGCGCGCCATCTAGGGTCCGTACCGGGCACTAGCGCCCCGCAAGCATCTCCTCGACCCAGGCCGGCACCAGTCGCCCCGCCGGCCCGGTGCGGCTTTCGTCGAAGAGGAAGCTGCCCGACGAGGGCTCGAGGTTCATCTCGAGTGTCCTGGCGCCGACATACCGAGCGGTCTGGACGTAGCCGGCGGCGGGATAGACATTGCCCGACGTCCCGATCGAGACGAACAAGTCCGCATCCTTGAGCGCCCGCTCGATCCGCTCCATTTCGTAGGGCATCTCCCCGAACCAGACGATGTCCGGCCGCATCCGCCCCGCGGCCCCGCAGGAGGGGCAGACCGGCCCTTCCGCCAGACCGCCCTCCCAGGGCGTCCGCGCGTCGCAGGCGAGGCACCAGGCGGAGCGCAGCTCGCCGTGCATGTGGCAAAGCCGCTGCGCGCCCGCCCGCTCGTGGAGGTCGTCGACATTCTGCGTCACGATCAGGAAATCGCCCGGCCATGCGCGGTCGAGCCGAGCCAGCGCCTCATGCGCCGCGTTCGGTTCGACTTCCTTCAGCCGCGCCCGCCGCGCGTCGTAGAAGGCCTGGACCAAGGCAGGGTCGCGGCGAAAGGCCTCCGGCGTCGCCACGTCCTCGACCCGGTGCCCTTCCCAAAGCCCGTCCGGGCCGCGAAAGGTGGCAAGGCCGCTCTCCGCCGAAATGCCGGCGCCGGTCAGGATGACAATGTTGCCAATGTCGCGCATCCGCACAGCCTAACGAAGCCGAGGAATGTCCGCCATGGGCGGAAAAGCGCGCGTTCCCGCTGCTCGCGAGCTACGGATCGAAGGACAGAACTGCGCGTGAGGCTTGCACCACCATCATCGGGAAGCTGCCCGCGACGGCGAAGACGCCCGGCCGTTTGTGGAATATTCCGTGAAGGTCGCCGAGGTCGCCTTCTCCGTCGGGCCCGATGTCGATCTGCAGTGTCGGCGGTGAGTCGTTCAGCAGCTTATAGTCGCTGAACGCAAGCCTGGCGGCCCGATAGCAGTGCGCCTCCCCGGGCAGCTTGGGAGTGTGGAGTGGATGGTCGCCGTCGAGCGCGAGTTCGAGGTGCAGGGTCATCCGGCACGAGGGACGGTGGAAGCGGATGCCGAGCAGGTGGCTGCAGGCCCAGATGATCTGGTCACGGGAGCCGGTGTCGATCTCGAGGTCGGCGGGGATCATGGTCCCAGAGTGGCCGCGATCGCTCCTGTCCGCAATGGGTGGTCAGCGGACGTGCGTCTCCCAACACCGCTCGAAGGCTGACCGTGAGACGCTTGCGCATAGCATATATGTTATATAACGCATGTGCTATGGACAAGCTCGACGCACAGTTCGCCGCGCTCGCGGATCCGACTCGCCGGGCGATCCTGGCACGCCTCGCGCGGGGCGGGGCAACGGTGACGGAGCTTCAACGTCCTCTCGGCATCAGCCAACCGGCGGTCTCGCGCCATTTGAAGCTGCTCGAGGAAGCTGGGCTGATTGAGCAGACCCGCGCGGCCCAGGCACGCCCGCGTCGGCTGAAGCCGCAAGGATTCGACGCCGCACGTCAGTGGATCGAGGAGCTTCGCAGTCTTTGGGGGGACCGCTTCGACCGGCTCGACGCTTTCCTCGCCGAGTCTGCGCGAGGAGACGCCGAATGACCGACACCCCTTGCTTCACGATCACGCGCACCTTCAAGGCGCCTCGCGCCCGGCTGTGGGACGCCTGGACCAGGCCGGAGGCGCTCGCGCAATGGTTTGGGCCGAAAGGCTCGGCAAGCACGATGCTCGCCTTCGATCTTCGTCCCGGCGGCGAGTGGCGCGGCCGCATGGACATGCCGGACGGCGGCGTGATGTACAGCAAGTTCGTGTTTCGCGAGATCGAGCCGATGTCGCGCCTCGTCTGGGTGCATGGCTTTGCCGACGACCGGGGCAACCGGGTCCGCGCGCCGTTCGCCGCGCAATTTCCCCTTGAGATGCTGACGTCGGTGCTCTTCGCGGACGAAGGCGAAGGCACGAGGATCGAGCTTAGCTGCACGCCGCTCAATGCGAGTCCGGAGGAGCAAGCCTTCTTTGCGAGCATGACGGCTTCGATGAACGGCGGCTGGTCGGGCAGCTTGGAGCAGCTGGACGAGTTCCTTGCCGCCAGCTGAAGGTGGCTTGGCGAACACCGGCAACGGGTCGGAAGCAAAGCAGAAACCGCCGCCGCGCGGTCGAATATTCGGAACCGCTGCTGGCGGACAATTGCCCGGCGCGGTGCTAAAGGGTCGCCGTTCCTCCTGATGGCCGCCGGAGCATCCCGATGATTCCCACCATCACCGCCTTTGAAGATTCCCCGGATCGCGGCGAAGGCCAGGCGCGCGACATGCGCGTGCGCTGGGCGCTCGAGGAGGTCGGTCAGCATTACGACGTGCGCCTGGTCTCGTTCGCCGAGATGAAGGAGCCCGCGCATCTCGCCCTTCACCCGTTCGGCCAGATCCCGACCTATGAGGAAGGCGCGCTTGCTTTGTTCGAATCGGGCGCGATCATCCTCCATCTCGCCGGCACCCGTCCCGGCCTGCTGCCGGCCGATCCGGACGCACGGGCGCGTGCGATCGCCTGGATGTTCGCCGCCTTGAACACGGTCGAGCCGCCGATCGTCGAGTGGGAAGCCGCCGCCATCCTGGAGCGGGACGAGGACTGGTACGAGGAGCGGGTGCCCGTCCTCGTGGATCGCATCCGGGCCCGGCTCGCGCCGCTCTCGAGCCGCCTCGGCGACGCCGACTGGCTCGATGGCGCGTTCAGCGCCGGCGACCTCTTGATGGTAACGGTGCTGCGCAGGCTCGACGGATCAGGCCTGATGGAAGCCTATCCGAACCTGTGCGCCTACGTCGCCCGCGGCGAGGCCCGCCCCGCCTACCAACGTGCGTTCGAAGATCAGCTGGCAGTCTTTACCGGCAGGCGCGCGGCCCGCGAATAGCTCACTCGGAACGCAGGTCGCGGCTGCTGCGCCGGCGAGGCCCGCACGGCCTAGATCGTCGTGCCGCCTCCCCGGCCGGAGCCGCAGGCGTGGTCGAGGATGCCGGAGATGAGCGAGTTGGGCTCCGCCTGGTGGCGGTCCGTTCCCGAATAGCTCAGCACGATCCGCCCGCGCAGCCGCGCCACCGTCTCGAGATTGACGAACGTCCTCTCGCTGCAATCGGCTTCGGTGAGGAAAGTGTCGGTGTCCCACTCGAGCCCGTCGGAAAGCCTCCGGACCTTGTTGTGGCGCCATTGCTGCGTGAAGCGGACGCGATTGCCGGTGCGCTCGATGCTGTCCATGTCCACGAAGGCATGCAGCGAATCCGTTTCCGCCGCGGGCTGCCAGTCCTCCGCCAGCGCAGGCGCCGCAATCGCCGCCGCCGCGCAGGCGCAAATGATCGTGAATGCCCTCATGCCGACTCTCCCTCTGTCCCGCGATTATGCCGGGCAAATCGCGCCTGTCCAGCGGCGCCCTCCTTCCTGAGTGCGTTTTTGACGGCCGCGCGCGGGTGCGGATCGCAAACGCCGTCTTAAGGACTGCGGCGATAAGGGGCGGTTCCGGAGGAATTGTGCAGGCAGACCTCGCCGCAGCATCCCATTCGCATGAACCGCGACGCCTCGCCTCGGTGCTCGCGCGCATCAGCTTGCCCGCCGCCGTCTTCCTGACGCTCGCGCTCGAGCTCGCGCTCGCCGAGCGCAAGTTCGCGATCTTCGCCGGGGGCTTCGGCCAGTCCCGCGCGATCGACACTGCCGGCGAGACCGCGCTCTTTCTCACCACCCTTCTCGTCTGCCATGCTTTCATCTTCTACCTCGGCTACCGCCTAGTGCGGCGGCTCCACGGCCGCTGGGCGGACACGCCGCTCTTCCACTTCAACTTCTTCTACCTGGCGAGCTTCCTCGGCGCGGCAGTGCTCGTCGCCAAATATCAGGCGCTGAGCTATTTCGGCGATGCGCTGAGCTTCCAGCTGATCCGCAACTTGGGCGGCGGCAGCATCGTCGAGGCGCTCCGCTATACGTTGAGCGAGGCCGCGCTGATGCTGTTCGTCGGCGCAGGAGCGCTCGGCGGCTATCTGCTGCTGCGCTTGGGGCTCCGGCGATCGCTGCGCGCCGCCGCGCCGCTCCCCGACCATACCCGCCTCACCGGGCGCCAGCTCGCCGCAGCGCTCGCAGCAGTACCGCTTCTGCTGCTTGCGGCCGGACAGGCCGTCGACGTGCGCTCGGCGCTGGGACGCTTCAACGCTCCCTATCTGGTCACTTTCGCCTTCGATCAGGCGAGCGACTTCGACCGCGACGGCTACGGCTTCTACTCTTCGTCGGCCGATTCGCATCCGTTCGACGCCGCGCGCCATCCGTTCGCGATCGACGTTCCCAACAACGGCATCGACGAGGACGGCTATGCCGGCGATCTGGTCCTTGCCGACGCCGCGCCGGCACCGGCGCCCCCCGTCCGGATCGCAGGCGAGCGTCCGCACGTCGTGCTCGTCGTCCTCGAATCCACGCGCGGCGACATCGTCGGCCGCCGCTACGCGGGACGCGCCGTCGCTCCGAACCTCGACGCGCTCGCGGCCTCCGGAACCTCGGTGCCGACCGCCTACAGCCATGTCGGATTCACAACCTTTTCGCTGAAGACGCTTTTCACAGGGCGGCTGGCCGTAGACGATTCTCGCGGTTCGTTGTTCGAGGCCTTTCGCGGCAGCGGCTACCGGACCGGCGTCCTTTCGGCGCAGGCCGAGGATTTCGGCGATGTCGCCGAAACCGTCGGGATGCGCCGTTCGGACGTCTATGTCGACGCCAAGCTGCTGCGCGAGGAGCGGGTCTACAGCCTTGGGTCGGAAAGCTCGCTGCGGCTCGACGACAGCGTCGTCCTGCGCGAGTTCGATCGCCATTTCGGTCAGCCGGGCGCCTGGTCGCGCCCCAATTTCGTCTATCTGAACTTCCAGTCGGCGCATTTCCCCTACGACCATCCCGGCATGCCGCGACCGCTCGGCATCGAGCCGCTGGCGCGGAGCGAGATTTCCAGCGCCAATCGCGAGCGGCTCGCGGCCACCTATTGGAATGCGGCAGCCTATGGCGACCGAATGGTGGGGGAGCTCGTGGCGCGCCTGCGACGGCTGGGGGTCTGGGACAGGACTTTGCTCGTCGTCACGGCCGACCACGGCGAGTCCCTGTTCGAAGACGGGTTCCTCGGCCACGGCCACATGATCAACCGCCAGCAGAACCGCATCCCGTTCATAATGAGCCGCCGGATCCCGGTTGCCGCTCCCGTCGGCCTGGCCGACATGCGCGGCATCATCCTGCGCGCGGCCGGCGCCGACGTGCCCGCCGAAGCGGGCGCGACGCCCGGCCGGGTCTTCCAATATATCGGCAGCCTCGAGCGCCCGAGCGAGATCGGCTTCGCCGACGCGGCGGGACGCTTCACCGTCTTCAGCTTCGATCGCGGGGCGCTGTGGACGACGGCCGCCGGCCGCTGGCGCGACTATGCCTCACTCCCGGAAGCAAGCGCCGAGCGCGGCGAGGCGGACGCCCTGATCCGGGAATGGGGCCGCCAGCGCTGGCTGAACCGGCCCGGCGCCTGAGGCCTATTTTGCTGGCGCGGGCGTGTCGATCTTGACGTCGGCTTCGATCTTCTCGGTGCCGCCGCCGCTCAGCAGGTTCCGCCCGAACAGCAGGAACAATACGATCAGCAGCGCGATGAGCAGCACCACCGCGAGCAGCGTCCCGCCGCCGCGGCGCTCGCCGCCGTCGGTGGTGACGATCGTTTCTCTTTCACGCTCGACCATTTGACCCACTCCTCTTTGTTCTGGCGGCGTAACGCCGCGCATTGGCCGGTGTTCCGGGCGACGGCGGTTGCTCCGCTCGGCTTGCGAAGCGCCGCGGCCTCGCCCAAGGAAGCCGCAACGGCCCTCGGGAGGCGCATCTATGACCAGGATCGGCATCATCGGCGCGGCCGGGCGGATGGGCCGCGCGATCGCGGAGGCGATCGAGGAGACCGACGCCGCGACGCTCGCCGGGGGCTGCGATGAAGGCGGCGATGGCGGCGCGCTCGCCCGGTCGTGCGACGTGCTCGTCGATTTCTCGGCGCCGGCCGCGCTCGAAGGGAATCTTGCGGCCGCCGGCCTTGCCGGCATACCGATCGTCATCGGCACGACGGGCCTGGGAGCCGGGCACGAGGCGCTCGTCGAGGCCGCCGGGAAGCGCATCCCCGTCCTGCGCAGCGCCAACATGTCGCTTGGCGTCAATCTGCTCGCCTTCCTCGTCCGCGAGGCCGCGGCGCGGCTCGGTCCGGACTGGGACGTCGAGATCCTGGAGATGCACCACCGCCACAAGGTCGACGCCCCCTCCGGCACCGCTCTCCTGCTCGGCCGCGCGGCGGCGCAAGGGCGCGGCGTCGATCTCGCCGCGGTCTCCGCCCGCCGCCGCGACGGCCACACTGGCGCGCGCAGGCCCGGCGACATCGGCTTCGCGAGCCTGCGCGGCGGCTCGGTCGCGGGCGATCACCAGGTCATCCTCGCCGCGGAGGGCGAGAGGATTGAGCTCGGCCACCGCGCGGAAAGCCGGGCCATCTTCGCACGCGGCGCGGTCGCGGCCGCGCTCTGGGTCCACGGCAAGCCCCCCGGCCTCTATGCGATGGCGGACGTCCTGGGGCTGAAGTGACGGGACGGCCGGCCCTCTTCTCTGCAGACGAAGTGGCCGAATTCTACCGCCGCCTGGCCGAGCGCACGCCCGACCCGGTGACCGAACTCGAATTCGTCAACCACTTCACTTTGCTCGTCGCCGTCGTCCTCTCGGCGCAGGCGACCGACGCCGGCGTCAACCTGGCGACGCGCGACCTGTTCCGGCGAGCCGCCACCCCCCGGCAGATGATCGCCCTCGGCGAGGAGCGGCTGCGCGAGGCGATCAAGACGATCGGCCTGTTCAACACCAAGGCGCGCAACGTCATCGCGCTCAGCCAAGCCCTCGTCGATCGCCACGGCGGCGAGGTCCCGGCGGACCGCGACGCGCTCCAGGCGCTTCCCGGCGTCGGCCGCAAGACCGCCAACGTCGTCATGAACTGCGCGTTCGGCGCCGAGACCTTCGCCGTCGACACCCATGTCTTCCGCGTCTCGAACCGCACCGAACTCGCGCCCGGCAAGGACGTCGCCGAGGTCGAGCGCCGCCTCGACGAGGCGACCCCGCCGCCCTATCGACGCGACGCCCACCATCTCCTCATTCTCCACGGGCGCTACACCTGCAAGGCGCGCACGCCCGAATGCTGGCGCTGCGTCGTGGTCGACCTCTGCCGCTACGAGCCCAAGACGCCGCCGCCGGGCGGGCGCCGAAACGCGCCTTAGGGTCTGGTCCCCCTGCCCCGCCTTTGCTAAGCGCCCATTTCGACGCGGCCAGGCACCCGTAGCTCAGCTGGATAGAGCGCTGCCCTCCGAAGGCAGAGGCCACAGGTTCGAATCCTGTCGGGTGCGCCAGCGTCGCTCACCGTCGCGCTCCTTTTGCAAAAGTCCCGTGCGTGCATCGGTCGCGTGCAAACCCGCCGTTTAGTTTGTAAAGCTTTGATTTACTTCGCTTTTGCTGTTGACACCCTGCCCGCGCCAAGCATAGCCTTGGCGCTGTTCGTCGGGGTGCGGGGATTTCGACTTGGCGCATGCGCCGCCGGCGGGCTTGTGGGAGGGGTGGTCGATGCCGATGTACGTCTACAGCACGCGCGCCGAGCCGGTCGGTTTCCTGTTCGAAAGCTTCGTCTACGATCTCCAGGGGACGCCGCTCGGCCGCCTGTTCGGCTCGCGCGTCCACCGCCTCGACGGCTCCTATTGCGGGGAGTGGTTCCACCAGATGGTCGTCGAGCGCCGGTCCGTGCCCGTTCGTCCGATCCTGCCGGCGCCGCCCCCCTCGGCGCGGCCGCCCTTGTCCGGACGCCCGGAAAGCCGTCGCTTCGTCGCCGAATACGGTCTCTATCCCGATGCGTTCCACCTCCTCTACGACCCGCCGGAAGTCGCCGACTGCCATTATGCCGAGGCCGCCGAGTAACGGACCGCAACCGCGCGCCGCACGGATGACGGCGCTCGCCTCACGTGCAGTCGCTCCGACCGGCGCGCGGGGCGGCTCGTCGCACCGCTGCGGCCTGGAAACGATTTACCAACCATGGATGATCCTGGACGCTTGCACTGTCTTGCAGGATGGCCGGGGCGTCCGCCGGCCGGGAGAGCGTGTCCATGGCCCAGCTTCGAGCGATCGTCCTGATGTCGACGGCAGCGGCGCTGGTCGCCTGCCAGGCGGCGGCGGAGCGGCGGGCGTCGGCTCCGGCCGCCTCGGTGCGGGTCGAGCCGGTGGAGGACTGGCGGCAGATCGCCCTTCCCGAGCATTCCGGCATCACCGAGGATCTGCCGCCTTTGTTCGAACGTCTCGCGGCGGGCGCCCGGCGCGGCGCGGCGGACCGCGACCTGCTCGACGCGGCCTTGCTTCTGCCCGCGGCGACGCCTGCCCCCGGCGCCTATCGCTGCCGGCTCGTCCGTCTCCCCGCGCCCGCGCCGGCAACCGGCCGCCGGGAGCGCGCAGGGGGCCGCCCCTCCTTCTGCTTCGTCGGCGCCGACGCAGACCGGCTCAGCCTCACGCTCGAGACTCCCGCCCGGCGTCTCGGCGGCTATCTGTGGCCAAGCGCGGAGCCGCGGCGCCTCGTTTTCCTCGGTGCCGGCTTCGCGGCGCCGGCTCGCTCCGCTCCGGCCTATTCGGCTGTGCCGGGCGTCAACACCGCAGGCCTGCTCGAGCGAATCGGGGACTTTCGCTATCGATTGGTGACGCGCGGGCCCAGCCCCGGCACGGTCGACGTCTGGGAAATGAGCGCCGCTCCGCCGGACCGCTAGGCCGCGCTGCGATCGCTCCTAGCTTCGTCAGTCGAAGATCGCCGCCAGGCTGTCCGCCGTCGCTCCTTCCTTCACGGTGCGCAGCTCGACATAGAGCGACGCCGCCATGGCCGCGCCGATCACGCCCGACAAGGTTGCCGCCAGCCCGTTGATCAACGCGACGACCACCGGGTCCGCATCCGGATCGAAGGCGACGAAGACCGCGAAGACCGCTCCGATCATGCTGCTCAGGATGACGACGATGGCGAGCAGTCCGAACACCTGCCAGCGCGAGCCCTTGGTGAGCTCGGCGCTTCGCGACAGGCTGCCGAACACGCCGAGCCGTTCCTCGACCAGCACCGGCACGGCCACCATCCAGGCCACCATGAGCATGATGCCGGGAACGATCAGGAGCAGGAAGCCGAACATGATGCCGATGCCCGACACGATGGTGAGGCCCAGCACGGGCAGGACCAGGAACAGCGCAACCTGGAAGCTGCCGGCGACGTCGGCGGGGCGTCCGTTCATCTCGAGGATCGAGGAGCGCACCAGCGCCGCCTGCAGCAGGCCGGCGGCAAACATGGTCGCCGCGAGCAGCCCGAGATAGGCGGCGACCGTCTCGAGCGTGACGTTGGGGACGATCTCGCCCGGTTCGGGAATGATCAGATATTGGAGCATGAAATTGGGTCCGCCGGCGAGAACCAGGCCGGCGAGGAGGAAGCCGGCCGCGTTGCGGCCGATCACCCCGAAGCCGCGCTGGATGACCCGGCCGATGTCGATATTCTGCGGATAGGCCGTGGCCATTGCCCGTCTCCCCTGTGCGCGCGACGGAGAAACTAATCCGTCCATCGCTGGTGTCGAGGGCGAAAAAGCCAGCCGCTGAAAACGCTTGGCGCTTGCGCCGGTGAAGCGCGCGCGCTTAGATCGGGCTGGAAGGGGGCATCCGGATTTGACGGCAGCAGCGGGAGGTGGAGCGGTCGCCGCGTCCGGCGATCCCGGGCGCGCCGCCGAGGCGCACCGCGCCTTGCTCCAGGATGGGTCCATCCAGTTTCAGATGGAGGCCTATGTGCCCCCGGAGCCGCCCGCCTGGCTGCGCTGGCTGGTCGATCTGCTGGCGGGAACCGGGCCCTTTTTCACCCTTTTGTTCTGGGCCGCCGCGGCGGCGATCGTGGTCGCGCTCCTCTACGGCATCGCTCGCTGGGTCGAGCGCGGCGGGCTCGGCTTCCTGAAGCCGCGCGCGAAGGAGGAGAGCGGCGCGCAGCCGGGCTGGACGATCCCGGAAGCGCCGGCGCGCGCTTTGCTCGCGGAGGCCGACCAGCTCGCCGCGGAAGGCCGCTTCTCGGAAGCCGCCCATCTCCTCCTCTTCCGCAGCATCGAGGAGATCGACCGCAGGCGGCCCGCGCTGGTCCGTCCCGCCTTCACCAGCCGCGACATTGCCGGGGCGCCGCAGCTTCCCGAGGGGCCGCGCGGCGCCTTCGTGCGGATCGCGATGGCGGTGGAGCGCAGCCTGTTCGGCGGCCACAGCCTTGCCTTGCCGGAATGGCGCGGCTGCCGCGAAGCCTATGAGGAGTTCGTTGTGGCGCGGGACTGGAGCCGGTGAGCGCCGCGCCCGCGGCCCCGGCGAAGCCCGCAATCTTCCATGCCCGCACGATCGTCGCGCTGGTCGCGGCCGGCATCGTCGGCTTTCTCCTCTTCCTTCTCCTCACTGCCTATGCCGGGAACCTTCGCGGCGGCGGCGGAGATCCGCGCGCCCATGCGCTCTCCCGGACCGCAATCGGCTTTCACGGTTTGGTGCGCCTGATCGAGCTCAGCGGCGGCCGCACCCGGATCGTCCGCGACGAAGACGAGCACTGGACCGAGGACCTGCTCGTCGTGACCGTCGAGGAGCGGACCGATCCGGCCCGCCTCGCCGCCTTACTCGAGCGGCGCGAGACGCTGCCCACGCTCGTCATCCTGCCTAAGTGGCTGGTGGCGCGCGACCCAGCCCGGCCGGGACGCGTGCTGCGCGTCGGCGAGCTGCGGACGGACGAGCTCCGGCGCCTGCTGCACGAGGTCGCGCCGCTGGACTTCGGCCGCGCTGCCGGACGAAGCGGTTCGCTCGCCGGCAAGGACGCGCTCGGCCGGCTCCGCGCGCCGGCGCCTGACCTCGCGCAAGGCGCGACCGGGGACGTACTCAGCCCGCTCGTCGCGACGGGGGATGGCGCGGCGGTGCTGAGCAGGATCGGCGACGAGCCGCACTACCTCCTCTCCGACCCCGATCTCATGAACAACCAGGGCCTGCGCAGCGTCGAGACGGCGCACGCTGCGCTCCAGATCCTCACCGAGCTCAACTCGACGGGGGCGCAAGGAATTGCGTTCGACCTCACGCTGAACGGTTTCATGATCGAGCGCAGCGCGCTCAAGCTCGCCTTCGAGCCGCCTTTCCTGCCGCTGACCGTCGCTCTGTTCGTCGCCACCTTGCTTGCCGGACTCCACGGCGCGGTGCGCTTCGGCGCCGCCGCCGAGGCCGGGCGCGCGATCGCCTTCGGCAAAAGCCAGTTGGTCGAGAACAGCGCAGGCCTGTTCAAGCTCGCCCGGCGGGAGCACGGCAGCGGCGGCGCCTATGCCGAGCTCATCCGCGAGGCCGCCGCGAACGAGAGCGGCGCGCATCTCGCACTTCGCGACGCCGAACTCGACGCCTATCTCGATCGCGTCTCCCCGCCTGAGCGGCCGCCGTTCAGCGCGCTTGCCGCGCAGGCCCGTGCGGCAGGCGACACCTCCGAACTGCTCGCCGCGGCGCGGGCGCTCTTCCAGTGGAAAAAGGACCTGTTGAAGTGACCCTAGACGACGTCAGAAGCCTTGCCGGCACAATCCGCGAGGAGGTCGCCAAGGCGATCGTCGGCCAGGAGGAAGCGGTCGAGCTTATGCTGATCGCACTCTTCTCCTCGGGCCACGTGCTTCTCGAAGGACCGCCCGGGACCGCCAAGACCTTCCTCGTCCAGTGCTTCGGGCGCGTGCTCGGGCTTGGCTACGGGCGCATCCAGTTCACCCCGGACCTGATGCCTGCGGACATCCTCGGATCGAACCTGTTCAACTTCCAGACCAGTCAGTTCACCCTCACCCGCGGGCCGATCTTCTGCGAGCTCCTGCTCGCCGACGAGATCAACCGCACCCCGCCCAAGACCCAGGCGGCCCTGCTCGAAGCGATGCAGGAGCGCACGGTGACGATCGACGGTGAGACCCACCGGCTCTCGGACCGCTTCATGGTGATCGCGACCCAGAACCCGATCGAACAGCAGGGTGTCTACCCACTTCCCGAGGCGCAGCTCGACCGCTTCCTGTTCAAGCACCGCATGGGCTATCCGAGCCACGAGGAGGAGCGCCGCATCGTCGCCCAGCACGGCGCCCGCTTCGGTGCGCCCTCTGCGGCCGAATGGGGGATCGAGCGCAGGGTCGGCCCGGATGACGTGGCCGGCGCGATCGCGGCAGTCGCCGCGGTGCCGATGGTGGACGAGGTCACCGACTATGTCGTCGCCCTCGTCCGTGCGACACGCGAGGCCGCCGACCTCGAGACCGGCGCCTCCCCGCGCGCGGCGGCGATGCTCGCCGGCGCCGCCCGCGCCCGCGCCGCCCTCGACGGACGCGACTATGTCATTCCCGACGACGTCAAGGCACTGGCGCCGCCGGTGCTGCGCCACCGCGTCGCCCTCTCGCCCGCGGCGGAGATCGAGGGGAGGCCGGTCGAGACGGTGATCGCCCGCCTCATCGAGACGGTGGAGGCGCCGCGTTGATCTATCCGTCTCGCCGTGCGGTCCTGGCGGCGGGGGGCCTGGCGCTGCCTGCATTGCTCGTCGGCGTGCTCGCGCCGGCCTGGTGGACCGCAGGCCTCGCCGGTCTCGGCGTGCTCGTCGTCCTGCTCGCCCTCGATGCTGGGCTGGGCGCCGGCGCGAAGGACGCCGAGCTCTATTTCGAAGGCCCGGCCGCCGCCGGCGTCGGCACCGGTTTCGAGCTCGAGATCAGCGTGCGCTTCCTGCGCGGCGCGCCGCCGGCGTGCGAGGTCGCGATTGACCGCCACTATCTCCTCGAGGCACCCGAGGGCCTCGATCGCCTGGTAGCGATCGGCGGCGACGGGCGCGGTGCGGCGCGGATCGCCCTGACAGCGACCCGCCGCGGGCAGGCGGTGCTGGAGCATGTCTGGCTGCGCTGGCGCGGGCCGCTCGGCCTGGTCTGGAAGCAGAAACGAATGCGCCTCGACGAGACCGTGCTGATCGTGCCCGACATTGCCGCTGTCCGCGCGCGCTCGGCCCAGCTCCTCCACCGCGATATGATGCACGGCCTCGTCGCCCAGATGCAGCTCGGCGAAGGCGCCGAGTTCGAAGCCCTGACGGAGTTCCAGCAGGGCATGGACCGCCGTTCGATCGACTGGAAACAGTCCGCCCGCCACACCGAATTGCTCGCCAAGGAATATCGGACCGAGCGCAACAACAATATCATCGTCGCCTTGGACAGCGGCCGAACGATGTGCGAGCCGCTCGCCGGACTTCCCAAAATCGACCGCGCCGTCTCCGCCGCTCTCCTCACCGCTTACGTCGCGCTGAAGGACGGGGACCGCGTCAGCCTGTTCAGCTTCGACAGCCATCCCCGCGTCTCCACCCGGCCGGTGTCGGGGCAGCGCAGCTTTGCCCTGCTCCAACATGTCGCCGGAGCGATCGAATATTCGGATCGCGAGACCAATTACACGCTCGCCCTGGCCACGCTCGCCACCGGCCTCCACCGCCGCTCGCTCATCGTCTTCTTCACCGATTTCGCCGACACGATCAGCGCCGAGCTGATGCTGGCGGCGGTCGGCACCGTGCTGCGGCGCCACCTCGTCCTCTTCATCCTCTTCCGCGACGAGGAGCTCGAAGCCTTCACCGCGGCCGAGCCCGTATCTCCCGAGGACGTCCCCAAGGCGGTCACCGCCGCCGCGCTGCTGCGCGAGCGCCGCCTGGTCGTGACCCGGCTGCGGCGCCTCGGCGTCCACGTCGTCGAAACCGCGCACGAGCAGGCCGGCCCGGCCCTGGTCGCGGCCTATGTCGACATGAAGCGCAGAAACCTCCTGTGAGCCTGCCCGCCACCGTCCTGCGCCTGCGCGCCGAGCGCGAATATGAATGGCGTCGCCTCGACGAGCTCGTCTCGCTTTGCGAGAGGAAGAGCCCGCGCGCTTTGTCCGACGAGGATCTGATGGCGCTCCCGACGCTGTATCGCGGCGCGCTCTCGTCCTTGTCGGTTGCACGCGAGACGTCTCTCGACCTGGAGCTGGTCAATTATCTCGAGAGCCTGTGCGCGCGCGCCTATTTCTTCCTCTACGGAGTGCGCACCGCGCCGGGCGCGCGCATCCGGCAGTTCTTCGCACGCGACTGGCCGGATGCGATGCTCGGACTGTGGAAGGAGACGTTGATCTCCCTCCTCATCCTCCTCGTCGGAACGATCGCCGGCTATCTCCTCGTCTCGGCCGAACCCGAATATTACGGAGCCTTCGTGCCGGAAGGCCTTGCCGGCGGGCGCGACTTCTCGGCCAGCACGGCGACGCTGCGCGAGACGCTGTACGATCGAACCGCCGCGGGCGCGCCGCTCGCCGTCTTCGCGACCTTCCTCTTCACCCACAATGCGCGGATCGCGATCTTCTGCTTCGCTTTGGGCTTCGCCTTCGCCGTGCCGACCGTCCTGCTCCTCCTCTATCATGGCGGCATGCTCGGCGCCTTTTTCGCCTTGTTCGTCTCGCACGGCCTCGGCTTCGGGCTCGGCGGCTGGCTGATCATTCACGGCTCGACCGAATTGTTCGCCATCGTCCTCGCCGGCGCAGCCGGTCTGAGGATCGGCTGGAGCGTGGTCTTTCCCGGCGCCTCCACCCGGCTCGACGCCGCGGCCCGCTCGGGCCGCGGCGCGGCGACGGCGATGGTCGGGGTCGTGCTCATGCTCCTCGTCGCCGGCGCCCTGGAAGGCTTCGCGCGCCAGCTCATCACCGACGATTTCGCCCGCTACGCGATCGGACTCCTGATGCTGCTCTTCTGGTGCCTTTATTATTACCGCCCCCGGACGCTGCACAATGGCTGAGGCGATTATCGACCCAGCGATGCGGCGCAGGCTGGTGACTCCGGAAGGCGTCGACCTCGGCCTCACTCTCGCCGCCGCCGGGCAGCGCATGGCGGCCTTCATGCTCGACGGCGCGATCATGATCCTGATCCTGATCGCGATGACCCTCGTCGTCGCCTCCGGTTTCTTCGCGACGGCGGGGGGCGGCGCTTCGCCGCTGGCGATCGTCTGGCTGCTCGGCTTTTTCGTCCTTCGCAACGGCTATTTCATCCTGATGGAGATGGGGCCGCGCGCCGCCACCTTCGGCAAGCGCCTCTGCGGTCTGCGCGTCGTCGCGAGGAACGGCGGCCGCCTCAGCGCCGACATGGTCATCGCCCGCAACATGATGCGCGAGATCGAGGTCTATCTCCCTCTCTCCTTCCTCGGCTACAGCGCCGTCGAAGGCGCGGCGGGCGCGCTTGCCACCCTCGCCGGCCTCGCCTGGGCCTGCCTCTTCCTGTTCTTCCCGCTGATGAACAAGGACCGGCTCCGGATCGGGGACCTGCTCGCCGGGACCTGGGTGATCAACGTCCCCAAGCGCCGGCTCACCTTCGACTTGATGCGCGAGGAATCGGCGAGCGCGGGATTCGCCTTCACCGACGCCCAGCTCGACGCCTACGGCATCTTCGAGCTGCAGACGCTCGAGCAGGTGCTGCGCGACGGCAATCCCGACGCGCTCACCGCCGTGTCCTGGTCGATCCGCAACAAGCTCGGCATCGGTGAAGTGGAGGGCGATCTGGCATTTCTCGAGGCATATTACGACGCATTACGCAGGCGCCTCGAGCGTAAGCTCCTGTTCGGACGCCGTCGCGCGAACAAATACGAAAACGCTTGATACGGGCATGGAAGAACCCCTCGTCTCGGCAATCCTGCCGGTCTTCGATCGCGCCGGTTCGGTCGCGCGCGCGATCGAGAGCGTCCTCGCCCAGACCTACCAGCCGATCGAGCTCATCCTCGTCGACGACGGCTCGACCGACGGCACCGCCGAGGTCCTCGAACGCTATCGGGACCGCGCGAGGCTGCTGCGCCAGGACAATCGCGGCGCCTATGCCGCGCGCAACCTCGCCCTGCGCCATGCCAGCGGCGAGCTCGTCGCCTTCATCGATTCGGACGATGCCTGGCTGCCCGACAAGCTGGAGCGGCAAGTGCCGCTGATGCGTCCGGGCGTCGGCCTCGTCTACGGCGACATCGACATCCTGACCGCGCCGGACGATGCGGCGGCGAGGGCGACGCGAACCGGTTTCGAGATGGTGCGGCCATGCCGGGGCGCCGTGCTCGAATGCTTCGCCCGGGGCAATTTCGTCCCGACCTGCACGGCGCTGGTCCGGCGCTCCGCACTGGAGGAGATCGGCGGTTTCTCCGAGGAAAGCCGCATCTCGGCTGACTATCTCGCCTGGTTCCGGATCGCCCGGCGCCACCGGTTCGACTTCGTCGATGCGCCGGTCGCGCTCTATACGCGCCACCGCGCGGGGATCAGCAACGATCTCGGCCGCTCGCTGGCGGCGCGGATCGCCCTTTTCCGGAGCGAGCGCGAGCGGACGGCGGACCCGGCGACGCGGCGGGTCCTCGATCGTCTGCTGTTCAACCTCGGTCTGCACCTCGCACTGGCCGCCATTCGGGGCCGGGCGCGGTCGGTCGAGCGGCCCCTGCGCCTCGCCCGCGAGGCGGTTGCGACGATGGACTTGGGCCGGGCCTTGTGGTCTACGGCGACCTTCGCCGCCAACCAGATCAAGCTTCGCGCAGGACGCTTTCTGCCATGACCCGTCCGCTCGTCACCGTCGTGATAGAGACCATCACAGCCCGCCTCGACACGCACGCTGCGCTCGCCGAGGTGCTGGCGGGGCCGATCCGCGCGGTGGAGGGGCAAACCTATCCGTCCGACCGGATCGAAACGATCCTTGTCGTGGACGATGGCATCGCCGAGGCGGACATCGCAGAGATCGGCCGCCGCTACCCGCATGTCGCGATCGTGCGCTCCGAAGCGAGCAATTATTTCGCAGCGAAGAACAGCGGCGCCGCTCGCGCGTCGGGCGACTATGTCATGTTTCTGGACGGCGATTGCGTTCCCGAGCCCGACTGCCTCGAGCAGCTGATCCGAAAGTTCGAAACGGGCGTCGCGGTCGTCGCCGGATGCGTACGCTATACCGGTCGGTCGTGGACGGCACGCATCCTTTCCGTGCCGGATTTCGCCTATATCGTGACCGAGTCGGACGGCCAGGCAAACGGCCTCAATCTCAGCAACGCCGCCTTCCGCCGGGACGTGCTGGCCAAGCTTCCGCTCGACGAGCGTGTCCGCCGCGACGGCGGCTGCTACCAGCTCTTTCACCGTATCAGAGCCGCCGGCGGGCGCGCTTTGTACGAGCCCCGCGCGATCGCCTCGCACGGCATCGACGTCGGGGGCCTCGGCTTCATCCGCAAGCATTTCTCGCGCGGCTATGACGGTGTGAGCGTCTACCGGCTCGACGAGGACGGTCTCTTTCGCGGTACGGCCTGGTTCCGGCGGCTCGGCCCTTTCGCCCTCGCCGCCCTGACGGTGCGCCGGATATTGCTGGACTGGGCGCGCCTGGTCAGGCACCGGCGGCAGATCGGCATCCGGGTCGTCGCCCTTCCCGCCTACGCGATGGTCGGCGCGAGCCTGCGATTGATCGAGCTCGTCGGCGGTTCAACCGCTTTCTTCCGCCGCACATGACGCAGCAGCCCGATTGCGCGCGGATCGGTGTCCGCGATCAGAGCTTGTGATCTGCGTGACCGACTTGCGAGCTTCGCTCGAGGCCGAGCGCTGCAGGCGTCTGCGGAAGCGCCGCCGCTACCGAGGCGGCGCCAATCCGACGGGAGCCGCGTCTACGGTCCACGGACGCGGTGACCAGGAGAAGAGATGAATTGGGAGGCGACAGCAGACACGGAGGTAAAGCGGCGTCTAACGAGCGATGCGGCCCTCTATGCTCTCGCCAGCGCCTCGTCCGCCGTCGCGAGCGTCGCCGCCGTCATCGTCCTGACCCGCCTGCTTGCAGCGGAGGGTTACGGCCTCTACGCGGCCATCGGCGGGCTCGTGCTGATCGTCCAGAACGCCGGCTACCTGGCTATCCAGACCAGCATCATCCGTTTCCATGCCCGCGCCGGCGGGCCCGACGGCGAGCGTCGCCTCGCGACCGCCGTGCGCGTCGTCTACGCGGCGGTGACCGCCGCGGTCACCCTGGTCTGGGTGGCCTGCGCCTGGTGGCTCGGGGAGGCCGGCGTCAGCCGGCAGCTCGCGCTCGCCGGGCTTGCGCTCCTCGTCCTGCGCGGCTGGCTCAGCCTCGTCCAAGCGTGGAACCGGGCGCAGGGCCGGCCCTGGGCCTATCTCATCCTCGAGGCCGTGCAGTCCTTCGGCGCCCTCGTTCTTGCGATCGCAGTGCTGCAGGTGGCGCCGAACTCGGCGGCCGCGGCGGTCTGGGCAGCGGCGGCCGCCACGGCCCTGGCGGCGGCGCTTTCTCCGGGCCTCCTGCTGACGAAATGGAGCCCGGGCGGCACGGGGACGATCCTGCGCGAGATCTTCGCCTACGGTGCGCCGCTCGCAATGGTCTTCTTCGCCGGAGCCGCGCTGGCGGTCTCGGACCGCCTGCTCGTCGCCGTCCATGTCGGCGCGGCGGCGGCGGGCGCCTATGCCGTCGCCTTCGCGGTCGCCGACCGCGCCATGCAGCTCCTCCTCCTCCCCATCCCGCTTGCCGCCAAGCCTTTGCTGTTCGCCGCCTGGGAACGCGAGGGCGAGGCCGGGGCACGGCCGGTTCTCACCCGTTCGGCGCGCTGGCTGATCGGGCTCGGCCTTCCAACCGCCACGGTGCTCATCGTCGCGCCCGAGCCGATCGCGAGCGTGCTCGCAGGCGGCGGTCTCGCCGGCGAGGCGGCACGCCTCATCCCCTGGCTGGCAGTGGGCTCGCTTCTTTCCTGCCTTCTCAGCCACCATTTCTCGCTCGCCTTCCAGCTTACCCGCAAGACCTTGTGGATGCTCGTCGCGATGGGCCTTCCGGCGCTGCTCAACGTCGCGGCCAACCTGGTCCTCATTCCGCGCTACGGATCGATCGCGGCGGGATGGACGACGGTCGCGGCCTATGCGCTCGCACTGACCCTCGCCATCCTCCTCGGGCGCCGCGAGGTTGCAATCCCCTTCCCGCTCAGGACCGCAGGACTCGCCTTGCTCGCCTGCCTTCCGCTCGCTGTGTTCCTCCGTCTTATCGTCAACGCCTGAGGAAATGAGTTGAGTCGGACGCGCCGCTGCCGCTACGGACCGCGCGCGTGACTGATATCGTCGTGGTCGACATCGGCGGCACCCACGCCCGCTTCGCCATTGCCGAGGTTGCGGACGGAGAGGTCCGCGCGCTCGGCGAGCCGTGCACGCTCAAGACCGGCGAGCATGCCGGCCTCGAGACGGCATGGGAGCTGTTCCGCGGCCGCTGCGGAGGCTCCTTGCCTAGAGGGGCGGCAATCGCCTTCGCCGGGCCTGTCCAGGGCGAGGTGCTGAAGCTCACCAACAATCCCTGGGTGATCCGCCCTGCGCGGATCCCGAGCGAGCTCGGCATCGAACGGCTCACCATCGTCAACGATTTCGGAGCGGTCGCCCATGCCGTGGCACAGCTCGGGGACGAGGCCTATCGCCATCTCTGCGGCCCCGAAGCCGGTCTGCCGAACGAGGGCGTGATCAGCATCGTCGGCCCCGGCACCGGCCTCGGCGTGGCCCAGCTCGTGCGCCGCGGGTCCGGGTATGAAGTGATCGAAACCGAGGGCGGGCACATGGACTTCGCTCCGCTCGACGGCGTCGAGGACCGCATCCTGGCGGAACTTCGAACGCAGTATCGCCGGGTTTCCGTCGAGCGCATCGTCGCGGGCATGGGGCTTGCCAATATCCACCATGCGCTCGCCGCGATCGAAGGCCGCGCGGTCGAGAGCAGGGACGAGAAGGCACTGTGGACGGCGGCGCTCGAAGGCGCCGACGGCCTCGCCGCGGCCGCGCTCGTCCGCTACTGCCTGTGTCTCGGCGCGGTCGCCGGCGACCTCGCTCTCGCCCACGGCGCGGCAGGCGTTGTCATCGCCGGCGGGCTCGGCTTGAGGCTCGCAGACCATCTCCCGTCTTCCGGCTTCCGCGACCGCTTCATCGCCAAGGGGCGGTTCGAACGGCGGATGAACGAAATGCCCGTCAAGCTCCTCGTTCACCCACAGCCCGGTCTGTTCGGCGCGGCGGCCGCCTTCGCGCTCGAACATCGCTGAGCCTCGCGCGTTGGTGCACCGTTGCACATGAGGTGACGACGATGCGTGCCTTACCGATCCTCTTTGCCGTTCTCGCGGGATGCGCCGCCGCCGGTTCGCTCGAAGACCGCGAGCGGACCGCGCTCGCGCGCGACCTTGCCGGGCGCAGCGCAGGCGAACCGCGCCGCTGCGTCCCCGCCGTCCAGGGCGTCTCGCTCAACGCCGTCGACCGCCGCACCCTCGTCTACGACACGCCCGGCACGCTCTACGTCAGCCGTCTGCGCACAGATTGCCCGAGCCTCAGGCCGGACAGCACGATCGTGGTCGAGGCCTATGGCGACCAATATTGCGCCAACGACCGTATCCGCGCGCTCGATCCCGGCACCACCATCCCCGGGCCGCTCTGCCTGCTGGGCGAGTTCACGCCCTATCGCAGGCCGCGCTAGGCCGCCGCCAGCGCCGCGAGCGCCCGGTCGGCGAGGTCCGGCCGGCAGATGAGGAGATCGGGGACGAACGGCCGCGCGCGATTGTAGACAATCGCGGAGCCGTCGCGCCGGCTGGCATGGAGGCCAGCGGCGAGCGCGACCGCGACCGGCGCGCAATTGTCCCATTCATGCTGGCCGCCGGTATGGAAATAGAGGTCCGCCTCGCCTGCCACCACCGCCATCGCCTTGGCGCCGGCCGAGCCCATCGGCACCAGCTCGGCGCCGAGCGCGGCGGCGAGCGGCCCCGCCTCGGCCGGGCGGCGGGTGCGGCTGACCACGATCCGCGGCGCGCGCTTGCGCTCGAGCGGCGGCGCAGGCGGCTCGTCGGTTCGGAACAGGCGGCCGCGGGTCGGCATCGCGACCGCGGCGGCGGCGGCGACGCCGTCAATGGCGAGCGCGACATGGACCGCCCAATCCTCGCGGCCCTCGACATATTCGCGCGTGCCGTCGAGCGGGTCGACGATCCATACCCGCGACTGGGCCAGCCGCTCCGGCCGGTCCGGCGATTCCTCCGAAAGGACGGCGTCCTCGGGCCGGTGACGGCGAAGCGCCGCGAGGATGAGCTGGTTGGCGAGAAGGTCCCCGGCTGCGCCGATCGCGGCACCGTCCAGGAGGCCGTCGGAGCGCAGCTGCATGAGCAGCCCTCCCGCCGCCTCGGCGGTGCGCGCCGCCAGCGCCGCGTCGCTCATGTCGTCCATTTCCGCCCCCACCCTCGAAGATGAACCGATCGGTTACTCGGTCTGGTTAACTTCGTCTTTACCAAAGCGACCGTAGGCCACCGGTACGGCGCCCCGTCGAGCGGGGTCTGCCGCATGGACTTTGGGAGTCACAGGTGGACAAATTGATCTTCTCGGCGAAATCCGCCTTCATCCTGGCGGGATCGGCCGCCGCGCTCGGGCTCGCCGCGCCGACCGCCGCGTTCGCGGGCACGCAGGCGACCAACATGCCGGTGAGCGCGACGGTGACGGCTAATTGCACGATCAGCGCCAGCTCGGTCCTGTTCGGCAACGTCAACACGATGGCCGGCAACCACGACTCGACCGGCACCGTCACGGTGAGCTGCACCAACGGGGCGCCGTGGAGCGTCTCGGCCAATGCCGGCAACGGCGCCAGCGCGACCATGGCGGTGCGCCGCCTGACCTCCGGCGCGAACACGCTCAATTACTCGCTCTACACCAGCGGCACTTACGGCACCGTCTGGGGCGACGGCACCAGCGGCACCGCAGCCGTCTCCGGCACCGGCAGCGGCGCCTCCCAGACCTTCACCGTCTACGGCCGCATCCCGTCGGGCCAGACCTCGGTCCCGACCGGCGTCTACACCGACACCGTTTCCGTCACCGTCACCTACTGAAGGAGCGCGGCACCATGCCGAACCGTTTCGCCAAGGCCCTCGCCGCCGCCGCCGCGGGCGCCCTCGCCGCCATGCCGGGCAGCGCCGCGGCGGGCTCGCTCCAGATCGACCCGATCCGGCTCGAGATCAGCCAGAGCCGGCGCACCGCGACCTTGCGCGTCAGCAATCAGGAGCAGGTTCCGGTCACAATCCGCGCCTATGCGCTGACCTGGCGCCAGGTCGACGGCGAGGACGTCTACGAGGAAAGTTCGGCCGTGATCGTCTCGCCGCCGATCTTCACGATCCCGGCCGGGGGAACCCAGCTGATCCGCGTCGGCCTCAGGACGCCTTCGGCCGATCCGCGCGCATTTCGGCTGATGGTCGAGGAAGTCCCGCAGGCTTCGCCCGGCGGCGGCGTCCAAGTCGCGCTCCGGCTCAATCTGCCTTTGTTCGCGATGATGAACGCGGGCACCGCCGCCGAGCTCGGCTGGGCCGCCTCGCGCGGCGGCGACGGCCGTTGGACGGTCGAGGCGGTCAATCAGGGCCGGAACTACGTCCGGGTCGAGCCCGCCGCGGCCGAAGCCGCCACGGGCGTCGATTTCGACAACAATGCCAATCTCGGCGTGGTCCTGCCGGGAAGTCGCCGGCGCTGGGTCCTCGGCAACGCGCCGGCCCTGCTCGACGGCGCCCGCTTCACCTCGATCCAGAGGGTGGCCGCCCGTGCCGATGCCCCTGCCCTTCGCGGCCACTAGAACCGCCCTTCTCGCGCTGCTCTTGTCCTCGGCGCCGCTCGCCGCGGCCGCAGGCGGCGGCGCCGCCGCGTCGCCGCTCGAGCCGACGCTTCTCGAGGTCACCGTCAACGGCCAGCTTGCGGACGAGCCGCTGATGCTCCAGCGCGATTCGTCTGGCGGACTCTATGCGAGCGAGGAACAGCTGCGCGATTGGCGCATCCGCGTTCCCTCCACCGCGCCGATCACGGTCGACGGCGAAGCCTGGTACCGGATCGACAACGACCCACGGCTGCGCGCGATCCTCTCCGCCGCCGACCAGACGCTGGCGATCGAGGCGCTGCCTGAGCTGTTCGAGGGGCAGACGGCGAGCCTCGCCTTCGAAGAAGCGTTTGAAATGACTCCGTCCGGTACCGGCGGCTTCTTCAATTACGATCTTTTCGCCGAATATTCGCGCGGCGGAATCGCGTTCACCGGCGCGATCGAGGCCGGCGCCTTCACTCGCTGGGGCGTCGGGTCGACCGGTTTCATCCTCCGCGCCGGCGAGGGCGGCGAGCGGCTGGTGCGGCTCGACAGCAACTGGACGATCGACCGGCCGGACAGTCTCAGCTCGATCCGGATCGGCGACGGCGTCAGCGTCGGCGGCGCCGGCACCGCGCCGCTTCGCTTCGGCGGCGTCCAATATGCCCGCAACTTCTCGACGCGTCCCGGCTATCTCACCATGCCGCTGCCGATGCTCGACGGAACGGCGGCGGTGGCCTCGGTTGTGGACGTCTACGTCAACAACGTCCTCCAGGGGTCACGCGACGTGCGGCCCGGGCCGTTCGAGCTCACCAACGTGCCGGTACAATCGGGCGGCGGGACGGTGCAGCTGATCGTGCGCGACCTGCTCGGGCGCCAGATCGTAAGCGAGCAGAGCTATTACGCGTCCGCCAGCCTGCTGCGCCGCGGCCTTCACGATTTCTCCTACGAGCTCGGCTTCGTCCGCACGGGCTACGGCCGCAGCAGCGCCGGCTACGGCGCGCCGATCGCTTCGGCCAGCCACCGCTACGGCGTCAGCGATTCCGTGACGCTCGAAGGGCATGCCCAGCTGAGCCGCGGCACGCAGGCCGCCGGCGCCGGCCTGGTCTTCGTCCTTTCCGATATCGGCATGATAGGCGGCTCGGCCACGGTCAGCCGTTCCGGCCTCGGCACCGGCGCTTTCCTTTCCGGCTCCTTCGAGCGGCGGACCATGGGTCTCTCCTTCGGCGTCCGCGGCGAATATGCGACGGCCGATTTCTCCTTCATCGGCATGGCGGAGGAGAATCGTCCGGCGCGCTTCAGCACCCAGGCCTTCGCCGATTTGCCGCTGCAAGGCGGCTCGATCGGCTTCAACCTCATCCACCGCGACCGGCGCGACGGCCGAGGCGAGGACGAGAGCCTCGCCGGCCTGTTCGCAAACGTGCCGCTGACCGAAGATGCCAACGTCCAGATCTTCGCCCGCCGCGCCGTCGCCGGCGGCGGGCAAACGGTTCTCGGCGCACATGTCGCGATCCCGCTCGGCGGCAGGCGCAGCGCCTCGGCGAGCGTCGAGGTCCGGGGCGGGCGGATCGCGCACAATCTGAGCTATCAGGACGACGCGCCCTCCGGGGTCGGCAGCGGCTACCGCGCCCAGACCAGCCTCGCCGACGGCCGGCGGACGGTCGACAGCGCCTACACCTACAATGGCGCCTACGCGTCGCTCGGCGCGCATCTCAGCCGAGCCGGCGGCGAGACCGGCGTCCGTCTTTCCGCGCGCGGCTCGCTCGGCCTTCTCGGCGGCAGACCTTTCGCCTCGCGCCAGCTCGGGCCCAGCTTCGCCCGGATCGAGGTCGGCCGCCATGCGGGCGTCCGCGTCTACGCCGACAACCAGCTCATCGGCGTCACCGGCGCGGACGGCTCGCTGATCGTTCCCTCGCTCCGGGCCTTCGATCGCAACATGATCCGGGTCGACGATGCGGACCTGCCGCTGGACGTACAGATCGGCGAGACCGAAGTCGCGGTGCGCCCGTTCGCCCGCGCGGGCGCGGTCGTCCGCTTCGACGCGCGGCGCGAGCGCGGCGTGCTCCTGCAGGTCGGCCTGGAGGACGGCACGGACCTGCCCGCCGGCGCATTGGTGCGGATCGAGGGCAATCCCGAAATCTTCGTCGTTGCCTCGGGCGGCGAGGTCTACCTCCCGACGCTGGAGGGCACGGCCCGTCTCGAAGCGAGCTTTGCCGGGCGCACCTGCAGCTTCCAGGCGACCGTTCCCGGAGGCGACGATCCGCAGCCGCGGCTTGCCGGGCTGATCTGCCGCGCCGCCGCGACCTACGCCGCGCGCTGAGCCGCGCGCGGCCGCGCCGGCAGCCACTTGAGCACGGTCTCGCCGCCCAGCCACAAGGCGGCGACGAACGCGAGCAGGGCGACCATCAGCGGCAGGTCGAGCGGCGGCAGCGCCCGCACCCAGAACGAGGCCGACGAGGCCAGGGGCGAGGCGCGGCGGACCGCGTCGGCGGCATGGGCCGGCGCGTCGCGCAGGACTTCGCCAGGCGCCACGAAACGATAGCCGAGACCCTTGACGCCCCGGACCACGGCCCGGAGCGCTTCCGGATCCTCGTGCCAGGGAAAATAGAAACTGGCGAATCCGTCGCGCACCGCAAGGTTGCGCTCGGCGGCCGCGATCAGCCGGTTCGCGCCGCGCCCGGAACCGGCGCCGACCGAGCCCAGATTTTCGGGGACGATGAAGTCGCCGCGAAGGTCGACCACCTCGTACGGGAAAAACTGACTCGTCCAGCCTCCGGAATAATCCGGCCGGCCGGTCGTCGCTTCGCCGCGGAAATAGAGGCTGCGCTCGTAGCGGGCGACATAACGCTCCCGCGCAGCCGCATAGGCTTGGGCCGAGGCGGCGTGGTGGGGCGTGGTGAACAAAGCCGGCCGGCCCAGCCCCGACCGCCGCCAGGTCCGTGCCGAGGCGGCGAACCGTGCGCGCCAGTGGGGGACGCCGTCCTCGGCGAGCGGGCCGCGCAGCGCGAAGGCGCCGTCCTCGAGATCGGCGGCGAAGAATTCGAAGTCGCCGCCGCTGACGCGGCCGTTGGGATTGTGCCGCGTGTCGGTCTGGTGGGTATGGCCGTGGGCGACGAGCGTGGCGCCGCGCGAGACGGCGTAGCGGAGCGCGGCGACGATTTGCGGCCGCTGGCCAAGGCCGAGACCGATCGGACGCCCGTTCGAGTGGCGGCCCAGAGGATCGCGATAGGTGTCGTAGACGGCGATCGAGAAGGGAACGCCTTCTTCGGCGAGGAGATCGGCGAGGCCGCGGATGCGGCGCGGATTGCTGTCGGGACCGACACCGTCGATCCGCAGCATCGCCCGGTGCCGTTCCGCCGTCCCCGGCGCCAGCGCCTCGTACAGAAGGTCGGCGAACACCAGATAGCGATCGTCCTCATGCGCATAGGAAAAGGGCGATTCGGCGACATAGAAGAGATTGCCGGAGCGGACCGCCCAGGGGGCCTCGCGGCCGTCGTGGCCGATGGCGACGGCGTGGATCGTCACCCGCTCCGGGTTCGCGATTTGCGGCACGGCCGCCATCGCTTCGACGCGCAGGTCGCGGGGGAACTCGCGCTGCTTGTAGCGGACCGCGACCCACTCCGCTGCGGCCGGCGAGGCCGGCGACCAGCCTTGGGCGGCCGCGAAGCGCCGATCGGCGAACACGGACTCGACCCCGCGCCCAACCCAAATGACGGGGCGGGCGGCGCGTCGGATGTCCGCGACGAGCGTCTGCGGCGGCGGCGCGTCGCCCGGAACGACGATCGCAGCTTCATGCGCTGCGAGGTCGCCGCCGTGATACTGGGCGAAGGACCGGAAGCGCGCGCGGCCGAAGCGGCCGGCGAGATTGCCGGCCAGCGCCGCTTCGAGCTCGGCCGTTGCACCGCGCTCGTCATAGAGGACGAGGAGTTGGCGGTCGCCGCCTTCGCCGCGCGCGACGAGCGCGCCCGCGCCAAGCTCATGCTGCGCCCAGGCCGCGAACAGCAGCCAGAGCGCGAGTCCGGCGAAGGCGCAGCGGAGGATCCAGTGGTGCATCGCGTGTCCGGCGACTATCACCGGCCGCCAAGACTGTCACACGGCCCCAAGCGGGAGGTCCCATTTTGCGACGCCTGGCTCGTTCGCCGCGATGAAGCTGCTCGCTGTCATCGGCACGCGCCCCGAGGCGATCAAGATGGCTCCGCTCCTCGCGGCGTTGCGCGAGGAGAGGGGCGTCGAGCTTCGGCTGTGCGTCACCGGGCAGCACCGCGAGATGCTCGACTCCCCGCTGAGGTCGTTCGGCCTCGAGGCCGATTGCGACCTGGCTCTGATGGAGGAACAGCAAAGCCTCAACGCGCTTGCCGGCTCCTGCCTGCTGGCGATGGACAGAATATTCGACGCGGCGCGTCCGGACTATGTACTCGTCCATGGCGACACGACGACGGCGCTTGCGACCGCCCTCGCCGCTTTCCACCGCGGCCTGAGGGTGGGCCATGTCGAGGCCGGGCTGCGCTCGGGCGATCTCGAACGGCCGTTCCCTGAAGAGATGAACCGGCGCGCGATCGACATGGTCTCGGACCTCCTTTTCGCACCGACGCTCGCGGCGAAGAGAAACCTGCAAGCCGAACGGGCGCGCGGTCGGATCTTCGTCACCGGCAACACCGGAATCGACGCGCTCCAGCTCGCGCTCACCCGGAAAGGACCCGGCGACGAGCTTCCGCCGCTCGATCCGGCTCGAAAGCTGGTCCTCGTCACCGGCCATCGGCGGGAAAGCTTCGGCGAGGGCCTTGCTTCGATCTGCTCCGCTCTCGCCGAGCTGGCACGGCGGGACGACGTGGAGATCCTCTACCCCGTCCATCTCAATCCGGCGGTGCGCGGGCCGGTCGAGGCGGCGCTCGGCGACAGGCCCAACATCCGGCTCGTCGCACCGCTCGATCATCGTCCGCTTGTGCGACTGATGCAGCGCGCGGACCTCATCCTCACCGACAGCGGCGGCATCCAGGAAGAAGCGCCCAGCCTCGGCACGCCGGTGCTGGTGATGCGTGAGGTCACCGAGCGTCCCGAAGGCATCGCGGCGGGATTTGCACGGCTTGTCGGCACCGACCGGGAACGGATCGTCCGCGAAGCCGCGGCAGTGCTCGACGGCACGACCGGCTTTGCCGAGGGCCCCAACCCCTATGGCGACGGGAGGGCGGCCGAGCGCATCGTCGCCGCTCTCCTCGGGCGGCAATTCGAGGAGTTCCAAGGGCCGTGAACGGCGCGGACTTCATCGTCATAGGCGGCGGTGTCGCCGGCCTGTCCGCGGCGGCGGCACTGGCGCCGCACGGCAGGGTCGTCGTCCTCGAAGCGGAGGAGGCGCTCGGCTACCATTCGTCGGGCCGCAGCGCGACCTTCAGCCATTACGGCATCGGCAACGACACAGTGCGCGCCCTCACCGCCTGGAGCCGCGACCGCTTCGCACCGGGCATTGCCGCCCGCGCGCCGGCCTTGTTCATCGCCACCGAGGCGATGCTTTCGGCGCTCGGCTCGCTCGAAGCCGAGATGGGCCGCTTTTCGGAAAGCCTCGAACGCGTCGGCGAAGCACGGATGGTCGAGCTGTTCCCGCCGCTGCGCACCGGCTCCGGCGCCGCCGTCGCGGGCTGCCTCGACGCAGATGGGCTGCGGCTCGATTCGGACGCGATGCTCCAGGCATATGCGCGCGGCGTCCGCGCGGCGGGCGGCGAGGTGCTGACCGGGCGCCGCATCGTCTCGGTCGAGACGGGCTGGACGGTCACGACCGAGGCTGGCGAGGCCTGGCAGGCGGCGGTGCTGGTCAACGCCGCCGGAGCCTGGGCGGACGGCCTGGCCCGCCTGGCCGGAGTCGAGCCGCTCGGCCTCACGCCGCTGCGCCGAACGATCGTCGTCGTCGATCCTCCTGCCGGCGCCGACATACGCTCCTGGCCGTTCGTGAAGACGGCCGTCGACGACTTCTACATCCTCCCCGAATCCGGCCGCCTCGCCGCTTCCCCGGTCGACGAGGTGGAATCCGAGGCGTGCGACGCGCGGCCCGAGGACTATGACGTCGCCCTCGCCGCCTGGAAGATCGAGGCCTACACCACCCTGTCGGTCGCTCGCATCGCCCATCGCTGGGCCGGCCTCAGGACCTTTGCCGCGGACCGCGTCCCCGTCGCGGGCTTTGCACCTGGCGCGAAAGGCTTTTTCTGGATTGCGGGCCAGGGCGGCTACGGCCTCCAGACCGCGCCCGCCATGGCCGCGGTCGCCGAGGCGCTGATCACGGGGCGCCCCTGGCCCGCGGGTCTCGCCGAACGCGGCGCCGATCCAGCGGAGGTCGGGATCGGCCGCCTAGCCGTCCGTGCTTCGAGCCCTCGGCAACCCCTTCCCTAATCAAGGCGTTCGATGCATGGGTAGAGGATGATGCGTATGTTCCGGACTGCCGCGACCGAGCCCTTTTCCGCGCGCGATCCGGCCCTCCCGAATGCGGAAGGCGGTGCTGCGCCGGCAAAGCCGAAGCGCACCCGCTGGCAGCGGGTCCGGCGCTGGCTGCTCATCTCCCTCCTCGTCTTCGTGCTGCTCGTCGCCTGGCTGGCGGTGACGGCCCCGCTCAACAAGTCGCTGGAGCCGATCAACGCGCCGAGCCTCACCATCCTCTCGGCGGAAGGCGAGCCGATCGCCCGGCGCGGCGCGATCATCGATGAGCCGGTCGACGTTGCGCGCCTGCCCGACCATGTCTGGCAGCCCTTCGTCGCGATCGAGGACCGCAACTTCTACAGCCATTTCGGCATCAGCATCCGCGGCACGGTGCGCGCGCTGATGCGAAACCTCGGCGCCGGCGAGGTCCGCCAGGGCGGCAGCACGATCACCCAGCAGCTCGCCAAGACCAGCTTCCTCAGCCAGGACCGCACGTTCGGCCGCAAGGCGCAGGAGGCCCTGATCGCGCTGTGGCTCGAGGCGTGGCTGTCGAAGGACGAGATCCTCAGCCGGTATCTTTCGAACGTCTATTTCGGCGACAACGTCTACGGTCTGCGGGCGGCGGCAAGGCACTATTTCAGCCGCGAGCCGGAGCAGCTCACCACGCCCCAGGCGGCGATGCTGGCTGCGATCGTCAACGCCCCGTCCCGGCTCGCGCCGACCCGCAATCTCAAGGCAGCGCAGCAACGCTCGCGCACGGTGATGCGCGAAATGGTGCAGGCGAACATGCTGAGCGAAGGCGAGTTCGACACGCTCCAGCCGGCGCGGCTCCAGGTCCAGCGCCGCAGCAACGTCCCGACCGGGACCTATTTCGCCGACTGGGTGATCCAGCAGGCCGAACAGGCCTCCGAAGACGGCGAGTATGGCGAACGCACGCTGCAGACCACGCTCGAAGGCGATCTCCAGCGCCTCGCCGTCAGCACGGTCCGCCGCGCCGGCCTCGGCCGGGCGCAGGTGGCGCTGGTGGCGATGCGTCCCGACGGCCGCGTCGTCGCCATGGTGGGGGGCAAGAACTACGCCCAGAGCCCGTTCAACCGTGCGGTCCAGGCGCGCCGCCAGCCCGGCTCCTCGTTCAAATTGTTCGTCTATCTCGCCGCCTTCCGCGCCGGCGTCGAGCCCAACCAGCGGGTCAGCGATGCGCCGGTGGTGATGGGCAATTGGCGCCCGCAAAACTACGAGGGGCGCTATCGCGGGCCGATCACGGTGCGCGATGCGGTCGCTTTCTCGTCCAACTCCGTCGCCATCCAGATGACGGAGCGGGTCGGGCGCCACAACGTCATCCGCGCCGCCCGCGACCTCGGCATCACCGGCCCGCTGCGGCCGGTACCGACGCTGCCGCTCGGCACCGAGAACGTCAGTCTGCTCGAAATGACCTCCGCCTATGCCGCGGTCGCCGCGGGCTATTTCCCGGTCCGCCCGATCGGCATCGCGCCGGACGAGGGCTGGCTTTCGAGCTGGTGGGGAACCGGCCAGACGATCCGCCGCGACCCGGCCTTCGCGAGGCTGCGCGACGTCCTCTTCGCGGTGACGCAGCGCGGTACCGGCACCGCCGCGCGCCTTCCCGTCCCGACCTTCGGCAAGACCGGGACCACATCCGACTATCGCGACGCCTGGTTCTTCGGCTTCGCCGGCGACCTCGTCGTCGGCGTCTGGGTCGGCAACGACGACAACCGGCCGATGCCGGGCGTGAGCGGCGGCGGCATACCGGCCCGGATCTGGCACAATTTCATGGCCGCCGCGCTCGGCGACCGCGCCCGCGTCCAGCCGGGCAACGTCCCGCTCATCCAGACCGACCGCGCGCCGGTCGCGGAGACCAACGCCGCGGAGCCGCCGCCCGCTCCCGACCAGCCGACCGGCGAGGACCCGGCCGCCGCGCCGGCGGGAGCGCCGGCTGGGGAAACGCCGCCGCCGTCCGGGGAACAGCCGGGCACGCCGCCCGCGGACACGCCTCCCGACCGTCCCGATTCGACTCCCCCGCCGCAGCCGCCGGCGCCGCGGGAGAAGACGCCGCAGGACACGAGCCGGCCTCGCGACGGCACCTAGGTGATGGCCGGCGACGAGAAGGAGAAGCTCGCCGAGCAGCGCACCGACCTCGCCGAGGACCGCACCCTGCTCGCCAACGAGCGGACCTTCGCGGGATGGATGCGCACCGGCTTCGCCTCGATCGCGGTCGGCGTCGGCTTCAACCTGCTGACCAAGCTCGAGCCGGTCTGGATTCCGAAGGCGATCGCCAGCGCCTTCCTTCTCATCGGCATTGCGATCTTCATCGCCGCCGAGAGGCGCGCCTGCTCGATCGTCCGCCGCCTCCACACCCATGAGGTCGAGACGGTGCGGATCCGCTCGTTGCGGATGATCACCGCCGCGGCGGTCGCGGCGACGCTGGCGCTGATCGGCGCCTTGTGGCTGCTGAAGCTGGAGAGCGGCGGCTAGCGCGCTCTGACCCCGGGCCGCGACGTCAAATCGACGGCGGCGGCGTCGTCCCGGCGGCGGCGCGGCTGCGCTGGCGGCGGTCGTAGAGCTTCTTCGCGCCCCAGGCGCCGGCGACGGCGAAGCCGAGCGGGCCGAAGGCCCTGCGCGCGAGGAACGGCGCCGCCGCGCCGATGAGGGCGCCGCGGCCGCCGCTGCGATTGCCTGCGATCCTGCGGCCGATGGCGGCTCCGATGAGGCTGCGAATCATGTCTTCGTCTCCCGGGATAAGCGGTTACTATGCGCCGGCAAGAGCGCGCGAAGCCGGCCTTATGTTCCGCGCTCCGATGCGAAGGAGGGGCCGATGAGCGAGCCGCGGATGAGCCACCGGATCTTCATCGAGCGCCTCGTGATCGCGATCGCCGTCGTCGGCCTCGCCCTTTCGCTCTGGGCGCTGCGCGGCGTCCTCATCCTCGTCTTCGGCGCCGTGCTGGTGGCGGTGATCCTCAGTCTGGTCGCCCACCCCTTGCGCAGCCGCCTGCGGCTTCCCGATTGGGCCGCGCTCCTCGTCGCCGTCCTTGCCGTGGCCGGCCTGCTCGCCTTCGCCTTCTGGCTGTTCGGGGCCGAGACCGCACGGCAGGCGAGCACGCTGCGGGAAGCGATCCCCGAGGCCTGGGCGGTGCTCCAGCGCAGGCTCGAGCCGCTCGGGCTCGCCGAGCCGCTCCGCCAAGGGATTGCGGGCGCGCAGGGCGGCGGCGGGGTCCTCTCCAACGTCGGCCGCTTCGTCCTGTCGGTCGGCGGGGGCATCGCGGACACCTTGCTGGTCATCGTCGGCGGCATCTACCTGGCAGCCCAGCCTCGCCTGTACCGAAGCGGGCTTCTCAAGCTCTTCCCGGCGGGGAGCCGGGCGCGGATGGAGCAGGCGCTCGACGATTGCTGGAAGGCGCTGCGCCTTTGGCTCGCCGGCCGGCTCGTCTCGATGGTCTTCATCGGCCTGCTGACGGGCACCGGCCTCTGGCTGCTCGGCATACCGGGCGCCCTGGCGCTCGGGATCGTCGCCTTCATCCTCGAGTTCGTGCCGTTCGTCGGGCCGATCATCGCGGCGGTTCCGGCGATCCTCCTCGCGCTCGCCCACGATCCGGTCAAGGCGCTCTGGGTCGCCCTTCTCTATCTCGCCATTCAGCAGCTCGAAGGGAACGTCATCGAGCCCATCGTCCAGCAGCGCGCCGTCGACCTCCCCCCGGCCCTGCTCCTGTTCGCGATCGTTGCCGGGGCTTGGGTGTTCGGACCACCGGGCGTGATCTTCGCCGCTCCGCTCACGGTGGTCCTGTTCGTCCTCGTCAAGCGCCTCTACGTCCGCGACGCGCTCCGCACGGAGACGGCGATGCCCGGCGAGGGTCAAGACTGAGCCGCTGCGAAAGCAGCGAGTCTCAGGCCGAGAGCAGCTTCAGCGGGTTTTCGACGTATTTCTTGAGGTCCTGGAGGAAGTTCGCGGCATCCCAGCCGTCGACGACGCGGTGGTCGCAGCTGAGGCTGAGGTTCATCCGCTTCCTGATTTCCAGCTCGCCGTCCACCACGACCGGCTTTTCCTCGACCTTGTTGACCGCGACGATCGCGACTTCGGGCCGATTGATGACCGGTGTCGAGGCGATGCCGCCCATCGGCCCCAGGCTCGAAATGGTGATGGTCGAGCCGGACAGCTCCTCGCGCGATGCCTTGCCGGTGCGGGCGGCTTCGGAGAGGCGCAGGATCTCGGCGGCGATCTGCCAGACGGTGAGGCGCTCGGCGTTGCGGATGACCGGGACCATGAGCCCATTGGGCGTCTGTGTCGCCATGCCCATGTGGACGGCGCCCGAGCGGCGAAGGATGTTCTCCTCGTCGTCGTAGAGAGTGTTGAGCTGCGGATAGTCGGCCAGCGTGCGCGACATGGCGGCGATCAGGTAAGGGAGCAGGGTGAGCTTGGGGTTGCCGCCGCGGTCGGCGTTCATCATCGCCCGGGTCTGCTCGAGATGGGTGACATCATACTCCTCGACCAGCGTGAAATGCGGGATGCGGCGCTTCGCTTCCGCCATGTTTTCCGCGATCTTGCGCCGGAGACCGACGACCTTGACCGTCTCATCGCTGCGCCGCGGCGCGCCGCCGACCGATGCTCCGCCGCCATTGTAGAGGAGGTAGGCGTCGAGGTCCGAATGGCGGATGCGGTCGCCCGCCGTCTTCACCTGCGCAAGGTCGATGCCAAGGTCGCGCGCCCGGGCGCGGACAGCCGGTGAGGCGAGGACCTGAAGCTTGTCCTTCCCGGGCGGCTCGGGCTGCGGATTCAAGCCGACGAGGTCGCCCGGATCGGCGATGGCCGGTCCCTTGCCCTTCGGGGGATCCGGCTGCGGGTTGAACCCGACCGCTGCGCCCGGATCGGAACCCGCCGCGCCGCCGCTGCCGCCGCCGGCGCGCCATTCGCCCTGCCTGCGGTCGTCCACCTCGCGCGGCGCCTTACGGCGGTCGGCGCGGCGGCGCTCGCCTGTCCCGCGCCGCTCGTTCGCATCGACGTCGGTCGAGGGGACGCTTTCTTCCATGGCAGCGGTCGGCTCGATCATACCGTCGGCGAGAGGGACCTCTTCGCTGGCGCCCTCGCCCTCTTCGACTTCGGTCTCGATCACCACCAGCACCGAGCCGATCGCGATCTGGTCGCCGACTTCGCCGGCCACTTCGAGGATCGTGCCGGCGACCGGGCTTTCCATCTCGACCGTCGCCTTGTCGGTCATCATGTCGGCGAGCTGCTGGTCCTCCTCGACGCGGTCGCCGACCTTGACGTGCCATTGGACGATCTCGGCCTCGGCTATGCCTTCGCCGATGTCGGGCAGCTTGAATTCGAAGCGGGCCACGTCAGTCCTCCAGGGCTTTTCTGAGCGCCGGGCCGAGCCGGGCCGGTCCGGGAAAGTAGGTCCATTCCATCGAATGGGGATAGGGGGTGTCGTAGCCGGTAACGCGGATCACCGGCGCCTCGAGAAAGTAGAAGCAGCGCTCCTGAACGAGCGCGGCAAGCTCCGCGCCGAAGCCGGCGGTGCGCGTCGCCTCGTGCAGGACGACGCAGCGGCCCGTCTTCTTCACCGATTCCTCGATCGCCTCGATGTCGACGGGCACGATGGTCCTGAGGTCGATCACTTCCGCATCGATGCCTTCCGCGGCCGCCGTAGCGAGGGCGACATGCACCATGGTGCCGTAGCACAGGATCGTGACCGCCTCCCCTTCCCGCGCGACCGCCGCCTTGCCGAGCGGCACGGTGTAATGTCCTTCCGGAACCTCTGCGGCGGGGTGGCGGGCCCAGGGCGTGACCGGGCGGTCGTGATAGCCTTCGAACGGGCCGTTATAGATGCGCTTGGGCTCGAAGAAGAGGACGGGATCGTTGTCCTCGATCGCGGCGATGAGGAGGCCCTTGGCGTCATGCGGGTTGGACGGGATCACCGTCTTGATGCCGGGCATGTGGGCGAAAAAGGCTTCGGGCGACTGGCTGTGGGTCTGCCCGCCGAAGATGCCGCCGCCATAGGGCGTGCGGATGACCATGGGCAGCGGCCATTCGCCGGCGGTGCGGTAGCGCATGCGGCCGGCTTCGGAGATGATCTGGTCGAAGCCGGGATAGATATAGTCGGCGAACTGGATCTCGGCGACGGGCCGCAGGCCGTAGGCGGCCATGCCGATTGCCGTCGCGACGATGCCCAGCTCCGCGATCGGCGCGTCGAACACGCGCGACGTGCCATACGTCTTCTGGAGGCCCGCGGTGACGCGGAAGACGCCGCCGAAATAGCCGACGTCCTCGCCGAGGACGACGATGTTCTCGTCACGCTCCATCACGACCTTGTGGGCGTCGTTGAGCGCCTCGATCATGTTCATGACGCTCATTTGCGGCGCGCCTCCGCCTCGGCCTTGGCGAAATCGCGTTGCTCCCGAAGGTGCCAGGGCATCTCCTCGAACACATCGGCGAACATCGAATCGATGTCGTCCCAATGGCCGCTGCCGAGCGTGCCGAGCTTCTCCGCCTCGCGCTGTGCCGCGCGGACTTCGGCGGTGAGCTGCTCCAGGAGCGCCGCGTCGCGCTCGTCGTCCCATTCGCCGATGGCGACGAGGTGGCCCCGGAGGCGCGCCACCGGATCGCCGAGCGGCCATTTCTCGCCGGCGTTTTGCGGCCGGTAGGCGGTGGGATCGTCGGAGGTCGAATGGCCTTCGACGCGGTAGGTGAAGAGCTCGATCAAGGTAGGGCCGAAGTTCCCGCGGGCGCGGTCGGCCGCCCAGCGCGTGGCGGCGTAGACGGCGAGGGCATCGTTGCCGTCGACGCGCAGACCGGCGATTCCGTAGCCGACCGCGCGGGCGGCGAACGTGGTGAGCTGGCCGCCGGCAATGCCCGAGAAGGTCGAGATCGCCCATTGATTGTTGACCACGTTGAGGATCACCGGCGCGCGGTAGACGCCGGCGAAGGTGACGGCGTTGTGAAAGTCCCCTTCCGCGGTCGCGCCGTCGCCGATCCAAGCCGCGGCGATGCGGCTGTCGCCCTTGATCGCCGAGGCCATCGCCCAGCCGACGGCCTGCGGATATTGGGTGGCGAGATTGCCCGAGATCGAGAAGAAGCCGTGCGCCCGGTCCGAATACATGATCGGCAGCTGGCGGCCTTTGAGCGGATCGCCACGGTTCGAATAGACCTGGCACATCATCTTCACGAGCGGATAGTCGCGCGCGACGAGCAGGCCCTGCTGGCGGTAAGTCGGGAAGAAGACGTCGTCGCGGTCCATTGCATGGGCGGCGGCGACCGCGACCGCCTCCTCGCCGGTCGACTTCATGTAGAAGCTGGTCTTGCCCTGCCGCTGGGCGCGGTACATACGGTCGTCATAGGCACGAACCATCATCATATCACGCAGCATGCGGCGCAGCGTGTCGGGATCGAGCCGCGGATCCCACGGGCCGACCGCCGCCCCCTCGTCGTCGAGCACGCGGACGAGCCCATAGACGAGCTCGCGGGTATCGGCGGCGGGGGCCGCGACGTCGGGCCGCGCGGCGGTCCCGGCCGCCGGGATCTCGATATGGCTGAAGTCGACCTCGTCGCCGGGACGCGCCTCCGGCTCCGGCACGTGCAGCGAGAGCGCCGGTCGGTTGGGGCGCTCGATCTGGTCGGTCATCCTTGGCCTTTGTCTCAATTCGCCCCCGGCGAGCCCGTTAGCGGGCATCGCCCGGCTTGTGAAGCGGCGCGCACGGCGTCAGGATCGCCGCGCAGGAGGATGAAGCGATGACGATGAAGGCCGGTTTCGCCGCCGCGGCTCTGGCCGCGCTCGCCGCCTGCGCCATGGGGGACCGGCCGGCGCCGGACCCTAGCTTCTTCGTGATTCGCCACCTCCACAAGGATGTCGGACAGGATCCCGGCCTGACCGCCCAGGGCCTCGAATGCGCGCGCCGACTGGCGACGATGCTCGAAGGGCGCGGTGTCACCGCCGTCTATGTCAGCACGACGCGGCGGGCGCGGGAGACAGGGGCTCCTTTCGCGGCGGCCGCGGGGATTTCCGCGCAGGAGTATGCGCCAGCCGATATCGCCGGGCTCGCGGCACGGGCGCAGACGGAAGCCGGATCGGTGCTGATCGTCGGCCATTCCAATACGGTGCCCGATATCGTCGAGCGTCTCGGCGGCACCCGGCCCGGCCCGATCGACGAGAGTCGGTTCGGCGAGGTCTGGCAGGTCGCGCGCCGCGGCGGCACGACCGCCACATCGCGCATTCCGGGCTGCTGAGCCGCTCCGCCGGTCCGGATCGGCGGGCGAGGCAGGGCAACTGGACTCGAAAGCGCCGCTGGTCCAACATCGGTCCGCCGGCGCTGAGCCGGTTCGGTCCGCAAGGGGGGTGCGGCGATGGATGCTTTACAGCTCGACACGCAGATCGTGACGCCTGCCTCGCGACCCGGCTTCTTCGGGACGCTGGCGGGCGGGGAATGGGCGCAGGGGCTGGCCGCGCGGATCGCCGTCAAGCTGCTCGCGAAGCCGCGCCGGATCGGCTCCAGGGTCTTCGCAGCGCGGCACGCCCAGGTCCGCGAGCTGCTCTGCCGCGACCTCGATTTCGTGATTGCGCCGATCAACGACAGCAAGATTCGCGACGTCAATGCGGGCGCCTTCGTCCTCGGCATGGACCGATCCGAACGGCTCGAGCGTGAGCGCCGAGCGCTCTACGAGGCGCTGGAGGCCGTCGACATGGACGGCCTCCGCGCAGGCGTCGCTGCCGATATCGATCGGGTGCTCGGCGCGGTGCCGCCGGGGGGCGAAATCGACATCGTCGGCGGCTATGCGCGGCCGATCGCGGCGCGGACGGCGCAGCGCCTGTTCGGCATTACCGGTCCGGACGAGAAGTCGTTCATGGAGGTGGTGCGGTCGATCTTCGCCCATACCTTCCTCAATCTCGGCGACGATCCCGTCATCCGCGACCGGGCCATCAAAGCGGGTCGTTACATGTCCGGATGGTATGCCGACGAGATCGCGCGGCGCCGCGCCTCCGGCGAGCTCGGCGAGGATATGATGGGCAGGCTCCTGCGCCGAGGAATCGTCGATGACGACGGCGCCCGGCGTACCCTTGGCGGCATGCTCGTGGGGAGCATCGACACGACGGCGACCTGCGTCGCCAAGATCATCAAGGTCGCTTCCCGCGACTCGGACCTTCGCTACGCGATGACCCGCGACGCACGCGACCCACAGCGTCTCGACGGCTGGTGCAACGAAGCGCTGCGGCGCTGGTCGCACAACCCGCTCGTCATGCGCCGCGCAGCGGTGGACTGCGCGCTTGCCGGCACCAAAGTCAGGAAGGGCGATACGATGTTCGCCCTCACCCAGGCGGCGATGTTCGACCCGAGCGTCTTTTACGATCCCAAGCGGATGGATCCGGAGCGCGACAGCTCCATCTATCTCCATCTCGGCTGGGGCCTCCACCCCTGCTCGGGCCGGCCGGTCAACCGCTTCCAGATCCCGATGTTGGTCGGCGCTCTCCTCGAGCGCGGGATCGAACGCACGGGCAAGATCTCCTGGGCGGGACCCTTCCCGGACAAGATCGTCGCAAGGCTGAGGGAGGGCGCGCGCTGATGGACTCCATGGTCACGATCGTCGCCCCGGCCTGGGAAGCGGACGTTCCGGAGATCGAGGCGCGGCTCGACGCGCTCGGCAACCCACCCGCCGACCGCATCAGGGAAGCGCTCGATGCCTCGGTCGCCGCCGACGGCCACGGCACCCATTTCATGAGCATCAATGCGATTCGCGACGGCCAGGACGGGACGGCCAGCATCGTCTTCGAATTCACCGCCGACGGCACGTCCGACGAGGCGGTCGAGCGCATCGTCCGCGCGATCGGGCCCGACCTCCAGACGGTGTTCGAGAAAGCACGCGACTGGCGCGGCAATGTCGATCTTCTCACCTATCTCAAATCGCACAGGATCAAGATCGGCTGGGGTCTGTTCGACGCCAATCCCGGCCTCGCCCATGCCGGTACGCCGGGGATGCTGGTCGGCCGCATCCGCAAGGAGGCCGAGCTCGCGACCTTCGTCTCGCAGCAGGTGGATCTCGGAGGCTGCGACGTGCGGCCGCTCGACCGGCTCGCGGCGGTGCGCGCTGCGGTCGCCGAATCGGCGGCGCACAAATGGGCGCTCGATCCGCCGCCGCCGCCCTTGCGCGGCGAGCAGCCGGTCGATGTCGCCGCCCTCGTCGGCGCTTTCGTCGCCACCTATCTCTGGCCCTTCGGCCTGGTCCTCGGCGCCGTTTTCGCGGCGACCTGGATCGCGACCGGCGAGTTCGACGACGCTGTCATGATGACGCTGAAGGCCTTCGCCCTCCTCTTCGTCGCCCTGCTGCTGTTCGCCGGCTGGGCCTATGTCACGCTCAGGAAGCAGGAGGAAAGCGACTGGACCGATCCGCGCGCCGCGGATGCCTCGTGCCTCCACGAGATGCGCGAGCGCGAGAACCATTATGCGCACAACCACATGATATCGGTGACGTGCCGCAAGCCGGGGCTGGTGCGCTGGATGACCATCCGGCTGATCTTCTTCGTCGTCGGCCAGCTCGCCACCAGGGTCTATCGCCCGGGCTTCCTCGGAGGCATCTCCACGATTCACGCCGCGCGCTGGATCACCGTGCCCGGCACGCGCAATCTGATCTTCTTCTCCAATTTCGGCGGCAGCTGGGAAAGCTATCTCGAGGATTTCATCACCCGCGCCCATGGCGGCCTGACCGGCGTCTGGTCGAACTCGATCGGCTTCCCGAAGTCCAAGAACCTCGTTCAGGACGGCGCGACCGACGGCGAGCGCTTCAAGCGCTACGCCCGTCACTCGATGATCCCGACGCGCTTCTGGTACAGCGCCTACCCGACGCTCACCACCGACCATGTCCGGGGCCACGCCTCGATCCGGCGCGGGCTCGCCGCGGCGCTGACCAACGACGAGGCGGCCGAGTGGCTGACCCTGTTCGGATCGGCCGAGCGGCCCGACTCGAAGCTCGAGACGAGCGAGATCCAGTCGCTCCTTTTCGGCGGGCTCGGCTTCATGAAGGACGGGTCGGTCGTCCTCTACGATCTGCCCGACGATCGCGCCCGGGCGCGGGCCTTCATGCGCGGCCTCTACCCCCATGTCGGTTTCGGCGACGGACGCAAGCTCAGGCGCGACGCGATCGTGACGGTCTCGCTCGGCCCCCGCGCTCTCGAGAAGCTCGGCCTTCCCGACGAATGCCTCAGAGGCTTCGCCGCCGCGTTTCTCGAAGGAATGAGCAGCGCGGCGCGCAACCGCATCCTCGGCGACATCAACAAGAACGCGCCGGACAATTGGACCTGGGGACGCGATCCCCACGACCTTGCTCTGCTCGTCTACGGCCGGAACGAGGACGCCGTCACCGAGCTGTGCTCGACTCTCGCCGGCCTCGCCCGGGACAACGGCCTCGGCGAGCCCCACCGGATTCCGCTCGAGCAGACCAAGAAGCCGGCGATCGAGCCGTTCGGCTTCGTCGACGGCATCTCCCAGCCGATCATCCGTGGCTCCTACCAGAGCTATCGGAAGAACGACCCCATCCACCTCGTCGAGCCGGGCGAGTTCATCATCGGCTATCCCGACAATCGCGGCAATTTCCCGCCGGAGCCGGAGCTGTCCTCGCTCGCCGATCCGCAGAACCGGCTGCCGATCGCCGACCGCAGCCGCGACTTCGGCAATTCGATCGTCGAGGCGCCGCGCGCAGTCGGCCGCAACGGCTCCTACCTCGTCATCCGCCAGCTCGAGCAGGACGTGACCGGCTTCTGGGACTATTGCCGGAGCGAATATGAGCGCCTGAAGGACCGCCTGCCGGCGCCTTACGACATGCAGCCCGATTATGTCGCCGCCAAGCTGGTCGGCCGCTGGCGCGACGGATCGTCGCTGGTGCGCAATCCCTACTACCCCTTCCCGCAGGAGCACAAGGAACGCGAGCAACGCCGCGCGAACCGCGACAACGCCCAGGGTTTCACCGACGCGACCGCCGTGGCCGCGTCAGGCGAGCCGGCCGGTTCCGAGACGGTCCGTCCGAACAGCAACCCTTCGGAAGGAACCGCGATCGCCTCGCCTCCGGCGAGCGGAACCGCCGCCGGCTCGGCCGCGGCGACGGCGGCCGAAACGCCCTCCAAGGCAGCCGCCCAATGGTCGGCCGGCGCCAAGCGCAGCATGGCAGGGACGAGCGAAGCGGTGAGCGCCGCGCCGCGCGAGGAGATGGCGCCGGTCCGCTTCAGCGACAACGACTTCCTGTTCGGGGTCGAAGATCCGCAGGCGACCCGTTGCCCGCTCGGCGCCCATATCCGCCGGTCCAATCCGCGCGACAGCCTGCTGCCGGGATCGATGGAGCAGGTCTCGATCTCCAACCGTCACCGGATTCTTCGCGTCGGCCGGCTCTACAAGCCGGAGGTCGGCCGCGATCCCGGGCTCCTTTTCATGTGCTTCAACGGCGACATCGAGCGCCAGTTCGAGTTCATCCAGCAGACCTGGCTGGTCAGCCCCGCCTTCCACGGACTGGCCGGAGAGCAGGACCCGCTGACCAGCAATTGCGACGGCTCGGGCTTTCTCATTCCCAGCCATGACGGCCCGGTGCGACTGAAGCCGCTTCCGCAGTTCGTCAGGACGCTGGGCGGCGGCTACTTCTTCATGCCCGGCCGGAGCCTGCTCGCCTGGCTCGGCGGCGTCGAGGAGGAGCGCGGCGCCGAGGCCTGAATATTCACGTCCTCTCGCCCCGGCGATAGTCTCCAGTGCTGTCGGAGCGCACCCTCACAAATCCACGCAGCTCGCGATCGCTTCGAGCTTGCGGATGCGCTCCTTCAGATCCGCGATCTCGATCCGCTCCATGGCCGGCGGTCGGGCGCTCTCGCCCCGCGTCCGGGAATGGCCGGCAAGCTCCATCCGCTTCAGGTCAAGCCAGCCCTGCCAGCCCCTGAGGCAGGCGAAGACCGCCATCGCGGCCGCGGCGAAGCCGAAACTTGCCAGGATCATCGTCGTCGTCGGTTCGCTCATTTTCTCCTCCTCCCTGTCCTTGGCGCGCCGGCCGCTGCCGGTCAGCGCAGCTCCTCGATCTCGCGCGCGAGGCGGTCGTTCGAGCTCGCAACATAATGATCGACCTCGGCGAGGCGGCGATCGAGATCGCTCATCGCGCCGCGCTCCTCCAGGCTGGCGCGGCGCGCAGAAGCGGCGACGCGGGTGCGCTTCGGCTTTCCGGCCAGAGCGAGCACGACATAGGCGACCACCGTCCACGGCCAGCCGCCGATCAGGGTCGCGACCACGAAGCCGATCCGGATCACCGTCGCATCGACGCCCGTCATCCGAGCGAGGCCGGAGCAGACGCCCATCAACTTGGCCTCTGCCTTGTCCACCTCGAAAGTCCTGCGCATCATCTCACTTCCCTCCTGTTTTCCTGCTTGTCGTTCACGCGGCGACCCTGCGCGCCGCTTTCATCTTTTCGAGCTCGGCATCGACCTTCTCGGCGCTGCGCAGCTCGGCAATCTCTTCCGCCAGGGTCTTGGGCGGCGCGGCGAGCAGCAGCGCGTCCGCCTCGCCTTCGGCATAATCGGCGCGGCGCTCGAGCAGTTCGAAGTTCGAAAAGGCTTCGTCAACGCGGGGGCCGGCGTACATTTCGCGGAGACGGGCGCGATTGTGCGCGCTTTCCATCCTGCTTGCGATCGCACTCTGACGCGCCCGGGCCTCGCGCAGCTTGTTCTGCAACTTGGCGATATCCGCTTCGGACGCGCGCAACGCCTCCTCGATCACTTCGACCTCGCCGATAAGCCGGTCGGCCATGTCGGCGACCTTTTCGCGCTCCATCAAAGCGGCGCGCGCGAGGTCGTCGCGGCCGCGGGACAAGGCCAGCTCGGCCTTTTCGGTCCAGCTCGCCTGGAGATCCCCGAGGCGATCGATCTGGCGACGCATCTCCTTCTGGTCGGCGATCGAACGGGCGGCGGACGCCCGCACCTCGACCAGCGCCTCCTCCATTTCGAGGATGATCACCCGGATCGTCTGGCCCGGGTCCTCCGACTTCGCGAGAAGATCGGTGACGTTGGCAGCGATAATGTCGCGGGTGCGGGAAAAGATGCTCATGGTCCGAAAAGCTCCTGGAAGGTTGCGCTGCGGTCGGCGGCGGCCGGGAAGTGCCAAGGGGGATGAACTTCTTCCCGGCCGCCTGCCTTCGGGCCGGCCTCCCAACCGGCCCGATCTCGTCTTTTACGCCGCCGCCTGGGACGCTGCGGGCGTCGCAGCATGGATGGGGCCGACGGCCGCGCCGACGCAGGCGGTGGAGAGAAGTAGGGCCCCGATTGCGGCGGCGGCGACCTGGCGGATGTCGAAGTTGAACATGGCTTTGCTCCCGTTGAATTGCGGTTCGCCTCGATCGGAGGCGGAATGCCAAGGGAGTTACAAGTGGCGTGCCAAATGCAGAAACTGGCGGAAATCTGCCGATTTCATCGCGCGGCGAGCCGCTAGCCGACAATCGCGCCTACCTGAGATTGGGATTTTTCACCGCGACTTGGGAAAACGCGCGTGTTCAGGCGGAGAGATCGGTGCGGCGGCGGCGGTGGCCGGCGTCGGGTCGCGTCATCTCGAGCAGGCGCGCGCCGGCCATGAAGACGGCGCCGGTGCAGGCGGAAAAGAGCAGCCAGCCGCCGAAGCCCGGATATTCATCGATATAATGGAGGCCCCGCTCGATCGCGCCCAAAGCGAGCGCGTAGATGACGCACATCGCCTCGAGGCGGGTCTTGATGACGAACAGGCGGCCGATACGCTTCCACATGCGCGTCGAGGAGCAAGAAGCGGGCCAGGCGCGGAAAAGCGGGCGACGCGAGGGTTAACGGGTAAGGATTTGTAAACCATGCCGACAGCGGCGCCTCGGACCCGCTTTCCCCGGTCGCCTCGGTTCCCATGAAAAAAGGGACGGCCGTGAAGCCGCCCCTCTCTTCGATGCCGAGCGGGCGCGTTTACTGCGGCCCGAAATTCTTGTCGGCCGGACCCTTGTAGCTCTCGCCGGGGGCATGGGCCGGGTTGCGGCGGCTCGGGTGCTGGCCCGGCGGATAAGGATGGCTGGCAGGCTTGTTGCCGGCGCCGGCGACATGGGCCAGCTCGGTAGCGGTGAGAGTGCGCATTCTAGTCTCCTCTGTTCGCGTACCGAGGAAAGCACGCATCAGCGGGAATGACGCTTTCGAACTGCGTTGCAATGGGCGAAAATCGCGCGTCCCGCGCTGGCACATTCAGCGTGCAAGCGTTGTCGATGCGACGGCCCCAAAAGGCTCTAGGAACGGCAACGCGCTCGACGGGCAAGCATGCGCTCGGACTGGTACGTGATGCCTCGGGTCGGCCCCTCAGCCGACGAGGCGGACGTAGGTTGCCTGGAAATTCTGGCTCGGATCGGCGGAGTCGCACTGGTTCGTCACCGACCCGTTGCCGCGGAAGTCGAGGCGGCGGGCGACGAGCTGGATGCACTGGGCGTCCATGTCGGCATTGCCGTTATACTCGAAATAGGCCTGGGGCATGTAGAGCGCGCCGTTGATGATCGAGCCGGAGCCGCCGTTGAACCGGGTCGTCCGGCCGAGGGGAGCGCGCCGGTCTTCGTAGATGGCGACGCCGTCAAAGGGACCCGAAGAGGGCGATTCGATGTCGAGCTCCGCGCCGCCGTTCATCCCGAGCGTGGCGATCGAGTTGGGATTCGAGGTGGCGTTGGTGCTGGTCAGCACGAACACGACGTTACGCGCGGTGACGTGCGCCTGCGCCCCGAATCCGAGCTCGCCGCCGTTGATGTAGACGATGGTCGGCTGGGCAAAGTCGAGGGTCACGTTGCCTTTGATGTCCCAGCCGTTGAAGCAGAAGGAATTGGTCGCGGCGGTATAGCCTGGCGTGCTGGTCGTGACGGTGACGTTGCTCTTCGAGCCGCTGGCCGGCGCGTTCACGCAATTGGAAGGGCTCGGCGTCGGCAGGTTCGCGAACGGATCCGACTGCACCGGAGCGAAGGGAATGAGCGTCGTCCCGCTCGCGAAATTGCTGCTCGACGGCACGCCGCCGACGGCCATGATCGGCGACGCGGTGACGCTCGAGCTGCCGGACGCTGTGATGGCGTTCGGCGACGTCGAGTTGGACGAGATGCCGCAGCCGATGTTGATCGTGGCGTTGCCGCCGACCGAGACGCCCGTGGCGTTGCCGTCCTCGAGCGCGAGCATGCAGAAGCTGCCCTCGCGCACGATCGCGGCTGTCGCCTCGACGGTGATCGCCACCGGCGTGGCGTCGAAGAAAGAGAGGAAGCTCATCGTCCGGTTGGCGGTGAGCTGGACGCGCACCGCATTGGCGTTGGTCGCGAAGGGCCCCGTCGCCGGCGCGTTCTGGACGACGGCCGCCCCGCTCAGCGTGACGTCGTTATTGACCTCGAGATCGCGCACTGCGCCGTTCTGCGCGAAGGTAGTGCGGGTGGAGCCGGTCGAGCTCGGATTCTGATTGATCGCATAGGCGCCCGCCAGCGCGGCCGAGTCCGCGGCGCGCTGCAGCTCGCGGCGCGCGACGCTGATCTGGACGCTGTCGATCGCAAGTCCAGCGCCGCCGATCACCAGCGGCATCGCCGCCGCGCAGATGGCGAGCGCATTGCCGCCCTGGTCGCGGCCGAGTGTCCCGAGTCGCTTCAGAATGCCCATCGTGCTCATGTCCAATCCGGGCCGGATGCTGGATCCGGCGGATACGCGGTACGAGGATGCGGTGAAGGCCCGGTGAAGCCCTATGGTTAAGCCGCCGGCGACACCGATTCCGCCAGTGCCAGGAGAGCGAAGGTGGCCAGCCAGTGCTCGCCCATATAATCGCCCTCGACATGGCGGAGGCTGGCGGCGAGGTGCGCGTCGGCGGCGTCCGGGCGGCCGAGCGCGCGCCAGCACCAGGCACGGCTCAGATTGGTCCCGTCGAGATGGGCGATCTTGCCGTCCGAGCGGTCCGAGACGAAGGCGGGCGTGAAGAGCGTGCGCGGCTCGCCTCGGTCGAGCCGGGGGAGGAAGGCGGCGAACCAGGCTTCGAACTCCGCGCTTCCGAGCGCCCGGCGCATCAGCAGCGCTTCGGTCAAAGCGGGCGAGAGGAAATCGTCGCCGCCGGGCTCCCAGGCCTGGCAGTCGCGGTCTGCGCCGAAATAGGCGCGCGCGCTCTCTCGGATCAGCCGGGCCAGCGGCTCGTCGTTCGCTTCGGCCCATTCGAGCGCGAGGATGAGCGCGAAGGCGGTGTTGAAATGCGTCCCGGTGCGGATCGGGTAGGTGAGCCGGGGGAGATAGGAATGAAAGCGCTCGGCGAAGGCGGCGGCGAGCGGAGCCAGCGCCCCGGCCCAGGCGGGATCGTCCTGGCGCTGCGCCTCGGCGTGGAGGGCGAGCAGCCAAGCCCAGCCATAAGGCCGCTCGAACCCGCCTGAATAGGCGCGGTCCAGATAGGCAAGCTCGCCGCGTACTTTCTCGGCGGTCAGCATCTCTTCGAACAGGTCGTCGATGTCGGCACGGACGGGGATGTCCGGGAACAGCCGGCGCACGCGCATCAGCAGCCAGTAGCCGTGGACGCAGCTGTGCCAATCGAAGCTGCCGTAGAAGATGGGGTGGAGCTCCGACGGGGCGAGCACGTCCTCCGGCCCGTCCATGACATGATCGAGCTTGTGCGGATATTCCTGCCGCACATGGCCGAGCGCGATCGCGGCGAAGCGCCCGGCCGTGTCGGGGGTGAGGAGGTGCGTCATCTCAGAAGGCGAACCAATAGATGAAGACGATGTTGACCGCGAGCAAAGGCAGTGCGGTGCCGATCTGGGCCTTGATCACGGCATTGCTGTCCTTGAGCTCGAGGAGCGCGGCGGGGACGATGTTGAAGTTCGCCGCCATGGGAGTCATCAAGGTGCCGCAGAAACCTGCGAGCATTCCGATCGCGCCGACCACCGCCGCATCTCCGCCATAGCCCTGGATGAGCAGCGGAATGCCGATCGCCGTCGCCATCACCGGAAAAGCGGCGAAGGCATTGCCGGTGAGGATCGTGAAGAGCGCCATGCCGAGGCCGAAGGCGAGCACGGCGGGAAAGACGGTGCCGTCCGGAATGACGTGGAGGACCAGCTCGCCGATGGTGCGGCCGACGCCCGTGTCGGCGAGGACGAGGCCGAGCGACGCGAGCATCATCGGCAGCACCGCCGCCCAGCCGACCGCGTCGATCAGCCGCCGCCCCTCCTGCAGCGGCGCCAGCGGCGGAGGCTTGAGCCAGGCGAAGATCGCGGCGAGTGCGAACAGGACGCCGACGCACAGGAGGATGAGAGTTTCGCGGTTGCGCTCGAACAGGCCGGTAGCGTGGAGCGCTGGAATGTAGAGATAGGCCAGCGAGCCGAGCACCGCGACGGCAAGCACGATCAGGATCGGCAGGAACAGCCGATTGCCGTAGCGTTCGCCGGCAGCCGCGCGCTCCGGCTCGCCCGTCTCGGGCTCGCCCCTTCCGATGAGGCCGAGCGCCGCCAGGGCCGCGAGCGCCAGGACGATGCAGCCGTTGACGAGGTCGCCGAGCCACGATCCGGCGATCAGGCTGAGCGCGAACAGGCCCCAAAAGGCGGCATTGCCGAACCGTTTCCGGTTGGTGCGGTCGCCCAGGCTGAGCAGCGCAAATGCGCCGAACATCATCCCGACGAGGCTGAAGACCCATTGGCTGGTGATCATGAGCTCACCCCGTCCCGCCTGCGCGCCAGGACGCGGTCGAGCAGCAGCAGGCGGCCGCTGTGGAGGATGAAGGCGGCGATCGCCGTCGGGATCGCCCACATGGCGAGCTCCACCGCACGCACTTCCAGGCCGTAGGCCTCGAACGTGGCCTGGATGAGCAGGATCGATCCGATCGCGAAGAAGATGTCCTCGCCGAAGAACAGTCCGACATTGTCGGTGGCGGCGGCATAGGCCTTTACCTTCTCGTCCGTTTCCTCGTCGAGCCGGCCGCTTTGATTCTCGGCGGCGGCGACGGCCATCGGCGCGACCAGCGGGCGCACCGTCTGCGCATGACCGGCGGTCGAATGGAGGCCGATCGCCGAGATGATCTGGCGATACAGGAGATAGAGGATGAGCAGCCTGCCGGCCGTCGCGGCACGAAAGCCGGATATGACCGCGCGGGCGCGCTGCTGGAGGCCGTAGCGCTCGAGCAGGCCGATCACCGGCAGCACGATCCAGGGGATGGCGATGATCCGGCTGTCGTTGAATGCCTTGCCGAGCTTTGCGATCACCTCGAGCAGGTCGAGCCCGGCAAGCAGCCCCGTTGCGATCGCAGCGGCCGGCACGACGAGCATCGGATTGAACCTTAGCCCAAAGCCCAGGATGATGATGACGATCCCGAGGAGAGGCAGATATTGGTTCATCCTTGTTCCTCCCCGCGCACAGCATAAGGAGGAATTCCATAGCCCCCTCCGCCGGGGGTCTCGATGACGAAGACGTCGCCGGGCGCCATCTCGGCTGAAGCGGTGGCGCCCAGCAGCTCCACCGTGCCGTCTGCCCTGACCACCTTGTTGACGCCCGGCGCCGCGTCGCCGCCTCCCTCGATCCCGCGCGGCCGGACGCGGCGGCGGTTGGAAAGGATATTGGCGCGCATCGGCTCGAGGAAGCGGATACGCCGTTCAACTCCGTCGCCGCCTCGGCTCGCGCCCTCCCCGCCCGAGCCGTGGCGGATGGAAAATCGCTCGAGCAGCACAGGATAGCGCGTCTCCAGGATCTCGGGATCGGTCAGGCGGCTGTTCGTCATGTGGGTCTGGACCGCGCTCGCTCCGTCGAAGCCGGGGCCGGCCCCTGCCCCGCCGGCGATGGTCTCGTAATATTGGTGGCTGCCCTCGTCGCCGAAGGTGAAGTTGTTCATCGTCCCCTGGCTCGGCGCCAGCGCGCGGAAGGCGGCAAACAGCGCGTCGGTGATCACCTGGCTGGTCTCAACATTGCCCGCCACGACCGCGGCCGGATAATGGGGGTGGAGCATCGAGCCTTCGGGCACCTTGAGCTCGATCGGGCGCAGGCAGCCGTCGTTCATCGGGATCGCGTCGTCGATCATCGTCCGCAACACATAGAGCGTCGCCGCGCGGCAGATGGAATAGGGCGCGTTGAAATTGTCGGGCTGCTGGGCGCTCGTTCCCTCGAAGTCGATCACGGCCGCGCGCTCCCCGCGGTCGACCGCGACGCGCACGCAAACCGCGGCGCCATTGTCCATCTCGTAGCGGAACTCGCCGTCCGACAGCCTGCCGATGAGGCTTCGAACCGCTTCCTCGGCATTGGCCATGATATGGCACATGTAGGCGTCGATGACCTCGCGGCCATATTCACCGGCGACCCGGCGCAGTTCGGCGGCGCCGCGGGCGCAGGCGGCGACCTGCGCTTTCAGGTCCGAGATGTTGCGGTCCGGGCTGCGCGCCGGCCAGTCTCCCGAGCCGAGCAGCACTCGCATCTCCGCCTCGAGGAAGCGCCCCGCGTCGACGAGCAGCGCGTTGTCGATCAGTACGCCCTCCTCGTGCACCGTCCGGCTGTCGGGCGGCATCGATCCCGGCGCGATGCCGCCGACATCGGCATGGTGGCCGCGCGCGGCGACGTACCAGGCCGGCTCGGCGTCTCCATCCGCGGCGAAGACGGGGACGATCACCGTGATGTCCGGCAGGTGCGTGCCGCCGCGATAGGGTGCGTTCAGCACATAGGCGTCACCCGGCTTCATGCCGCGCCCGTCGCGCCCGCCTTGGCGGGCTTCAATGATCGTGCGGATCGAATCGCCCATCGAGCCGAGATGGACCGGGATGTGGGGCGCGTTGGCGATCAAGCAGCCGTCGGCGTCGAACAGGGCACAGGAGAAATCGAGCCGTTCCTTGATGTTTACCGAGATCGCGGTGTTCCTGAGCGCGACCCCCATCTCCTCGGCGATCGCCATGAACAGGTTGTTGAACACTTCGAGCATGACCGGATCGGCTTTCGTGCCCGCGGCATGGCGGGCCTCGCGCGGCGCGACGCGGGTGAGGATGAGGTTGAGCCGCGTGTCGACCTCGGCCCGCCAGCCGGGTTCGACCACGGTGGTGGCGGAAGGATCGACGATCAGGGCCGGGCCGGTAATGCGCGCGCCGGGGGCGAGGGCGGCACGGTCGATCACCCGAGGGTCCCCGGGACGGGGAGGGGGACCATGCCTGTCCTGAGCGCCGCCGCAGGCGGCGTCGAAGGGCGAAGCATGGTGGAGGGGGGCCCGTGCAGGGCCCACAACCCCCTCCACCGCGCTGCCGCGCGGTCCCCCTTCCCGTCCCGGGGAGGATTTGCCCACCGCCTCGACCACCGCCGTTTCGACGACGACGCCCGTCCCCTCCATCACGAACCCGAACCTCTGCCGGTGCGCCAGCTCGAATGCCTCGCGCATCTCCTCGAACCGCCCCGCCTCGACCTCCAGCGCGGTATCGCTCCCTTCGTAGCGCAAGGCGGCCCGGCGCAAGAGTTCGACCTCGTCCACTCCCTGCGCCCGCAGCGCCGCCCGCGCCTCTTCCTCCAGCGCCACCAGCACCGGCTCCAGCGCGCCTCCCCCGAGGCTGCGCTGCCGGAGCTCGATCGTGTCGGCGAGGCCCATGCCGTAGGCCGAGAGCACGCCCGCCAGCGGATGGATCATCACCCGCTCCATGCCCAATGCGTCGGCGACGAGGCAGGCATGCTGGCCGCCGGCGCCGCCGAAGCATTGCAATGTGTAGCGGGTCACGTCGTGGCCGCGCGCGATCGAGATCTGCTTGATCGCATTCGCCATATTGTCGACTGCGATCCGGATGAAGCCCTCCGCCACCGCAGCGGCGCTCAGCCCGGCCCGGGTGCCGATCGCATCGCAGAGCAGGCGTGAGGCTTCGACGTCGATCGCCTCGTCCCCGCCTGGCCCGAACATGGCAGGGAAATGCGCGGCGTCGATCTTGCCGAGGACGACGTTGCAGTCGGTGATGGTGAGCGGCCCGCCGCGGCGGTAGCAGGCCGGGCCCGGCACCGCTCCGGCGCTGTCCGGCCCGACCCGGAAGCGGGCGCCGTCATAATGACAGACCGAGCCGCCGCCGGCTGCAACGGTATGGATCTCGAGCATCGGCGCCCGCACCCGAACGCCGGCGACGACCCGCTCACTCGTACGCTCGTAGGTCCCGGCAAAATGGGAAACGTCGGTCGAGGTCCCGCCCATGTCGAAGCCGATGACGCGTCCAAAGCCGGCCTGCTCCGCGGTCCTCGCCATGCCGACGATACCGCCCGCCGGACCGGAGAGGATCGCGTCCTTGCCTTGGAAGGCCGACGCATCGGCGAGCCCGCCCGAAGACTGCATGAAGAGAAGCCGCGTGTCGTCGCCCAGCGCCGCCACCACCCGGTCGACATAGCGGCGCAGCACCGGCGAGAGATATGCGTCGACCACCGATGTGTCGCCGCGCCCGACCAGCTTGATCAGCGGCCCGACGCGGTGGCTCGCCGAGATCTGGGTGAAGCCGATCTCCTCCGCGATTCTGACGAGCGCCGCTTCGTGCGCCGTCCACTGCCAGCCGTGCATCAAGACGATGGCAATGGCGCGATAGCCGTCGTCGAAAGCAGCACGCAGCTGCTCTTCGGCGGCGGCGGCGTCGAGCGGGCGGAGCACGTCGCCCACCGCGGTCAACCGTTCGTCCACCTCGATCACTTTTTCGTAGAGCGCCTCGGGAAGGACGATGCGGCGCGCGAAAATGTCGGGGCGCGCCTGGTAGCCGATGCGCAATGCATCGCCGAAGCCGGCGGTGATGGCGAGAACGACGCGCTCGCCCTTCCTCTCGAGCAAGGCATTGGTAGCGACCGTCGTCCCCATCTTGACCGCAAGGATCGGCGCTGCGCCATGATCGAGCAAGAGCTGGCCGATGCCCGCGACGGCGGCGTCGTCATATCGCCCGGGATTGTCCGAGAGAAGCTTCCTGACCAGCAGCCGCCCATCGGGGGCGCTGGCGACGATGTCGGTGAAGGTGCCGCCGCGGTCGATCGAGAAGGACCAGGTCCCCGTCATCATGTCCGCGCCGCAAGCATCGTCGGCGACTAGCACCCGCCTCGCCTGCGCGATAGCTTCCTCCGGGAACACAATCGAGCCACAGTAATTGTAGCCGGGTTCGCCCGATTCCGGACGAATTGCTTCATCAGGGGCCAGGCATGCAAGGACAGGGCGCTACGGCGCCGCCCGCGAGGGAGGCAAATCCTGCCGATCTCCCGCCGCGGGCGTGGAAAGACATTCTCCTTGCGACTTGGAAGGAAGGCGGCGAGGACGATCTGACGCTGGTCGCGGCTGGCGTCGCTTTCTACGCCTTTCTGGCGTTCGTCCCTTTGCTCAGCGCTTTTGTCCTGAGCTACGGCCTCGTCGCCGAGCCTGCTTCGGTCGTGAGCCATATGCAGGCGCTGACCGCCGTGCTGCCGCAGAACGCCGCCTCGATCATCGGCGACCAGCTCAAGAGCATGACCGAAACGGGCGGCGGCCAAAAAGGGTTCGGCCTGCTCCTCGCCATCGCAATCGCGCTCTACGGCGCGACCAAGGGTGCGGCCGCGATCATGACGGCGCTCAACATCGCCTATGACGTCGAGGAGACGCGAGGCTTCGTGAAAAAGACGGCGATGTCCTTTGCGATGACGGCCGGGGCGCTTCTCACTCTCTTCCTGGCCATAGTCGCGATTGCGGGAAGCAACGCGCTGGAGGATGTCCTGCCGGAATTGTCCGGCGCCACGCACGTGCTCGTCAAGGGGACGCTCTGGGCGGCCGCGGCGTCGGCGGTCGTGCTGCTGCTTGCCGTCGTCTACCGATACGGACCCGATCGGCCGAATGCGCCGTGGCGGTGGATCACGCCGGGCTCGGCGGCGGCGGCCGCGGCCTGGCTGGCGGCGACGGCGGGCTTCGGCCTCTACGTCGCCAATTTCGGCAATTACAATGCGACTTACGGGTCGCTCGGCGCGGTGATCGTGTTCCTGACCTGGCTCTATCTCAGCGCCTACATCGTCCTTTTGGGGGCCGAGCTCAATTCCGAGATCGAGCGACGAGCCGCGGAAGCCGAACCGCCGCGTCAGCACATGGCCGACGATCGCTTCCAGGCGGCACCGCCCCCGGCCTCGCCCCCTGCCGCTGCCGGCGGCGCGCCCGGGATCGGCGAGCTTGCGTGGAAGTCCGCGGTCTACGCCTCCTTGCTCACTCTTCTCGGGCGGCCGCGCACGGCGAAGGCAGGGCGGAGATGATCGCCGCTGTCCTCTTCGACGTCGACGGCACGCTCGTCGACAGCAACGACCTCCACGCCGCCGCCTGGCAGGAGGCATTCCGCCATTTCGGTCTCGTCGTCCCGTTCGACGCGATCCGCGGCCAGATCGGCAAGGGCGGCGATAATCTCATCCCGTCGCTGCTTCCGCGCGAGATCGCCGAGCGGCTCCAGGAAGACATTGAAAGCTTCCGCTCCGACCTCTTTCAGCGCGACTATCTGCGCCGCTGCCGGCCCTTTCCCGGCGCTGTCGCGCTGCTGCGGCGGCTCGACAAGGAAGGCGTGCATCTCGTCCTCGCCTCGTCGGCCAAGCAGGCGGAAATCGATTTCCACATCGAACGCCTGGGCTGCGCGGACGCGCTGGTGGCAAAGACCTCTGCCGACGACGTCGAACATTCGAAGCCCTGCCCGGACATCTTCGCGGCGGCCCTCGACAAGGTCCTTCCTGTGATGAACGGCGGCCAGGCGGTAGTCGTCGGGGATACACCTTACGACATCGCAGCGGCGGCGAAGATCGGTCTACCCGCTGTGGCGGTGCGCTGCGGCGGCTTTCCGGACCAGGAGCTGCAGGATGCCGCTGCGATCTTCGACGGGCCGATCGACCTCGACAGGCACTTCCCGGCCTGGCTACCGCGCTGAACCCTCTTTTCCGGCTTTACCTCCCGCGGAGAAGCTGCTTCGCACCGCCTGGCCAGCGCCCGCGCGGAGATGAGCATGTCCGATGTGCCGGAACCAGACGAGACGCCGCCCGCGGAACCGCGTGCCGAGGCGGAACTTGCGGAGGACTATCTGGACGAGGATGGCTACACCACATCCGAGTTCCACAATGTCGTCCAGAAGCAGATCGTCAACGCCACCTATGAGACGCTGGTCGAGAGCAAGCTCCACTGGGACCTGATCGAGCCCTTTCTGCGCGCGGCCCGCGACGTCTGCCGCGGCGATTTCCGGCGCACCGGGCGGGTGGAGGTCCACGGCGTCGTCGCCGAAGGCGAAGGCTGGGCCGACGCGGAGGAGGCGTATCTCAGCGTCGCGATCGCCGATCAGGACGACGGGCGCGAATGGCTGTCACAGACCTGGTGGTTATCCGACCTGGTGCTGGCGGGCGGTGAGCCCGCGCAGGTGCGAGAGGCCGCCCGCGCGCTCGAGCGGACGGTCGCCCGTCTCGACGCCTGGCTCGCTGAGCAGGGCGCTTCCGGCGGCGACGGGGTGGCGACAAAGCAGGAGGGCCCGGACGAAGGCGGATCCTGATCCGCTTCGCCCGGGCCCTTCCTCATCCTCGGCGAGGGGAAAGAGGGTGCCGGCTCAGTTGCCCTGACCGGTGACGCCGCGTTCGTGGAGCTGGATGCAGCTGTCGGTGACGGTGCGCGAACAGGCCGGATAGCCGGAGCGCGCCTCGACCGGGCCGCCGATTCCGTTCGGGGTCGGCGTCGCCGTCGCGGCGGGCTTGGCTTCGTTGGTCATGTCGTGACCGGCATGCGCGTCGGCGGCCTCGCCCTCCGTCTCGGCGGGCTCGTCGTCCGGCGTCTTGGGGCCGCCGGTCTGCGCGGCACTCGTCGCAGGCTTGGAGTCTGCGGCCGGCTCGAACGGACCGCCCATCGCGGCACCCTCGGTGGCCTTGTAGGCGGCAAGCTCCTCACGGACGCCGCGTTCGTAGAGCTGGATGCAGCGATCGTCGCCCGGCCCCGGGCGGCAGGCGGGATAGCCCTGCGCCTCCTCGAGTGGGCCGCCCATGCCGGTGCTCACGACGCCGTCGACCGCGACCTTGGACTTGCTGTCGATTTCGGCCCAGCTCATGCCGCCGGGGTGCGTGGACGCGGTGCCCATCCAGGCGGCGAGGGCGTGAAGCTCCGCTGCCGTTGCCGATGCCGCCGTCATCGTGCTGACGGATTCCTTGGTCTTGAGATCGGCTTCGGCCCAGGTGAGGCCGCCGTCATCGGCCGCCTTCGCGCCTTGCATGGCGGTCGGATCGGTCCAGTCGGCGAAGGCGGCCGGTACGATCGCGACCGCGGCCGCCGAAGCGGCTGTGGCGGCGACGCCGTGCGCATGCCCGTTTTCGTGCAGCGTGGTCCAGGCTTGGGCGGACGTGCCGAGCGAAAGCGCGGCAGCGGTCAACAGGATCTTCCTCATTACACTCTCCAAAATTCCGTTCCCGCGGGCCATGCGACCGCCGGTCTTCGCCCCTATGCTCCACGATTTCTCGTGCCAGACGGGGTTCAAACGATGGAGAAGCGGTTTTTCTCCCAAGCGACGCCAAGTCGCCGCACATCCGCACCGAACGGACGCAAGCTGGCTGGTGCGCACCAATACTATTGCCCGCCATCCGGCGTAGCATGAGCGCAGAGCTTCGATGCGGTGGGGGGACGTTAAACGATACGTTTACAGAAGTCAGATCGATGCAGCCGCTACTCCAACGGGTGCGTTACGGACCCGTAACTTCCGGTTCCTCGAGCTTATTCGCGGAAGGCGGTATCGCGGAGGCGAGTGATGGGGGACAGCAGGTAGCTCAGCACCGAGCGCTTGTCGCCAAGGAGATTGACCTCGGCCTGCATTCCGGGCCCAATCTGAAGCGGCCGGCCGGCGCGGTTGCGTAGCGCGTTGGCGCTGGTCCGCACGCGGACGATATAGAAGCTCTCGCCGGTCCGCTCGTTCTGAAGCGCATCGGGCGAGATCGAGACGACCTTGCCCTCCAGGCTGCCGTAGATGGACGGATCGTAGGCGGTGATGTTGACCCGCGCGTCCTGGTTCATCCTGACCGAGCCGATGTCCTGCGGCAGCACCATCGCCTCGACAAGCAGGCTGTCCTCGGAGGCCACGATCTCGACCAGCGGCGCGCCCGGCGCGACCGTGCCGCCGATCGTGGTCACGAGCACGCGGTTGACGCGGCCGCGGACCGGCGAGCGCACGATGGTGCGCTCGACGCGCTCGGAAAGGGCCGGCATGGTCCGCCGCCGCGCCGCGAATTCGGCCTGGGCGGTGGCGAGCTCGGTGGCCGCGCGCGAGCGCCAGTCCTGTCGCTGCTGCGAGAGCGTCGCCTGCGCTTCCGAGAGCGAGGCGCGGGCGCGCCCGATCGAGGCGGCCGCAACGGCGGCTTCGCTGGCGGCGACCGCGGCGGCACTCTCGGCCTGGGTCAGCGACATGCGGGGCTCGATCCCGCGCTCGACCAGCGGGCGCAGGATCGCGACTTCCTGGCGGCGCGAATCGCGGGCGGTGACCCGTGCCTGATAGGCCGCTTCGGCCTCGGTGATCGCGCGCTGCGCCTGGACGACGCGGGCCTGGGCGGCGCTGGTCAGCTGCGACAGCTCGGCCATGCGCGAGGCGTAGAGCGACTGCTCGATCGCGATCTGCTCGGCCGCGGAGGCGTCGACGCCGGCAGGAAAAGCCGGGGCGCGGCCAGTAACTTCGGCCTGGAGCCGCGCGATCTTGGCGCTCAGTGCCGCGACCGAGGCCTGGCCGCTGCCGAGCTCCGAGCTGGTCATGGTCGGGTCCAGGCGGACCAGCTCGGCATTGGCCTCGACCATCTGGCCGGGCTGGACGAGGATCTGCTCGATGACGCCGCCTTCGAGGTTCGAGATGACCTGGAGCTGCGAGCTCGCGATCACGCGGCCCTGTGCGCGCACGCTTTTGTCGAGCTCGGTCAGGCCGGCCCAGACGACGAAGATGACGAAGAAGGCGGCGACCCCCCACAGGAGAAGGTTCGACATCGCCTTGGGCCTCAGGCGGCCGGCGAATTCCTCGAGGCTTCCTTCGGGCCTGTTCATGCCGCCTGCGGCCTCGTGATCTGTTTCAGAACCTGGTCGCGCGGCCCGTCGGCGACGATCTTCGCCTTGTCGACGAGGATGATCCGATCGACCAGCTGGAGAAGCGGCGGCCGGTGGGTGATGAGGATGAGCGTCCGGCCCTTGAGCTCCTGCTGCAGGCGCTGGATCAGCCCCGTCTCGGTCTGCGAATCCATCGCGCTCGACGGCTCGTCGAAGACCAGGATCTGCGGCTTGCCGGCGAGCGCACGGGCAATCGCGATCGATTGGCGCTGGCCGCCGGACAGGCCTTCGCCGCGATCGGCCAGGCGAAGATCGTAGCCGTTGGCAATGGCGCCCATGAACTGGTGCGTGCCCGAAAGCTCGGCGGCGCGGATCATGTCCTCATCGTCGAGCCCCTCGCGGCCGAGCACGATGTTCTCGCGCACCGAACCGGTCAGGAGAACGCTCTCCTGGAGCGCGGCGCCGACGTTGCGGCGCAGGCTCTCCGGCGAGATCTGGCGAAGGTCGGTGCCGTCGATCATGACGAGGCCGTCTTCCGGCTCGTAGAGGCTGAGCATGAGTCGCGCGATCGTCGACTTGCCGGAGCCGACGCGGCCGAGCAAAGCGACATGCTCGCCGGGCTGGACGGTGAAACTCACTCCGTCGAGCGCTTTCTCGGGAGAGTTCGGATAGCGGAAGCTGACGTTGCGGAACTCGACCTTGCCCTCGGGCCGCGAAAGATGGAGCGGCTCGCCGGCCGGGCCTTCGGGGGGCAGCTCCATCAGCTCGTTGAGCTGGCGATAGGCGGTCCGCGTCGAAGTGATGCGCGAGAGCAATTGCGAGATCTGGGCGAGCGGCGCGATCGCGCGGCCGGCCAGGATCGAGCAGGCGATCAATCCGCCCATGGTGAGGTCGCGCGACGCGATCATGTGGACGCCGATGATCACCACGCCGGCATAGGAGATCATGCCCGCCGAGGTCGCGGTGGTGATGCCGATCGTCGCGATCAGCCGCTGGCGCAGCGAGACGTCGCTGTGCGCGTCGACCGAGCGGTGCCAGCGCCCGGCGAGGAGCGGGCCGGCGCCGACCGCCTTCACCGTTTCGAGCCCGCCGATCGTCTCGACCAGTACCGACTGCTTGACCAGCCCCTCCCCCATCGACTTGCTGGTGAGGCGCTGCAAGGCGGGCTGGGTGACGAGCGCGACGATGACGACGAGCGGCACCATGACCAGCGGCACGATCACGACCATGCCGCCGATCAGCCAGACGACGAGCAGGGTGACGAAGATGAACGGCACGTCGACCAGGGCCGTCATCGTCGCCGAGGCGAAGAAGTCGCGCAGGGCCTCGAGCTCGCGCATGATGCCGGTCAAGGAGCCGGTCGAGCCCTTCTTGAGGTCGAGGCGGATGGCGAGCAGGCGCCCGAACAGGGTCTCGCCGACCTCGCGGTCGATCTGCGCCCCCGCAATGTCGACGAAATAGGCGCGCAGGAGGCGCAGCACGAAATCGAAGATGATGACGATGCCGAGCCCGATCGACAGCGCGACGAGCGACGACATCGCGTTGTTCGGGACGACGCGGTCGTAGACGGTCATCGTGAACATCGCGCTGATCAGGCCGAATATGTTGATGAGCGCCGCGGCGACCGCGACCTTCACATAGATCGCCTTGTTCTTGAACATCGGCTCGAACAGCCAGGGCGCGAAGCGCGACTTCGGCACGGCGATCGGATTGTCGGCGCTCGCGGGCGCGTTCGTGATCATGCCTCGGGCGTTCCGTCGATGGCGAGCGCCTCGAGCAGCCTTCCGGTCCGCGAGAGAAGGACGTAGCGCGCGGCGTCGAGCTCGGCGATCGCCTCGATATAGGCGGCGGCGGCCTGGAAATAGGTGTCCTCGGCCGCCACCACGTCGAACAGGGAGCCGCGGGCGACGCGGAAGCGCTCGACGATGACGTCGCGCGAGCGGCGGGCTGCGGTGTAGCTCGCCTCGAGCGCCCGCAGCTGCTCCTCGAGCGCGCGCACGTCCGACCAGGCGATGGCGGCATCGCGCGCCGCCTCCTCGCGGACCCGGTCCGCGCGGGCGATGCTCGCCTCGGCGCGGGCGGAGAGCTGGTTGGCGCGCGCATCGATCCCGCCGAACAGGCGCTGGCGCACCGCGACGCGGCCGCGAATGTCATAGTCCCGCTCGGTTTCGAACACGCCGTAGCGGCCGGCGTCAATACCGACGCTGACCTGCGGCAGGCGGTCGGCGCGGGCGGCGCGCGCTTCCTGGCGCGCCGATTCGGCGAGGCGCTCGGCGGATTGCACCGCCGGCGAACGCGCGCTCATCGAGGCGGCGGCCTCGCGCGAGGCGATCTCGCCGGTCGCGGGCACCGGCGCGCGCTCGACCGCGCCGGGCGCGGGCGTGCCGGCGAGCTCGGTGAAGCGCGCCTCGGCATTGGCGAGCTGGCGACGGAAGCGCGCGAGCCTGGTCTCGGCCGACGCGATATAGCTTTCGACGCGAGCGACATCGCCGGGCGCCGAGACGCCGGAGCGCACCCTCTCCTCGACCGAGGCGCGCAGCTCGCGCTGGCTCTCGACGAAGGTCTCGGTGAGGATGGTGAGCGCACGATAGGCGAAGATGTCGTACCAGGACGCGATCGCGGCGAGGGCGACACGGTCGCTCGTTGCCTCGGCCTCGAGCGCAGCGGCGCGAAGGCGCGCCCCCGCGGCAGCCACCCGGCGGTCGCCGGCGCCGAAATCGAACACGGTCTGCTGCACCGAAAGGAGCGCGTCGGTACGCTGCTCGGGCCTCGAACGCTCGATGATGTTCTCGGGATCGTTCGAGAATTCGCGGGCGATGACGCGATAGGAGGTGACGGTGGCGTCGGCCGACGGTCGCTGGCGCTCACGGGTTTCGGCGAGGACGGCGCGGGCCTCGGCGGTCATCGCCTCCTGCTCGAGCCGGGCGGGGTGGCGCTGGACCGCGGCGGCGATAATCTCGCGGAATTCCTCGAAGCGCGCGCGGCTGGCGCCGAGCTGGAGAATCGGATCGGTCGCCGGGTCGACGCGCAGCGGGTCGCGACTCGGCTCGGGGAGGCCCGCCGGCGGCACGGCAACCCGGGCGGCATCCTGCGCGGACGCGATCCCGCCCGCCCCGAGAGCGAGCGCAAGCGCCGTCGCCAGACCTGTCCGAAGAGTCCCCACCGAAAACCGCCTAACGCGCGCGCGGACGGAAGGCCAGCCACCTTTTGGCCCGCCGACCGGCCGGAACGTGCATTTCGTCGCTAAATCAGCTTCTTGCCGCCGCCGAGCGCCTCCTCGGCCAGGGCCAGGGCGCGCGGATCGTCGACGTCGAGCCACCAGAATCCGGAAACGTCGTGGACGCGCGCCGCGCCGCGATCGGCCAGCACCTGGACGCCTTCGCTAAGACTGCCTTGTCCGCCGCGCGCGATGCTGACCCGGATCGCATCGACGAGAGCGCTACCGGTTCGGAACAGGCCCGTGTCGATCGCATCGTAGTCGGCGAGCGTCTTGCCGAGCCGGACGATCCGCTTTTCCTGGTCCGCCACGACCTTGGTCGCGTCGTCGAGGTCGATGAGGGGATTGTCGATCCCATAGTCGACGGCGAGCGTGAGCGCGGCCCCGGAATCGTCGGCGATCAGCGAAGCGAGCATCGCGGGATCGAACAGATGGTCCGACATGAGGAGCAGGAACTGCGCCTCGAGGCGCGGCGCGGCGGCGAGGACCGAAACGCCGTTCGGCCGCTGCCACTCCCCGTTGCGCACGGTCTCGATCCCGATGCCTTCGTCCTGCGCCAGGCCCGCGAGGAAGGTTTCGATCGGCTCAGGCCGGTAGCCGGTGACGACGAGGAAATGCGAGGCCCCGGCGGCGCGCGCGCGGCAAATGATATGCGCGATCAGCGGTCGCCCGGCAATTTCGGCGAGCGGCTTCGAGGCCGCGCGCGACCGCAAACGACTGCCTTCGCCGGCGGCGATGATGAGACACTGCATCGGGGAAGCGCGGCTAGCGGGTGTAGGCCCTTGGGGCAAGCGCCGGCGCCCACCTGTTGCCAGCAAGTGGGCTTGCGGTGCAAGAGCGGCGGATCGCGGGAGGCAGGCACGTGGCGGCACAGGTGGGCGGCAGAGGCGGCAGCGCAGCGCCAAGCGGGCGCCGCCTCCCGCCGGCAAAGCCGCGCGAGCTCGAGGACATGCTCAACCGCTTCCTCTTTCACCCGCTTTCGCGGCGGCTCGCGGCCGCACTCGCGCCCAGCTTCGTCACTCCCAACATGGTCTCGATTTCGGGCGCGGTGCTGGTGCTCGCGGCGGGGGCGTTCTACTCTTTCTTCGGCGGCGCATGGGCGATCGCCCTCGGCTTCATGCTCCACCTGCTCTGGCACGTCGCAGACGGCGCCGACGGCGACCTTGCGCGCCTCACCGGCAAGGCCTCGCCGCGCGGCGAGATGATCGACGGGGCCTGCGACTATCTCAGTCACGCCTTGATCTACCTGTTCCTCGCCATCCACCTCGCCGAATGGATCGGACTTTGGGCCTATGCGCTGGGCTGGGCGTCCGGCCTGTCGCGCGTCGCCCAGTCCAACTATGCCGAGAGCCAGCGGCGAACCTATCTGTGGCGCGCCTACGGCATACCGTGGATGAAACAAGCCCGCGCCAGTGGCAGCGAGGTCTTCCGCAGCCGCGGTTTGCTGACCGTGCTCACCCGCGGATATCTGTGGCTCGCCGATTGCCTCAGCCCGGCATCGGACGCGCTCGACCGGGCGGCAGAGGAAGCGGCGTCCGACCCGGTCGCGCGCCGGCGGCTGACTCGCCTCTCTCGCCCGATCTATCGCGGAACGCTGCGCCTCCAGTCCCTCCTCGGCGCCAATCCGCGCACCATCTTGCTCGGCTTCAGCATGGCGCTCGGCTCCCCGCTCTGGTTCTTCCTGGCGGAGACGACCGTGTTGAACCTCCTCCTGCTCGTCTCGATCCGAAAACAGCGGGCCTGCAACCGTGCGTTCGAGGCGCGCCTGCGGGACTGAGGGCCCCCGTCACAAATCTGTCGCTAACGAGTCGCTCGCCTGTCACCGCATCTTCTTACGCCTGTCCGCGACAAGTCTTTTTGCGGGGAGAGATCATGATGAGCCTGGCCGCATACCTGCTCGCTTTGGCGCAGCTCGAGCCTGCCCAGCCGCCCGCCCCGGCCCCGCCTCCCGCGCCACCGCCGCCGCGCGACAACGGTACCGTCTTCCGCGGCGCACCGCAGTTCCGCTCGGGCGGCTTCACCCTCAAGCCCCGCGGCCGGCTGCAGTACGATCTCGGCGCGGTGTCGCGTCCGGACGGCATCGCCGGCCCCGGTCTGGGTTTCGGCAACGAGGTTCGCCGCGCGCGGCTTGGCGTCGAAGGCGCGATCCCGGGTGGCTTCGGCTACGTCTTCGAGCTGGATTTCGCGGATAACCAGGTCGAGGTGATCGACGCGATCCTCTCCTACCGCCCCGCGGACTCGACGACGATCACGGTCGGTCAGCATAATCCCTTTCAGTCGCTGGACGAGCTCACCAGCTCTCGCTTCACCAGCTTCGTCGAAAGATCGGCCTTTACCGACGCGTTCAACTTCGAGCGCCGCGTCGGCCTGTCGGCCACGTTCAGCAGCGGCCCCGTCCTCGTCCAGGGCGGCGTCTTCACCGACAATATCGAGGATCTCTCCACCGACGAGAACGATTCTGCCGGAGTCGACGGGCGCATCGTCTTTGCGCCGAGGTCGGGCGACACCCAGCTCCATTTCGGCGCATCCGGTCATTACCGCTCGAACGGCGACCTGTTCGAGGCTGGCGTCACCACTCGTTACCGCCAGCGCCCGCTCGTCCATTTCACCGACACGCGCTTCATCGGCACGCCGGCGCTGCGGGTCGAGGACGAGACCAGCTTCGGTCTCGAGGCCGCGATGGTCCGCGGCCCCTTCCATGCCGCCGCAGAAGTCCACTGGCTGACCGCCGACACTCCCGGGGGAAGCCCGACCTTCTTTGGCGGCTATGCCGAGGCGGGCATCTACCTGACCGGCGAGACGCGCGGCTACCGCAACGGCCGCTTCGACCGCACCAGCGTCCGCCGGCCGGTGGGCGGCGGCGCCAATGCCGGCGTCGGCGCCTTCCAGTTCAACCTGCGCTACGATCGCCTCGATCTCAATTCGGGCGCCATCCTCGGCGGTACGCAGGACTCTTATCTCGCCTCGCTCATCTGGATCCCGCAGGATTACATCCGCTTCATGCTGAACGCGGGGCATCTGCGACATGGAGACGCCATCCCCGCCGCCGGCGGTGTCCGAAGCTACGGGGTCAACGTCGTGGCGGTACGGGCACAGATCGATTTTTGAGGGCCGAGACCGTCATCCCGGCGAAGGCCGGGATCTCAACGGGTGACGAGCACAGGCGGTCATGGAAGGCACCATGCACTCGCTCAGCGCCTGCTCTCCCTGAGATCCCGGCCTTCGCCGGGATGACGTGCCCTGCTACCGCTCCGCGTCCAGCGAATAGCCCGCGGCGCGCACGGTGCGGATGAGGTCCGCGCCGCCGCCCTCGTTCAGCGCCTTCCGGAGGCGCCGGATGTGCACGTCGACGGTCCTGAGTTCGATGTCGCTGTCGTGCGGCCACACCGAATCGAGCAGCTTCTCGCGCGAAAAGACGCGGCCGGGATGCTGGAGGAAATGGACCAGCAGCCGGTATTCCGTCGGGCCCAGCGCCACGGCCCGGCCGGCGCGGCGGACCTTGTGGCTCACCATGTCGAGCTCGAGATCCGAATAGCTCAGGGCTTGCGACGCAAGCGCCGGGCGGACCCGCCTCAGCACCGCGGCGACGCGGGCGATGAGCTCGCGGGGGCTGAAGGGCTTGGTGACATAGTCGTCGGCGCCGGTCTCGAGTCCGCGGATGCGGTCGGCCTCCTCGCCGCGCGCGGTCAGCATGATGATCGGCACGTTCGCCGTCGCGGGCCGGCGCCGCAGCCGGCGGCAGACCTCGATTCCCGATACGCCCTCGATCATCCAGTCGAGGAGGACGATGTCGGGCGGCGCCTCCTCCGCGAGCAGCAACGCTTCCTCGCCGTCGCCCGTCGCGACCACCACGAACTCCTCGCGCTCGAAGTTCCAGGTGAGCAGCTCGCGCAGCGACGCATCGTCCTCGACGAGGAGGAGCCGGCCCTTGCTCATTGCGGGTCGGTCGGATTGTGTCCGCGCGGCCGCTCGGCGAGGCGGGCGCCGGTGGCGGCGTAATAGACCATCTCGGCGATGTTGGTGGCATGATCGCCGATCCGCTCGAGATTCTTGGCGACGAACAGGAGGTGGGCGGATTCGGTGATGTTCTTCGGGCTCTCCATCATGAAGGTGAGCAGAGCGCGGAAGATCGAATTGTAGAAATCGTCGAGCGCCTTGTCGCGCACGCACACCTCCTGCGCCTTGTCCGCATCGCGCGCGATGAAGGCGTCGAGCGCGTTGTGCACCATCTCGGCGGCGATCCGCGCCATTTCCGGGAGCAGCGAGACGGGCTCGATCCGGGCCGCCTCGCCGAGCAGCTGGACGCGCTTGGCATTGTTCTTGGCATAGTCGCCGATCCGCTCGACCACGCCGGCGATCTTCAGCGCCGCCACCGCCTCGCGCAGGTCGTCGGCCATCGGCGCCCGGAGCGCGAGCAGCCGCACCACCGCGGCTTCCGCCTCGGCCTCGAGCGCATCGAGCCGGTCGTCGGCCTCGACCACCGCTTTGGCACCCTCGACGTCGCGCTGCATCAGGCAGCGCATCGATTCGCGAATCGCCTCCTCGGCGAGGCCGCCCATCTCGCTGATCAGCGCCCTCAGCTGGTCCAGGTCCTCGTCGAAAGCCTTCAGCGTATGCCCGCCCGTCTCCATCGCTCTCTCCTCAGCCGTAGCGGCCGGTAATGTAATCCTTGGTGCGCGGCACCTTCGGGTTGGTGAAGATCTCGCTGGTCTCGCCATATTCGACCAGCTCGCCGAGGTGGAAGAAGGCCGTCTTCTGCGAAACGCGGGCGGCCTGCTGCATATTGTGGGTGACGATCACGATCGCGTAGCGGCCGCGAAGCTCGTGGATCAGCTCCTCGATCTTCGCCGTCGCGATCGGATCGAGGGCGGAGGCCGGCTCGTCCATCAGGATCACCTCGGGATCGACGGCGATTGCGCGCGCGATGCAGAGGCGCTGCTGCTGGCCGCCCGAGAGTGCAGTGCCGCTCTCCTTGAGCCGGTCCTTCACTTCGTCCCAGAGGCCGGCCCGGCGCAGCGACTTTTCGACGATCGCGTCGAGGTCCGCCTTGCCGGCGGCGAGGCCATGGATGCGCGGGCCGTAGGCGACGTTCTCGTAGATCGACTTCGGGAAGGGGTTGGGCTTCTGGAAGACCATGCCGACGCGGGCACGCAGCTGCACCACGTCCATGCCGCTCGAATGAATGTCCTCGCCGTCGAGCGCGATCGCGCCTTCGACGCGGGCGCCGGGGATCGTGTCGTTCATCCGGTTGAAGGCGCGCAGGAAGGTCGACTTGCCGCATCCCGACGGGCCGATGAAGGCGGTGACATGCTCCTTGGAGACGTCGATCGAGACGTCCTTCACGGCCTGCTTGGCGCCATAATAGACGCTGACTCCGCGCGCCGTCATCTTCGGGTTGGTGGCTTCGGCGTTCATTACCAGCGTCTCTCGAACTTGTTGCGGAGGTAGATCGCGACGCCGTTCATCGCGAGCAGGAAGGCGAGGAGGACGATGATCGCCGCCGACGTCTTCTCGACGAAGCCATGGCTGACCTCGTCCGACCAAAGGAAGATCTGCACCGGGAGCACCGTCGCCGGATCGGTGATCCCGCCCGGCGGCGAGGCGATGAAGGCGCGCATGCCGATCATGAGGAGCGGCGCCGTCTCGCCCAGAGCGCGCGCCATGCCGATGATCGTGCCCGTCAGGATGCCGGGCAGAGCCAGCGGCAATACGTGGTGGAACACGACCTGGATCCTGGACGCGCCTACGCCCAGGGCCGCGTCGCGGATCGAGGGCGGGACCGATTTGACCGCGTTGCGGCCCGCAATGACGATCACCGGCATGGTCATGAGCGCCAGCGTGATGCCCCCGACGAGCGGCGCCGAGCGCGGCAGGTGCATGAAATTGAGGAACACGGCGAGGCCGAGCAGGCCGAAGATGATCGAGGGCACGGCGGCGAGATTGTTGATCGAGACCTCGATCACGTCCGTCCAGCGGTTCCTGGGCGCATATTCCTCGAGATAGACGGCGGTCAGCACCCCGACCGGAAAGGCGATGGCGAGGGTGACGCCGACGGTCAGCAGCGAGCCCTTGAACGCCCCCCAGATGCCCGCGAGCTCGGGGTCCGTGGCGTCGGAGCCGGCGAGGAAGGTGCCGGTGAGGCCCGGCAGCCCCTTGATGCCGATGGTGATGAGCAAAAACGCGAGGAATCCTGCCGAGAGCAGGACTGCAAGGAGGCCCATCAGCCGGAAGCGGCGCTCCGCGGCGTAGCGCTTGCGGATCCGGCGCTGCATGGCCGCGCCCGCCCAGTCCGTGGGAATGCGCTCAGTCATAGGCTTCGCGATATTTCTTCACGACGCGCAGCGCGACGATGTTGAGAGCCAGCGTCACCAGGAACAGTACGAGCCCCAGCGCGAAGGCGGCGAGGGTCTTGGGGCTGTCGAACTCCTGGTCCCCGGTCAGCAGCATGACGATCTGGGTGGTCACCGTCGTCACGCTTTCGAACGGATTGGCGGTCAGATTCGCCGCCAGCCCGGCCGCCATGACCACGATCATGGTCTCGCCGATCGCGCGGCTGACGGCGAGGAGGACCCCGCCGACGACCCCGGGGAGAGCGGCGGGGACGAGCACCTTGCGGATCGTCTCCGAGGTCGTCGCGCCCATCGCCAGCGAGCCATCGCGCATCGCCTGCGGCACGGCGGCGATCGAATCGTCGGCCATCGAGGAAACGAACGGGATGATCATGATCCCCATCACCAGGCCGGCCGCCAAAGCGGATTCCGACGAGGCGGGGATGCCGAGCGTGAGGCCGAGGTCGCGCACCGCCGGCGCCACCGTCAGCGCCGCGAAATAGCCGTAGACCACGGTCGGCACGCCGGCGAGGATCTCCAGGATCGGCTTCATCCAGCGCCGCGTCGTAGGGTGCGCATATTGGGTGAGGTAGATGGCCGAGAGCAGCCCCAAAGGGATGGCGACGATCATCGCGATGATCGCGCCGATGAAGATCGTCCCCCAGAAGAGCGGGATCGCGCCGAACGCGCCCGAGGAGCCGGCCTGATCGGCGCGAATCGCCATTTGCGGGCTCCAGCTCGTCCCGAACAGGAACTCGGCCGGCGAGACCCGCGAGAAGAAGCGCAAGGATTCGAACAGAAGCGAGAGAACGATGCCGACCGTGGTGAGGATCGCGATCAGGCTGGCGATGAGGAGGACCGCCATGACCAGCCGCTCGACCCGCGTCCGCGCCCGAAAGGCCGGCGCAAGCCGGGTATAGGCCCAGCCGCCGCCGGCAAAGGCGATGAGGGCGGCGACGGCGAGTCCGATCAGCGAATAAAAGCGAAAGGCCGCGGCGTAGACCGGCGCCATCTCCCGCGCCTGCGGGTTGAACACCGCCTCGATCTGGCCGCGCGCCAGGCCGCGCGCCTCCGCCAGGATGGCGTTGCGCTGCATGTCGAAGCCCGGCAGCGTGGCGGCCTCCGGGCTCGCCATCACGCTCTGATGGACGAGGCCGGCCGAGATGTTGCCCCAGGCAGCGAGGAAGACCAAAGCCGGTACGACCGCCCAGAGCGCGACGTACCAGCCGTGATATCCCGGCAGCGAATGCGGCCGCATTGGGCCGCCGACGAAGGCCCGCGCCCGCGCCCGCGCCGAGGCCCAGGCGATCGCGCCCAGGCCCAGGATCAGCAGAAGGGTCACCGACAGCGGCATTTTTGTACCTGAAGGGCCGTTCGGCCGCTAGCGCAGGTCCGCCGCGGTGAGCGGACGCGGGTTCTGGATCGCCTGCGCGGCGCGGGCCTGCACATCGGGCGCGGACGGGATCATCCCGGCCTGGGCGAGATAGCCGCCCTGCCCCCAGCCGCGCTGGAACTCGGCGAGGAACTCGCGCATGCCCGGGATGACGGTAAGATGCTCGCCCTTCACATAGATGTAGAGCTGGCGGGCGCCCGGATAGCTCAGGTCCGTGATCGTCGCCGCGGTCGGCAGGACGCCGCCGATCGGGACGCCGCGGACGCGCTGCTGGTTGGCCTGCAGGAACGAATAGCCCAGCACGCCGAGCCAGCCCTGATTCTCGGCGACGCGCTGGACAAGGAGATTGTCGTCCTCGCCGGCATCGACCCAGGCGCCGTCTTCGCGGATCTGCGTGCAGACCTGCTTGTGGCGGTCCGAATCGGAAGCCTTGAGCTGCTCCATCGCCGGATCCTCGTTGCAGCCTTTCTCCAGGATCAGCTCCGCGAACGAGTCGCGCGTGCCGGAGGTCGGCGGCGGTCCGTAGACGCGGATCGCCACCGCCGGCAGCGCCGGATTGACGTCGCGCCAGGTCCGCGCCTGCTGGGGCCGGCCGAACGGATTGGCCGCGAGCGCGGCATAGATGTCGCGCGCGGTCAGCCGATAATTGGTCGGCCGCTCGACCGATTCGATCAAGGTGAGCCCGTCGATCCCGACCGGCACCTCGATGACCTGGGCGACGCCGTTCCGGGTGCAGGCCTCGAGCTCGCTCGCCTTCATCCGGCGCGAGGCGTTGACGATGTCGGGCCGGTCGGCGCCGACGCCCGCGCAGAACTGGTTGATGCCGCTGCCGGTGCCGGTCGATTCGACGATCGGCGCGCCGTAGCGTCCGTTGTTCGGCCCAAAGCGCTCCGCGACTGCGCGCGCGAAGGGATAGACGGTCGAAGAGCCGACGATCCTGATTTGCTGGCGCCCGGCGCTGGAGCCGCCACCGGCGCCCTGTTCGCCGCACCCGGCAAGCGCGAAAGCCGCCGCCGCGATGGTGAGAAGAGTCTTCTTCAAAGGAACCTCCCATTGCCCCGCCGCCTGAACGGGCGTCGGCACCGGGCTAGGCCGGTTCGGCGAGTCTCCTGTGACAGCGCCGTGACTCTTTGATGACAGAGGGCAGGTACTGCGACCCGGGCTTTGACAGGCTCAGCCCTGGCGGATGGTCGAGACGCAATGAGCACCGCTACCCCTGAGCCTGTCGAAGGGCGGGTTGCAGCCCGCCGGCGTCAGCAAGCCGGCAATCTCACATGCACGGTCGTGCCCACGCCCAGCTCGCTCTCGATCTCGAGCCTCCCCCGGTGCCGCTCGACGATGTGCTTGACGATCGCCAGCCCGAGCCCAGTGCCGCCGACGGCGCGGCTTCGGCCCTCGTCGATCCGGTAGAAACGCTGGGTCACGCGCGGAATGTGCTCGGGCGCCATGCCTTCGCCCTCGTCGGCGACGGCGAGGTGCACGGCCTCCCCTTCCCGCTTCAGGGTCACCGTCACCGGCCGGCCCTCGCGCCCGTAGCGCAGCGCATTTCCGATCAGATTGTCGAGCAATTGCCCGAGCTCGCTCCTGTCGCCCGCCACCGGAGGCAGTCCCTCCTCCGTCTCGATCCTGATTTCGGAGCCGCGCGCGGCGGCGACATGCGCGAGGTTGCCGCGCGCTTCCTCGGCGGCCCGTTCGAGCGCGACCGCGCCGTTCGGGGCATTGAATCGCTCCGCCTCGATCCGCGACAGGGAAAGGAGGTCGTCGATCAGCCGCTGCATGCGCTTGCCCTCCCCTTCCATGATGGCGAGGAAGCGCTCCAGCGTCGCCGCATCGTCGCGGGCTTCGGGATCGCGCAGGGTCTCGAGGAAGCCGAGCAGGGTCGCGAGCGGCGTCCTGAGCTCGTGGCTGGCATTGGCGACGAAATCGGTTCGCATCCGCTCGGCCGCCGCAGCCTCGCTGACGTCGCTGAACCGCGCCGCGCGATAGCCGCCCTCGAACGCCGCCACATTCATCGTCCAGCGGCGGTCCGGCGCGCCGATGCCGCTGAGCTCGATCGCCGCGGCCTCGTCGCGGCCACGCCCGAGCAGATGCTCCAGCGCCGCGGGGTGACGCACCGCGAGGCGCACGTCGCGCCCCTCGATCGAGGCGCCGAGTAGGGCCCGCGCCGCCGCGTTGGCGAGGAGGATGCGGCCGTCGCGAACGAGGAGGAGCGGCTCGCCCACCGCCTCGGCGACGGCGCGCGCCCAATCGGCCGCCGCTGCCTCAGGGACGGGCGTCGTACCGCCGTCCAACGGAGACGAGGATCTGGACGAGCGGCGGGATCAGCACCGCCGAGAGCACGATCTTGGCGATCATCTGCCCGATCAGAAGGTCGCGGATCGGGAAGACCAGATAGAAGGAGATGGTGATGAACAGCAGGGTATCGACGATCTGCGACAGCACGCCGGCGATGCCCGCACGCAGCCAGACGAGCCGTCCTTCGCCCTCGCGGCCGCGCAGCGCGCTGAAGATGGTGACGTTGAGGAATTGGGAGACGCCGTAGGCGATGATGCCGGCGATCCAGATGCGCGGCGTCGCGCCCATGACCGTATCGAACGCCGCCAGTCGTTCCGGCGGCATGTCCTCGGACGCGGGCAAAGCGAGGACGAGCATGCCGAGCAGGATCGAGAAGATGAGAGGCAGGAAGCCGACCGCGACGAGGCGTTTGGCGGTTTCGCGCCCGTAGAGCTCGGCCACCGCGCTCGAGGTCACGACGAGCAGCAGGAAGGCGAAGATCCCGGCCTCGACCCCGAGCGGGCCGAGCGCGACCTGCTTGTTGGCGAGCACGCCGGCGATGCAGACCATGCCGCCGTAGAGGATCGCGAAGGCGAAGAGCGCACGCGGGATCGCCCCTTGGGCGGCGGAGGCTTGGGCTTCGCTGGTCATTGCGCGTGCCTAACGGCTTTCGAGCCCGGCAAAAAGGGCTTTCCGTCGCGCCATTCTGCGGCCATTCAAGCGACCTCCCTTGACCTGCCCGACGAAAGCCCGCGCCGCCTTGACCGAAACCCGCCTCGACGTGCTTGCGATCGGCGATGCCGTGGTCGACGTGATCGCGACCGCGGACGACGCCTTCCTCGCCGAGGAGAAGCTGGTCAAGGGATCGATGCAGGTGCTCGACGCCGCGGGCGCGACCCGGCTCTATGCGAAAATGAGCCAGGCCCGGGAGACCAGCGGCGGATCGGCCGCGAACACGGTGGCGGGCGTCGCCGCGCTGGGCGGACGCGCGGGCTTCGTCGGCCAGGTCGCGGCCGACCAATTGGGCGAGATCTTCAGTCACGACATCCGCGCGCTCGGCGTCGAGTTCGTCACGCCGCCCAAGTCCGACGGCCTGCCGACCGGGCGCTGCCTGATCCTCGTCACTCCGGATGCGCAGCGCACGATGAACACGTTCCGCGGCGCCGCCCACCAGCTCTCGGTCGAAGCCTTGGACCCGGAGCAGATCCGGGGCGCGGCCATCCTCTATCTCGAAGCCTATTTGTGGCGCTCCGAGGGCCCGCGCGCGGCGATGCGCGAGGCGATGCGGATCGCGCATGAGGCGGGTCGCAAGGTCGCCTTCACGCTGTCCGACATCGCCTGCATCGCGCCGCATCGCGGCGAGATCGTCGAGATGCTGGAGAGCGGCGCGATCGACCTCCTCTTCGCCAACGAGGCCGAGATCATGGCGCTGGCCGATCTCGCGGACCGCGACGCTGCCATCGCCGCCATCCAGGACAAGGTGCGCGTGCTGATCGTGACCTGCGGGGCCGAAGGCGCGCTTGGCGTCGAGGGCGGACGCGTCGCCAGCGTGCCGGTGGCGCGGCTCGGCTCCGGCATCGTCGACACGACCGGCGCGGGCGACCTCTTCGCCGCCGGCTTCCTGGTCGGCCAGGCCGAGGGGCGCTCCGTCGAGGAGAGCCTCCGGATCGGCTCGATCGCGGCTGCGGAAGTGATCTCGCATTTCGGCGCCCGGCCCGAGGCGGACTTGAGGAAGCTCGTGGACGCGTGCCTGTGAAGAGCCTTGCCGTCTATTGCGGATCGAGCATGGGCGCCGATCCCCTGTTCGAAGGCACGGCGCGCGCGCTCGGCGAGGAGATGGCGCGGCGCGGCATCGACCTCGTCTACGGCGGCGGCCATCGCGGGCTGATGGGCGTCGTCGCCGATGCGGTGCTGGAGGCGGGAGGCCGGGCCTATGGCGTGATCCCCCGGGCCCTGGTCGACCTCGAGGTCGCCCATCGGGGGCTGACGGAGCTCCACGAGGTCGCCTCGATGCACGAGCGCAAGGCGAAGATGACCGAATTGACCGACGCCTTCATCGCCATTCCGGGCGGCATCGGCACGCTCGACGAGCTGTTCGAGGCCTGGACCTGGAACGCATTGGGCTATCATTCCAAGCCCTTCTGCCTCTTGAACGTCGCCGGCTTCTGGGACGGGCTGATCGGCTTCATGGACCATGTCACGGCGAGCGGATTCCTGTCGCCGGCGCGGCGCGCGCAGCTCCTCGTCGCCGATGAGATCGGCGAAGCGATCGAAATGCTGGACGCGGCCGCGAAAGCCGCCGAAACTCGCATGGTCTGGTAGCGGGCGAACAAGGGGGAAGAGATGAACGACGTCAGCCGGATCGCGTTGGGGCTTGCCGGGATCGCCGTGATCCTCGGGCTCGCCTTCCTCCTCTCCTCGAACCGGCGGGCGATCCGGCTTCGCGTCGTCGCCGCCGCCTTCGCCCTCCAGGCCGGCATCGCGGTGCTCGTGCTCCAGACCCAGAGCGGGGCGAACGTGCTCAACTGGATGTCGACCGGGGTCAGCAACCTCCTCGGCTATGCCAAGGCCGGGACGAGGTTCCTGTTCGGCGGCCTCGCCGATCCTCCCTACGGCGACACCGTGTTCGCGATCGGCGCCCTCCCGGTGATCATCTTCTTCGCCGCTTTGGTCGCCATCCTCTATCATCTCGGCGTGATGCAGCGGCTGGTGCGCTGGGTCGGCGGCGCGCTGCGCTACGCGACGGGCATCTCCAAGGTCGAATCGCTGTCGGCGGCGGCCAACATCTTCGTCGGCCAGAGCGAATCGCCCTTGGTCGTCAGGCCCTATCTCGCCGCCTTGACGCCGTCGCAGCTGTTCACCGTCATGGTCGTCGGCATGGCCGGCGTCGCGGGCACCATCCTCGCGGCCTATGCGTCGTTCCTCGGCAACGACAAGATTCCGTTCCTGCTCGCCGCCGCCTTCATGTCGGCGCCCGGCGGTATCCTCATGGCCAAGATCATGATGCCCGACGAGCCCAAGCAGGCCGAGGAGCTCCCGCTCGAAGGCGGCTCCGCGCCGGAGCCCGACGAGCAGGTCGACGTCGCCGAGACCTTCGAGGAAGGCGAGCAGCCCGCCAACGTCATCATGGCCGCCGCGCAGGGCGCCCAGACCGGTGTCAAGCTCGCGGTCGCGGTCGGCGCGATGGTGCTCGCCTTCGTCGCCCTCGTCGCGCTCGCCAACGGGCTGCTCGGCGGCGCCGGCAATATGGTCGGGATCGAGAATCTGAGCTTCCAGCGGATCGTCGGCTACATCTTCCAGCCGATCATGTTCCTGATCGGCGTCCCCTGGAACGAGGCGGCCGAGGCGGGCGGCCTGTTCGGCACCAAGATCGTCCTCAACGAGTTCGTCGCCTTCATCGATCTCGGCAATATGGAGGGGAGCACCCTTACGCCGCGCAGCATCGCCATCATCACCTTCGCGCTGTGCGGCTTCGCCAATTTCTCGTCGATCGCGATCCAGATGGCGGTGACCGGCGGGCTCGCGCCGAACCAGCGCCCGACCATCGCCCGGCTCGGCATCAAGGCGCTGATCGCCGGCTCGCTGGCCAATCTAATGAGCGCGGCGCTGGCCGGGCTGCTGCTGCCGATGAACTACGGCAGCTAGTCGCGGACCAGCTCGAACTGGACCGAGACGCTGACGCCGAGGGTGAGCTCGCCCGGCGCCACCGGCGGCGGAGCCGACTCGCCGAGCGACCGCGGTGATCCCGTCACCATGATCCCCTGCACGGGATAATATCCGCCCGTCTCCGTGATCGAGACGATCCGGACGACGCGCATGCCCGCGGCCCGGGCGTAGAGCTCGGCACGCTGCCGCGCTTCGGCGACGGCGGCGGCGCGCGCCTCGTCGAGCGCCGCGCGCGGTTCGTCCATGGTGAAGGCCGGCCCGTGGATCTCGTTGGCGCCGGCCGCGGCGAGCGCGTCGATGATCCGGCCCATGTCCGCGACGCGGCGGACGCGGACCTGGACGTTGTTGCGCGCATCGTAGCCGACGATCCGCGGCGCCGTCGGCTCGGCCGGCGGCACATAGGGCTCGCGCATCTCGCGCGCGCGAATCATCGCTTCGCGATCGGGGTTCGAGTAGCGCGGCTGGAGGCTGATCGCCGCGGTCTGTATGTCCCGCTCCGCGACGCCCGCGCGCCTTAGCGCGGCGATCACGGCCTCCATCTGGCGGCTGTTCGCCGACAGTGCCTCCGCGGCAGTGCGCCCCTGAGTCACGACGCCGGCCGTGAACATGGCGAGGTCCGGCACGCGCTGGCTCCGCCCTTCGGCCGTGAGGCTGAGGAGCGCGCTGTTCGGGCCGAGCTGGGCGACGGCGGGTGCAGAAACCGGCTGGGCCGCCGCCGGCACCGCGAAGGCTGCGAGCAGCGCAAGTGCAAGGACTCTTCTCATCTCTTCCTCCTTTTCGAAGACGCCGACGACGAACGCCCGGGCGGCGTGAGACGTTTCGCGGAGAAGGACGGTCGTCCCCGGTGGCAGCCTGGCCCGACTTGGGGTACAACGGCGCCATGAGCACCCTCGCCGAACCCCGCCCGCAGGTCGCCTCGGTCTCGCTGACCGCGTCCGACACCGATCCGCAAGCCTTCGCCAAGGAGCTCGGCGAATCGTTCGAACGCTACGGCTTCGCGATCATCGCCGATCACGGCATCCCCGCCGACCTCATCCACCGCGCCGAGGAGAAAGCGAAAGCCTTCTTCGCTCTCCCCGACGAGGTGAAGCGGCACTACCACACCGCCGGCGGCGGCGGAGCGCGCGGCTATACGCCGTTCGGAATCGAGACCGCCAAGGGCGCGACCGCCTACGACCTCAAGGAATTCTGGCATGTCGGGCGTGAGCTCCCGCCCGGCCACCCCTATCACGAAGTGATGGCGCCGAACGTGTGGCCGGCCGAGGTCCAGTCGTTCCGCGATACCTTCCTGGAGCTGTTCGCAGCGTTCGACCGCACCGGCCTACGGATCCTCGAAGCGATCGCCCGCTATCTGGGCCTCGCCGACGATTATTTCGTCGATACGGTGCGCGACGGCAATTCGGTGCTTCGCCTGCTCCACTACCCGCCGATTCCGGGCGACGGGCCGAACGTCCGCGCCGGCGCGCATGAGGACATCAACACGATCACCTTGCTGCTCGGCGCCGAGGAGGCGGGGCTCCAGCTCCTCGACCGCGACGGCAATTGGCTGCCGGTCACACCGAACGAGGGCGAGCTCGCCGTCAATATCGGCGACATGCTCCAGCGCCTCACCAATGGCGTGCTGCGTTCGACCACCCACCGCGTCGTCAACCCGCCGCCCGAGCGGCGCGGAAAGTCGCGCTATTCGATGCCCTTCTTCCTCCACTTCCGCCCCGATTTCATGATCGAGGCGTTGCCCGGCTGCGTCGGCGACGACCGTCCCCAAAAATGGGAGCCGATCAGCGCCCACGATTATCTCCTCGAGCGGCTGCACGAGATCAAGCTCACCTAGGCCGTATCGAATTCCTCCCCGAGCAAGCTCGGGGAGGAACCTGGCGCTAGAAGACGAAGTCTGCCGAGGTCAGGTTGTGCTGGCCAGCCAGCTCGATCTGGAAGTCCGCGATGAGGTCGCCGTCGAAATCGCCCTCGATGAAGGTCGAGCTGAAGCCCTTGGTGACGCGCAGCTGCTCGCCGGCGCCGGTGAAGGCGCCGCTGCCGATGAACGTCCAGCTCATGCCGGTACCGCTGAGATCGATCCTGTCCGTGCCGGACTGGAAATCGAGGATCTTATCGCGGCTTGAAGGTGCGCTCTCGGTGAGGCTGTCGATCACGAAGGTGTCCGCGCCCGCGCCGCCGGTCAGCGTGTCGCGGCCGGCGCCGCCGACGAGGACGTCGTTGCCGGCGCCGCCGTTGAGGCTGTCCGCCCCGGCGAGCCCGTAGACCCAATCGTCGCCGCCGAGGGCCGCGATCGAGTCGGCGCCGGCAGTGCCGTAAACCTCGTCATTGCCCTCGGTCGGCGCGCCGCCGAGGCCGACGAAGTCGAGCCGGTCGAGCACATAGACGCCCTTGAGCTCGATCTGCGCATCGGCGATGCCGTCGCCGTTCGAGTCGAGCTCGACGATCGTCTGGTCGGCGAGCGTGACGGCGCGCACCTGGCCGGCGGCCCCGGTGAACAGGTTGTTGCCGATGAACGTCCTGGCGCCCGCGGGGGTGAGATCGATCTTGTCGCCTTCCGCGAAGTCCAGGATGACGTCGCGGTTAACTCCGACGGCGCTCTCCGAGGCGAGCATATAGCCGAACACGTCGTTGCCGGTGCCGCCGGTCAGCGTATCCTTGCCTGCGCCGCCGACCAGCAGGTCGTCGCCCGCGCCGCCGACGACGGCGTCGTTGCCGCCATTGCCCCAGAGCTTGTTGTCGGCGTCGTTGCCCGTGATCTTGTCATTGCCGCTGCCGCCGGTCGCGACCTCGATCGTGACGCCGTTGGCGATGGTGAAGCCGCCGTAGATGCCATGGGCGTAGCTCACCCAGCCGCCGCCGCCATATTCATATTTGAGCGAGGCGGGTCGGAGGTCGATGACCGCGTCGCGGGCACCGTTATAGCCGATCGAGTCGAAGCCGCCGGCGTCCCAGATCGATTCGAACATCGTGCCGGGCGCGTTGACGTCCTTCAGGATATAGTGGTTGTCGCCGGTCGCCCATTCCTCGTTGACGCCATATTTGTCCTGGATGGCGGCGATGTCGAAGCCCATCAGGCCGGCGAGATAGCCATAGCCGTCGTCCGGGCTGTTTCCATAGGGCGAGGTCTGCCAGCCGTCCTCATAGGACATCATGGTGAAGACCATCTGATTGAGGTCGAACGCGCCAGTCGTGTAGTCGAAGGCGGTGCCTTCCGCGACGACGCCGGTCATCACGCCCGAGCGGCCGCCATTGTCGTGCGGGTGGGCGAGGCCGTGGCCGTGGCCGAGCTCATGGACAAGCGTGATGAAGCTGTAGCCGCCGGGGCGCAGCTCCGCCTCGGTCCAGCCGGGGCCGTTGCGGTTGAATTCGGCCTGGCCCTCGTTGGTGGTGCCCGGAGGGCTCATGCGGCCGAGGATGCCGGCCTCGGGCGTGCCGTTATAGGTGATGAAGATGAAGTCGGCCTTGGCCTTGTCGTTCACCTCGACATAGATGAGATCGGCGACCTGCTCATATTGGTCCATCGCCATCTCAAAGGCGCGCATCTCCCACTCCGCCATCCCCGAGGCGACCATGTTGGTCAACACGTCCCCGGTCGGATCCTGGCTGAGGAAAACCTCGCCCTGCTTGGCGAAATAATAATAGATGACGTTCTTGCCCTCGATGCCCTGCTCGTTGTGGCCGACGCCGGTATGGGGGTTGCCGGTGACCCGAGGGCCTTCCGCGCCGTCCGGGTTGCGCGAGGTGCGGTCGACCTGGCTGCCCCAGTCGATCGCGTAAAGCGGCTCATCCGGGTCGTAGAAGGGATCCCAGCCCTCGACCGTCAGCTGATAGTCGCCGACCGGCTCGCCGGCGAACGGGTCCCCGTTCAGCAGATTCCCCGAGCGCGCATTGATATAATAAATGCCGCTCGTCGCCGGGAGGAAGTCGAGCTGCGCGTTGACCGTGGTGGTGACGAGCCCGCCGGGCATCGACCCTCCGGACGTGCCGGTGGCGACCAGCTTGCCGCTCGCGTCGTAGATCTCGAACATGCTGTCGGCGAGGGGGACGCCGCTCGGCCCGCCGAGGACGAAGGACTGGTTGATCCGGTAGACGTTCCCGGCCGTCATCTCGATCTTGTAGAAGTCCTGGTCGCCCGGCGCGTCGATCGTCGAGACGATCGGGCGGCCGTTGGCGACGACCGTCGAACCGGTGTTGAGGTCGTTTCCGACCGTATCGGTCGTGGTCGGGAAGATGCTGGTCGCATTGGGCTGCTCCGGCGGCGCCTCGCCGCCTGCCGTCTCGTTCCTCTTCACGAACAGCTCATAGTCGCCGATGCCGTTGCCGGTGCCTTCCTCGGTCACACCGTCGTCGAATGAACGGGCGTTGATGTAGAAGAGGCCGGAAGTGGGCGCGGTGAAGGTGTAGAAAGCGTCGTAGCCCGAGCTCAACATATTGTGCGTGGTCTCGCCGTCGCTGTCGACGCTGATGATGAGATTGCCGGCGGCGTCGCGGATGTCGAACCAGGAGTCGACCAGCGGCACACCGTTGGGGCCGCCATATTTCGCGTTCATGCCGATATCGTATTTCTGCCCGGCGACGAGCTCGACCCTGAAATAATCCTGGTCGCCGACCGTCTCGATCGTACCGACGAGCGCGGGGTCGCCGACGTTGATCACATGGGTGCTGCTGATGTCGTCGGGTACCGGATCCTCGACTCCGATCACGCCGCTATTGTCCTGCACCGCCAGCGTACCCGCCGCCGGCACCGCAAGTCCCCGATAGGTCTCGTAATGGGCGTTCGGCGCCATGAAGGCGTTGCTGAAACCGCCCCGAACGACCCAACGGTCCTGATCACACGTCCAGCACATTCAACAGTCTCCCTCGCAATCCAGTCAATATCTGGCTAAAATCGCCGGCAAACGCGTACAGCGCAGTGTTAACTGCAGTTTAACAGTGTAAATTTGGGATTTACACCAATAAAACTAGGATGAATTCCCTCGGTGCCGCAAACTACTACTTGAAAGATTGGTTCCGGGGCCGTTCTCAACTTTTTCGGCGCGCGCAGGCGCGCGAGAACGGTCAGCCGATGTACGCGCGTGCTTGCGCTATCTTTTCGGCGGAAAGTCGGCTCGTGTCCGACGGCAGTTCATCGGGCGCGAACTCGCCGACCTCGTCGATCTCGATCGACGGGTGGAAATCGTAGCGGACGTCGCGCACGAGAAAGGCCGTGGCCGTGCCGCGACGCCGGTCGGGACGGTGCTCGAACGTGCCGAGGCAAACGACCTCTCCATGGCCGCCGAGGCCGATCTCCTCCTTCAGCTCGCGAAGCGCCGCTGCCTCGGCGGTCTCGCCGCGCTTCATGCCGCCGCCAGGCAGGTGCCAGCCGCGATCGTAGGTGAGGCGGACGAGGACGATGCTGCCTGCCGGCGTCACCGGCACCGCCATCACTCCGCGCACGCGCGGGCGATAGACGAACCACAGAGCCCGCCGGAGCTGCTGGAAAGCCGTGACGGCGGCGCGGACGAGGAAGCGAGGCGGCTGCACGCGGTCTCAACCGTTAAGACGCGGCGCGGGTCCGGCGTCTAGCCGGCGTCCCCCAGATTGCCCGGCCCGAAGCCGTTCGGAATGAGCTCCGAGATGCGGGCGGACGACATCTCGGTGCCGTCGCCGTTCGCCGAGACGATCTCCAGGTCGCGGCCGGACACATGGGCAGCCTCCAGGATCGACTGGCGGCAGCCCCCGCAGGGGGTCACCACGGCGGCGCCTTGCAGCGCCCCTGCCGAGCCGACATTGCCGCCCGCGACCGCGATCCGGGCGATGCGCTCGAGGCCGAAGGCCTGCTTCGCCGCGCTGAGTGCGGCAAGCTCGGCGCAGACTCCGAGCCGGTAGCAGGCATTCTCCATGTTCGAGCCCAATGCCACCTCGCCGTCGACCGATTCGATCGCGCAGCCGACGCTGAAGCGGGAATAGGGAGCATAGGCGCCGAGCGCGGCCTCGCGGGCGCGTTCGACGAGCGGATCGGGAAGTGTTTTGTTGGCCATGCAGGGTCATAGTGACAGGGCGTGCGGCGCGTGCCAACAGCGGCGCGGATGGAGGCGGCAGGATGGTGAAGAAGCTACTCGCGGGCGTGGCGGCGATCGCTCTGTCGGGCTGCGTCACGGCGCGCGAATCGAGCGAGGCGATTGCGCCGGCGCCGACCGAGGTCCGGATCATCGCGTTCAACGACTTTCACGGCAATCTCCAGCCCCCCGGACAATCGGTCCAGGTGACGGACGAAGCCGGCGCGACGCTCCGTGTCCCCGCGGGCGGCGCCGCCTATTTCGCGACCGCGGTCGAGCGGCTGCGGGCCGGCAATCCCAACCATGCGGTGGTCGCTGCCGGCGACATGATCGGGGCGTCTCCGCTGGTCTCCTCGATTTTTCTCGACGAGCCGACCATCCATGCGATGAACCTTATCCGGGTCGACTTCAACGCGGTCGGCAATCACGAATTCGACCGCGGACGCGAAGAGCTGCTCCGGATGCAGCGGGGCGGCTGCGAGCGCCATACCGCCGCCCAGCCCTGCCGGCTGGAGCCGTTCGGCGGCGCCCGCTTCCGCTTTTTGGCCGCGAACGTGAGGACGGCGGCCGGCGACACCTTGTTCCCCGCCTACGGCATCCGCAGCTACGGCAGAGGCGCGAGCGAGGTTCGGGTCGCCTTCATCGGCATGACGACGCGCGATACGCCGACGCTGGTCACGCCGTCGGGCGTCGAGGGTCTCACCTTCGCCGATGAGGCCGAGACCGTGAATGCCCTCATCCCCCGGCTGCGCGCCGAGGGCGTCGACGCGGTCGTCGTCGTGATCCATCAAGGCGCCTCGATGCCGGGCCCGCGCTATGCGCCGCGCGATGCGCCGCTTCCCGAAGCGGGGAGCTGCGCGGCGATGGAGGGGGACCTGATGCCGATCCTAGCGCGGCTCGATCCGGAGGTCGATCTCGTCGTCTCCGGCCACACCCACAATGCCTATGTCTGCGATTATGCGACGATCGACCCGGCGCGACGCTTCCTGGTCACCAGCGCCGGACGCTATGGAACGCTGCTCACGCGGATCGACCTCAGCATCGATCCGGTTCGCGGCGTCGTCGCCAGCCGGGCAGGCAACGTCATCGTCCAAAGCGAGGCCTATCGCGGCTCGTCGGGCGAAGTGCCGCTCAGCGACCGCTTCGAGGTATTTGCGCGCGATCCCGCCGTCGCCGCGCTGGTCGAGCGCTATGCCGCCGCCGCGGCGCCGCTCGCCACGCGGGTCGTCGGCCGCATGACGGGGCCGGCGAAACGAGAACCGAGCCCCGCGGGCGAAACCGTGCTCGGCGATCTCATCGCCGATTCCCAGCTCGCCGCGACCAGCGCTGCGGCGTCGGGCGGCGCCCAGATCGCCTTCATGAACGGATCGGGGGTGCGCGCCGAGATCGTGCCGGGGGCGGACGGCAGCGTCACCTATGGGCAGATCTATGCGGCCCAGCCGTTCGGCAACAGCCTGGTCGTGAAGAGCTTTACGGGCCGCCAGATCCGGCAGCTCCTGGAGCAGCAGTTCGCGAGCGGCTGGAACACGGTCGAGCGGCCCAACATGCTGATGCCCTCGCGCGGCCTCAGCTACGCCTACGACCTCTCGCGGCCCGAGGGTCAGCGCATTCTCGATCTGCGGCTGAACGGCCGGCCGATCGAGGACGCTGCGATCTACCGCGTGACGATGAACAGCTTCCTCGCTGCCGGCGGCGACAATTTCACGATGTTCCGCGAGGGCACTGACGCCCTGGGCGGGCCGCAGGACCTCGACGCGCTCGAACGCTACATCGCTGCCGGGAGCCCCATCGCGCCGCCCGCCGCCGACCGGATCGCCAACCGGACGCCGCCGCGCTGATCGGGGACAGTTGCGCGCAACTGTCCCCTTCCGATCAGAACTGGAAGCGGATGCCGAGCCGGATCTGGTAGAGCGACTGGCGGGCCTGCAGGGCCTCGTTCGGGCTGACCACGTTCGAGTAGCGATACTGCGCGCACGTCTGGCTGCTCTGCGTGTTGGCGACGCCGGCGGCAGGCGCCGTTCCGGTCGCCGTCGGCGCGCTGAGGCACGAGACGTTGACGATCGCCGCGGTCTGCGGGAACCCGACCTGGCGCAGCGCACCCCAATCGCTGTCGATCATGTTGAGGAAGTTCTCGATGTCGGCGAAGACCTGGAACCGCCCCTCCGGCAGCAGCCGGTTGATGAACGGCGCCGGCAGATCCTGCGAGACGTGGAGATCGAGCCGCCACACGCTCGGCGAAGTCTGGCTGTTCTTCGGAACGATGCGGCCGCGATAGCGCTCGAGGCCGAGCTGGCCGACGAGGGTGTTGAACGAGGCCTCGCTGGCCGCGCTGTCGAACGACACGCGGGCATCGCCGACCGTCGGGATGTAGAGCAGGTGGCGCGCCGCATTGCCGATCGTGCCGGTGACCGAGAGGCGGCCGTTGGTGTTGACCGGATCGAACGACGTGATGCTGTAGGGACGTCCGCTGCGATACTCGCCGAACAGCGAGAAGCGGGTCCGCAGCTCGCCGAAGAAGGCGCGGCTGTAATCGAGCCGCAGCTTGAACGCATCCGATATCTCGTAGATCGAGCGCCCGTAGGCGGCGCGGTTCGGATCGGCGAACGAGTTGTTGCTGTACAGCGATCCTGCCGTCGCGGAGGTGATCGCATTGGTGTCCGTGACGTCGGTGCGGGTGTAGCTGAAATCGACGCCTAGCCCGTTGTCCCAGTTCTTCGAGACGCGGAACACGCCGATATAGGACCGGCCGCGCTGCTCGTTGGTCATGAGCAGATCCTGGTTGCCCGTAGCGACGCCGCCGAGCGGGCCGTAGCGCGGACGGCCGTCCGGCAGGGTGCCGATCTGCACCGAACGGATATCCGTCCACTGATAGGCGTCGATCACGTTGCCGTAGAGCAGGTCGATGCCGAACAGCCAGCCGTCGCCGAGCATGCCGAGATCGGCATCGTAGTTGAAGGACAGCGTCGCGCGCAGCTGAGAGGCGACGTCCAGGTCCGGATCGATCGCGTTGACCGGCGCCAGCGCGAGCGAGGCGACGTTAGTCGTCAGGAAGTTGGTCACCGCCGGATCGAAGGTGCGGCCGTTCACATTGTTCAGCGCGCCGTTGCAGATGGCCTGCTGCTGCGCGAGCGTCAGGCCCGCGGTGGCAACGTTGCAGCCCGCAGCCGTCGTGTTGCGCGAAAGGTCGATCTGGTTGGTCAACTGGCCGGTATTCGAGAAGCTGTTCGACACGAACACGTCCGGGGTGCCGCCGGCGAAGACGCCGACGCCGCCGCGGATGATCAGGCGCTCCATCGGATTCCAGTTGAAACCGATGCGGGGCTGGAAGATGTCACGACCGTTGAACGTCGCCGTGTTGGCGAAACCGTGGCGCTGGAAGAAGTTGAGATTGATCGGCGGAGTCTGCGGATTGGCATAGCGATCGTAGCGGACGCCGACGGTGAGCTGGAACGTGTCGGTGACGTCCCAATCGTCCTGGATGCCCAGGGTATAATTCTCCGTCTCGAACTGCGCCGCCGCGTCATCGACGTCGAGCGAGGGAACGGCCCCGCCGAGGCGCACGCGGTTCGCCCGCCGCGCCTGGAAATCGGCGAGAGAGTCGAAATAGAAGTTGCCCAGCGAGTTCTGCAGGAAGACGTTGTAGACCGAGATGTTGGTGTAGCCGGCGATCGCCTTCACCGTGTGGTTGCCGCCCGTCCAGCGCGCCAGGAAGTCGACCGACGTGTTCTGGGTGTTGAGGTCGTTCGCCTGGCGGCTGATGTCCGGACCGAAAAAGACGCGCGAGCCGGTGCAGGCGGTCGCATTGCCGTTGGTGGTCGGATCGAGGCAGACCTCGAACTGACCGAACTCGCGGCCCCCGAACGGGGTTTGGTCGCGGTTGATGTCGCGGAAGCTGGCGCGAATCTCGGTCGAGAAGCTGTCGCTCCAGGCCGAGTTGAACTGGAAGACGCCGGAATTGACTTCCTCGGCGAGCTCGTAGCCGTTCGACTGCAGGCCGAGCGCGAAAGGCGGCGTGGTGAAGGTGTTCTGCTGGAACTGCTGGGTGCCGACGTTGCGGACGAAGGTGAAGGACGCGCGGTGATCGTCGGTGATGTTGAGATCGATCTTCGCGATATACTTGTCGTCCTGCTCGGCCGCATTCTGGATCAGGCCGAGCGTGTCGTAATTGTAGGTGCCCTGGGCGATCTGGCTGACCTGGTCGATCTGACCGATGGTGATGCCCGGAACCTGGTTGGCGAAGCCGGGGCCGACGCCGTCGTCGAACGGATCGGTCTCGTCGGTCCGCTCATAGGCGAACATGAAGAACAGACGGTCGCGGATGATCGGGCCCGCGATCAGGGCGCCATATTGGCGCGAGCGGAACTCGAGGTCGATGTCCTGCCCGCGGGTGCGCGAGCCGGTGAGGCTGTCGTCGCTGTGCGTGAAGAAGGCCGAGCCGTGAAAATCGTTCGTGCCCGAACGCAGCACGACGTTGATCGCGCCGCCCTGGAAATCGCCTTCCGAGACGTCGTAGGGGGCGACCCGCACCGCGAACTGCTCGATCGCGTCAAACGGCACCGGGCCGCGCGAGGTCGGCAGGCCGCCGTTGTTGAGGCCGAAATCGTCCGAGAACTGGACGCCGTCGACCGAGAAGCGGTTGAGGCGGCCGTTCTGGCCGGCGATCTCGATCGTCCGGCTGTTGGTGAGATCGATGTTCGCCATCGGATCGCGGCGGGCGAGGTCGCGGACGTCGCGATTGATCGAGGCGACGCCTTCGATGTCCTCCCGGTTGAGCGCGGTGATCGGGCCGTTCGAGGTCTGGCGGGCGCCGCGGACGCCGGTCACGACAATCTCCTCGGCTTCCTCGCCGCCGAGCTCGACCGGGAGCCGGAAGGGCTGGCCGGCCTCGAGGAAGATGCCAGTGATCTCGCGGCTCTCCTGACCGGCGGCGGTTACGGAAACGGTGTAGGGGCCGCCGACGCGCAGACCCGATGCGCTGAACCCGCCCGAATCGTCGGTCGTCGAGGTCGAGGTCGTGCCGGACGGCACGTGGGTGACGGTGACTTCGGCGCCCGCGACCGGCGCGCCGGACGCCGTGACCTCGCCGCGAATCTGCGAGGTGGTTTCCTGGGCGTATGCCGCGGTCGGCGCAACGATGGCGACGGCTGCAGCCGCGCTAAACAGTCCGAATTTGTTCATCTTAAACCCCCACCCGATCTGAAAAATCGAATTTCTGGAAGCCCGCTCCACTAGCGGGTTGCGCTGCACCTAAGCGGCTGATGTTACAGTTCGACGACCCTTTCGAGCGGCAGGACAGACCCCCTTCGAAAGACTCCCGGACCGAAACCCCACCCGCGCGAATCCTGATCCAAGGCAACTAGCCGAAAGCGGCGCTCACCGGAAGGGGGGTTCGTCGAACGATCTCAGCTTCCGGCTGTGCAGCTGGCCGCCCTCCCGCTTCAAAATCCTCAGCGTTTCTATGCCGATGCGAAGATGCTGGCTGATCGCCCGCTCGTAGAAGGCATTGGCTTGGCCGGGCAGCTTGATTTCTCCGTGGAGTGGCTTGTCGGACACACAAAGAAGGGTCCCGTAAGGCACGCGGAAACGAAAGCCCTGCGCGGCGACCGTCGCCGACTCCATATCGATGGCGACCGCGCGGGACTGGTTGAAGCGAAGCGCCGAGGATTGGTAGCGAAGCTCCCAATTGCGATCGTCGGTGGTGACGACCGTACCGGTCCTGAGCCGCTCTTTGAGGGCAGCCGGGTCCTCTGCGGTCACTTGCGCCGCGGCGTCGTACAACGCCTGCTGAATCTCGGCGATGGCCGGGATCGGAATCTCGATCGGGAGGACGGCGTCGAGGACGTGATCGTCCCGCAAATAGGCGTGGGCGAGGACATAGTCGCCGATCGTCTGGCTGGGGCGAAGGCCTCCGCAATGGCCGATCATCAGCCACACTTCGGGCCTGAGCACGGCGAGATGGTCGCAGATCGTCTTGGCGTTCGACGGACCAACCCCGATATTGACCAGGGTAATGCCGCCGCCGTTGGCGCCGATCAGATGGTAGGCCGGCATCTGATACTTGCGCCATCCCGAGCCTTCGGTGACGAGCGCCATCGGATCGGGAGTGTCGCGCGTGACGAACAGGCCGCCAGGCACCGACAGCGCCTCGTAGGCGCTGTCTTCGGCATGGAGCTCGTCCACCGCCCAGCGGACGAATTCGTCGACGTAGCGGACATAGTTGGTGAACAGGAGATAGCGCTGCGTGTGCTCGACCGGCGTGCCGGTATAGTGGCGGAGGCGCGCCAGGCTGAAATCGACGCGGGGTCCGTCGAACAGCGCGAGGGGGCGCTCCGGGCGCGCCGCGTAGCTCCAGGCCCCGTCGGCAATCTCGTCTCCGATATGCTCGAGCTCGGTCGCCGGGAACCAGCGCGAAAGCTCGGCTGCGGTGACCTCGTCGAGCCGGAGATCGTCGGTCCCGTCGAGGACGTAGGGATAGGGTATTTCGCTCGCGGAGCGGGCGACCGAGACCTCGACCTCATAGTCGCGGACCAGATAGTGGAGCTGCTCGGCGAGATATTTGCGGAACTGGCGGGGCCTCGCGATGCTGATCGCATAGGTGCCGGGCTGGTTGAGCCGGCCGAAGGCGCGGGCCGGAAAGCGCACCGGCTTGTCGTCGCGATAGTCGATCCTGAGCTCGGGATAGGCGAACAGGCCGCCGGCGCGCGCTTCCGGATCCGGCCGCTCGCCGTTCTTGAGGTAATGGGCGAGCGCGCTGCGCAAGGCGGCGGTCGATTCGTCGAACCTCTCGCAGAGCTGTTCGATGATGGCGGGTATCTGGTCGATCTGGGTTGCGGTCATGGACCGCCTCATTGGCACGGGATCGCCGGGAGCGCGAGAGGCTGATGACAGAAGTGGCGAGGAAAGCGCCGGCGGATCGACGATCGAATCCGGCTTGCGCGACTCGCTACGGAAGCAGAAAGTCCCTCCTGCCGGCGCACCGGGCCTGTCCGATGAGGGAGGCAAGCATGACAGCCAGACGCAAGCTCAGCCGACGGTCTTTCCTGGAGCGGGTCGTGGGCGGCGCCGGGATCGTCGCCGGCGGCGCCGTCGCCGCGATCGCGGGCCGCGCCGAGGCGCAGACCTATACCGGCGTCACCGACGCCGACACGGCGCCGGGCGCACGCGACCGGCCGGGCTACGGCACCGGCACGCGAAACCGCTACACGGACCGCGATACCGGCCCCAATGCCGATCCGCAATTCGGCGGCCGCGGGCCGCAGGGCGAGATCAGCGGCCAGGGTCGTTACGGAGAATATCCCTCGGGCTGCTCCGATTCGGACGGCGGACCGGGATCGGACCCGGCCGGGCGCGGCGTGCGCTGCAACGGCCAGCAGCCGCCGGTGCGCCGCCCACCGGGCCATACCAGGCACTGCACCGATTCCGATCGCGGCGGGAGCGCCGACCCGGTCCAGCAGGGCCGCAACTGCTGAGCGGGCGGAATTACCGGAATTTCCAGGCGATTTACCGATTGTAAGCAAAGCGGCCGCTATCCCCTCGCTGCCAATAGGGGGGAATAAATGCCGGGATATGGTCGTCGGGGCGGCGAGGTCGTCGCCAACACTCAGCTCGTCGGCAGTCAGCTGTCGCCGTCCATCGCGGGCTTCGCCGGCGGCGGGTTCATCCTGGTATGGAGCACCACCGATGCGGCGCAGGACGGCGCGGGCCGGGCGATCAAGGCGCAGCGCTACGATTCCCTCGGAAATGCCGTCGGTCCTGAAGTCCTGATCAACGCTGCGGCGGCGGGCGACCAGCGCGCGCCGAGCGTCACGACGCTCGCCGGCGGCGGCTATGTCGTCACCTGGGAAACCACCGACACGACGCAAGACGGCAGCGGCCTCGCGATCAAGGGCCAGGTCTTCGACGCGGCCGGCGCCGCGGTCGGCACCGAGTTCAGGGTCAACAGCCAGCTGACCGCCGATCAGAGCCGGTCCGCGATCACCGGTCTCGACGGCGGGGGCTTCGTCGTCACCTGGCAGAGCGCCGATTCGGCGCAGGACGGCCATACGAGCGCGATCAAGGGACAGATCTACAGCGCCGCTGGCGTCGCGGTGGGGGGCGAGTTCCTCGTCAACAGCGGCGCCGTCGGCGGCGAGAGCGCGCCGAGCGTGACGAGCCTCGCCGGCGGCGGCTTCGTCGCGACCTGGACCCTTGGCTCCGGCCAGTTCGCAGACGTCTATGCGCAGGTCTTCAACGCGAGCGGCGCCAAGTCGGGCGGCCAGTTCCTCGTCAACAGCACGACCGCGCTCAACCAGGATTCCGCGAGCGTCACGGAGCTGGCCGACGGTCGCTTCGTCATCACCTGGTCGAGCGCCTCGAGCCTCACCACCTACGACACTGAGATCCGGGCGCGGATCTTTTCGGCATCGGGCGCGCCGATCGGGAGCGACTTCGTCGTCAGCACGACCAAGGCGAACCCCCATGGCGGCGGCTTCGTCGGCTCGACGACACCGCAGATCGTGGACCTGCCCGACGGCGGCTTCCTGATCACCTGGGCCCACGGCAACGGCGACTACATCAGCAGCTCGATCCGCGGCCAGTATTTCGACGCCGCGGGCGCGCGCGTCGGCAGCGAGTTCCTCGTCAGTACCGTGAGCAACCGGACGGAATCCGCGCCGGACATCGCCGTGGACGGCAACGGCAACATGTTCGCGGTCTGGGAAAGCGCCAATAACAACTTCACCGATTACGACATACGCGGGCAGGTCTACACGACCAGCGGCGCGCCCGAGATCGTCTCGAACGGCGGCGGACCGAGCGCCGCATTGAGCGTCGCGGAGAACCAGATCGCCGTCGCGACGATCGCCGCCACCGATCCCGAAGGGTCGGCGCTGACCTACAGCATCGTCGGGGGCATCGACGCCTCGCGCTTCGCGATCAACGCCTCGACCGGCGCGCTGACCTTCGTCCAGGCGCGCAACTTCGAGTCGAAGCAGGATTTCGGCGCCAACAACGTCTACGATGTGATCGTCTCGGTTTCCGACGGCGTCAACACCGACATCCAGGCGCTGGCGGTGACGATCACCAACGTCAACGAGAGCCCCACGCTCAGCGGCGGCCAGTCCTCGAACTACTATATCGAGAACGGCACCGCTCCGGTCCTCGATTTCAGCGCGGCCGATCCCGACGGCGATGCGATCGCCTATTCTCTTTCGGGTGCCGACGCCGCGCGCTTCACGATCGACGCGGACGGCGTGCTGCGCTTCGCCGCGTCGCCGAATTACGAGGCGCGGCTCGATGCCGGCGCCAACAACATCTACGACGTGACCGTGACCGCGAGCGACGGCAGCTTGTCGGCCAGCTATTCGCTCAGCGCCGAAATCCTCAACCAGAACGAGGCGCCCTACATCGTCTCGGGCGGCGGCGGCGACAGCTTCGCGACCAACGTCGCGGAGAATGCGGGCTTCGTCATGACGATCGTCAGGGCCGACCCGGACGCCTCGCCGTCCTCGGTCACCTTCTCCATCGCCGGCGGCGCCGATGCATCGAAGTTCTCCATCAACGCGCAGAACGGCCAGCTCTTCTTCAGCTCGGCGCGCAATTTCGAAGCGCCCTCCGACGTCGGCGCGAACAACGTCTACGATGTGATCGTCTCGGTCAGCGACGGCTTCAATCCCGCCGACACCCAGGCGATTTCGGTGACGGTGACAAACGTCAACGAGGCGGTCACGATCACCTCCAACGGCGGCGGCGCCTCGGCCGCGGTCACGCTCGTCGAGGGCGGCACGGCGGTGGCGAGCGTCAGTGCCACGGACCTCGACGGGACCGCGCCCACCTATTCGATCGCCGGCGGCGCCGATGCCGCTCTCTTTGCCATCGACGCGGCGACCGGCGCCCTGCGCTTCCTGTCGGCGCCCGACTTCGAGGCGCCGGCCGATGCCGGCGCCAACAATGTCTACAACGTGGTCGTCACCGCCAGCGACGGCAGCCTGAGCGACAGCCAGGCGATCGCCGTGACCGTCGGCAATGCGAACGAGGACGTCGTCCTCGCCACAGCCTCCGCATTCGGGGTGGACGAGAACATAGCGTCGGTCGGCACGATCGCCGCCAGCGATCCGGACGGCGCACCCCTCTCCTACGCGATCGCGGGCGGCGCCGACGCCGCCTCGTTCGCGGTGGATGTCGCCACCGGCGCGCTGCGGTTCGTCGCGGCTCACGATTTCGAGGCGCCGAGCGATGCCGACGGGGACAACGATTATGAAGTCGTCGTCACCGTCAGCGACGGCAGCTTCACCCGCACGCAGGCAGTCACTGTCTCGGTGGGCAACGCCGCGGAAGGCGTGACCATCACTTCCGGCGGCGGCGGCGATTCCGCCGACGTGGCGGTGGCGGAGAACGGACTTCAAGTGACATTCGTGGCCGCGGTCGACGGCGACGGAACCGCCCCCGCTTTCGCCATCGCCGGCGGCGCCGACGCGGCTCTGTTCGCGATCGATGCGGCGACCGGCGCCCTGCGCTTCCTCGCCGCGCCGGACCATGAGGCGCCAGGCGATGCCGACGGCGACAATGTCTACGACGTCGTCGTCTCGGCCGGCGACGGGGTGTTCACCGACAGCCAGGCCCTCGCCGTCTCGGTCGGCAATGCCAATGAAGGCGTGTCGATCCTCTCCGCCGCGAACGTCTCGACGGCTGAGAACGGCAATGCGGTGACTATCGTCGAGGCGACCGACGCGGACGGCGATACGCTCACTTACTCGATCGCCGGCGGCGCCGACGCGGCGCTCTTCGCCATCGACGCCGTCACCGGTGCGCTCAGCTTCCTCGACGCGCCCAACTTCGAGACGCCCGCCGATGCCGGCGGGGACAATGTCTACGACGTCGTCGTTTCGGCGACCGACGGCGTGTTCAGCGACAGCACGGCCTTCGCCGTCTCGGTCGGCAACGCCAACGAAGGCGTCTCGATCGGCTCGGCGGCGGCCGTGTCGTCGGTGGAGAACCAGACCTCGGTGATGGTCGTCGTCGCGGCCGACGCGGACGGGGACGCACTCACCTATTCGATCGCCGGCGGCGACGATGCGGCACTGTTCGAAATCGACGCCGCGACCGGCGCGCTGCGCTTCCTCGACGCGCCCGATTTCGAAGCGCCGGGCGACGCCGACGGCGACAATGTCTACGACGTCGTCGTCTCTGCGAGCGACGGCGCGTTTGCCGACAACCAATCCCTCTCGATCGCGGTCGGAAATGCCAATGAGGGCGTATCGATCGCCTCGGGAACATCGGTCGCTACGTCCGAGAACCAGAGCGCGGTTATGGTCGTCGCGGCGTCCGATGCGGACGGCGATGCCGTGACGTTCTCGATCGCCGGCGGCGCCGACGCTTCGCTGTTCGCCATCGATGCCGCCTCGGGAGCGCTCAGCTTCATCGACGCGCCGGATTTCGAGGCGCCCGGCGACGCCGGCCTCGACAACCTCTACGAGGTCATCGTCTCGGCCAGCGACGGCACCTTCACCGACAGCCGCGCATTCGCGGTCTCGGTCGGCAACGTGAACGAAGGCGTTTCGATCGGCTCGGCGGCCACCGCCTCAAGCGCGGAGAATGGGACCGCCGTGACCGTCGTCGCCGCCTCGGACGTTGACGGCGATGCGCTCGCTTTCTCGATCACGGGCGGCGCGGACGCGGCCCGCTTCACCATCGACGCCGCGACCGGCGCGCTGCGCTTCGTCGACGCGCCCGATTTCGAAGCACCGGCCGACGTCGGCGGCGACAATGTCTACGACGTCGTCGTCTCGGCGAGCGACGGCACCTTCAGCGACAGCCAGGCGCTGGCCGTTTCGGTCGGGAACGTGAACGAGGGCGTGTCGATCGGCTCCACCTCTTCCGCTGCCGTGGCCGAGAACCAGGCGGCGGTGACGGTCGTCGCGGCATCCGATGCGGACGGCGATGCCCTCACCTACTCGATCAGCGGCGGTGCGGATGCGTCGAAGTTCACGATCGACGCCGCCACCGGCGCGCTGCGCTTCGTCGCGGCGCCGAACTACGAAGCGCCGGCCGATGCCGGGGGCGACAACGTCTATGACGTCGTCGTCTCGGCGAGCGACGGCACCTTTACCGACAGCCGGGCACTGGCCGTCACGGTCGGCAACGTGAACGAAGGCGTCGCGATCGGCTCCGCCTCGTCCGCTGCGGTGGCCGAGAACGAGACGGCGGTGACGGTCGTCGCCGCATCCGACGCGGACGGCGATGCCCTCACCTACTCGATCAGCGGCGGCGCGGATGCGGCGAAGTTCACGATCGACGCCGCCACGGGCGCGCTGCGCTTCGTCGCGGCGCCGAACTACGAAGCGCCGGCCGACGTCGGCGGCGACAATGTCTACGACGTCGTCGTCTCGGCCAGCGACGGCGTCTTCAGCGACAGCCGGGCGCTGGCCGTCACGGTCGGCAATGCGAATGAGGGCGTCTCGATCAGCTCGGCAACGACGATCGCGACCGCAGAGAACGGCATCGCGGTGACAATCGTCGCGGCCAGCGACGCGGACGGCGGCGCGGTGTCCTTCGCGATCAGCGGGGGCGCCGATGCGGCACGCTTCACGATCGACGCCGTCACGGGTGCGCTACGCTTCGTCTCGGCCCCGAACTTCGAGGCGCCGACCGACGCCGGCGGCGACAATGTCTACGACCTGGTGGTCTCGGCCAGCGACGGGACCTTCACCGACAGCCGGGCATTGTCCGTGCGCGTCGGGAACGTCGAGGAAGGCGTGGCGATCACATCCGGCGGTGGCGGCGCTTCGGCCATGATCCTGGTGGCTGAGAACGTCGCGGCGGTCGCCACGGTGGCGGCGGTCGACGGCGACGGCCGCACCCTCCTTTACTCCATCACCGGCGGCGCCGATGCCGCCCGCTTCACCATCGATGCCGCGACCGGCGCGCTGCGCTTCCTCGCAGCGCCCAATCACGAGGCGCCTGCGGACGCGGGCGGCAACAACGTCTACGACGTCGTCGTCTCGGCCAGCGACGGGACCTTCACCGACAGCCAGGCGCTGGCGGTGACGGTGACCAACGTCCGCGAGGGCAATATCGTCACCGGCAATGCCTCCAACAACACGATCTCGACCTCGACCACCGTCACCGGCCAGCCGCGGGCGACCGAGCTCGAGGACACGATCTACGGCATGGGCGGCGCCGACACGATTGCGTCCGCGGGCGGCGCCGACGTCGTCGACGGCGGCGCAGGCAACGACACCATCACCGGCGGGCTCGGCGCGGACGTGCTGACCGGCGGCACCGGCGCCGACCGCTTCGTCTACAATTTCGCGTCCGAGACCGCAGTCGGAGCGCATGACGTGATCACCGACTTCAGCCGCGCCGAGGCCGACAAGATCTCGCTCAATGCGATCGACGCCAACGCCAATGCCAGCGGCAACCAGAATTTCAGCTTCATCGGAATGAGCGCCTTCTCCGGCGTGGCGGGCCAGCTGCGCTATTCGCAGGCGGACGGAAAGACCTTCGTCTCGGGCGACGTCAACGGCGACCGGGCGGCCGATTTCATGATCGAGCTCTCCGGCCTGGTGAGCCTGGCATCGACCGACTTCATCCTCTGATCGACGTCCCTCCCCTGCTCAGACGGCACCGACGGCGCGGGCGAAGGCGAGGCTGTCGAACATCTCGGTGAAGCGCGTCGCCTTGCCGAACTCGAAGCGCCAGATGTCGATCTTGGGCGTGTCGACCTCGGCGCCGGTCTCGCGGTGGCGCCAGGCGCAGCGGCCGATCGCGACGACGGTCTCGCCATATTCGCCGTCGGCGACGAAATCGTGGACGACATAGTCGAGCATCTCCCATTCGCGGGCGAGCGCGGCGAAATAGTCCGCCGCCTCGGCCTTGGAGACGTGGCGCCCGGCGACCCCGGACGGGAGATCGGAGGCGAGCACCGAGCGCATCTCGATGCGGTCGTCGAACAGAGCGAGGATCTCGTCGGCGGAGCCGCCCTTGGTCTCGCGCCAGCGCCGATAGGCTGCGCGCAAGGCGACGACATGCGGATTGCTCTCGGCGGACATAAGCGACTCACCCCCCGGTATGCGGCTGGCGCGGAGGGTAGCAGATGGAGGCGCGGAGTCGATTCCGGGCGGGCGCGGAGCGCGCGGCGACCCTGGCCAATGGGCGGGCGACGGCTCCGGAGGCCGTGGAAGGTTCATAAGTTCCGGAAGTTCGCGCTCACCAAGGGATAGAAATCCTGAACCTTCCGGCGTGCCGCGGCGCGCACCGGCGAACCGCGCCAAGGCCCAGCGCCGGCGGGCGCTTTGCCAGGCGGCCTCGCAGGCCGCGCGAAAGGAGGCGGCGTCCGGACGGCGGCGCAGCCGGCAGGCGCTTTGCTCGCTCATCCCGACCCGTTTCGCCGCTTTGCCGCCATGGCCGGTCTCGGCGAGCGCGGCGACGTAGCGACGCTGCCGCTCGGGCGTCCAGCCGTCGCGGCGCGCACGGAGCGGGACCGGGTCGAAATCGGGCGCGGCAAAGCGCGACCCGTGCGCGCCCGGCGGCTCGCGGGAGGGGGAAAGGGTCGGGGCCGGCGGGCGACTTCCAAGCGCGTTCGTGCTCTGTTCCATGGTCGAGCTGTGAAACAGACGAAATCCTATTTTGCAAGACCGGGATGCGGGCCGCGACCTCGATCGGGGGCTGGCGGCACGCTACCCTTTGGTCAGAAGGCTCACCGCGATGCTGACGACCGGCATGATCAGCGGCAAAGCGACGCTGACGCTGACGCCGACGCGGCTGCCGTAGCGTGCGCCGGCCACGATCCGGTCCTGCAATGCCGACAGAAGCTGGACCTCCTCCAGTTGCTCCGCCGCCGGCGCATCTGCGCGCATGAGGGCATTGGTGCGCTGCTGGAGGGGCGCGACGCGGCGGCTCGCGAAGCGCTGCAAAGTGGTGCGGATCCTCGCCTCGCCGGCGAGATAGACGAGGGTCCCGAAGCCGAGCGAGAAAAAGCCCGCGATCGGCACCATCGTGAACAGCAGCTTCGAATTGGGCGGCAGGCGATATGCCTCGGGAAGCGCGGCGACGAGCATGACCGCGAGGATCGAAAGGAAGATCATCGCCCAGAAGACGAGGACCTGGGTCGCCAGCCGCGACAGGCCGCGGACGACCGGGCTGTCGGCCGCGCCCACCAGCGAAAAGTCCTCCGATTCCCTCTCCAGGTTGCGCGCGAAGGCGAGATAAAAACGCGCCGCGATCACCGATTGCGCCGCCGTCAGGAAGTACAGGAAGTGCGTGGCGGCCCACAACAGGTGCTCGCCGCCGACCCGCCGGAGCTGGTGCTCCAAGGCGGCGGGAGGGGCCCCTGCGGCGCCGACGAGGTGGCTGGGTCCGGGAAGCAGCAGATCGTGCGCCAGCGCCCAGATTGCGGCCGCCAGCGAGAGCGCCGCGATCAGCACGGGAAGGCCGAACCGGACCGACGCCGGGTAGCGCCTCTGCAGATCCTCGGCGACGGCATCGGCATAGGCCGGCGAGACGTACGGCAATATGTCCGCCTGGATCGTCCGACGGATCTCGTCCGAGGTCCGGCGGGAAAAGACCAAAGCGGCGGCGAAGTACAGGAAGCCCCAGGCCAGCAGCCCGGTCAGCCGCGGGTCGCGTTCGCCCACCTGGGCGGCGAGCAGCCAGAGCGGCGCGTAGAGGAGGAACCAGGCGAAAAGATAGAATTTCATCGGGCGAGCCGGTCCGCGCGGGCCGAGCACCATCGTCCCCATCGTTCTGCCGAGAATGCGATCGACCGCTTTCTCAAGCCGGTCCCCGGCCGGCGTCCCGGCGGCGCGCGGCGCGATCCCAGCGGCGTCGATTTCCATGCTGCGTCCCCCCAAGGCGGGGGCCAGATTAACGCGCGTGCGGGTGGTTGGAAGAGCGATTCCGCCGCTTCGGCCGCGCGGCCCGCGACGGCGTCGTCAGCGGCCTGCGGGGACAGCTTAGATTTTCGCCTCCGCCCGTGCGAATGCGAGGCGGCTGCCTTTGGCGAAATAGATACTGTCCCCGCCCCCCTCAGGAGTTCGGCGTTCGTTGCGGCGATCGGCGCGCTGCCCTACGATGCCGGGCGATGACGAAGCGGACCTTCCTTCCTGCGACGGCCCTGGCGGCGGCCCTGCTCGCGGCGGCGGCGGCGCCGGCGGCAGCGCGCCCGAACGCGCTCGCCGCCTATGACGCCTGGGAGCGCTGCGCCGTCGAGGCGGCCGTCGCCGCGATCCCGACGAACCCCGACGACGACGCGGTCGTGCGCCACGCCCGCGAGGCCTGCGCGGCCGAGGGGCGCGCCTATGTCGAATTGTGGATCGAGATGCGCCACGCCCGCTTCCCGCCGGACGTCGTCACCCGCGAGCAGCGCATCGCCTACGGCCTCGACCGCCACTGGCGCGGCCACGAGATCCTGATCCGGAGGATGCTGCCGGAGGCGCGGCGGACGGGGGCGACGCGGGTGCGGATGCGGGTGCGGTACGAGGGACGGCGGCCTCGGGGGTGACGGGGCCGCAGCGTCAGCATTAAATATATACTGTCCCGGTTTTCCACATATGGGCAGCAGTAGCAGGTAATTACCTGTCCGCTCTCCCTCCAGCCTGTGCAGCGGTGGAAGCCAGCTAGCGAATGGAATCAGTTTGTGTTTTACAAGATTTCGGCCCTACCGCCCGGCTCTTCGGGCGGTGCTCAGGCGCGCCCCCTATGAAGACGGGAGCGCAATCGGTATCTGTGGCCTGAGCAGGCCCAAGGGACCGGCCTTACGACGCAGAGGAAGATTTGATGGCGGAGATTGCACTGCTTGACCAGATAGCTGTTGAGGGCATTGAGGAAGCGGAGGACACTCCCGTGCCTCGTACGAGCACGAAAGTTAGCCCTGAGGAGTTTTTCAGCAAGCACGCGTTCCGGGTTGTCTATCAAACGAACAACTTTCTTCTTCCGCAGCTGAAGGACTTGGTCGTCAATGGTGACATCCTCAATGTTCGACCGGAATATCAAAGAAGACTTCGCTGGGCAACCCCGCAGAAATCCCGACTCATCGAGTCATTGCTTCTCAATGTACCCGTCCCGCCAATTTTCTTGTATGAAACGACCGAGGCGAGATACGAGGTAATGGATGGGCAACAGCGGTTAAACGCTATCAAGGAATTCTTGGAGGGCGATTTTGCATTGAGCGGACTTCAGGTCCTGTCGCCTCTCAACGGGTTACGCTACTCCAAGGCTCCACCCCGCATAAAGCGGGCTCTCGATAGAGCATCATTGTCTGCGATCGTATTGCTGCTTGAAAGCGACTCGGATCGGGATCCCGAAAACAAGTTCAGCATCGTTGATATTCGAAGATTCATATTCGATAGGCTTAACACGGGCGGAACGAGGCTAAATGCTCAAGAGATTCGCAATGCCATATATCCCGGCGAATTTAACAAAGCGATTGTGGAGCTCGCCCGCAACAGGTTGTTCACGGAGATTTTCGGAATTCCGCCATATACGGAGACAAACCCAAGCGACTACTATGAGAACCCAAATCGCCAAAAGAACACCCTCTATGCGACCATGGGCGACTGCCAACTTGTCCTTCGCTACTTCGCCCTTAGAGATAGCAGTAACATACGTGGATCTATGAAGGCGATGCTTGATCGAGCGATGGAGGAGCGGACTAGTCTACCAGCGGAGGAAGTTGAAGGCCTAAAGGATGAATTTATATCTCGCCTTGAGAGAGCCGTCAGTGTCTTCGGGCCGCGGCCGTTCCTCCTCCCTCCGGACGAGAAGGGGCGCGAGCGGATGTCGGCTGCGCTCTATGATGCCTCGCTCGTAGCGCTTCATCGGCGATGGGAGCATGCGGATGCATTCTCCTCTGCCGCAGACCCCATAAAAGCCCGTTTGAAGCAGGAGTTCTCAATAGAGGAAAGTGGTCCAATCCTGACGGGTCAGGGGAATACCGCTCAGGCCGTCAAGGATCGCATCGAGCTGCTCGAGAGAATTTTACTGGAAGGCGCGGGTATCAATCCCGATGCCAACTGAGTTCGATGCGATCTTTGACGAGTTCTCCGAAGAGCTTGATTCATTGGCGGAGATGGCTGGTGATCGAGGCACGTCTTCTGGAGCGGCCGGCTTAACCCCCCGGGCGCGCGTCGCTGCCGCTAATGCGGCGGTCCTATTGTTGGCTGCTGTTTTCGAGGAGCATGTCCGGCAGCAAGTCAGAGCAGCTTTTCGGGAGAAGACCCGGTCGGCTAGGGCTTTGTCCGATTTCCCGCATAAAATAGCCGCGGTCGTTTGGAAGCGATCGTTGGAGGGGCTGGCGCGAACGCCTTTCGAAGAAATCGAAACGAACGTGCGCTCGGCTGATGAGCAAGTGGCAGCGACGCTGGCTTTTTGCCTGAGAAAGGAAGTGGCCGCCAACGTTGAACACGCGCTTTCTCACAACGAAAATAACATGCGGCCTGGCGAGTTGAACCGTCTATTCAACCAAATTGGACTGAAAAGCATTATCACAGAGTGCTGTAAGCAGCCGAGGCTTAAGGCGTTCCTCGGCAAAGATACCTTCGGCACCGCCCAAATCGAGCTGGAGGCCAGGCTGGAAGCATTTTTCAGACGCAGAAACAGCACCGCGCATGCCATCCAGTTTGGGAGCTCAAGCGGGCCGACCGAGTTATTGCAGGATATCGAGATGTTTCGCGCCCTAGGACAAGCCCTAGCAGTAACGATAGCGTTGCTTTTAGCGCCCCGGCCACGCGAGCGTGGGAGGCGTGTGCGTCCCGCGGAAGCAACAGACACGGCAGCATAGTAGCTCGGTCTCGCCGGAGACGTGCCCCGCTTCGACCACTACTTTATTCAGCTGCCTCTCGCTGTCGCATTGAGACTGTGGAACCCCGCTTTTTCCGCACCGGCGTGACCGCGAGGTCAGCGCGCTGAGACTTGGCCAGCAGCTCTCGAAGATAGCCGCCGGTAAATGAGCGAGGTTCCTTGGCTACGTCCTCCGGTGTGCCTTCGGCAACCACCTCACCGCCCTTGTCGCCTCCCTCCGGTCCAAGATCGAGCACCCAATCCGCGGTCTTGATAACCTCGAGATTATGCTCAATCACGACGACGCTGTTCCCCTGCTCGACCAGCGCATGCAGCACCTCGAGCAGCTTGCGCACGTCCTCGAAGTGCAGGCCCGTCGTCGGCTCGTCCAGTATGTACAATGTCTGCCCTGTCGCCCGCCTCGACAGCTCCTTCGCCAGCTTCACGCGCTGGGCCTCGCCGCCGCTGAGCGTCGTCGCCTGCTGGCCGACCTTGATGTAGCCCAGGCCGACTTCCTCCAGCATCGCCATCTTGTCGCGGATCGGGGGCACCGCCTTGAAGAAGGCGTGGGCGTCCTCCACCGTCATGTCCAACACGTCGGCGATGCTCTTGCCCTTGAACTTCACTTCCAGGGTCTCGCGATTGTAGCGGTGGCCGTGGCAGACGTCGCAGGTGACGTAGACGTCGGGGAGGAAGTGCATCTCGATCTTGATGAGGCCGTCGCCCTTGCAGGCCTCGCAGCGGCCGCCCTTGACGTTGAAGCTGAAG